>CAWKDP010000036.1:0-111528 GCA_963848405.1 uncultured Actinomycetes bacterium | reverse complement strand
GCTTCCTCCTCCTATCCAGCCACGAGCACGACTTCACTGCACGCGACCGGCTGATCGCCACCGCCCTCCGGCCGCACGCCGCCTCGCTTGTGCGGCACGCACGCAGCCGCCGCCTCCTCGCGGCTCTCCAGGCGGTGGTCGAGTCCGCCGAAGAACGCGACCCACGTGGCTTCGTGATTCTCGGAAGCGGCGACGTCATCGAGTACGCATCGCCCCCTGCGCAGAGGCTCCTCGCGGCCTGGTTCGGCAACGGCTCCGGCGGTCGACTGCCGGCGCGGATCGGCGACTGGCTCGCGTCGACGTTGCACGACCAGCCCCTGCGAGTCGAGAGCAACGGCGCGCGGCTCGTCGTCGAGGCACCGGCGCGAGGCGGGTTGATCCTCGCCGAGGAGCGAGCGCGACCGGCGCTGACGGCGAGGGAGGTCGAAGTCCTCCGCGCGCCTGGCGGCGGGCAAGTCGACCGCCGAGATCGCGCGCGAGCTGTATGTCACGCCCGCGACCGTCAGCAAGCACCTCGAGCACGTCTACCGCAAGCTCGGCGTGCCGAGTCGCACCGCGGCGCTCGCAGCGATCGGCGCGCGAGTGGATGCATTGCGATAGGACGACGGGGCAACTCGCGCGCTGGACCGAGTCGCGGCCCGGCGGCCTCTTCCGGGCCGCCCGAGTCATCCGGGCGGCCCGGGCTCACCTCGGCCGGTGAGTCACGGATAGTCGACGATAAAGACCGGCAGTGCCGATCTTGGTCGTGTCGGCCGCGTCGCCGACGCCGTTGACGACGTGGTCGATCGTGCCGGCGCTGAGGTTGACCGTCATGACGTGATGCAGACGGACACCTGGGGTCTGGGGGACCTCGAAGCCGTTCTCGGTGTGGATCGACGGGTCGTTCCGGTTGAAGACGTAGACGCCGCCGCCGTAGAGCGTGTGCGTACGAACCTCGTCTCCGACCTTGTAGCCCGCCCAGCCCTCGACCCCGTCGTGCATCCAATCTGCCTGCGTCGGCGGATCGTAGGGCAGCTCGTTCTGGTACAGGATCGTGACGCCGTTCTCGCCGTTCCAGATGGTGTTGTACTGCTGGAAGTGCTCGACGAACAGCCCCGTTGCAGTCACGTCGTCGCCGTTGACGATGACGCCGTTGCGGCCGGTGTTGGTGTTCCAGCGCTCGGTGTCGCCGGAGAAGCCCTCGACACCGTGATCCGCACGCCACACCCACGTGTGATCGATCAGGACGTTGTTGCTGTTGACCTCGAGCGCGACATCGGCTCTGCCGACATGCGGCCCACCGACACGGAAGTACACGTCCGAGAGCGTGGTCGGGTTCGACGGGTCGCTCTTCGAGTTCTTCTTCGGCTTCTTGCCGACCTGCATGAGGATCGGCGACTTGACCGTGCCTGCATCGATCGTGAGGCCGGCGATGATGACGCCGGGCTCATCGTCGACAGTCAGCGGGATCGCGCCGTTGACCGCGGTGAGCGTCGCGTGCCCGATGCCGAGGACCACCGTGTCGGCGCGCTTGACGGAGATGCTCTTCCCGACGCCGTAGATGCCCGGCGTGAACAGCAGATGCATGCCGCGGGCCAATCGGTTGTTGATCGTTTCCACCGAGTCCGACGGCTTCGCGATGAAGAAGTCGCGGAGCGGGATCGTGCTTCCCGCCGTCATGCCGACGGCCCAGGTGATGCCGGAGGTGCTGGTGTGCGCTGACGGCACGCGGACGTTGTAGGCGCCCTGCGCGTCGACGAACAGGTACGGCTTCTCGCGGCTGACGGGTGTCGTAGCGAGTGTCGTGTACGGCGGGCTCGGGAAACTCTCGTCCGACGGCGCGCCGACGACACCGGCGAAGACCTGGTTCCACACAGCGTTCGACCAGCCGCCGATCACGCTGTTGCGGATGAGCCACTGCTGCTGCGAGCCGTTGATGACGAACGGCAGCCTCGAGTCGGCGATGAAGCCGCCGCTGGCGAACTGCGGTCCGGCCGTGCAGTAGTCCATCAGCGAGAGGTTCGCCCCGCCGATGTCGAGACGGCGCATCGACACGGCCTGCGAGACCGCCCAGAAGTTTGCAGAGGCGCGACAGGGGTCCTGACCGAGGGTGTTGATGCTCAGGGACAGGTTGGACAGCGTGCGCCAGAAGTTGACCAGGGCAAGGCAGTTGCTCGTGCCCCCGTCCTCCAGGCAGCGGTTGTAGACCTCGATCTTGCCGTTGATCGTCACGTCGGTCGGGGAGGCGCCCAGGCCGGCGACCTCGGTGTAGTAGCCGACCTTCAACTGCAGCGGCTGGGTGGCTGTGCCGTAGACACCCGGCTGGAACAGGAGCGCGTAGCGGTTCGTGGCCATCTCGGCGTCGACCTGCTGGGCGTGGATCGAGTCGATCGTTGCCTGGATCTCGCCGACGGGCATGCTCGGGTCGAAGATGGTGACGTTCGGGCCGAAGTCAGGCGCGCTTTGAGCTGACACGACGGGGGCGGCGCTCGCGGCGGATCCAGCGATGGCCGCACTCAGCGCGAGCGCGATCAGAAGCAGGACATGAGACGCAATCGGTGTCGATCGAGCGTGTCGCATGGATCCTCCTCGTTCCTGGTGGGCGTCAGCCTACGGCGTTGTCCGACCGCGATCGCGGCGATCACCTAGTAGTAACCGTTTCCATCCCGCCCGTAACTTGACGTATTCCTATATGGGCATGTATTATCGGCGCATGGCACGAGCGGCGACGACGGCGGATGCGTTCAACGCGGTGGCCGAGCCCCGGCGGCGGCAGATCCTCGACGCCCTCGCCGGCGGGGAGCGGCCCGTGAACGACCTCGTCCGTGCGCTCGGGCTCAACCAGCCGCAGGTGTCCAAGCACCTGCGCGTGCTCCGAGAAGTGGGGGCGGTCGACGTGCGCGACGAAGGACGACAGCGGCTGTACCGGCTCAACGGCCGCGCGCTCAAGCCCATTCACGACTGGGTGAAGAGCTACGAGCGTTCGTGGTCGGAGCGGTTCGACGAGCTGGATGTCGTGTTGCAGAAGCTCAAGGAGAAGGAGGAACGAGATGCCAGTGAGTAGTGGTTCGGCGGCGGTGACCCTACCGACGGATGAGCAGATCCTCATCACGCGCGAGTTCGACGCGCCCAAGCACCTGGTGTTCGAGGCGTTCACCACGCCCGAGCTGGTCAGGCGCTGGTGGAACGCGAAGCGCGGCGAGGTGACGACCTGCGAGATCGACCTGCGTGTCGGCGGCAAGTGGCGCTACGTGATGGTCACGCCCGACGGCTTCGAGGTCGGCTTCCACGGCGAGTACCGCGAGATCGTCCCGAACGAGCGGATCGTCTCGACCGAGTTCTTCGAAGGCGTGCCCGAGGGCGTGTCCGAGGAGGACGCGACGACCGTGAACACCGCGACCTTCACGGAGGAGGACGGGCGCACGACGCTCACGATTCTCGTGCAGGCCCCGAGCAAGGTCACGCGCGACGCGATCGTCGACTCCGGCATGGAGGCGGGCATGCAGGACGCGCTGGACCTCCTGGAGGAGCTCGCGATCTCGCTTCGCTGAGCGAGCGTCCGCGGTACGAAGACTCGAGGCGGGTCTGGCCGATGCCCGGTCAGGCCCGCTCCACCGCGGGCCCCGGGACGGCGACGAGTTGGCCGCCGGCACACCCCTCGGCGTCGAGGGCACGTCTCGGGTTCGTGATTCCGATCGCGCCCGCGACGCCTCCGGCCGCCACGAGGCCCGCACAGATGAGAACGGCCTGGTGGAAGGCGCGCACCGATCCCTCGTTCGCCGCGAACGTGTCCCCGGGGAGCTGACGTGCGATGACGACGCCGACGAGCGCGATCCCCACGAGCCCCGCGACTCGCGCGACCGCGTTGTTGACCGCGGACGCGATTCCGGCGTCCGTCTCGTCCGCGTCGGCGAGCACCGCTGCGGTGAGCGGCGCGACCGTCATCGAGAGTCCGACGGCGAAGACGAGCAGCGCCGGTAGGACGTCGCCGACGTACGAGGTGTCGGTGCCCGTTCTCAGCAAGACGAGCAGGCCGGCTGCCGCGACGAGCGGCCCGGCGCCCATGAAGAAGCGCGGGCCGTAGCGGTCGGCGAGCGCGCCGAATCGCCTCGACAGCACGAACATGACGACCGTCACGGGGAGCGTCGCGAAGCCGCTCTCGAGGGCGCTGTAGCCGGCGACCTGCTGGAGGAAGATCACGAGGTAGAAGAAGAGAATCGCGAGACCCGCGTACATCGTGAGCGTCTCGAGGTTTCCGACCGCGAAGTTCCTGCGCGAGAACAATTCGAGCTTCAGCATGGGATGCGACGCACGGCGCTCGTAGGCCAGGAACGAGGCGAAGGAGACGATCCCGCCGACAAGCGGCACGAGGATCACCGGGCTCGACCAGCCGAAGTGCGGCTGCTCGATGAGCGCGAAGACAACGCCGCCGAGGCCGATGGCGCAGAGGGCCGCGCCGACGAAGTCCACGCGCCTCCCGGCCACCGGCGCCGTCTTCGGCACGGCCGCGAGGATCAGCACGAGGGTCACCGCGACCAGAGGAACGTTGAGCGCGAAGATCCAGCGCCACGAGAGCTGGTCGACGACGAGACCTCCTGCGAGTGGTCCGATCAGCGCGGCGATCGCGCCCCACGCAGTCCAGGCGCCGATCGCGTTGCCGCGCTGGTCCGGCGGGAACGCGGCCACGATGACCGCGAGCGAGCTCGGAATCAACAGAGCTGCGGCCACTCCCTGCAGGGCGCGGGCGGCGATGAGCACCTCGATCGTCGTTGACGCTGCGCACGCGATGGAGGCCACGCCGAAGGCGGCCGTCCCCAGCGCGAAGATGCGGCGCTCGCCGTAGATGTCTCCGAGCGACCCTCCGATCAGGATCAGCGAGCCGAGGGTCAGGAGATAGGCGTTCGACACCCACTGCTGCCCCGACAGCCCACCGCCGAGGTCGCTCTCGATCGCCGGCAGGGCGACGTTGACGACCGTGCCGTCGATGGTCGCGATCGCCGAGCCGAGAATCGCCGCGACGAGGGTCCTCCGCTGGCGCCCGCTCACGAGTCGCGTGCCGCCTGCTCAGGAGCCCGCAGGCATGTCGAGCCGCGCCAGGCCGCGCACGTCCGCCCAGGTTCTCCCGTGCGCCTCGACCAGCACGACGAGCACGCTGCCGCACTTCCTGCAGCGGCCGACGGCGCCGGGGGCCTCGACGTACACCTCGAGCTCCGCGAGGTAGCCCATTGCGCCGCAGGTCGCGCAGACTCCGCTGGCCGTTGTCATCTCCGATACCGAACGCCGTGAGCAGACGTCCGCCGATCGCGTTTCCGTCGAGCGCTTCCATCATCGTCCTCCTGTCGCTCCGAAACGCTCCGTCTTCACCAGGTGGGCGGATAGCCGAGCTCGACGAGCCCGCTCGCGACGGCCTCGACGAAGCTCGTCGGCCCGCACACGAAGGCGAGTGGATCCTCGGAGGCAGGCCACGCGACCTCGCCGAGAAGCGCGGCGTCGACGCGGCGCCCGTAACCCGTCCAGCCAGGTGGCTGTTCCCGCGTCAGCGTGTGCGCCACCTCGACTCCCTCGACCGGCTCGTCGAGCTCGGCGCGGTAGATCACTTCGCCGAGCGAGCGCGACGAGTAGAGACAGGCGCACCTGCACGTCGCTGCCGCGATTCCGGCGGTGGCGCAGCATCGCTCGCAGCGGGACGATCCCGGAGCCGCCGGCGACGAGCAGCAAAGGGCCGCCGTTCTCCGGCCCCCAGACGAAGTAGCCGCCGATCGGCCCGCGCAGCTCGAGCCCGTCGCCTGCTCTCAGCTCCTCGGTGAGATAGGGCGAGACCTCGCCGTCGTCGAGCCGCTCCACGGTGATCGAGACCGGCTCGCCGGGCGCCGAGGCGATCGAGTACTCGCGCTCGGCGCGGTAGCCGTCCTCGGCGGTCAGCCGGACGTCGAGGTGCTGCCCGGCGCGGTGATCCGCCCACTCGGGAACGTCGAGGACGAGCGTGCGCACGCGAGCCGTCTCGTCGACGACTCGGTCGACGGTGGCGATCTGCCAGCTCAGTCGCCCGCGAACCGCTGCTCGAGCCACGGGTCCCCGTAGAGGTGGTATCCGTACGTCTCCCAGAAGCCCGGCTCGTCCTCGTCCCGGAGCGCCAGGCCGCGCACCCACTTCGCGCTCTTCCAGAAGTAGAGGTGCGGGACGAGCAGTCGTGCGGGGCCGCCATGCTCCGGATCCAGAGGCTCGCCGTCGTAGCGAAGGCGACCCACGCCTTCCCGTCGATCACGTCCTCGAGCGGGAGGTTCGTCGTGTAGCCGCCGTCGCAGAACGCGAGGACGTACGGCGCATCCGGTTCGATGTCGGCGAGCAGCGTGTCCACCGAGACGCCCTCCCAGGTCGTGTCCAGCTTCGACCAACGCGTGACGCAGTGGATGTCCACGGTCACCGTCTCGGTCGGGAGCGCCCGGAACTCGTCCCATGTCCACGTCCGTCCGCTCGTCGCCCGCGACGACCGAGAACGTCCACTCCTCGAGCGGCGTGTGCGGCGTCGGGCCTGCCGAGAGGACCGGGAAGTCGGTCGTCACGTACTGGCCGGGCGGAACACGGCTCGGATCGGCGTCGGACTCGCGCCGACGGCCGCGGAAGCCACGCGAGACGAAGCTCATCCGGCTCCGCCTCCCGGTTGGCGTTCGAGGAGCTCGCTCAGGTCCGGCGGGCTCGGGCACCAGGACGATCGGAGGTCGTCTCGAGGCCAGCCGAGCGCGCCCGCGCCGGCCTGATACGCGCTCTCCAGGAATGCGAGCAGCGCTGCCTTGGAGCTCGATGCGGTGCGCACCGTGTCGTAGGACAGGAGCGCGAGCGAGCCGGTCGGGCCCTCGTTCCAGGAGGCGTCTGCGGGACGCAGGATGGAGTCACGTATTCCTTCCGGCTCGGGAGCCGCGTACGCGTAGTACGTGGGCTCCCGAACGTTGTCGTCTCCCGGCCAGAAGCCGAACGACACGACCTCGTGCGAGTAGGCCTCGCGGTTGACGGGATCGTCCGGCGGCGCCGACGCGCGAGGGCCGCCGAAGCGCGTGAGCGCGAGGTCGAGCGAGTGCCAGAAGAGGTGCACCGGGCTCGTCTTGCCGCAGTACCAGCCTGCGAACTCCTCGAGGATCGCATCGCTCCAGCCGAGCGCCCGCCAGAAGCGCTCGACCGCGTCCCGATCGTAGGAGGCGTGCTCCCGGTCCTCGGGGAAGGGCGTCGTCATCGGAACCCCGAACGGCGACTCCCGAATCGAGACGTCGACGCCGAAGCTCGCGAGCGTCGCATGCAGCTTCTCGTCGAACTCGGCCACCGAGAGCCCGTCGCCGAGGTCGAAGGAGGAGACCTCACCCGTGTCCGTCGAGACGACCAGGCGGTGATCGACGAAGTCGAAGACGATCTCGAACGCGATGCCGTTCTCCGCCCGCAACCTGCGCGTGGTCAAGCCACGCACGCCGATGTAGAGCGCGACGTGCCACCAGTGGTTTCGCGGAGGCGCCGTTGCCATCCGTACCTTGCCGAGGATCTGCACCCAGAGGTGCAGCGTCTTCTTCGTCGGCTCCCATTCCGCGAGGGGCAGCGCGGGGAGCTCGATCCGGCTGGGTGTGGTCGTCGTCACGGCGTCACCCCTTTCTTTTCGCTCGCTTGTCCGGCCACGCTACCTCCGCCGGTCACAACGCGCCTCGGCACCCGAGCTCGGGAAGAGCAACGTCGGGCGCTGACTACGACGCCGTCGCGGACGGGTGCACGAGCGGTATGACGGATTCCCAGCCCGCGCGGAGCACGTCGACGAGCGACGGCGGCGTGACGAGCACGACCCGCTCGCGTGACGGTCTCGGCATGGCAGGCCGGTAGCCGGCCGGGGTCCAGGGGAGGAGCGCCGAGCCGAGCACGATGCACGGCTCGTCGTTGCGCAGGACGAAGGCGCCGTCGGGCAGGCCGTCGAGCGCGGCGTCGTGGTGGAGCTGCCCGCGTGTCTCCGGATCGACCCGCTCGGTGTGGAGCTGCGCGTCCATCTCGTCCGCGCCCACCTTGCCAGGATGGAGGTCGCTCCAGATTGCGGCGAAGCGGACGTAGTCCTCGCGGCGGCAGAGCGCACAGGGCCGGTGCCCGGCGGCGAACGCTGTCGCCTCGTCGAGGAAGAAGAGCTCGGTGAAGCGGCCGGGTTGCAGTAGTCGCGTGCGCTTCCAGCCGCGAAACTCGAGGCGGCACGCGATCCAGCGCTTTCCGTTGTAGCGGCGCCCGATGTGGCCGGACTCGTCGTGGAGGCAGCCGCGGTTTCCATACACGAGTCCGCGTGCGGGGTCGGCGATCAGCTCGCCGAGCGGCGTGACGCGATTCCGGAGTGGCATGCGATCAGTTTCTACAAACCCCGGCTGCGGGAGCGGGCCGCCGCACGGAACCCGGATCTCACTTAGCATCGGGTGCTCACGACGAAAGGGGGGATCGTGGACCACGGATCAGAGAGCTACTTCGTCCTCGGCGAAGGACTGCTCGGAGAGGCCGTCGGTGGCCGCGAGAGAACGCTCGCCGCAGCTCTTGAGGCCGCGACGCCGCCGTTTCGCTTCTCGCGCATGGGCCCGAGCGGAGTGGGCAAGCAGCTCGGCGAGCCGAACATGAAGAAGATCGCTGCCGCCATGATCGACGTCGGGGGTCAGTCGACGATCCCTGCCGGCTACACCTACCTCGGGCAGTTCGTCGACCACGACCTGACGTTCGACAGGACGATCGTCATGCTCGGCGACAACGTCGCGCCGATCGACCTGATACAGGGACGGTCGCCGAGCCTCGACCTCGATTCGATGTACGGAGGCGGGCCGAACGACCCCGAGTCGATGAAGTTCTACGAGCCCGACGGGTTGCACCTCAAGGTGGGGAAGACGACGGCGGCGGGCGGGTTCCCCGGCAAGCTGGGGTTCGACCTGCTGCGTGGAGCCGGGTCCAGCGTCACCGAGAAGCGCAAGGCGATCATCCCGGACGAGCGAAACGACGAGAACCTCGCCGTCGCGCAGCTGCACCTGGCGATGATCCGCTTCCACAACCGGGTCGTCGACACACTCGACCCGGGCATCCCACCGGCGAATCGCTTCGGCCGCGCTCGTCAGAAGGTGGTCAAGCACTACCAGTGGATGCTCAAGACCGACTACCTGCCGCGCATCTGCGCGCCGGGGGTCGTGAGCAACGTGTTCAACCAGGGTCGCAAGGTGTTCGAGGTGAACGCCGTCCCGACCGACGTGCCGACGATGCCGATCGAGTTCTCGGTGGCCGCGTTCCGGCTCGGGCACTCGATGATCCGCGACGCGTACAACTGGAACGTGGCGTTCGACTTCGGGAGCGGGTTTCTCACGTACCTCTTCGAGTTCACGGGCAAGAGCGGCAACCTCGGCGGCAACCTGCTACTCGCGGCCGACTGGACCGCAGACTTCCGCCGCCTCTTCGACTTCTCGGAGACCCCGGCGGCGAGGCCGGCGCTCGTCGTCCCGGCCGCGAAGTTCAACCGGGCGATGCGCATCGACACGAAGCTCGTGGACCCGCTCGCCACCCTCCCGGGCTTTCCGCCGGCGGAGGCGAACCTCGCGCTCAGGAACCTCATCCGCGCGAAGATGGTCAAGCTCGCGACCGGCCAGCAGATGGTCGCGTTCATGAAGGGCAAGGGCGTCAACATCACGAAGCTGACGAACGCGCAGGTTCGCGATGGCAACAACGGCGCCGACCTGAGCGGCCTGACGTCGGCGCAGCTTCCGCTGCTCCTCCAGCGGACGCCGCTCTGGTTCTACATCCTGCGCGAGTCCGAGTTCAACGGCGGGAAGCTGAAGGGCGTGGGTGCCCGCATCGTCGCCGAGACGTTCCATCGCGCGATGGAGGGGAGCAACCACTCGATCGTGCGAGACACGAGCTTCAAGCCGTCGCTCGGCCCGAACAACCAGACCTTCCGCATGAACGACCTGCTCTTCTTCGCCTTCGAGGGCAAGAAGGCGCTTGTGAACCCGCTCGGAGACTGATCGAAGGACGGCGCGTGGCGGAGCTCGAGTTTCGCGAACGCGCCGCGCACGGGACGCCGGAGGGCCTGCTCGTCCTGCACCACGGCCGTGGGGCGGACGAGCGGGACCTCCTCCCGCTCGCGGACGTGCTCGACCCCGAGCGCAGGCTCTACGCCGTCGGGCCGCGCGCGCCGTTGACGCTGCCCGGCTGGCCCGGCTACCACTGGTACGTCGTGCCGCGGGTCGGTTACCCGGACCCGGAGACGTTCGACTCGGCGTACCGGCTGCTCGCCGAGCTCCACGACGAGCTCTGGGAGCGCAGCGGGATCGGTGCGGAGCGGACGATCCTCGGCGGCTTCTCGATGGGGTCGGTGATGAGCTACGCGCTCGGGCTCGGGGGCGATCGGCCGGCGCCGGCAGGCATCCTGGCGCTCTCGGGCTTCGTCCCCGTCGTCGAGGGCTGGGAGCCGGATCTCTCGAAGGCCGGGAGCACGCGTACGTTCATCGCGCACGGCCGCAACGACCCGATCATGGAGATCGGCTTCGCGCGCCGCGCGCGCGAGCTGCTCGAGGGCGCCGGCTTCGACGTCGAGTACCACGAGTCCGACGCAGCGCACGAGATCGAGCCATCGCACCTGCCGCTTGCCGCGGACTGGCTCTGGACGACGCTCGCCCGGGGTCAGGCTTCAGCCTGATCCCGGGCTACCCGGGCGGGTAGTGGCCCGGCCCGGGCCACGGAGCGAAGACGATGAGCAAGCGTGCGCCGTTTGCGCTGCGTACGGCATGTCTCTCCGTCGGCTCGAACATGAGCAGCGTCCCCGAGTCGGCGGTCATCGACTCGTCGGCGGCCTCGATCTCCACGGCACCGTCGATGACGACGATCCATGCTCGCTCGCGCACCTGGTGCTCGCCGAGCTCCTGCCCGGGCGCGATTCGGATCAGCACGGCGCGGCTGTCCTCGGAGTCGAGCACGACGGGCGACCGCGTGCCGTCGGGCGTCTCGATATCTCTCAGCTGCCACGAGCGCACGGCAGGAATCTACCGCGCCGGGAAAGAGAGCCAGACGTCGCCGCCTCCGCCGTCCCGGTTCGCCGCGTGTGCGGACCCGCCGTGCGCGGCGGCGACGGCCTCGGCGATCGCAAGCCCCAGGCCGGTCCCGGCGCTCGACCGCGCGCCGTCGGCCTGTGTGAAGCGGTCGAAGGCGCTCGGAAGGAAGTCGGGCGGAAAGCCTGCGCCCTCGTCGCGCACGTGGAGCTCGACGCGGCCGTTGCGCACCTCCGCAGCGAGCCGCACGGTTCCGTCGCCGTGCCCGAGCGCATTGGCGACGAGGTTGCCGAGCGCCTGCTCGACCCGCAAGCGATCGGCGCTCACTTCGACTGCCCCCGGGTCCTCGACCTCGATCGTCCGGCTGGCCTCTTGCGCGCGGCCCTCGAAGCGGGCGGCCACGGTGTCGAGGAGGTCCGCCACGCGCACCGGCTCGCGGTCGAGCGGTAGCTGCGACCGGTCCGAGCGCGCGAGCAGGAGAAGGTCCTCGGCGAGCTGCGAGAGGCGCTCTGCCTCCTCCGCCGCCGAGCTGACGGCCGCGGCGAGCTCGGCCTCCGTGCGCGGCCGCCGGAGGGCGAGCTCGAGCTCCGTCTTGAGCAGCGCCAGCGGGGTTCGCAGCTCGTGCCCGGCATCGGCGACGAAGCTGCGCTCACGCTCGAGCGCGGACTCGAGGCGACCGAGCATCTCGTTCAGCGTCTCGCCGAGGCGGGAGATCTCGTCTCTCGACTCCGGCACCGGAAGCCGTCGCCCCGGCTCGGCCGCCGAGATCGCCTCGGCCTCGCGACGCATCGACTCCACCGGCTGCAGCGCGAGGGTTGCGAGCCCGTAGCCGAGGAGCGATGCGAGCAAGAGAGCGATGGGCGCGACGACGAACAGCTCGGTGAGGAAGCCGCGGACGGTCTCGTCACGGTCCTCGAGCGAGGCACCGGCGATCACGACGAGCGAGGCGTCGTCCGTGCGAAGCGGCACGGCCAGGATCCGTGCGCCGCCGGCAAGGCCGGGAACCTCGCCCAGCTCCGTGTTCGCGCTTCCCGCTGCCAGAACGGCGCTCACCGCCGACGGGTCGAGGAGAGGTGTCGTGCCGAGCTGCGCGTCGCCGGCGCTGGCCACCACACGTCCGGACTCGTCGAGAACCTGGGCGAACCGATCGTCGGGGTCGCCGATGGGTCCGACTGTCGTGCCCCGCTCGACCTGAGCCTGAACCTGGGCGGCGTCCGCCTGGAGGCTCTCGTTGATCGCCTCGTCCAGCGACGACTCGAGCCGCAAGTACAGGAACGCGCCGATCGCCGCGAGCACGATGGCCATCGCGAGCGCGAACGCGAGCGTGAGCCGAGCGCGGATCGGAATCCGGCTCATCGACCGTCGCTGTTCAGCCGGTAGCCGGCCCCGCGTACCGTCTCGATCGACGCGCGCCCGAACGGCCGGTCGACCTTCTCCCGCAGGTACCGGACGTAGACGTCGACGACATTCGAGCGGTTCTCGTACGCGTAGTCCCAGCAGTGCTCGAGCAGCTGGAAACGCGAAAGGACCTGGCCCGGCCGGCGCATGAACGTCTCCAGCAGCGCGAACTCCTTCGAGGAGAGCGAGATCTCGGCGTCGCCGCGCCACGCCTGGCGGGTCCCGGGATCGGCCCGGAGATCGCCGACCTCGAGCACCGTCAGGGCGCTCAACGGGCGCGCGACGAACGAGTGCCCGCAGGCGTGCGAGCAGCTCGGCGAACGAGAACGGCTTCGCGAGGTAGTCGTCGGCGCCCGCGTCCAGTCCGGCGACGCGGTCGTCCACGGAGTCGCGCGCCGTGAGCATGAGCACGGGCGTCCAGGTCCCGCGCTCCCGCAGTCGGCGGCAGACCGCGAAGCCGTCGGTCCGGGGGAGCATCACGTCCAGGACGATCGCGTCGTACTCGGTAGCCGCAGCCATCCAGAGAGCGTCGTCTCCGCTCCGGGCGATGTCGGCCGAGAGCCCTTCCTCGCCGAGTCCGCGCCGGAGCAGGCCGGCCATCTTCACGTCGTCCTCGACCACGAGAACACGCACGGAAGGGATTCTGAGCGGGGAAGATGAGAGAAGAATGAGAGCCGGGGAGCCGGATCGTCGCTCGGCCCGGCTCCCGTGGGCTCGGCGCGAGCCTAGCTGCCTTGCTCGTCGTCGTCCCCGGCGTCGTCGTCGTCCTCCGCGCCGGAGTCGTCGTCCGCTGCCGTGCCCACCTGCTGGAACGCATGGTCGAGGTGGATCTCGACGGTCGAGCCGTCCGCGCGCCTGACCTCGACCTCGTAGACGCCCGCACCGTCGCCGTCCTGCTGCTCGATCTCGAGCACGGTCCCTCCGCCGGCAGCGTCCAGCGCGGCTGCCTTCGCCTGCTCGGCAGCAGGCCCGGTCACGGGCGCCTCGTCGCTGCCGCCGACTGCCTGCGCGATGCCGACTACGCCGATCGCGAGCAGTGCCGCAGCTGCGATCGCTGCGATCGCCACGACGAGCCGTCGATTCCGTTTCATGCTGCTTCCTCCTTCGTCGTCGATCCAATGACCGTTGTAGCGCGACGGCATGAGATGGCGATGAGACCGCTCGCGCGTTCACGTCTCACGCGCCCCGCGTGTAGCGAAGAAGCTCCTCGCGGTCGCTTCCTCCCGAGATCCCGACCGCCAGCACGGGCCCGATGCCCCGCGCGTAGAACTTCAGCTCGAGGATCTTCGGCTCGAGCGGGTTGAGGTCTCGGGTCATGAGCACCGTGCCGCGCCCGAAGTGCCCGAACGGAACCTCGACCTGCTCCTTCCGGCTCGCGATCTCCGCACGGTCTTCGGCGTGGCCGACGTAGTGCTCCTGCCGGTAGCGCATGCCCGACCCGCGGCCTCGCGGGCATGATGACGCCCGGCTCGGCACCGTCGACGCCCGCCTCGAACGAGCCTTCTCTCGACACGACCCTGCCGTTCTCGTACTCCGCGGTCGCCTCGCCGAGGTACCAGACGTTCCCGCAGCGGTCCTGCGCGTACCAGTCGTCGGTGACCTCCACGAGCTCTCCGTCTTCGGTGACCACGTCGTGGACGACTCTGGCGGTGATCCCGTTTGCGATCCGCTTGGTCTTCCTCGTCACGGTGACGACGACCCGCTGCTTCGTTCCCTCGGGATCGGTCTCGCGGTAGACCCAGCGGCTTCCGGGGCGCATCGGCCACCAGGGATTGTCGATCCGTGTCGTGAAGTCACTCGGGTCGAGCTTGACGCTCTCGCTCCCGCGCGGGATCGGGCAGCCACGGTCCTTCTGCGCAACTGCCGCGCTTCCGGTCGTCGCAGTCACGAGGACCGCAAGCTGCCGTAGCGATGGGCTTCTTCACGTCCATGCGGGTCCTTTCGAGTTGGTGACACGACGAGTCCTACTCCTCCCAGATGAGCCGCCGGTGAGCCGGAGATGAGACGCGCATGAGACAGTTCGGACATGCTCCTCGACGAGATCGCGCGTACGTCGGCGGAGGTCGCAGAGACGTCGGCACGGCTGAGGAAGACCGAGCTGATCGCGGACTGCCTGCGAGCGCTCGAGCCCGCCGAAGTCCCCGTCGCGGTCGCGTATCTCGCGGGCGAGCTGCCGCAGGGCTCCGTCGGCGTCGGGTGGGCGGCGCTCCGCGAGCTTCCGCCGCCCGCGCCGGAGCCGCCGACGCTGGAGGTCCTCGACGTGGACGCGGCCGTCGGTCGCCTTGCCTCGCTCTCGGGCAAGGGGTCGCAGGCGCTACGACGTGCGGAGCTCGCGGACCTGTTCGGGCGGGCGACCGAACGGGAGCAGCGCTTCCTGAGGTCGCTCCTGCTCGGCGAGCTGCGACAGGGCGCGCTCGAGGGCGTGATGCTCGATGCGGTCGCACGGGCGGCGAACCGCCCGGCCGCAGATGTTCGGCGTGCTGCGATGCTCGCCGGCGCTCTCGGCGAAGTCGCGGCGGAGGCGATCGGCGGCGGCGATCTCGGCCTCGACCAGTTCCGTCTCACCGTCCTCAGGCCCGTGAAGCCGATGCTCGCCCAGACCGCGGACGATCTCGAGGGCGCGATCGAACGGGTCGGCCCGGCCGCAGTCGAGTGGAAGCTCGACGGCGCGCGGCTCCAGGTGCACCGGCTCGGCGACGAGGTGCGGGCCTTCACGCGTAACCTCGCCGACGTCACCGAGCGCGTGCCGGAGGTCGTGCAGGCCGTGCTCGCGCTCCCGGTCGAGTCCGTCGTGCTCGACGGCGAGGCGATCGCGCTGAAGGACGACGGATCGCCGCACCGGTTCCAGCTCACGATGAGCCGATTCGGAAGCAAGGGTGAGACTGCGTCGGCGAAGCAGGTACCGCTCTCGACGCTCTTCTTCGACGTCCTGCACGTCGATGGGGAAGACGTCCTCGACCGTCCCGCCAGGGAGCGCATGGAGATCCTCGACCGGCTCGTTCCTGCTGCGAATCGAGTTCCGCGGATCGATGCGGATACACCCGCAGCAGCGGAACGCGCGCTTGCTGAGGCGCTCGAGAAGGGCCACGAGGGCGTGATGGTGAAGGCGCTGGACGCGCCGTACGAGGCGGGGCGCCGCGGCGGGAGCTGGCTGAAGCTCAAGCCCACGCACACGCTCGACCTCGTCGTGCTTGCGGCCGAGTGGGGTCACGGCAGGCGCCAGGGGAAGCTCTCCAATCTCCACCTGGGCGCGCGGGACTCGGCTTCGGGCGGATTCGTGATGCTCGGCAAGACGTTCAAGGGCATGACCGACGCGATGCTCGCGTGGCAGACGGAGAGGCTCCTCGAGCTCGAGGAGCGAAGCGACGGGCACGCCGTGCACGTGCGTCCGGAGCTCGTGGTCGAGGTCGCGTTCGACGGCGTCCAAACGAGCCGCCGGTATCCGGGCGGCGTCGCGCTCCGCTTCGCCCGCGTGAAGGGCTACCGGCCGGACAAGAGCGCGGCCGAGGCGGACACGATCGAGACCGTTCGCGCGATCCACGGCGGTCCCGCGACCGGCTGAGCGTCAGTCGGGAGTGAAGAGGAGCTCGAGGTACGTGCGGAAGTTGCGCAGCTGGCCTCTGAGAAGCTGCGGCTCGCCGAGCGCCCGCGAGAGCACGTACGCACCCTCGAGGATCGACACTCCTTTTTCCGAAGAGGCCCGCGGCGGGCGCGATGAGCCGCGTGGGCGCCGAAGAGACTGCATTCGGACCCAGGCCGCGGTACCTCGTCGGTGTCGAGGCGAACTGGGAGGAGGGCGACGACGCGGCGAACATCGCGTGGGCGCGCGAGACGGTCGCGGATCTCCGTGGCTTCTCGAGCGGCGGGTCCTACCTCAACTTCCCGGGCTTCTTCGAGGAGGGCGACGAGCTTCTGCGCTCCTCGCACGGCGACCGGAACTTCGAGGAACTCCTGGAGATCAGGCGCCGATACGACCCGGCGAACCTGTTCGCGAGACCCGAATAGACTCGGCCGCACGTGAGAGCGACGCGGAGAGGAGCTACGAGATGACGCAGTACGGGACGCTTCGCCTGTGGTCGGCCTTCCTCGTGCTGATCGGCGTGCTCGGCCTGATCGCCGCCGCCGTGGGGACGATCATCTGGGCGTTCGAGGTGGACGGCTTCTGGCAGACGCTCGGCGTGTTGCTGATCGGCGGGCCCGTTGCGATCTTCTTCGCGACGCTCCCGATCGCGCTCGCGCAGGCGCTGCGAGCGCTCGCCGACGTCGGCGATACGGTGAGCGCGCGCTAGACGGCCGGCTCGCTCAGGGGACGATGCCCTCGCAGGCCTCGGACTCGTCGAGCGCGGTCTCGAGCTCTCCGCTGACGTCCTGGTCCTCGACGGAATCGAACGCCGTCTGGAGGGCCGTGCCCATCGAGCTGAGCGCCGACCCGATCGCGGTGATCGCGCCCGGGATGTCGCTCACATCCTCGATGCCTTCGACCGCCTGCTCGACGTCTTCCTTCTCGCTCTCCACCGTGTCGGAGAGCGTCTCGACCGACTGCTCGATGTCCTGCCCCGACTCAGTGTCCGGCTCCGGGAGGTCCTGCAGGTCGGTCACGAACTGATCCGTTGCGTCGCTCGCGTCCTGGGCGGCTTGCTCGATCGACTCGCTGTCGAGCGTCGAGAGATCGTCGAAGCGGTCTCGAATCGCCCCGAGCTCGTCGGTCCAGGAGCTCACCGCGCCGCAGAACTCGTCCGCCCACTCGTCAGCCGGAGCTGCTGTCGGCTCGTCGTCGCCGCCGCATCCGGCGGCCACCAGGGCGAGGAGGGCGAGCGCGAGGAGTGCGATCCGTCTCATCGAGGCTCGACCCTAGCACCGCCGGTCCGACGTGGGGGAACACCGGCCCGACGCCGTGCCAGCAGGGTCTGGAAGGGCACGAGCGCCCAGCACGCAGCTTCTCGAACGCGAGCCCCGGCGCTCCCGCGCTCGTCCGTGGGCGCGAGCACGACCTCGACGCCCGAGCCGCGAAGCGCGGCGGCGAGCAGGGCACTCGATCGGCGCGCGTGCCAGCCGGAGGTCACGAGCACGACCTCGCGCGCGCCCTGCTCCGTTGCCACCGTCGCGGCACCGACTGCGTTCGAGAGCGTCGTCCGTGCGCTCCGGTCGAGTAGCACGCGCTTGCTCCGCCCGGTCCAAGCGAGGGCCATCAGCTCGGCCTCGGACGCTCGGCGTCGTCGCCGCGACCAGCCGGACAGGAGCACGACGTCCTCCGGGCGAGCCTCCTTCTCGGCCCGCCGCAGCCGGGCCGCACAGACCTCGTGCAGCCCGCGGCTCCGCCCGGAATAGCCGAGCACGACGACGAGGCGAGGGGCGGGCGAGCTCACTTCCGCCGTCGCCTGCGCCACACGCCGTAGACAAGGAGCGTCGCGGCGACGGTCACGACGAGCTCGACAGCGCGGCGTCCTCGCAGCTTCGACTCGCCGCTCGCACGGTCGCGCATGTCCACCGGCACCTCGACGACGTCGAGGCCGCCTTCGCGCAGGCGGAGAAGCGACTCGACCTCGGGAGCGCCACTCTCGTACGGCTTCGCGAGGAGCGGCATCGCCTTCGCGTTCACCGCGTACATGCCGCTCGTCGCGTCGTGGAACGGATGGCCGAGCGCGGCGTGCATCGCGCGTCGAAGCACCGAAGTCCCGAAGCGGCGGCTCGGGCTCGGCTCGTAGCGGTACGCCTCGTAGCCGTCCCCGGTCGCGAAGCGCGAGCCGACCGCCACGTCGGCCCCGCCTGCCCGCACGATCTGGAGCAGACGTTCGAGCTCGTCCACCGGGTGCTGACCGTCGGCGTCGACCCTTCCCGCGTAGGCGTAGCCCTTGTCCGCTGCGTAGCCGTACCCAGCCGCGATTCCGGCGCGCAGGCCACGGTTCTCGGCGAACGAGAGCACCTCGGCGCCCTTCCCACGTGCGACGTCGGCGGTCGCGTCGGTCGAGCCGTCGTCCACCACCAGCACGTCGGTTTCCGGAAGCCCCGCGGCGAGCTCGTCGAGCACGGCGGGTAGGTTGTCCTCCTCGTTCCAGGCCGGAATGAAGACGAGCGTGTCGTGTCCCCGGGTCACTCGAAAAGGTGATCGCTGAATGGAGGGATTGTCACGATTGGCAATCGTCCGTTGACTTGGTGCGGAGCATCAGGACGACCTTTGGAGGCACGAGTGCGCGACAACCGCCGCGCTGGCAACGTCACAGACGAATCAGGGCAGGTCCTCATGTTGGCAGCTTTGTTCATGGCGATGCTCCTCGTCATGGTGGCCCTGGTCGTCGACATCGGCAAGGCGTACCTCGTGCAGCGACAGCTCCAGGCGGGAGTGGACGAGGCCGCGCTGGCCGGCGCGCAGCATCTTCCGGAGCCCACCGAGACGACCGTGGTCCGCCCGGATGTCTCGCTCAGATCACGTTCTGCTCGGGCCGGGGCGCGGCCCGCTCGAAGCGCTCGACGGCCAGCGGAGTGACGTCCACGAACGGCTCGTGTCCGAGCACGAGATCCCGCACCACCTCCCCGACCGCCGGACCCTGAAGGAAGCCGTGGCCCGAGAACCCCGTCGCGTAGAAGAAGCGCGAGACTTCGTGCGCTTCGCCGATCAGCGCGTTGTGGTCCGGCGTCACCTCGTAGTAGCCCTTCCAGCCGCCGGCGATTCCGAGCTCGAGGAGGCGCGGTAGCCGTCGTTCCGCAACGGCCGTGACGCGCTCGAGCCATGCGGGATCGGTCGGCGCGTCGAAGCCCGGCGGTTGCCCGCGGTCGGCCATGCCGAAGAGGAGGCCGGGCCCTTCCCTATGGAAGTAGAAGCCGGTCGTGAAGTCGACCGTGAGCGGGATCCCGTCGGGAAGGTCGGCGGCGGACGTGTAGCCGACCTCGCGGAACACGGGCTCGACGGGCAGGTCTAGCCCGACCGTGCGCGCGAGCTCGGGTGACCACGCGCCCGCGGCGCACACGACCGTGTCGGTGTCGATATCGCCGCGCTCGGTTCGCACGCGGCGGATCTCGTCACCCTCGACTTCGATGCCCGTGACGGCGCAGCTCGTGACGACGCTGCCTCCGTGGCGCCGGATCCCGCCGGCGTAGCCCTGCACGACCGCCTCCGGGCTTGCATGGCCGTCGAGGGGCGAGAACGTGGCCGCGAGCACACCGTCGAGGCCGGCGAGCGGACAGAGCTCGAGCGCCTCGTCGTTGCTGACGAACCGGCTCGGCACGCCGTGCTCGTTCTGGAGCGCGACGCTGCGCTCGAACGACTCGACGTCCTCCGCACGATCGAGGAGGAAGAGGTAGCCGACCTGCTTCAGGTCGATCTCGGCGCCCGGACGCTCGCCGAAGCGCTCGTACGCCTCGATGCTCGCGAGGCCGAGGGCGATGTTGAGCGGGTCCGAGAACTGTGCACGGATCCCGCCGGCCGCACGGCTCGTCGAGCCGGACGCGAGCTCGGCCCGCTCGAGCAGGCACACGGAGACCCCTGCCTCGGCGAGATGAAACGCGACGCTCGATCCGATCGCGCCGCCGCCGACCACGACCACGTCGGCCCGGGACGGGAACCGTGCGCTCATCGCCGGGCTCACCGGCGGACGAGGTTCCGGAGGAAGAAGAGGAGGTTCGCGGGTCGCTCGGCCAGCCGGCGCATGAGGTACGGGTACCAGTCCGGGCCGTACGGCGTCGCGACGAGCACCTTGTAGCCCTGAGCAGCGAGACGTCTCTGGAGCGCCGGGCGCACGCCGTAGAGCAACTGGAACTCGAACCGCTCCCGCCCGATGCCTTGCCGCTCGGCGAAGGCCTGTACTCGCTCGATGATCCGCTCGTCGTGCGTGGCGACCGCGACGTATGCGCCGCTCTCGATTCCTCGCTCCACGAGTCTCGTGTATGCGTCGTCGACCTCTCGCTTGTCCGCGTGCGCGACCGACGGGGGCTCGAGGTACGCGCCCTTCACGATCCGCAGATTCGGCTCGAGCGGGAGGAGGCGCTCGAGGTCGGCCGGCGTGCGATAGAGGTACGACTGGAGCACGGTGCCGACATTCGCATGTCCGGCTGCCCGGAGCCGTTCGTAGACGCGGAGCGTGGGCTCGACGTACTCCGACTGCTCCATGTCGATCCGGATGAAGGTCTCGAGCGTGCCTGCGTGAGCGACGAGCTTCTCGACGTTCTCGAACGCGACGTCCTCGTCGAAGGAGAGGCCGAGATGCGTGAGCTTCAGCGCGACGTTCGCGCGCAGCCGCTCCACGGCGAGGCGGTCGAGGACCTCGACGTACGCCTCGACGACGGCTGCTGCGCCTGCCCGATCGGGGATGGCCTCGCCGAGAAGGGTCGTGTTCGCATGCAGTCCGGCGTCGTTCAGCCGGCGCAACACGTGGACGCACTCGTCGAGCGTCTCGCCGGCGACGAAACGACCGGCGCCGAGGCGCATCCCGTACCGGCGCACGCCGCGCTGCAGGAACGAGCTGTCGGCGGCACGGAGGATCGCCGCCCGCGGCAGGCCGGAGATCGCCGCGGCCGGCCCGGCCATCAGTCGAGCTCCACGGACAAGGCCTCGCCCACGTCGACGAGCGCGAAGTGCCCGGACGCGACCGGGCCGGGATTGACGACCCGTGTCGGCCCGAGGTCGTCGATAGCGCGCGCCTCGTGGATGTGACCGCACAGCACGAGATCGGGGCGCTCGCGATCGACGAACGAGCGCAGCGCGGGGCTCCCGACGTGCTCCCCGGAGCGCAGGCGGTCGCAGGCCGTGTCGTGCGGAGGCGCATGCGGACAGAAGACGAGGACGCGGGCGCCCGCGACCTCCGCCAGGCCCGCGTCGGCTCGACGGGCGAGCTCGTCGTCGGGAACCTCGTAGGGCGTGTGCAGCGGCGAGTGAGGGGCTGCGGAGACCCCGAACAGGCCGACGTCGCCGACCGCGACGCCGCGTCCGTCCAGGGACACGCCTAGCTCCACCAACCGCTCGTCGATCGCCGGCGAGTCGCAGTTCCCCGCCAGGGCGAGCAGTCGCGGCGCGAGCGGCCTCCAGAGCTCGATCGCGCGCTCGGCGTCGTCCGGCGAACCGAATGTCGTGATGTCGCCGCCGACGACGAGGACATCCACCGGCGCGATCGTCTCGAGCGCGTGGCCGACCGCCTCGAAACGGTCGTGCACGTCGACGACGTAGGCGATCCGCACTGGCTAGATGGCTGCTGCCATGAGATCGCCGACTCCGTGGCGCGAGCTGGCCGCTCGACGGAAGGAGAAGCGCGGCGAAGCGCAAGCCCGGTGCGCGAGAAGGGGTCTGGCTGAAGCCAGACCCCAGCGCGGCGGGCGGTAGCGGCCCCGACGCGCCAGATCGCGCATCCGGACGCGCGAGATCGTGGCAGCAGTCATCTCAGTTCAGCGAGGGGTCGGGCGGCATGAGGGCGAGGACGCCGAACGGCCCGCCCTTGCGGCGAAGGACCTCGCTCCACAGCTCCCCCGGATCGGCCGTGAACACGTCCTCCGGATCGGCGGGCTCCACGATCCAGCTTCCCTCGCGGAGCTCGTCGTCGAGCTGACCGGGGCCCCACCCCGCATAACCTGCGAACACCCGGGCGCGGCGGAGCTCGCCGAGCTCATCCGGGTCGATCTCCGACGGGAGGAAGCCGATGTCCTCGAGCACGAGCGTCTCGGCGCGCTCCGGCTCGACGAACTCGGCGAGGACGACGATCGCGGACGGCTGCACCGGGCCGCCGACGTGGATCGGCGCGCTGCCTTCCACGAGGGCCGCGAGCTCGGGCACGGCCTCGTCGACCGTGGACTCCGACGTCCGGTTGAGGATCACTCCGAGCGCGCCCTCCTCTCCGTGCTCGCCGACGAGGACCACGGAGCGGTGGAAGTTCGGGTCGACGAGGCCCGGGCCGGCCACGAGGAGATGTCCCTTGAGTGAGGACACGGGCATATCATCGCCGCATGGAGGGCGTATCTCGAGAGATCCGGCTCGTCGCGCGCCCGACAGGCTTCCCCGACGAGGAGCTGTTCGAGGTCGCGGAGTCGCCCATCCCTAACCCGTCGGACGGGCAGGTGCTCATCCGAAACGCGTACTTCTCGGTCGACCCGTACATGCGGCCACGGATGAACGACGTCCGCTCGTACGTCGCGCCGTTCACCCTCGGCGAGACGATGACGGGCGGAGCTGTCGGCCGCGTCGTAGCCTCGCGGCACGAAAGGGTGGCGGAGGGGGACTGGGTGCTGCACGGCCTCGGCTGGCGCGAGTGGGCGCTCTCGGACGGGTCGGGCGTGCGGAAGATCGACCCCGCCCTGGCGCCGGTCTCGACCGCGCTCGGCGTGCTCGGCATGCCGGGCTTCACCGCGTACTACGGTCTCTTCCACATTGGCAAACCCGAGCCCGGCGAGACCGTGTTCGTGTCCGGAGCCGCCGGAGCCGTGGGCAGCGCCGCGGGCCAGATGGCGAAGATCGCCGGCTGTCGCGTGATCGGCAGCGCGGGCTCGCCTGAGAAGATCGCGTGGCTCGGCGAGCTGGGCTGCGACGCAGCGTTCGACTATCGCGAGAGACCTGTGCGGGCCGCCCTCTCCGAGCTCGCGCCGGACGGGATCGACGTGTACTTCGACAACGTCGGCGGCGACCACCTCGAGGCCGCGATCGGCGCCATGCGCCAGCACGGGCGCATCGTCGCGTGCGGGTCCATCTCGCGCTACAACGACGTCGAGCCGACGCCCGGCCCGCGGAACATGTTCATGGTCGTGACGAAGCGGCTCCTGATCCAGGGCTACATCATCAACGACCACTACGAGCACTACCGGGCGTTCCTCGAGGCGGCGACCGAATGGGTGCGGGACGGGAAGCTGCGCTACCGCGAGACGGTCATCGAGGGCATCGAGAACGCCCCGAACGCCTTCGTCGGCCTCCTGCGCGGAGAGAACGTCGGGAAGATGCTCGTCAAGGTCGGCCCGACCGACTGAGCCGGCGCTACGCTGGCGCCCGTGACGCGGTCGGTCATCGTCTCGGCGGTTCGGACGCCGTTCGGGCGCCTCGGCGGCGGGCTCGCGAAGCTGCCCGCGACCGAGCTCGGCGCGATCGCGATCCGCGCCGGGCTCGAGCGCTCCGGGATCGAGCCCGGGGAGGTCGAGTACACCGTCATGGGGCAAGTGCTCCAGGCGGGAGTGGGTCAGGCGCCGGCCCGCCAGGCCGCCGTCGCAGCAGGAATCCCGAAGGAGATCCCGGCGGACACGATCAACAAGGTGTGCGCATCGTCGATACGGGCGGTGGAGATCGCCGACCTGATGATCCGCGCGGGCGGCCACGAGGTCGTCGTCACGGGCGGGATGGAGTCGATGTCGAACGCGCCCTACCTCCTCCCGCAGGCGCGGTTCGGCTACCGCCTCGGAAACGGCGAGATCCTCGACCACATGGTCTTCGACGGCCTCACCTCGACGTTCGACGGGCTGCACATGGTCGAGCAGGCGTCGCTCGTCGCGCGCGAGCTCGGCATCACGCGAGAGGAGCAGGACGAGTGGGCCTACCGGTCGCAGATGCGCGCGGCCGCGGCCCAGGACGAAGGCCGTTTCGACGACGAGATCGTCCCCGTCGGGGACGTGACCGCGGACGAAGGCATCCGGCGCGACACGACGCTCGAAAAGCTCGCTGCGCTCCAGCCGGTCTTCGACCCGGACGGGACGACCACCGCGGGCAACGCGCCGGGCGTGAACGACGGCGCCTCGTGCGTCGTCGTCTGTTCCGAGGCGTTCGCGGCACGGCGCGGGCTCGAGCCGCTGGCGACCATCCTCGGCCAGGGGTACGTCGCGGACGACTACGCATATCTCGCGCGCACGCCCGCGAGAGCCGCCGAGCAGGCGCTCGCCGCGGCGGGCCGGTCGCTCGACGACGTCAAGCGCGTGGAGATCAACGAGGCGTTCGCTTCCGTCGCGAAGAACTCGACGCGAATGCTCGGAGTGGACGAGGAGATCGTGAACGTCAACGGCGGCGCGGTCGCGCTCGGGCACCCGATCGGCGCCTCCGGCGGTCGCATTCTCGGAACGATGATCCACGAGCTCCGTCGCAACGGAGGCGGGCTCGGCGTCGCCGCGATCTGCTCCGGCGGCGGCCAGGGCGACGCGCTTCTGGTCGAGGTCTGATCCGCTCCCTGCTCATCGCCTGCGTGGCCGCGCTCGCTCTCGGGGGCCCGGCGTACGCCTGCGTGTGCGCGAGCGAGCCCATCGAGGAGCGGCTCGCGCGCGCGGATGCGGCGGTCGTCGGCCGGATCGTCGGCCCGGCGGCGGGCGACGCCGGCGACGGCCTGCGGCGGCTGCGGGTGGACGTCGAGCAGCGTGTCAAGGGTGACATTCCGCGCGATCTCGTCGTCATCGCGCCGTCGGGGACCGACTGCGATCTCCCGGAGCGCACGAACAGGAGCGTCGGGCTGCTGCTGAGCCGGGCTCCCGACGACACGTTGCAGGCGAACCTGTGCAGCATCGCGAGCCCCGGCGAGCTCGTCGTCGCGGGCGGCGAGCCGCGTGGCGGCGCGCTCAAGGTGCTCATCGGCTTCGCCATCCTCGCGCTCGTCGTTCTCTGGTCGTTCCGGCGCCTGAAGCGCGGCTCACGGCCCGACCTCCCGGGCGCGCCGCGGCCCTAGAGGCCCAGGGCCGTAGGATCTTCGCGTGGCCGGGCAGAGCTTCCCGCACGTCCTCGTCGTCGGCGCGGGCCAGATGGGAGCCGGGATCGCGCAGGTCGTGGCCGGCTCTGGACGCGGTGTCTCGCTCCACGACTCCCAGTCGGGAGCCGTCGAACGCGCGCTCGAGGGGATGAGCCGAAGCCTCGCGAAGCTCGCCGAGAAGGGCGGCGCTGACCCGGAGGTCGTCCTCGGGCGCGTGACGGAGGTGGACGACGTCGTGCCGGCCGATCTCATGATCGAGGCGGTCGTGGAGGACGTCGCGATCAAGCAGGAGCTCTTCGCGCGGGCGGACGCCGCGCTCCCGCCCCAGGCGGTGCTCGCCTCGAACACCTCGTCGATCCCGATCGCCTCGCTCGCCGCAGCGACAGACCGTCCCGACAAGGTCATCGGCATGCACTTCTTCAATCCGGTCCCGGTGCTTCAGCTCGTCGAGGTGGTCCGCGCGGAACGGACCTCGGACGAGACCGCGGCCGCGATCGTCGAGCTCGCCCGCGACCTCGGCAAGACACCGGCGGAGGCACGCGACTTCCCCGGCTTCGTCTCGAACCGGATCCTCATGCCGTTCATCAACGAAGCGGCCTACGCGCTCCAGGACGGCGTCGCCGAGCCGGAGGCGATCGACACGATCGCGAAGCTCGGCTTCGCCCATCCGATCGGCCCGCTCGCGCTCGCGGACCTGATCGGGCTCGACACGTGCGTCGCGATCATGGACGTCCTGCACGAGGGCCTCGGCGACCCGAAGTACGCTCCCTGCCCGTTGCTGCGCGAGCACGTGGCGGCAGGACGGCTCGGGCGCAAGTCCGGGCGCGGCTTCTACGAGTACTGACGATGGCCGATGCGCCGCTCGAGGCCGAGCTGGCCGTGCACGACGAATCGGACGAGGCGTTCGTCGAGCGCGCCTTCCGGTTCGTGCTGCGCCGGAACCCGGACGACGAGGCGAAGGAGCGGGCGCTCGCGAAGCTCGCCGAGGGGACGCTCTCGCGGGCGGCGTTGATCCACGAGCTCGCGACGAGCGACGAGTTCGGACGCGTGCGCGAGCTGGACGACGCGGTCTCGCTCGGGCTCGCCGCGCGCGAGCGGGGCGAGCGCATCCGCTGGCTCCAGGCGCCGCCTCGCACCGACGAGCGCGTCGTCGAGGTTCCGTGGGCCCTCTCGCGGCTGCGACCGGTTGGTCGTGTGCTCGAGGTCGGGTACGCGTTCGCGGAGACTGCATACCTCGGGGCCCTGCTCCGGTCCGGCGTGGAGCTCGTCGGACGCCGACCTGGCAACGCGCGCGGTGGCCGGTCTGGAGGCCGTGGAAGCCGACGTCCGCGCGCTCCCGTTCCCCGACCACTCGTTCGACCAGGTGCTCCTGGTCTCGACGCTCGAGCACGTGGGCGCGGACAACGCCGTCTACGGCCTCGACGCGGAGCCGGATCCGGACGCTCGGCTGAACGCGCTGCGGGAGCTGCGGCGCATCCTGCGAGTCGACGGCAGCCTGCTCGTGACGGTGCCGCTCGGCGAGCCGGGCGATTACGGCTGGTTCCGGCAGGAAGACGAGCCGGGCTGGAACCGGCTGTACGCGCGCGCGGGCTTCTTCGTCTCCGAGCAGGAGGCCTACGAGCTCACGGAGGACGGATGGCGGGCGGCCCCTGACTTCGACGCCGAGGGCGTGCGCTACGGCTCGAGGGGACCTGCGGCGTCCGCCGTCCTCTGCGCCGAGCTCCGCCCGGGCCGGTTGCGCCGGCTCGTCAGGCCAGGCGGGCTGCAGACGGTCGTCCGGCGGCGGGCGAGGCGCACGTATCGCCGCCTGCGACGCGACTAAGAGCTCCGAACGCAGTGAACGGCCATGCCGCGATGCGGCGCTGGAGTCCGTGATGCTGCGTCCTCAGTCGCGCCCATGAATAGAGAGCAGGGGTCAGACTAAGTCTGACCCCTGCACAGTTTCCCAGCGCTCCCTGCGTCCTTGCCGCCCGGCCTCCAGCAGCCGCCTCGCGACGGGCGATCACTACGTTCGAAGCTCCTATAGTCCGGGCGATGGACTTCGAGCTGAGCGCGGACCAGCGCGAGATCCAGTCGCTCGCCCACGACTTCGCGGAGGCGGAGATCGTGCCCAACGCGGCCGCCTGGGACCGCGAGCATCGCTTCCCCGTCGACCTGTTCCCGAAGCTCGCCGAGCTCGGCCTCATGGGCGTCTGCGTGCCCGATGAGTACGGCGGCGCCGGGCGCGGACTTCCTCTCGTACGTCCTCGTCCTCGAGGAGCTCTCGCGCGCCGATGCAGGAGTGGGCGTGACGGTCGCCGTGCACACGAGCGCGACAACGCTTCCGATCCTCGCCTTCGGGACGGATGAGCAGAGAGGCGCGATTCGTGCCGCCCCTCGCGCGCGGCGAGCAGATCGGCGCCTTCGCTCTCACCGAGTCGGGGTCGGGATCGGACGCAGGCTCGCTGCGCACACGCGCCGAGCGCGACGGCGACGGTTGGCGCATCACCGGCTCGAAGCAGTGGATCACGAACGGATCGGTGGCGGGTACCTTCGTTCTCTTCGCGCGCACGGACCTTGCGACCGCGGGCGCGCGGGGTGTGTCCTGCTTCGTCCTCGACGCCGAGCACGTTCGGGTGACGCGGGAGGAGGAGAAGCTCGGGCTCAACTCCTCGACGACCTCGGACCTCGTGCTGGAGGGAGCGCACGTGGACCTCGACCGCCTCCTGCACGAGGAGGGGCGCGGGTTCCGCGTTGCGATGGCTACCCTCGACGGGGGGCGGATCGGGATCGCCGCGCAGGCACTCGGCATCGCGCAGGCGGCGTACGACGTGGCACGCGCCTACGCGCTCGAGCGCGAGCAGTTCGGACGACGCATCGCGGACTTCCAGGCAATCCAGTGGAAGCTCGCCGACATGGCGACCGAGATCGACGCGGCGCGCCTGCTCGTCTACCGCGCCGCGTGGCGGAAGCAGCAGGGGCTCCCGCATACCGCGGAGGGAGCGAAGGCGAAGCTCTTCGCCTCGGAGATGGCGCGGCGGCAGACCGCGGAGGCGATCCAGGTGCTCGGCGGGTACGGCTACACCAAGGAGTTCCCGGTCGAGCGGTTCTACCGCGACGCGAAGATCACGGAGATCTACGAGGGCACGAGCGAGATCCAGCGGCTCGTCATCGCGCGCTCGATTCTCGGGAAGCAGGTTCGCGAGGAGCCGGTCGCGGAGGGCCAGACGCTGTAGGGGCGAGGCAAGCCTCGCGCGAGCCTGGCACGCCCAGCCCTACGCCGCGCGCTACGGCCAGGCGTAGAGCGCGTCCGGCTCGCGCTCCTCGTTCCCCGACCCATCGGTCAGCCGGACGAGCCGGCAGTCGCGCTCCTCGTAGAACCGGCGGGCGCTCTCGTTGCGCTGGAAGACCCAGAGCTCGAAGCCGTGGCGTCGGCTCTTCGCGTGCTCGAGCAGCTCGCTGCCGATCCCGGTGCGGCGGCGATCGGGCTCGACGTAGAGGTCGGTGAGCATGTCGTCGGTGAGGGCGACGAAGCCGACGATGCGCTCGGGCTCCTCGTAGACCCAGACCTCGCGCTCCGCGATGACGACGCCGAAGTAGGCCCGGTCCTCCTCGGGAGTGTGGAGCGTGGGGAGGAACGTGAGCGTCCCGTACGACCGCCGGAAGAGGGCGGCGACAGTGTCGGCGTCCTCCGCACGCGCGCGTCTGATCACCGACCTACTCTACGGCCGTGCCACGAGAGCGAGACGAGCCGGTCCGGCTGACGCGGATCTACACCCGGGGCGGCGATGCGGGGGAGACCTCGCTCGGGGACGGCTCACGCGTGTCGAAGCTCGACGAGCGGATCGCCGCCTTCGGAACCGTGGACGAGCTGAACTCCGCGCTCGGCGTCGTGCTCGCGGGCGAATGCCCAGAGCCCATTCGCGACGTGCTGCTCCGGGTGCAGAACGAGCTCTTCGACCTGGGGGCGGATCTCTCGGTCCCGCTGGCCGCGGACGACCGGCTGCGCGTGACCGCCGACCAGGTCGAGGCTCTCGAGCAGGACTGCGACCGGTTCAATGAAGAGCTGCCGGAGCTCAAGAGCTTCGTCCTTCCCGGCGGCACCGAGGTGTCCGCTCGGATCCATGTCGCCCGGACGCTGTGCCGCCGCGCCGAGCGCGACGCGCTCGTGGCTTCTCGCGCGTACGACGTCAACCCCGTCGCGCTCCAGTACCTGAACCGCCTCTCGGACCTCCTCTTCATCCTCGCGCGCTCGGCGAACGCCGCCGAAGGCCGGGGGGAGCCGCTCTGGAAGCCTGGGAGCTCGCGCTAGCGTTCGCCGGCTCCTTCGTCGCGGGGTACTTCGGCTCGATGCTGGGCCTGGTCCTCGGGACGTTGCGGCTGCCGTTGATCGTCGCCGCCACCGGGAGCCCGCTCGCCGCAGCCGGGACGAACATCGCCATCTCCGCGGCAGCGGCCGGCGCCGGAGCGCTAAGGCACCTGCGCGAGGGGCGGGTGGACTGGGGGGTCGTCGCGTGGACCGCGCCGCCGTCGGTCGTCGGCGCCGTCGTCGGCGCGCTCGTCGCCGATGACGTCTCGGAACGGCTGCTCTTCGCCGTGATCGCAGCGGTTCTCGTCTGGAGCGGGATCGATCTCGCACTGCGGCCGATCGCGCCGCGCCCGCGACAGCGGCTGCGAGTGGCGCGGGGAAGCGTGCTCGCCTTCCTCATCGGGATCCTCGGGGGCGCGGTCGGCGTGATTCTCGGCACGCTGCGCATGCCGGCGCTCATTCGCTCGGTCGGGATGGACGTCCGCCGCGCGGCGGGGACGAACCTCGTCGTCGGCTTCGTCCTGGGCGTCGCCGCCTTCCTCGTCCATGCGGGGGAGACGGGGATCCAGTGGGACGTGCTCGCCGCAGGTCTCGCGGGCGCGATCCCCGGGGGCTGGCTCGGGGCGAAAGCGACTGGCCGCTACTCCGAGAACACGCTGCGACTCGCGCTCGGCGTCGTCCTCGTCGCCGTGGGCGTCGCGTTCGCGGTGCAAGCTGCGTTCTGAGTCAAGCGGGTGTCGGAGCCGGGCATGCCCGGCTCGCGCGAGGCGTGCCTCGCGCCTACGACCGAAGCGCACCGCCTTGCAACGGGAGGGCAAGGCAAGCCTCGCTCCTGCGAGCATTCCTCGCCCGCTGCGTGTCGGCGAGCGCTCGTGGGGGCTAGGGCGCGACGAGCTCGAGGTAGGCGCACCTCCGGGAGTCGCCCGGGAGCGGCGCTCGACCGAGGCGGGCGACGACGTAGGTCAGGTCCTCGAGCTCGAGGGTTGCGCCTCGGCGGAGCGCGCTCGGCTCGACCTCGACGAGCCTGTACGCCTGACCGGGAACGAAGAGCAACCCGACATCACCGCTCTCGTCCGGGTCGTCGAGGCGTTCGTCGGCTACCGACGCGCTGTTCGGCGAGGCCGAGGCGTGTGCGAGAACGCGGAGTGCGACGTCGCTCTCGGCAGCCTCCTCGGGCACGACGTCGTGCCCGACTCGTTTCGAGCGCCGGCGAATGCGCATCGGGCTCAGTATCGCTACGTCTCACCGACGAGGTAGCTGGGAGGCCGATCCTAAGCCGTCGTTTTTGGATCGACCTCCCTGCAAGGCGTATCTGTCTCATGTTCCGACCGCGACCGCAAGACCTCGCCCGGAACGAGGGTGATCGTGGCTTCGCTCTGTGTCTCGCCGACGATCTCGAAGTCCCCGTCGGCCTCGAGCGCCCGGCGGATGCTGTCGAGGACGAGCCGATGGTCGTCGGCGATGACCACGCGCACGCGGCGGAGTCTGGCAAAGGCGTCCGACGACACCCGTGCGGGCAACGGAACCTTTGCCGAGCGCCGCCGAAGCGCGCGGTACCCTGCGACCCGGAACCTGCGGCGAGGGGGAACATGACTGCGGCAATCGAGAGCGACAACGCGCGCCGGCATGCGCTGCGAAGAGCGGTATTGCCCGTGCTCGCATTGCTGCTCGTAGCTCTCGCTGTCGGCTTCCCGGGAGGAGCGACCGCGGACAGCGGCAGCCGGTCGCAGGTCGACGTGGTCGGCTCGGGGACGCTCTCGTGGGAGCAGGTCGTCGTCCGTTCGCGCCCGAGCTCCTCGGCGCCGCGCATCGCGCTGCTGCGCCAGTTCCGATCCGACTTCAGGCCGCAGTACGTGCTCGCGCTCTCGCAGCGTCTCGACGCCGACGGCCGGCCAAGCTGGTACCGGATCAGCGTCCCTGGCCGCCCGAACGGCCGCGCCGGCTGGGTGCGTGCGGCCGCCGTCGACATCCGGCCGGTGGAGAAGCGCCTGGTCATCTACCGGGGCGCGCGGCGGTTCGAGCTCTGGGACGGCGACAAGCTCGTCCGGGCCGGGAAGGTCGCGGTCGGCAAATCCGGCGCCGAGACCCCGCTCGGGCTCTTCTACGTGACCTGGAAGTTCAGCCCGCGGATCGACCCGGCGTGGTCGATCCTCGGCGCGTACGCGTTCGAGACGAGCGCGTACTCGAAGCTCACGGACTGGCCGGGCGGAGGCATCGTCGGGGTCCACGGCACACCGTGGCCGTCACTCCTCGGCCGGGCCGTCTCGCACGGGTGCGTGCGCATGTCGAACGCGAACGTCCAGTTCCTCCGGACGCGCGTGCCGCTCGGCACTCCAGTCAAGATCGTCAGCATCTAGGAGGACGCAGCGACGAACGCGTACGGCGCGGGGCGATCGCTCGCATCGTCCGCGAACGCACGTGCCCGGCCGGCGGCCGGCGCTGCTGCGAGCTCGCGGAGGCGATAGTCCGCGTCCCGGAACCTGTACCCCGGCCGGAACGGGCGCCAGGACCCGCCGCGCCCGTGTGACACCGAGACTCGCTCGAAGCGATACGCGAAGCCGTTGCAGGCGGCCTTCCCGCCGTTCCAGCTCTCGGCGGTGGCGATCGGCGCCCAGCGCTCCGCCGAGCCGGGCAGGTGGAACCGCCTCGTGACCGGCTCGCCGTTGACCCAGACCTGCCAGCGCTCGGGCCGCTTCGACATCTCGAGGATCGCGAGGCGGCGGCTCGCTCCCACCGGGACGTTCTCCTCGACGAGGATGAACCGAGGCTCGCGTCCGGCCCGCACGACCTCCGCGTAGAGGAACGTCCCCACTCCGGGCATGGAGCCGAGCCCGGCCTGGATCCAGACGTCCTCGCCGTTCGCTCCCTGTCCCGGCCCGCCGAGCCCGACCCAACCGGCGACATGCCCGGCTGCGACCGCGGGCGCGCGGACAGCGGTGATCGTCGCGCGCACGCCGTGGCCGCGGTGCGTCGCCTGGTGACCGGCGTACGTGTACCCGCCGTTCCTGGCGGCGTCGGCGAGGCACGCGCGGCTTCCTGCAGTCGCCGACTTCGACGCCCCGACGAGCGCGGCAACGACCAGGGCGCTCGCGACCAGCGCGAGAAGAGCACGCGCCTTCACCCTCCCGTCGTCGGTTCCCCCGTCGGAGTGACCTATCCCCCGGAGTGGCGATCAAGCGGCCCGAAGGGCGGAAGACGGGACGCTGCCTACAATGCGCGCGATGGCGAGGATCGAGGACCGCGAGGCTTCGAACTCGGTCGATGCGTGGCGCGAGCGCGCCTACGCGACGGCTCCCGAACGGCACGACGAGCTCTTCTCGACGATCTCGGGGATCGAGTCCGACCCTCTCTACGCGCCCGACAACGTCGACTTCGACTACCCGCGGGACCTGGGGTACCCGGGCGAGTTCCCGTTCACCCGCGGCGTGTACCCGTCGATGTACCGCGGCCGGCTCTGGACGATGCGGCAGTTCGCGGGCTTCGGCACGGCGGAGGAGACCAACGCGCGCTTCCGCTACCTCCTCGACCACGGCCAGACGGGCCTCTCGACCGCTTTCGACATGCCCACGCTCATGGGCTACGACTCGGATCACCCGCGGTCGCTCGGCGAGGTGGGGCGCGAGGGCGTCGCGGTGGACTCGCTCGCGGACGCGGAGACGCTCTTCGACGGGATACCGCTCGGCGAGGTCTCGACGTCGATGACGATCAACTCGCCGGCAGCGATCCTGCTCGCCTACTACGTCTGCGTCGGGGAGCAGCAGGGCGTCCCGCGCGACCGGCTACGCGGCACGGCACAGACGGACATCCTCAAGGAGTACATCGCGCAGAAGGAGTGGATCTACCCGCCCGAGCCGTCGATGCGGCTCGTCGTGGACATGGTCGAGTTCTGCGCGCGCGAGATGCCGCTGTTCCACCCGATCTCGATCTCCGGGTACCACATCCGCGAGGCCGGGTCGACCGCGGCCCAGGAGCTCGCCTTCACGCTCGCCGACGGCTTCGCGTACGTCGAGGCGGCGGTCGAGCGCGGGCTCGACGTGGACGACTTCGCGCCGCGGCTCTCCTTCTTCTTCAACGCGCACCTCGACTTCTTCGAGGAGATCGCGAAGTACCGGGCGGCGCGACGGATCTGGGCGCGCGAGATGCGCGACCGCTTCGGCGCCCGTAGCGAGCGCTCGCTGCTCATGCGCTTCCACACACAGACCGCCGGGGTGTCGCTGACCGCGCAGCAGCCGGAGGTCAACATCGTGCGCACCGCGCTCGAGGCGCTCGCGGCCGTGCTCGGGGGGACGCAGAGCCTGCACACGAACTCCTTCGACGAGGCGCTCGCGCTGCCCACAGAGGACGCCGTGCGGATCGCGCTGCGCACGCAGCAGGTGATCGCGCACGAGTCGGGCGTCGTCAACTCGATCGACCCCCTCGGCGGCTCCTACTACGTCGAGGAGCTGACGAACACGCTCGAGGCGCAGGCGTACGAGTACTTCGACCGGATCGAGCAGCTGGGGGGCGTCATCGCCGCGATCAAGGACAACTTCTTCCAGCGTGAAATCGCCGAGGCGTCGTTCCGCTACCAGTCGGAGGTCGAGGCCGGCCAGCGCGTCATCGTCGGCGTCAACCGGTACGTGCACGACGACGGGACGGCGATCCCCATCCTCAAGATCGACGAAGCGCTCGAGCAGAAGCAGATCGATCGGCTCGCAGGGGTGCGGGCCCGGCGCGACGCGAGCGCGGTCGAGGCTCGGCTCGCAGCGCTCAAGCAGGCCGCTGCGACCGAGGGTGTGAATCTCATGCCTCTCATCGTCGACGCGGCCCGTGACTACGTGACGCTCGGCGAGATGTGCGACGCGCTCCGCGAGGTGTGGGGCGTGTGGCGCGAGACGCCGGTCTTTTAGGAGGACTTGGCGAAACAGGCTCTATGCCGCCGGGCTGCGCTGGATCGTCGCCAGGACTGCGTCCTCAGTCGCCCCAATACGTATGTATTGGGGCTCCCTGCGTCCTTGTCTCGCGGCGACCAGCGCACCCCGTCGACGAGGCCCGCTTCCCCAAGCCCTCCTAGACGTCGAGCACCAGGCCGTCGTGGGCGAGCTCGTGGTTCTCGGGCTCGGGGAGCTCGTGCGGACGGTGGGTGACCAGGAGCCGGCGGGCGCCGGACTCCTCGAAAGCGTCAACGGCTTCCTCGAGCGAGAGGTGCCCGCGAGGCTCGCCGTCGAGGTCGCCGCGGAGCAGCGTCGCCTCGCAGACGAAGAGGTCGACGTCTCGCGCTGCCGCGACGAGCTCCGAGCACGGCGCCGAGTCCCCGGAGTACGCGAGCGAGCGGCTCGAGTTCTCGACGCGGAAGGCGTAGGTCTCGAGCGTGTAGTGCGGAACGCGGATCGGAGTTACGGAGAGCGCGCCGGTCGAGAAGGGCTCGCCCGGCACGTACTCCGAGATCTGGAACGCGCGCTCGAACATGTCCGGGAAGCCGATGCGCTCGCCGAGACCGACGAGGAACTGCGCGCCTCCGGGCTGCAGCCAGAGCTGCGGCCGCGGCACCGGCCCGTTCGTCGACAGGTAGAAGCTTCCCCACACCCAGGGCACGAGGTCGCCCCAGTGGTCGAGGTGGAAGTGCGTGATCGCGATCGCGTCGATGCTCGGCCAGCTCTCGGTCTCGCGCATTCGGCCGAGCACCCCCGGCCCGCAGTCGAGCAGGAGCTTCTCCGGGCCCTCGACGAGGTACCCGGAATGGGCGCTCCCCGGGTTGGGCCAGGCCGGCGAGGAGCCGATGACGGTCAGTCGCACCGCGGTATTCTGCCGACGTGCCGGAGAGGAAGATCCGGGTGGTGATCGCGAAGCCGGGATTGGACGGTCATGACCGCGGCGCCAAGATCATCGCGAGGGCTCTGCGCGATGCCGGAATGGAGGTCATCTACACCGGTCTCCACCAGACGCCGGAGCAGATCGTCGAGACCGCGATCCAGGAGGACGCCGACGCGGTGGGCGTCTCGATTCTCTCCGGCGCGCACATGACGCTCGTGCCGCGGATCATCGACGGCCTCCGGGATGCGGGCGCGGACGACGTGCTCGTCGTCGTCGGAGGGACGATCCCGCAGGACGATGCCGAGGACCTGAAGCAGCGCGGAGTCGCCGAGGTCTTCGGCCCGGGCGCGACGACGGGCGACATCGTCGACTTCCTGCGCGGCGCAGTCGCGGCCTGACCAACCCGCAGGAGCCGGGCATGGGCGGCTCGCCCGAGGCATGCCTCGAGCCTACGGAGCGAGCGGCGTGACGCGGCTGATCGTGAGAGCGCCCGGAGCGCCCATGAGCGCCTCTTTCGTCACGTGCGCTCGTGCGGTGAAGACCATGACTCGCTTGGAGCCTCGCTGGGAGACCTTTCGCGTGGGGCCGCCTTCCCCGGCATCGGGAGCGTTGACGAGGTCGAGCGTGCGTTCGTCGATCTCGAGCCACTGCCCGCCGGGATAGGCCCGGACCTCACTGGTGGACAGCCGGAGGCCCGGCTCCCCGGACGCGAGCACACGCCCGCGCAGTCCGAGGCTGAACGTCGCGCCCTGGCGGGCCGCGAACAGGTGCTTCGCAGCCTGCTTCAGGTGCGGAAACGGATTGACGTCCGTGCCGCCGCCTGGATGCACCTCGAAGTGGAGGTGTGGATTCCCGTTCGCGTCACCCGAATCGCCGTTGAACGCGATCTGCTGGCCGGCGAGAACCCGCGCGCCGTCCGGGACCGCGTAGGTGGTGCCCTCGACGCAGCCGCCGGTGTTGTCGTTCTTCGGCCCCACGTCGTTGTTCAGGTGGATGTAGAGGTACATCGTCCCGCTGCGTCCGTAGAGGTAGAGCATGCAGCCGCCGAGGCCCGAGGCGGCGTACTCGACGCGGCCGGGCTCGACCGCGACGACCGGCGCGTGCCACGGGTTCTCCATGTCGATGCCCGCATGCCTGTGGGTCCCGCGTGGATCGCCGTAGTTGTCCCAGAGAAGCGTCTTCGCGACGAGGGGGAAGACGAGGTCCGGCACCTTGCCTGCCTCCGCGCTTCCTCCGCGCGTGTCCGCCCCTCCGGCCGGGACGAGGATCGCGGCGGCGGCGAGGCCGGCGAGAAACGGGAAGAAGCGCCCCCGCGAGAAGAACCTGGGTGTCGTCCGAAAGCGTCGCAGCATGGTCGTGCCCGGCCTTGGCTTCGGGTTCCCGCGAAGCGCCGGAGGCTAGCAGACGGGTGTGAGCGACCCCTCGGGAGGAGCGGCGGTACCCCGGCTCGGCCTGCGAGCGGCGCGGATAGAGTCACGGCCGATGAAGATCGCCGTCTGCGTCAAGCAGGTTCCGGATGCGACCGTCCACAAGAAGATCGACCCGGGAACGAAGCGGCTCGACCGCTCCGGCGAGGCGGCGTTGAACCCGACGGACCTGAACGCCGTGGAGGAGGCGTTGCGGATCAAGGAGGCGCAGGGCGGTGAAGTGGTGCTGGTCTCCCTCGGCCCCGAGAAGGCGATCGAGTCGCTCCGCAAGGCGCTCGCGATGGGCGCTGACCGCGCGGTGCTCGTGTCGGACGAGGCTGCCGCCGGCTCCGATCTGCTCGGTACGAGCTACTCGCTCGCGAAGGCGCTCGAGCGTGAGCAGGCAGATCTCGTCGTCTTCGGCCAGGCCTCGGGCGACGCCGACGGAGCCGTGCTCTGGGCCGCCGTCGCCGAGCACCTCCGGCTCCCGGTCATCTCCCAGGTCGCCGCCCTCACCTTCGAGAACGGAGCGGTCTCCGGGAAGCGCCAGACGGAGCACGGATACGACCTGATCCGCGCGCCGCTGCCCGCGGTCGTCGCCGTCTCCGACGCGATCAACGAGCCGCGCTACCCGTCGCTCAAGGGGATCATGGGCGCGAAGTCGAAGCCGCAGGAGACCGTCGCGCTGGCCGACCTCGGGGTCGAGGCCGAGCGTGCCGGAGAGGCAGGCGCGAAGACGACAGTCCTCGACCTCGGGCCGCCGCCGGCTCGCGGCGACCAGGTCAAGCTCGAGGACGACGGCAGCGCCGCCGAGAAGATCCTCGAGTACCTCGTCGAGCGGAGGCTGCTCTGAAGAGCCTCGTCTTCCTCGAGCACTACCACGGCGCTCTGGAGAAGGGAGGGCTCGGCGTGCTCTCGAAGGCGGCGTCGCTCGGCGATGCGGTCGGGGCCGTCCTCGGCCCGGGCGCTCGCGAGGCCGCGGCCGGAGCCGGCGCGTTCGGCGCGTCCTCGGTCTACGTCTCCGAGGACGACGCTCTCGCCTCGCCGCTGCCGCAGGCTCGCGTGGACGCCCTCGCGGTGCTCGTCGAGGAGACAGGCGCCGAGGCCGTCCTCTTCGCCGCGTCGGTGCTCGCGAGCGACGTCGCGGCCGGTCTCGCGGCGCGGCTCGACGCCGGGCTCAACTGGGACCTGACCGACCTGGCCCTGAACGACGGGGAGCTCGTCGGGAAGCGGCCGGCGCTGGGCGACACGGTGCTCGTCGACGTCGGCTGGAAGAGCGCGCCGCGCCTCGCGCTCGTGCGCGCCGGGGCGCTCGACCCGGTCGAGTCCGGCGGCTCGGCAGAAGTCCGGGACTTCAGCCCCTCGTTCTCCGATTTCTCGACGCTCGCGACGCTCGTGGAGCAGACGCAGGAGGAGTCGAGCGGCCCCTCGATCGAGGACGCCGACGTCATCGTCGCCGGCGGACGGGGGCTCGGCTCGCCGGAGGCGTTCTCGCTGCTCGAGGAGCTGGCCGGCGCGCTCGGCGGCGCGGTCGGCGCGACCCGCGCGGTCGTGGACGCGGGCTGGTACCCCTATCCGACACAGGTCGGCCAGACGGGGAAGACGGTCTCGCCGCGGCTCTACGTGGCCTGCGGGATCTCCGGCGCGATCCAGCACAAGGTCGGGATGCAGAGCTCGGGCACGATCGTCGCGATCAACAAGGACGCGAACGCGCCGATCTTCGACTTCTGCGACCTCGGCGTCGTCGGCGACCTGCACCAGATCGTCCCGAAGCTGACCGAGCTCGTGCGCGGTCGCGCCTAGATGTCTGACCGGAAAATGGATCAGAGCGGCTTGCAGGCGTCACGCACCGCGTGGCGGCGTCCTCGGTCGCGCCAATATGCCTGCATATTGGCGCTCCCTGCGTCCTTGCCCCGCGGCACGTGCCGCGTGCAATCCACCGTGACCACTTTCCGGTCAGACATCTAGCGCTCGTGGCGCGCCCGAGCGACTTCCCTCCCGCATTCGGTGTCACCGATGCGATCGGCGCGCCGACCGATCCGCCGGAAGAGCGCATCGAGGTCGGCGTGCTCATCGTGGGAGGCGGGCCCGGCGGGCTCGCGTGCGCGATCCGGCTCGGGCAGCTGCTCGAGGGGCACCCGGAGCTGCGCGAGCGCCTCGGCGAGGTGCCCGTCGCGGTGCTGGAGAAGGGAAAGCAGCCCGGCTCCCATCTCGTGTCGGGTGCGGTGATCGCCCCGCGGGCACTCCGTGAGCTGTTCCGCGGCGAGCTCAAGATGGCCGACATCCCGACGTACGGCGAGGTGCCCGGGGAGGCCGTGTACGTCCTCACGCGCCGCTCCTCCTATCGCATCCCGGCACCGCCGACGATGCGCAACCACGGGAACTACCTCGTCTCCGTCTCGGAGCTCGGGCGCTTCCTCGCCGAGCAGGCCGAGTCGGTCGGAGTCGCCGTGCTGCCCGAGACCGCGGCGACGAAGCTCCTCGTGCACGAGGGGCGGGTCGTCGGAGCGAGAACCGGCGATCGCGGACGCGGCCGGAACGGAGAGCAGCTGTCCACGTTCGAGCCGGGCTCGGATGTCGTCGCGGGCGTGACCGTGCTCGCGGAGGGGACGCAGGGGCTGCTCACGAGCGCCGCGATCCAGCGCTTCGGGCTCGCAGGCGAGAACCCGCAGATCTGGGCGCTCGGCGTGAAGGAGGTCTGGAGGGTGCCGAGGCCGCTCCGGCGGATCGTCCACACGATGGGCTGGCCGCTGCGCACGCTCGCGGGGTACGGGGAGTTCGGCGGCTCGTTCATCTACCCGATGGGGGAGGACCTCGTCTCCATCGGCTTCGTCGCCGGTCTCGAGGCGCGCGACGTCGAGTTCTCGGTGCACGACGTCCTCCAGGAGCTGAAGACGCACCGCCTCGTCTGGAAGATCCTCGGCGGCGGGGAGCGCGTCGCCTGGGGCGCCAAGACGATCACCGAGGGCGGGTACTACTCGCTGCCCAGGCGCTTCAACGCGCCCGGCTTGCTCCTCGTCGGCGAGGGCGCGGGTCTCGTGAACGTGCCGCGCCTCAAGGGCATCCACTACGCCATCGAGTCCGGGAAGCTCGCCGCGGAGGCGGCTTTCCGGTCCTTGCAGCGAGGCGAGGTACCGAGCCGCATCGGCGCGCTGGACTCCTACGACGAGGCGCTGCGCGAGAGCAAGTCGTGGCAGGAGCTGTACGAGGTGCGCAACATGCGGCAGGCGTTCGACAAGGGCTTCTACGTCGGAGGCGCGCTCGCGAGCATGATGACCGTGACGAAGGGCCGTATCCCGGGACGGCGGATCCCGGCGCACCTGAACGCCGAGTGGCCGTTGCTCAGGAGCGGGCGCTCGAAGCGCTATCCGACTCCGGACGGGAAGTACACCTTCGACAAGCTCTCGTCCGTGTTCGCTTCCGGCAACCGGACCCGCGACGACCAGCCGAGCCACCTCGAGGTCGCCACCCGGGTTCGGCGCCCCGTGGCGGAAGCGTGGTCGTGGATGTGCCCGGCGCACGTCTACGAGGTCGGGTCCGATCTCGGCGACGGCATGGTCTCCGTCCTTGTGACGCCGTCGAACTGCGTGCAGTGCGGCGCGATCACCGCGAAGGGCGGTCGGCTGACGCCGCCCGAGGGCGGGTCAGGCCCGGAGTACACCGTCACCTAGGGGTGTAGGGCCGGGGCGCGCCCGGTCCGCGCGGGGCATGCCCCGCGCCTACGACATCAACGAGCCGCACGCTCGGCCCATGCCTCGGCCATCCCGACCCGGTCGGCGAGCGCCGGATGGGTCCCGAGCAGAAACTGCACCCAGCCCGGCGGGTCGGGGTCGCCGAGGGAGGTGCGCGAAAGGTCGACCATCACGCCCTCGAGCGCGTTGGGGTCGCGGGTCAGCTCGAGCGCTGTCCAGTCCGCCTCCGCCTCCATGCGGCGCGAGATCGCGTTCTCCGCGGGCGCGGCGGCGAGCTGGACGACGGCGACGACGAGGAGAGCGAGCGGCACGGCCTCGGGTCGGCCCATTCCGCCGCGGCCGCGAGTGGCGCGCATGAGGATCCACGCGCCGGGAACCGCGAAGATCACGAACCATGCGAGCCCTTCGCCCAGGTGGCGCTTCGCGTGGTGCGCGAGCTCGTGACCCAGGATGCTCTTCTGCTCTTCCTCGGTGAACGGCGGCATGAGCAGGGTGTCCCAGAAGACGACGCGCCGCGACGGGCCGAATCCGACCGCGTAGGCGTTCGCGTGGTCCGTGTAGTCGCTCACCTCTTCGACCCGGAGCGAGATGTCGGGCAAGCCGAGGTCCCGTTCGTAGGTTCGGGCCGCCGCGACGAGAGCGGGCTCGTCGAGCGGCCGGGTCGTCCCGAAGTCGAGGTAGGGCAGGGCGAACGAGAACAGGGCCGCGATCCCGACGAAGACGCCGGCGCCCGGCAGCCACCACCACTCGCCGAGCCAGCGGGCGAGGCCCATGACGACGAGAAGGGCGATGCAGAGCGACACGAAGCCCGCCGCGAGGACCGCCCAGTCCTGGACGAGCCATTCGAGATAGCCGAGATCGGTCTGGTCGTACCGGCGGTTCCACCAGTGAGCGACGACCCGGAACGGGATCCTCACGAGCCAGGCGATCGCGATCCCGAGCATCCCCAGCAGCATCCCGGTGCCGATCGGGCCGGCGGCGGACTCGCGGACGAACGCGACTCCGCGCCGCGCGTAGACGGCGAGCACGGCGAACAGCGCGACTTGCGAGAGCACCCAGACGACGTAGTGGAAGCGCTCGAAGCGTTCAGCGCGGACGACGTGCGCCGCGCCGAACGCGACGTCGACGTCGACCGCCGGAAGCGCGAGGTCGTCGGGGACGTCGGTGGGATAGAGGAGAAACGCGGCGACGGCGAGAATCGCGGCGACGACGGCCGCGAAAGCGATCCTCAGAGCCAGTCCTCGGCCGGTGCGGTCTCGCCGACCGATGCCCCTCTTCGCTCGTCACGGAGCAACGGCCCCGCGTAGGGATAGCGGTCGGTGACGAGCAGCAGGTATGCGTAGGTCTGCATCGCGTAGCGGAGGCAGGACGCGCCGAGATTCCGCAGGCCCTCGGGCATCCGGCCCGTGACGAGCGCGTACCACCAGGAGAGGAAGGCGAGCACGATCGTGACGCCGAAGAGCGCGCCGGCGAGGAGCAGCGCGGGGATGGCGAGGAAGAGCCGGAAGAGGACGGTCCAGCGGCTCTGCCGCTCCGCGGGCTCGATCTCACCGTCGATCCCGTACGAGCCCGGGCGTCCCGTGAACCCGGGGAAGCGGCGACCAACGAGGTAGAGGAACGCGTTGACGTGCAGGTCGTAGCGGACGTAGGCAGTGAGGAAGCGACGCAGCGCCTCGGGCACATGCCCGGTGGCGAGCGCGGCGAACCACGCGACGATGACGGCGAAGAAGACGGCGACCGTCCACAGGGCGAGCCAGAGGAGGTGCGGGATCGCAAGCAGCAGGCGGAAGAAGACCGTGAGGCGCGAGCGCTCGAGCTCGTCCGTCACCTGGATCCGCACCGGATGGGGCGGGAGCTCCGCAAACGGCTCGGCGAGCGCCGGCTCGGAGCTCGGATAGCGGGGGGTGAGGAGCAGGAGGTATCCGCACGCCTGCGCTCCGTAGCCGAGCGCGTATGCGGTCAGGTCGCGAACGCCGCGCGGGGCCCGGCCGCGCGCGAGGATGAAGAACCAGGCGAGAAAGGCAGCGACCGTCGCCGCGCCGCCGAGCGAGACGGCACCGTAGTACACGGACTCTTCTCCGCGGGCCGACTGCGACGAGCCGCCGGGCGAGCCGAACGAGAGCCCGCCTCCGAGGGCGGCGGCGAGCGCGAGCGCAGGCAGCGCGAGGAAGAGCCGGAAGAACCCGCTCCAGCGGCTCTGCTGCAGGGGCGGGTCGATCTCGAGGTCGACCGGGTACCCAGGTCGCACGCGGAAACCGGGATACGGGTTCGCCGCGAGCAGCACGTACGCGCTGACGCGGGTCGCATAGCGGATGTACCCGGCGACGAAGTCGTGCAGGTTCTTCGGCGCCTCGCGGTTGATGAGCACTGCAAGCCAGAGGACGAAGGAGACGACGAACGCCGCGATCCCCCAGAGCAAGAGCCAGATGAACAGCGGGATCGCGAGGATGAGCCGGAAGAACACGGTGAGCCGGCTTCGCTCGAGGCTGTCGTCGGTGACGACGAGACGGATCGGGCGCTCGGTGGACGGAACCGCCACGGCCACCATTCTCCATGAAGCGAGGGCCGAGTACGATCGACAGGTGGAGGCGCTTCCCGTCGCCCGTGACGACGTCGAGCGGGCAGCGCGGGTCATCGCCGGGCGCCTGCAGCGCACGCCGATGCTCACGTCGCGGACGCTCGGGGCGGAGGTCTTCCTCAAGGCCGAGCTTCTCCAGCGGACCGGCTCCTTCAAGCCGCGCGGAGTGCTCACGAAGCTCGCGTCGCTCGCGCCCGAGGAGAAGGCCCGCGGCGTGATCGCGATCTCGGCCGGGAACCACGCGCAGGCCGTCGCCTGGGGAGCGGCGGAGGAGGGGCTCGACGCGCTCGTGGTGATGTGGAGCGGCGCGAGCGAGGCGAAGATCGCGGCGACGCGAGGCTACGGCGCGGCGATCGACCTGGAGGCGTCCGGCCCGGCCGAGGCGTTCCGGCGCCTCGAGGTCCTGCTCGAGGAGACCGGTCGGACGCTCGTCCATCCCTTCGACGATCCGCTGACGATCGCGGGGCAGGGGACGGTCGGGCTCGAGATCCTCGAGGACCTGCCCGACGTGGACACGATCGTCGTGCCGATCGGCGGCGGCGGGCTCATAGCCGGCATCGCCGTCGCGGCGGCCGGCAGGGCGCGCGTCGTCGGCGTCGAGCCCGAGCTCTCGACCGCGATGCACTCGGCGCTCGCTGCCGGCGAGCGCGTCGAGGTGACCCCGACCTCCATCGCGGACGGGCTCAACGCCCCACACGCCGGCCGCCTGGCGCTCTCGATCGTCCAGAGGCACGTCGAGGATGTCGTTCTCGTCAGCGAGGAGGAGATCGCGGAGGGCTTCCGCTTCCTCTACGAGCGCGCGAAGCTCGCCTGCGAGCCGGCCGGCGCGGCAGCCGTCGCGGCGCTTCTCGCCGGAAGGGTCGGAGGGGGTAGAATCGCCTGCGTCGTCTCGGGCGGGAATGTCGCCGCTGCGACCGCCGGTGCTATCCTGGCCAGCCCATGAAGGCTGGCATTCATCCCGAATACGTCCTTGCGCACGTCACGTGCTCGTGCGGCAACGAGTTCTGGACTCGCTCCACGAAGCCCGAGCTGCACGTGGAGATCTGCGCCGAGTGCCATCCCTTCTACACGGGCAAGCAGAAGCTCGTGGACACGGGGGGCCGCGTGGAGCGCTTCCAGCGCCGGCTGGAGAAGGCCGGCGGCTCGCGCCGCGGCTAAGACGCTGGCATGAAGTCGCCGGCATGAAGGTGACATACGGCGGCCAGGCCGTGCTCGAGGGCGTGATGATGCGCAGCCCGTCGAGCTGGGCGGTCGCGATCCGCACGCCCGACGGCGACATCGAAGAGGTCGTCAACGACATCGAGTCCCCGATGAAGCGGCGCCGGATCTGGAGGCTGCCGGTCATCCGTGGCGTCGTCGCCCTCGGCGAGTCGCTCGCGATCGGGTTCCGCGCGCTCGCGATCTCCGCGAACGTCGTCTCGCAGGAGCGCGACGAGAACGGCGAGATCAAGACGCAGATCAGCCGCGGTCAGATCATCTTCTCGTTCGCGCTGGCGATCGGCTTCGCCCTCATGCTCTTCAAGGTGGGGCCCGCGCTGCTCACGAACTGGCTGCCGATCGAGTCGACCTCCCTCTTCGTCGTCGTCGAGGGCCTGATTCGCGTGGCGGTCTTCATCGGCTACATCCTCCTGATCTCGTTGCTGCCGGACCTGCGCCGCGTCTTCCAGTACCACGGCGCCGAGCACAAGACGATCAACGCGCTCGAGGACGGCGCCGAGTTGACTCCCGTCAACGTGCAGAAGTACAGCCTGATCCATCCTCGTTGCGGGACTGCCTTTTTGCTCTGGGTGATGGTGATCGCGATCTTCGTCTTCGCGTTCGTCGGGAGGCCCGTCTGGTACTGGCTGATCGCGAGCCGGATCCTGTTGCTGCCGGTGATCGCCGGGCTCGCGTACGAGGTGATTCGGTACGCCGGCGCGCACCGCGACAACCGCGTGCTGATGGCGCTCCTCGCGCCGGGCCTGTGGCTCCAGCGGCTCACGACGCGCGAGCCGAGCGACGACCAGGTCGAGGTCTCGATCCGCGCGCTCGCGCGCGTCCGCGAGCGCGAGGAGGCCGAGCCGGCCGACGAGCAGCGCCTCGACTCACGGGTCGAGGTGATGGCCTAGCCAGATTGGGGCCCGGCCACGCCGGGCCGTCCGTCAGGTGCCTGACTTCAGTCAGGCACCGCTCGTGGGCAGACGAGCGCCACCGGCCGGGTCCGTTCGCCGCTCCCGGGCGACAGCTTGGAAAGCGGTGCCAGACTGAAGTCAGGCACCTAAACGCGGGATGCCCGCCGGGCATCCCCTATCTTGTCGGCCGTGCCGCGCATCGTCCGCGAAGCAAACATCGTCTGGGAAGGAACCGCTTCGCGCGGCTCCGGCGTCGTCCGGGCAGCGAGCTCGGGTGCGTTCGAGCTGCCGGCGACGATCGCGTCCCGGGCCGGCGACCCCGAGGGGAAGTCGAGCCCGGAGGAGCTCCTGGCGGCCGCGCACGCGACGTGCTTCGTGACTTCGCTCGGCAGCGAGCTCGCACGCGCGGGGACCCCGCCCGAGCGGCTGGAGGTGCACTGCACCATCACGATGGACCAGGTCGCAGATCTGGGCCACCGGATCGTGTCCTCGGCGATCGAGGCGCGCGGATCGGTGCCGGACTGCGACCAGGCCGGGTTCGCGCAGGCGGCCGAGGCCGCCGACGCAGGCTGTCCGTTCTCGGCGCTCGTGAAGGCGAGCGCGACGGTGACCGTAGAGGCGACGCTAGGAGGCGACGATGGCGACTGAGCGCAGAGCGGAAGTGACGTGGAAGGGCTCTCTCATGGACGGCGAAGGGTCGATCGACCGGGTCGGGAGCGAGGCGTTCGGCCCGCTCGAGATCACCTGGGCGTCCCGGGCCGAGCCCGAGTCGAGCGGCCGCACGAGCCCCGAGGAGCTCATCGCGGCAGCGCACGCGTCGTGTTTCTCGATGGCGCTCTCGCACGAGCTCGCCCAGGCCGGAACGCCCCCTGCAAAGCTCGAGACGAGCGCAACGGTCACCTTCGTCCCGGGCACTGGGATCACGAAGATCGTGCTCGGCGTGCGCGGCGACGTGCCGGGGCTCGACGACGACGGGTTCCGTGCCGCCGCCGGGACGGCGAAGGCGAACTGCCCCGTCTCGAAGGCCCTCGCGAGCGTTCCCGAGATCGTCCTCGAGGTGAGCTAGCTCGACTGACCGCCGGCCTGGAGCGCCGTGCGCCAGGTCTTCAGCAGGCCGTGCACCGCCGCCGCCCCCACGATCGGCTCGTCGGGGACCGGGAGCTCGACCGGGTGCAGGATGAACGGGCGCGTCTGGAGGCCGCCGAGGCCTCCGTGGAACGAGATGAGCTCCTCGAAGGCGCACGCCTCGTCGAGCTCGGGGTCGTAGAAGCTCCCGACCATGATGTCGGCGACGTGCTCGAAACCGTCCGTCCGGGCGAGATGTTGATGCGCGGTCGGCGAGAAGTGCCTCAGCGGGTCGTCACCCTCGACCCGTCCGTCCGAGAGGTACCGCGTGCCGCTCGCGCCGAGCACGAGCGCGCCGTCCTCGGATGAGCGGACCAGGAGCCACCCGACGTGCGGATGCTCGCGGAGGGCGGTCAGGAGCTTCGGGTGCCGGTCCTCGATCTCCTCGTACGTGAGCCGGCGTTTCTCCTCCATCAGGTAGACGAGCCCGAGGTTGCCGGACCCGAGCACGACGACGTCCTGATCCGAGACGTCGTTCTTCGGCTTCTTCCGCCGCTCGCTCGTGCCGGTCGCCTCTGCCGCGGCGTGTCCGACCATGGCGCTCTGCTCGTCGCCGCCGGCGAACTCCGCGACCGCCCCTGAAGTGAGCGAGCGCTGTACGAGGTCGACCAAGCCGTAGCCGTTCCGCTGCTTGAACGTCGCGCCCTGGGTTTGACCGTGATCGGAGAGGACGACGATCGCGTAGGGCCGAGGCGCGTAGCGCAGCGCTCCGTCGATGCGTGCGAACTGGTCGTCGAGCTTGCGCAGCGCCTCCAGCGTGTCCGTGCGTTCGAGGCCGGAGTGGTGTGCGACCTCGTCGTAGCTCGAGAAGGTCGCATAGATCGCAGGCCGGCCCTTCATCAGGTCGCTGAGGACGCCGAAGACGATGAGGTCGCGCACGATGACGCACATCGCCCCGCGCATGAGCGGGTAGATCCCGCCTCGATGGCCGCGCGGCCGCACGTCTCGACGGATCGCCCGCAGCGCCGCGATCCATTCCAGGATGACCTCCCAGGAGAAGAGGACGAGCGCCCGCGTCACGTTGTGCCCGTTCGCGAAGAAGGCGCGGTAGCCGGGATTCGACGACTTCTCGGCTTCCAGCCGGCTGACCGTGAGGATGACGTGGTCGGCTTCGCCGGAGAGCAGGTTCCCGCGGCTGGCCCCGCCGTCACGCAGAAGGCCGTCGCCGGCATGGCGTCGCTCGATCTCGGCACAGTCGGCAGGCGCAGAGCAGGTCATGAGAATGCCGCGCTCCTTCTCGACCCAGCGGAACGCCGGAACGTCCTCGTTCGACCCGAGCAGGATCCCGGCCTGGCTGGCACCGGTCTGCGACGAGAGGTCGGTCTCCCACTCGAGGAAGCGATGCGTCCGGTCGGCCAGCCAGCGCGCCATGGTTGGCGCGTTGCCGTCGCGCATCGCCCGCTGGAGGACTGGCTTCGCGAGGCCGTCGATCTCGAGGAAGACGATGCCCGGGATGTCCGTCTCGACTCGTTCGCCCGAGCGGCGGGCGATCCGCTGGATCACGCGCAGCGTGTAAGCATCGTCGTCGTTCGTGCCTGCGACCACCGACAGCGCCGTCGTGATCGCGGAGATCACGAGCGACGCGAGCAGCGCAGACCAGAAGCCGTCGACCTCTACTGCGGTGTCGGTGAGCTCGTCCACTGCCACCAGCACGAGGGCGTTGAGCACGAGGAGGAGGAGGAACCCGCTGACGAGCGTGAAGGGAAGTCGGAGCGCCGCCAGGACCGGCGCGAGCGCGGCGTTGAGGACGCCGAGCAGGATCGCGGCCGGCAGGGCTTCCCGGAACGATCCGAGATTGAACCCGGGGAGGATGCCCGCGGCGATGTAGATGCTCGTCGCGCTCACGAGGAGAGCGAGCAGGAGGCGCGAGATGCGCAGGGGCGGGCGGACGTCGGCGCGGCGCACGCGTGCGCCGTACTCCTTCCCGGCGGAGGCCGGCGTGGACATCGTCCGTAGTCTGATCTGCGCGGGCAAGCCGCGTCGCCGGACGTGGCTACGATCACCCGAGTGAGCACGATCGAGGGTCTGGTGGACGAGCTCGAGCGCTCCTACGCGGAGGCCCGGGAGCGCATGTCTGATCCGGCCGTGTACAGCGACCGGAACCTCGTTGCCGGGGCTGGGCGCCGGCTCAAGGAGCTCGAGGAGCCGCATCGGCTCGCGGAGGAGTGGAAGGCGGCGCGCGCCGACCTCGAGGACGCGCGCGGCGACCCCGAGCTCGCGGCGATGGTGACGGAGCTCGAGACTGAGATCGCGAGGCTCGAGGAGGAGCTGCGGCTCGCGCTCGTCGAGAAGGACCCGGCGGACGAGAAGGACGTCATCGTCGAGATCCGGCCCGGCGTCGGCGGCGACGAGGCCGCTCTCTGGGCGGGCGACGTCTACCGGATGCTCACGCGCTATGCCGAGAGGCGCGGGTACCGGACGGAGACGCTCTCGACGAGCGAGAACGAGGCGGGCGGGTTCAAGGAGGTCGTGTTCGGCGTGACGGGCGAGGGCGCATTCTCGGTCTTCAAGTACGAGGGCGGCACCCATCGCGTACAGCGGGTCCCGGAGACGGAGTCGCAGGGCCGGATCCACACGTCGACGGCGACGGTCGCCGTGATGCCGGAGGCCGAGGACGTCGAGGTGCAGATCGAGGACAAGGACCTGAAGATCGACGTCATGCGCTCGACCGGGCCCGGCGGGCAGAGCGTGAACACCACGGACAGCGCCGTCCGGATCACTCACCTGCCGAGCGGGCTCGTGGTCGCGATGCAGGACGAGAAGTCGCAGCTCCAGAACAGGCAGAAGGCGATGCGCGTGCTCCGCGCCCGCCTGTTCGAGCTCGAGCGCGAGAAGCAGCAGGCCGCGCTCGCTGCGACGCGCCGCTCGCAGATCGGCGGCGGCGAGCGCGCGGAGAAGATCCGCACGTACAACTTTCCGGAGAACCGGCTCACCGACCATCGGATCAAGCTCACCGTCCACCGCCTCGACCGCGTGCTCGAGGGTGAGCTCGACGAGTTCACCGAGGCGCTACAGGCAGAGGACCGCCGGCTCGCCTTTGCTTCCGCGTCCGCGTCTTGAACGTTGCGCCGCCGCGCGACCTGACTTCCGCGGCGTCCGTCGTCGCGACCATCGGCCGGGCAACCGAGCGGCTCGCTGCTGCCGGCTGCGCGACGCCCAGGCTCGACGCCGAGCTCCTGCTCGCGCACGTTCTCGCGACGAGCCGGGCGCAGCTGTATGCGGACAGCCGCCGGACGATCTCCGCCGAGCAAGCGGCAGTGCTCGAATCGCTTCTCGCGAGACGCGAGCGCCGCGAGCCGCTCGCATACGTCCTCGGCGAGTGGGGCTTTCGCCGGCTCACCCTGACCGTGGATCGGCGTGCGCTCGCCCCGCGGCCCGAGACGGAGGTCGTCGTCGAACGCTGCCTCGCGCAGCTGCCCGGCGTCGCGCAGCCGCGCGTCCTCGACGTCGGCACGGGGAGCGGTGCCATAGCGCTCGCGATCGCGGACGAGCATCCCGGCGCGCTCGTCACGGGCGTCGACAACTCGGAGAGCGCGCTCGAGCTGGCCAGGGAGAACGTCGCGCGGACGGGCGTCTCCGTTCAGCTCGGGTCGTGCGATCTCCGTGACGGGCTGCCCGCAGGCCCGTGGGACCTCGTCGTCTCGAATCCGCCGTATGTCCTGCCCGACGAGATCGACCGGCTCGAGCCCGAAGTGCGCGTGTGGGAGCCACGGGAGGCGCTCGTCGGGGTCGGCGCGACCGAGGCGGTCGCAGAAGGAGCGTTCGGCGTGCTGCGTGAGGGAGGCGCGCTGGTGCTCGAGGTCGCGGAGGGCGACGCAGAGCGGGTCGAGGCACTGCTCCGCCGGCTCGGCTACCGGGACGTCCTCGTGACGCGTGACCTCGCCGGCCGTGACCGGGTCGTGGAAGGCACGCGACCGTGACCGAGGTCGAGGCCGCCGTCGCCGCTATCCGCGACGGAGGGCTTGCGGTGATCCCCACGGATACCGTCTACGGGCTCGTTGCCACCCCGTACCGGGAAGAGCCGGTGAAGCGGCTCTCGGAGCTGAAGGCCCGCTCGGCCGAGCAGCCGATCGCGATCGCGGCCTCCTCGGTGGACTGGCTGCTCGAGTGCGTGCCCGAGCTCAGGGGCCGCTGCGCGATCGTCGCGCGGTCGCTTCTGCCGGGGCCGTTCACGCTCGTCTTCCCGAACCCCGCGCGCCGCTTCCCGTGGCTCGGCGGCAAGCGGACGGACACGATCGGGATCCGAGTGCCGCTCCTCTCCGGGCCGGCGAAGGAGATCCTGGGCCGCGTGGGCGCGGTGGCGGCGACGAGCGCGAACCTCCACGGATCCGCAGACCCGGCGCGGGTCGATGACATTCCCGAGGAGATCCGCTCCGCGGTCGTCGTCGTCGACGGTGGAGACCTGCCCGGGCAGCCCTCCACGGTCATCGACATGAGCGGTTCCGAGCCGCTCGTCATTCGCGAAGGCGCCGTTCCTGCCTCAGAGGCGCTGGCACGCATCGACGCCGTCCTCGCGGTGTGGTCCGGGGAGTAGCATCGGGGCGCATGGCCGTCGCGCCGCACACGTTCGAGGACCTGCGGGCGGCGTCGCTCTCCGAGGTCGACCCCGAGATCGCCGACCTGCTCGGGCAGGAGCTCGAGCGCGAGCGCGCCGACATCGAGCTGATCGCCTCGGAGAACTTCACGTGGCCGGCGACGCTCGAGGCGGTCGGCAGCGTGCCCACCAACAAGTACTCCGAGGGCTACCCCGGTCGCCGGTACTACGGCGGCTGCGAGATCATCGACGAGATCGAGCAGCTCGCGATCGACCGCGCGCGCTCGCTCTTCGACGCCGAGCACGCGAACGTGCAGCCGCACGCCGGCGCGCAGACGAACATGGCCGTCTACTTCGCTTGCCTCCAGCCCGGCGACACGCTGCTCTCGCTCTCGCTCTCCCACGGCGGCCACCTCACGCACGGCCTGAAGGTCAACTTCTCGGGGCGGCTCTACGACGTGCAGCACTACGGCGTGTCGCGGGAGACGAACCTCGTGGACTACGACGACGTGCTGCGCCTCGCGAAGGAGCACCGGCCGAAGCTCATCGTCTGCGGCGGATCCGCGTATCCGCGCACGGTCGAGACGCCCCGCTTCCGTGAGATCGCGGACGAGGTCGGCGCCTACCTGCTCTGCGACATGGCCCACTTCGCGGGGCTCGTCGCCGCGGGGATCCAGCCGAGCCCGGTCCCCGACTGCGACTTCGTCACCTCGACGACGCACAAGACGCTTGCGGGGCCGCGATCGGGCTTCATCCTCTGCCGCGAGGAGCACGCGCAGGCGGTCGACCGGGCGGTCTTCCCGGGCATGCAGGGCGGCCCGCTGAACCACGTCATCGCGGCGAAGGCGACGTGCTTCAGGATCGCCGCCTCCGAGCCGTTCCGGCAGTACCAGCAGCAGGTCCGCGCAAACGCCGACGCGCTCTCCGACACGCTTCAGGAGGGCGGGCTCGAGGTGCTCACGGGCGGCACCGACACGCACCTCCTCCTCGTCGACCTCCGCCGCTCGGAGTGGAGTGGGAAGGACGCCGAGGACCGGCTCGCCGAGGTCGGCATCACGGTCAACAGGAACACGATCCCATTCGACGAGCGGCCCCCGACGATTGCCTCAGGCGTCCGGCTGGGGACGCCCGCGGTGACGATGCGCGGGTTCGACGAGGACGACATCCGCGAGGTGGGGAGGATCATCGTCGACGCGCTTTCTGCGACTGCCGACCTGGAGGCGCTCGCCGCCCGCAGCGCGGCACTCTGCGCACGCAGGCCGCTGTACGCGGGCCTGAGCGCGTTCCCCACGTTCGGCGGGGAGAGCGGCTAGGCCATGGAACCTGAGACCCAGCTCGTCGCCTCCGGCGCCGGCACGGTGACGGAGGTGACGCATCCGCTCGTGCAGCACAAGCTCGGCCTCCTGCGCGACGTCACGACCACGACGCAGATGTTCAGGCAGCTCGTCAACGAGCTGACGCTGCTGCTCACGTACGAGGCGACGAAGGACCTCGCCGACGAGGCCGTCGAGATCGAGACGCCGCTCGAGCACATGACTGCCCGCCGGATCTCGGGGAAGAAGGTCGCCGTGTGCCCGATCCTGCGGGCCGGCATGGGCATGCTCGACGCGGTGCTCTCGCTCGTCCCCGGGGCGCGCGTCGGGTTCATCGGCCTCTTCCGGGACGAGGAGACGCTCGAGCCGGTCGAGTACTACGTGAAGCTGCCGGACGACCTTCCCGATCGCGACGTGATCCTCCTCGACCCGATGCTCGCGACCGGGAACTCGACCGCAGCTGCCGTCGAGACCGTGAAGCGCGGGGGGGCGACCTCGATTCGGCTCATCGCGCTGATCGCCGCTCCGGAGGGCATCGAGCGCGTCCACCGCGAGCACCCGGACGTCGCGATCGTCGTCGCGTCGATCGACCGGGGCTTGAACGAGAAGGGCTACATCCTCCCGGGGCTCGGGGACGCAGGCGACCGGCTCTACGGCACGAAGTAGGCGCGGCAGATGCTCGACGAGCTGAGGGCGACACCCGAGGTCCTGTACGGAGCGGGGATCGCGTTCGCCATCGTCGTCCTGCTCACGCCCGCGGTCGGCGGGATGGCCCGGCTGCTCGGCGCGGTGGACCGGCCGGACTCGCGGCGGCTCAACCGGCGTCCGATCCCGCGGCTCGGGGGGCTCGCGATCTTCCTCGGGATCATCGTGCCCGCGCTCGCGTTCCTCGATCTCTCGAGCGAGACCCGCGGCGTGCTCCTCGGCGCGGCCGTGGCGACGGTCGTCGGCGCGGTGGACGACTTCCGCGGCCTGTCCCCGCCGACGAAGCTCGTCGGGCAGGTGGCCGCCGCCGCGATCCCGCCCGCCTTCGGCGTCTGGATCGACCACTTCACGTTCCCGTTCCTCGGGGTCGTGGACGTGCCCGCGTGGGTCGGCGTCCCGCTCTCGATCCTCTTCATCGTCGCGGTGATGAACATGGTCAACTTCCTCGACGGGCTCGACGGCCTCGCGGCCGGCGTGTGCGGGATAGCTGGAGTGACCTACGCGATCCTCGCCCTCTCCCTCGGCAAGCCCGATCCCGCGATCCTGTCCGCGATCGTCGCCGGCGCGTGCCTCGGCTTCCTCCGGCACAACTTCTTCCCGGCGAGGATCTTCATGGGCGACTCGGGTGCGATGTGCCTCGGGTTCATCCTCGCCGCGGTCTCGATCCAGGGCCTCCTGAAGACGGCCTCGACCGTCGTGCTCGTCCTACCGCTGCTCGTCCTCGCGGTGCCGCTGATCGACACGTCGTTCGTCGTGGCGAAGCGGCTCAAGTACGGGCAGCCGATCTACGGGGCGGACCAGAGCCACCTGCACCACCGCTTCCTCAACATCGGGTTCTCGCAGCGCCGAGCGGCCGTCACGATGTGGCTCTGGTGCCTGAGCCTCGCCGGCGCCGCGCTCGCGACCCGCTTCGTGCCCTTCCGCGACGGCGGCGAGTGGCACCTGTGGGAGACGCTCGCAGTCGTCGGGATCGCGCTCTTCGCGCTCGCGTTCTCGGTGTACGTCGTCTACCTGCTCGAGATCGTGAAGCTCGCGAACCCGCGGATCCGCCGCCGCGAGCGCGAGGAGGCGGAGGCGGCGGAGCGGCTGACCGCGTAGCGCGCATCTGCGGAGCGCATCGCCGTGGAGCGCATCCTGCGGAGCGCATCGCCGCGGAGCGAGTCGCTGCGCAGCTGATCGCTGCGGAAGCATCCGCCAGCGGAGCGCTCGGCCAAGGGCCGAAGGCTTACCTAGTTGCAACTTGTTACTAGGTGCTCTCGCGCGGTCAAAGCAGCGAGTCGAGCGCGGACACCGGCTTCGTGTAGAGCGCAACGTCGATCAGCGTCTCCCGAGCGTGACGACGGCGATCCTGTTGCCGCCTGATCTCCCGCAACAGCAGCCTCACGCACTCGTAACTCGGTCGCGGAACACCGAGCCGAGCAGCGACTTCTCGGCTCCGGCGGTACGTCTCCGCGATCGGCACCGTGCGGTCGTCGATCCGGGCCAGAGCTCGCACCAGTCTCGCATCGGGACGTGCAGCGGCCGCGTACACGGAGCCAAGGCTGCCAGCGCCCGCGCCGGCCTTCGCGACGAGAGCGCGCCGAAACAGCGCCAAGTTGCAACTTGTAACTTGGCATCTCCGGCGCTCGAGCCGGACGGCGCGTCGTCAATGCTCGTGGGAACTCGCATCGGTGTAACGAACTTGGTGGTTTTCGGCTAATTGAAGGACAAAGCGCTGTTACAAGCACTGGTATGCTTCCTCGGAAATGGCCCCTAGCGCCGCGTCTTCGCCTCGCTCGTTCGCGACCGCGTCCGGGCTCCTGCTCGGCACCTTGGCACTGGCGATGCTCGTAGGCGCCCTCGTCGGGTGGGCGGCCGGATCGTGGGGGATCGGGCTGCTCCTGGGAGCGGTGGCCGGGATTCCGCTCGCCGTCTTTCTCGTCTACTACGTCTACTCGCGCGCGGAGCGAGCGTGAGCCCGAGCGCGAACGGCCGGATCTTCTCGACCCCGCGGCCGGTGCCCAGCCGGCTCGCGCCGGCTCTCACAGGTGGCGCCGTCGTCGTGCTCGCGCTGCCGGTGTTCGCGATCGCGGGCTGGCCGCTGCAGGGCTGGGCGCTCGCGGCCGTGCTCTGGCTCGGCTCGCAGCTTTTCGCGCTGCTACTGGCGCGTCTCCCGAGCGACCCAGATAACCTCGCCGCCGCAGGAATGCGGGGCATCGGGACAACTTCTCGCGCGCTCCTCGTCGGCGTGCCGCTCGTCGTCGTGACGGTGTCCGACGAGCGCGTCGGCATCTCCGCCGCGATCGTCTACGCGCTCGCGTTCACGATCGAGCTCGCCGTCGGTCTTGCGGCGTACTTCAACGGGGAGGCGCGCGCGTGAAGAAGCTCGTGGCGCTGGTGCCCTTCTCCCTGGCGCTCTTCGCCTTCCTCGTCTTCCCCTCGGTCGCACTAGCGCAAGAGGAAGAGGAGTTCGACCCGGCGCACGAGTGGGAGCTCCAGGAGTGGGTCCCGATCCACCTCGGCCCGCTCGACCTCTCGATCAACAAGGCGGTCGCGTACCTGATGCTCGCCACGGTGGTCTCGATCCTGATCGGCTTCGTGCTCTCGCGGATCAAGACCGGCTCGGACCCCACGAAGCGGCAGGCGCTCGCCGAGACGCTCTACGAGGTCGCGCAGGTGCAGATCGCGGAGCAGGGGCTGCCGACGCGGGCGATCGGCCGCTGGTTCCCGTACTGCGCCTCGCTGCTCATCTTCATCTGGACGATCAACATGCTCGGCTTCATCCCGCTGCCGCTCTCCGACGAGACGGTGACGATCGCCGGCCTCGAGCTGCCGACGCTCGCGATCTTCGCCGCCACCTCGACGCTGTCGGTCACGCTCGCGCTCGCGCTGATGACGTGGACGTTCACGCACATCGAGGGGATCCGCGAGCACGGGGTCGTCGGCTACGTGAGGAGCTGGATCCCCGACGTCCCGAAGGCCCTGCTTCCGATGATCGTGCCGATCGAGATCCTGAGCCAGTTCATGCGCCTGATCAGCCTCTCCGTCCGTCTCTACGCCAACATGCTCGCGGGCCACATGCTGATCCTGACCTTCATCGGCCTCATCTTCCTCACGCACTGGGCGGTGTTCCCGCTCTCGGTCCTCGCCGGCACCGCCTTCTACATGTTCGAGGTGCTGATCGTCGTCACGATCCAGGCGTACATCTTCGCCGCCCTGTCCGCCATCTACATCGGCTCGGCCATCGAGGTCGAGCACTAAGGAGGGTTCGCACATGTCTTCGTACTTCTTCCTCGCCGCAGCCGAGGACGGCGCCGATGCCGGCAAGGCGATCGCGCTCGCTCTCGGCATCGGCCTCGGCGCGCTCGGCGCGGGCGTCGGCCTCGGGAACCTATTCGGCTCGATGATCCAGGCCGTGGCCCGGCAGCCCGAGCTGCGCGGCGAGCTCACGGGCATCCAGTGGCTGGGCTTCGCGCTCGTCGAAGCCGTCGTCTTCTACGGCCTCATCGGCGGCCTGCTCGCCTTCGTGCTGATCTAGAGATGTTCCTGCTCGCACAGGAGGAAGACGGGGGCAGCGGCCTGATCGAGGTCGTCCCCGGCCTCATGATCTGGACGCTGATCTGCTTCGCGATCACGTTCTTCGTCCTGCGGAAGCTCTTCTGGAATCGGATTCAGCAGGCGATCGACGAGCGCCGCGAGCGCATCCGGAGAGCCGTGGAGGAGGCCGATCACGCACGGGCGGAGGCGCGGAACCTCCTCGAGCAGCACCGCGAGCTGATGGCGAATGCGAAGAGCGAGGCCGCGGACATCCTCGCGGAGGCCAGGCGAGTCGGCGACGCGCAGATCGAGCGCGTGAAGCAGGAGGCCGACGAAGAGCGCCAGCGCCGCCTGGAAGAGACGAAGCGGCAGATCGAGGCCGAGACGAAGCGCTCGCTCGACCTCATCCGCACCGAGGTGGCCGACCTCACGCTCGAGGCGACAGCCCGCGTCACCGGCAAGGTTCTCGACGCAGAGGACCAGCGCCGGCTGATCGACGAGGCGATCGCCGAGCTCGACTTCTCCGCCCTGGAGAAGGAGAGCAGCTGAAAGTGGCCGTCGCGCAGCGCATGTATGCGCGCGCCCTGTTCGAAGCCGCCGAGGAAGAGGGGCGGCTCGACCGGGCCGCCGAGGACATGGCCGCGATCGCGGAGGCGGTCGAGGACGTGCCCGAGCTGGCCGGGCTGCTGGACAACCCGGAGGTGGACCCGCAGGAGAAGGCGGCCGTGCTCGCCGAGGTCGCCGCTGAAGCAGACGAGCTCGTCCGCAACTTCCTCAGGCTGGTCGCCGAGAAAGGGCGCGCTGGAGAGCTCGTCGAGATCAACCGCGAGCTCGCGGCACTGGTCGCGCGCGCGCAGCGCCGCCTCACCGTCGAGCTCGAGACGGCAGTCGAGCTCTCGGACGAAGAGGCGGCGGCCATCGTGCGCACCATCGAGGAAGCGTCGGGCAGGACGGTCGAAGCCACCCGAACGGTCGACCCCAGCCTGATCGGCGGCATCGTTCTCCGGGTCGGGACACGGCGCGCCGACGGCAGCGTTCGCGGCCGTCTCGAGCGCCTCCGCAGAGAGTTGGCAACCGCAAGTTGAGGGCGGCACGAGTGTCGCCACGACGCGAGGAGAACACGTGAAGCTACGCCCGGAAGAGATCACCTCGATCCTCAAGGATCGGATCAAGCAGTTCGACGTCGAGACCGACCTCTCCGAGGTCGGGACCGTGCTCCAGGTGGGCGACGGCATCGCGCGCGTCCACGGGCTCGAGAACTGCGTGGCGCTCGAGCGCCTCGAGTTCGAGCACGGCGTCACCGGTATCGCCTTCAACCTCGAGGAGGACAACGTCGGCGCGGCGCTCTTCGGCGACTGGGAGCACGTGAAGGAGGGCGAGCTCGTCCGCCGCTCCGGCGCGGTCATGAGCGTGCCCGTCGGCGATGCGCTCCTCGGGCGCGTGGTCGACCCGCTCGGGAATCCGCTCGACGGCCTCGGCCCGATCGAGACGAGCGAGCGGCGCCCGCTCGAGTTCAAGGCCCCGGGCGTCATCCAGCGGCAGCCGGTGAAGGAGCCGCTTCAGACCGGCCTCAAGGCGATCGACTCGATGATCCCGATCGGCCGCGGCCAGCGCGAGCTCATCATCGGCGACCGCTCGACCGGCAAGACGGCGATCGCGATCGACACGATCCTGAATCAGCGCGGCAGCGACGTCATCTGCGTCTACGTCGCGATCGGGCAGAAGGGCTCGACGGTCGCGCAGGTGGTCGAGCGGCTTCGCGATGCGGGCGCGATGGAGTACACGATCGTCGTCTCGGCTTCCGCGCAGGAGGCCGCGCCGATCAAGTGGATGGCGCCTTTCGCGGGCTGCGCCATGGGGGAGCACTTCCTCTACTCGGGGCAGCACTCGCTCCTCATCTTCGACGATCTCTCGAAGCACGCGGATGCGTATCGCCAGCTGTCGCTGCTGCTCCGCCGCCCGCCGGGTCGCGAGGCATTCCCGGGCGACGTCTTCTACCTCCACTCGCGGCTGCTCGAGCGCGCCTGCAAGCTCTCCGACCAGCTCGGCGGCGGCTCGCTGACGGCACTGCCGATCATCGAGACGCAGGCCGGCGATGTTGCCGCGTACATCCCGACGAACGTCATCTCGATCACGGACGGGCAGATCTACCTCGAGTCGGCGCTCTTCTTCTCGGGCGTCCGGCCCGCCATCAACGTCGGTGTCTCGGTCTCCCGGGTCGGCGGCAACGCGCAGAGGCGGGCCATGCGTCAGGTCGCCAGCCGTCTTCGGCTCGACCTCTCGCAGTACCGTGAGCTCGAGGCGTTCGCCCAGTTCGGCTCGGAGCTCGATCAGGCTACGCAGAACACGCTGGGGCGCGGCGAGCGGATGGTCGCGACGCTGAATCAGCCGCAGTTCGAGCCGTGGCCCCTCGAGGAGCAGGTGGTCGCGATCTACGCCGGCGTCAACGGCTACCTCGACAAGATCCCGGTGCCACAGGTCCCGCGCTTCCACGCGGAGCTCCGCGAGCACCTGCGCACGGAGGGCGCGATTCTCGCGGACATCCGGGAGGCGGGCGAGGTCTCGGACGAGACGGAGGAGAAGCTCAAGAAGGAGCTCGAGCACTTCCTGTCGGTCTTCTCGATCGAGGAAGAGCGGGGGCTCGCGGGCTAGTCGTGGCCTCGGTCCAGGACCTCAAGCGCCGGATCAAGTCGGTTCGGAACACGCGCAAGATCACGCGCGCCATGGAGCTCGTCGCGGCGGCGAAGCTGCGGCGCGCCGAGGCGCGGATCACCGCCCTCAGGCCGTATGCGGAGACGATGGCCGAGCTCATCGCGGGCGTGGGGCGGGCGGCCACGAGCGTCCGCCTGCCGCTTCTCGAGCAGCGGGAAACGGTCGAGAACGTCGCGCTCGTCCCGCTGACCGGGGACCGGGGCCTCGCCGGCGCGTTCAACGCGCAGATCCTGCGCCGTGCGTTCGCCCTCGAGCGTGCGCTCCAGGCGGAGGGCAAGGGCGTGAAGTGGGTCGTCGCGGGAAAGAAGGGTCGCTCGACGCTGACCTTCCGGCGCCGGGACCTCGCGGGCGCGTACATCGGCTTCACCGATCAGCCGGCATACGAGGACGCGCAGGCGATCGCCCACCGGGTGGGCGAGCTGTTCACGACGGGCGAGGTCGACCGGGTCGTTCTCGTCTACAACACGTACGTCTCTGCGCTGACCCAGCGCGTGACCGAGCAGGAGATCCTCCCCATCTCCCGGGACATCCTCGAGACCGACGAGGAGGAGCGAGCGGCCGACACGCTCCGCGGCGACTTCATCTTCGAGCCCGAGCCGGAGGAGATCCTCGAGAAGCTGCTGCCCGTGTACGTTGAGACGCAGGTGTACCGTGCGCTGCTCGAGTCGACGGCGTCCGAGCAGGGCGCGCGCATGACCGCGATGCGGAACGCGTCGAAGAACGCGGGCGACCTCATCGACTCGCTCACCTTGAGCATGAACCGCGCCCGCCAGGCCGAGATCACGCAGGAGATCCTCGAGATCGTCGGCGGCGCGGAAGCGCTCGTCTGACCGTCGTTCGGCGACGAGTCTGGGCGAGCCGGGCGGCCGTCCTTACAGTGCCTGGCACTGTAAAGGTGCCGACATTGCGTCAACTCGTCCACAGGCTCGTCGGCGCAGGGGTTGCAGCTGCGGACACGGCACACGAGCTGGCGCTCGCGGATTGTGTGTCTCTTGGACCTGTAAGAGAAGTGCGCCAGGTCATCCACGGGAGACCTGTCCGGGGAGGTCGCCGCCGTGCTCCCCGCTAACAAGATCGAGCCTGCCGCGTAGAAGTACCTAGCAAGGATGGCGACTCCGATCCGCGACGATCCCGCAGATAGCATCATGCCGGTGGAGCGGGTCCTCGCCGATCGCACGGACGACACCGATCGCTTCGCGAGCGCACACGAGATCGCGACGCGCTTCCTCGACAACATCGAGGGCGTCGTCTACGGCAAGCGCGAGGAGATCAAGCTCGTCCTGACTGCGCTCTCCTGCGGCGGCCACGTCCTGCTCGAGGACGTCCCGGGCACCGCGAAGACGGTCCTCGCGCGGGCGATCGCGGGCACGATCGAAGGGGCGACGCCGTCGCGCATCCAGTGCACGCCCGACCTCCAGCCGACCGATGTGACGGGCCTCTCCGTGTTCGACCAGCGGACACGCGACTTCGAGTTCCGCCCGGGGCCGGTGTTCGCGAATGTCGTCCTCGTGGACGAGATCAACCGTGCGACGCCGAAGACGCAGTCGGCGCTGCTCGAGGCGATGGCGGAGTACCAGGTGACGGTGGACGGGGTGACGCGCGACCTCCCGTACCCGTTCCTTCTCATCGCGACCGAGAATCCGATCGAGTACGAAGGTACGTTCCCGCTCCCGGAGGCCCAGCTCGACCGGTTCTTCCTCAGGACGGCGCTCGGCTACCCGGGCGTCGACGACGAGCTCAAGATCCTCGAGCAGCAGCGCTACGGGCATCCGCTCGAAGCCCTGCGGCCCGCCGTCACGCTCGACGACATTCACGAGCTCCGCGGCTCGGCCCAGCACGTGTACGTGGACGAGGTCATCCATCGCTGGCTCGTCGAGCTCGTGCGCTCCACGCGTGAGCAGGAATCGGTCGTCATCGGCAGCTCCGTCCGCGGAAGCCTCGCGCTCGAGCGCGCCGCGCGCGCGTGGGCGCTGCTCGAGGGCAGGAGCTATGTCATCCCCGAGGACATCGAGCGCCTCTTCGTCCCGGTCCTCGTCCATCGAGTTGTCTTCACGCCGAGCTTCGTCGCCCGTGCGCGCGCGTCGAGCTGGGATGACGCGATTGCCGAGTTCCGCGCGGCGTGCCTCCAGCTCGCCCCTCGCCCCGGCTCGGAGGAGGACCCGATCTTCGAGCACCCGCATCCGTAGGGCAGGCCTGTCGTGAGGAGCGGGCGGCTCACCTTCCCCCTCGTTCCGCGCCGGCGAGTCATCGGCCTGTCGTTCGGGACGATGCGCAGCCTGCGCAGGGGCTCCGGCTCGGACGTCGCCGGCTCCCGCCCGTACTACCCGGGCGACGACATGGACTCGATCGACTGGGCCGCGTCGGCTCGGCTCTCGACGGCGAAGGGGCGCGACGAGTTCGTCGTGCGGGAGCGCTTCGCGGAGGAGGCGCCGCGGATCATCATCGTGTGCGACCGGCGGCCGCAGATGGCGCACTTCGGCTCGCCGCTCCCGTGGCTCGACAAGCCGCAGGCGATGCGCAACGCCGTGCAGCTCATCCTCGCGAGCGCGGGTGCGTCCGGGGGCTACGTCGGCTACCTCGACTTCGCGGACGGCGAGGCGCACTGGCGTCAGCCGAAGGGCGAGCGGAAGCTCATCGAGCTGAAGGACGAGCGCCTGTGGTCGTCCGAGTACGGCGGCCCGCAGGACTGGCTCGAGCGCTCGATCGCGCACCTCGCCGAGCATCGGCGCGCCGTGTCCGCCGGCACGTTCGTGTTCGTGCTCTCCGACTTCGTTCCGACGCCGCCCAAGGACGTCTGGCTCCTCGCGTTCGAGCACCGCCTGGACCTCGTGCCGGTCGTGATCCAGGATCCGGTGTGGGAGCAGAGCTTCCCGGACGTGAGCGGGATCGTCGTCCCGCTTCGCGACCCGGACACCGGCCGGGTGAGCCACGTCCGGCTGAAGCGTCGCGAGGTCGAGGCGCGGAGGGCAGCGAACGAGGAGCGCATGCTCGAGCTCATCGACAGCTTCCGGATGCTCGACATCGACCCCATCGTGCTCTCCTCGAGCGACCCGTCCGACGTGCTCGCGCCCTTCCTCATGTGGACGCAGCTGCGCCGCACGCGGCGCGTGATCGGAGCATGAGCTAGTGGCCGGGCACAAGCTGCTGCTCGCCTGCGCGGTCGTAGCCGCCGCCGCGCTGAGCGCGCTCGCCGTCGTGCTCCTCACCTGGGACGGGAACGGCGCCGACGCCGAGCCTGACCCCTTGCGCACCGACCCCATTGCCGCGACCGGGACCTTCGCGCCGCCCGCCGTGCTCTTCGGCGACACGCTCACCGCGCGTGTGGACGTCGTCGTCGACAAGACCGTCGTCGACGCGGACCAGGTGGAGCTCGAACGCGTCGTTCGGGTCGTGGAGGCCCGTCGCCCAGCCGAGCGAGTCGCGTGCGGACTCGGGCGACACCGCTCATCTGCGGACGACGTATGTCCTGCGCTGCCTCACGCGCCTGTGCGCGCCCGCGCGGGAGACCGAGCAGGTCGACTTCGAGCCCGCCCGCGTCTCGTACGCCGCGCTCGTCGGCGAGGGCACGCGCCGCCTGACGGTGGACGTCCCGTGGCCGACTCTCGTCGTACACACGCGAATCAGCGGGAGCGAGGACGATCGCCGCGACATCCTCGCCGCGCCCTGGCGGGCCGACCTCGTGACGCTGCCCCTGCTCTCGTACCGCGTCTCGCCGTGGCTGCTCGTCGCCGTGCTGCTTGCGGGCGGGCTCGCGCTCTTCGCGGCCGCCGGCTTCCTCGTGTATCGCGCGATCCCCGACCGCAAGCCGCCGCCCGAGCCCGAGCCGGAGCCCGTGCCCGTCGCGACGCTCCTCGAGCAGGCGCTCGCGTTCCTCGAGGCACCGGCTTCTGCGAACGGCGCCCCGGAACGCCGCCGCGCGCTCGAGCTCGTCGCGGACGAGGCGGAGAGCTGGGGCGACGCGCGGCTCGCGACCACGGCGCGGGCGCTGGCGTGGTCCGAGCACGCGCCGGAGAGCGAGACGACGAAAGCCTTCGCAGCCGAGCTGCGGAGCCGGATGGAGAGCCTGAACGGCAATGCTTCGTAGGAGAACGACGATCCCGAGCCCGGACGCACGGGCGTTGCGACGGCCCCGGCTGAGGACTGGGATCGTGCGGGCGCTGCTCGTCCTCGTCGCGTGCGGTCTTCTCGCAGCGGCATTCTTCTCGGCCCGCGGGCTCGAGCCCCGGAGCAACGAGCTCGTTCCGGGCGGGAAGAGCGGCGTCGTCGTGCTCGACGTCTCGCTGAGCATCTCGAACGAGGACTTCGTCCAGGCCCGCGACGTGCTCGAGCGGCTGATCGAGTCCGACAATCCGACCGGCCTCGTCGTGTTCTCCGACACCGCGTACGAGCTGCTGCCCGCCGCGCACGCCGGCGAAGGAGCTGCGGCCGATCCTTCGGTTCTTCACGCCGGTCGCGGGGAAGCTCCCGCCGAACCCGTGGATCAGCATCCAGGGCGGCACGACCATCTCCAAGGGGCTCGAGCTCGCGCACGAGATGATTCGCCGCGACGGTGTCTCACCGGGCTCGATCGTGCTGATCAGCGATCTCGAGACCGCGCCGACGGACTTCACGCCGCTCGGCCAGGCGCTTGCCGGGATCCGCGAGGCGGGGATCACGATGCGCGTCGTGCAGCTCGCAGCCTCGACGACGGGGCGGACGTTCTTCGGCGGGATCCTCGGTGAAGAGGCATTCGTCGATCCGGTCGAGCCGACCACGGCTGAGCCGCGGCCGATCGACATCTCGCTCAGGGGCGAGACGCCGCTTCTCCTCCTGATCATGAGCGGCCTCGTGTTCTTCGTGCTCGCTGCACACGAGCGCTTCGCGGGACGGCTCGCGCTGCCTGCGGGCGCGGGCTGGAGGAAGTCATGAGGAAGTACCTCGCGACGGCCGTGGCGGTCGTGGCGTGCCTCGTCGTGGGCACCTTGCTGCTGCTGCTCGCACTCGACGTCGCGCGGCTCCGGAGCGAGCTTCCGGCGGACGACGTTCGCTACCGGGCGGCGCCCGAGGCGAACCTCTGGGAGCCGTCCTCAGATCCTGCCGCGCCACGCGGCGCGAAGGCTGCTCCAGGTCGAGGACGACATTCGCTTCCGGCTCGCCGTCCGCGGAGTCCGCCTGAGCCATCCCGAGATGCCGGGCTTCTCCGATCCGAGCTACATCGTCAACCGCAACGAGGCCACGGCGAGGCTTACCGACATCGTCCTCGGAGACGACGACCCCGCACGCCGGTCCGCCGCCGCCAACCTCCTCGGGGTCCTCAGCTTCGCGGACGCGATCGCCGACTACGAGAACCGTGGTCGGCTGCTGGGCGGGGCGACCGGGCGGTTCCGGCAGGCCATCGCGTTCGACCCGGCGAACGACGAAGCGAAGTACAACCTCGAGCTGACGCTCGCCCGCTCCCGCGGCCTCGAGCTGAGCGAGGCGGGCGGCGGCAACGCCCCTTCGCCCGGCGGGAAGGGCGCCCGGGGAGCGGGATCCGCCGACCCGGGCAGCGGCTACTAGCGCGCGGTGGACGTCGACTTCCTGACTCCTCGCGCCGGGCTCGTCGCCCTCCTCTGCGTGCTGCCGCTCGTGGCCCTGCTCCGCACCCGAGCGGTGGCCCGATCACGGAGGCGCGCGATCGGCCTCGAGGAGCCTCGCCGGCGCGCATACCTCCTACCGCTCGGGGCGGTCCTCGTCGCCACCGCGGCGCTCGCGCTCGCGGTGATGCAGCCGGTCGTCTCCTTCGACGAAGACCAACAGGTTCGCACCGACGCCGAGGCGATCTTCGTGCTCGACACGTCTCGCTCCATGCTCGCGAGCGACGCGCCCGGAGCGGCGGCGCGGCTCGCACGTGCGAAGGAGCTCGCGACCGCGCTCCACGCCACGGTGCCGACCGTCCCCGTCGGCCTCGCCTCGGTCACCGACCGGACGCTTCCGCATCTGTTCCCCTCCGCGGACGACGACGTCTTCCGGGCGACGTTGCAGAAGGCGATCGGCATCGAGAAGCCGCCGCCGGTCCACACCCTGCCGACGCGGATCACGCAGCTCGAGTCGCTCGCGGCCGTCGCGACTCAGGGCTTCTTCTCGCCGACGACGACGCGCCGCGTGCTCGTGACGTTCACGGACGGCGAGACGCTCCCCGGCGCTCGCGCGCGCCTCGTTCAGCTCTTCACGAACCCGCCGGGGGTCGCGACCGTCTTCGTGCACGTCTGGGGCCGCGACGAGCGGGTCTTCCGCGGGCAGACGCCGGAGCCCGGGTACCGCTCGGATCCGGAGGCGCGGACGCTTCTCGACCGCATGGCCCGTGAAGTGGGCGGAGACGTCTTCGACGAGAGCGAGCTCGGTCGAGCGTCGCGCCGCCTCGGGCAGCTCCTGGGGCGCGGCCCGACCGTCGTCCGAGGGGAGCGGCGGCGCGACATCCCTACGGCGCCTTACCTCGCCGCCTTCGCGTTCGTCCCGCTCGCGCTCCTCCTCTGGCGCCGCGACCGCTAGCGAGGTCGGTGCCCGGCCACGCCGGGCACTCCGTCAGGTGCCTGACTTCAGTCAGGCACCGCTTTCACACCGGTGTCGGACTGAAGTCCGACACCTAACCGTGTGCCCGGCGTGGCCGGGCACCGACCTATTCGTCCACGTAGGGCGCGAGCGCCTCGGGGTATCCGTTCTCGTCCATGTAGGAGATCGCCCGGCTCGCGATCCACATGACCGCGCCGGGATCGACCTGTTGGAGCGCCTCGCGCACGGCGGCGTCCCCGTGCTCCGGCCCGCCTCGGAGCCCCGCGCGGCTGCGACGCAGGCGGCAGAGGGCGAGTGTCGCGAGGTCGGCGTCGTTTCCGATCTCCTCGTACCACTGCACCCCGACGGCGCGCTCGATCAGCGGCACGACCTCGTCCGCGAGTCGCGCGGCGTCGTCGTTCGCCACGGCGAAGTCGCCCCCGGATCGTGTTTGTCCTTTGCGCGGAATGGGCACGCTCTTCTCCCTTCTAACGAAATTGCAGCCGGAACGTCAAAGACTATGATCCTGCACTTTGACCATGGCGAAGACAGGGGTTTCCGGCGACCCGACTGCGGCGTAGCGCTGCCGCATGTGTCGGGAAACGGGTCGCGCGGGCGCCTGACGAGTGATGGTCGAGCTCGAGCAGGAGCCAACTCGGATGGAGGGTATACATGCGTAAACGATCGATTTTGCTCGTGGTGGGCGCGGTAGCGCTCGTCGCGAGCCTTATCGTCGGCCCGGCCGCGACGGCGAAGTCCGATGCCGCATCGGCCGGGACAGTAGTCATCGGCCACGACCAGGAGCCGGTGACGCTCAACTTCTACATCACGGAGGGGAACGCGTACACGACCTCTCTCGCCATGAACCCGGTTCTGGCGAGCGCGAGCGTCTACAACCAGAACGCGAAGCTCATCCCCTTCCTGGTCGACGGTGCGCCGAAGATCGTCAAGGCCAACCCGCTCACGGTCACGTTCCGCTACAAGCCGACCGCGAAGTGGAGTGACGGCAGGCCGATCACGGGTGCCGACTTCCGGGCGACGTACCGGACGATCATGAACCCGAACTTCGACATCACGTCGAGAGAGGGTTGGGAGGACATCCAGGCCATCAACGCGACCGGCAAGAACGTCACGGTCACGTGGAAGAAGGGGAAGGCGTACGCCGGGTGGGACGCTCTCGTCGCCACGTCGCCGATGCCGGCCCACAAGGTCCTGGGTCAGAACTTCAACGACCTGTGGCGTAGCTCGATCGACGTCGCGAGCGGCCCGTTCAAGTGGCAGAGCTGGCAGAAGGGCACGCAGATGGTGCTCGTGAAGAACACCGCCTTCACCGCCGGCCCGAAGGCGAAGGTCGATCGCGTCATCTTCCGGTACATCCCGTCCACGCCTTCGCTGTTCCAGGCGCTCAACTCGGGCGAGATCCAGGTGACGGAGCCGCAGCCGCAGCTCCAGATCGTGGACGTCCGGAAGAACTCGAAGTTCAAGGTCCAGTCTGGTCCCGGTTACTTCTGGGAGCACATGGACATCCAGTTCGGGCCGAAGGGGCATCCGGCGCTGAAGCAGGCCTTTGTCCGCCAGGCCATCATCACGGGCATCAACCGCAACCAGATCAAGCAGGCGCTCTATGTCTCGCCTGGCCTGGTCGCGAACGCGAAGGACCTGCCCGTCCTGCAGAGCCACCTCTTCAAGCCGTTCGAGTCGAACTACCAGCCGAACTGGGCGAGGTGGAGCTTCAGTCAGAAGAAGGTCATCTCGATGCTCAAGGCCAAGGGCTGCACCGGTGGCCCGAGCGCTCCCTCGGCGAACAACAACGCCATCTGGAGCTGCGCGAACCTCGGCAAGCTGTCGTTCCGCTTCACGACCACGAGCGGCAACCAGCTCCGCGGGCTCACGTTCGAGATCGCTCAGAAGCAGCTGAAGAGCGTCGGCATCGAGCTCGTCCCGCGGTTCGGCCCGGCGGGCACCGTCTTCGGACAGGTGCTCCCGTCCGGCGACTGGGACATCTTCATGTTCACCTGGTTGGGTGGCCCGACGACCTCGGCCACCAGCTTCGGCCTCTACGGCTGCGGCGGCGACCAGAACTACATGAACTACTGCAACAAGAAGGCGTCCAAGCTCCTGCAGAAGGCGCAGTTCACGCCTGATCCTGCAGCGCGGGCGAAGCTCCTGAACCAGGCCGAGAAGCAGTACCTCGCGGCCGACGTCATGTCGGTCCCGATGTACGTGCGCCCCGGCTTCCTCATCAACGCCAACAGCGTCAAGGGCCCGGTCCTGAACCCGACACAGCAGGGCTCGACCTGGAACGTGAACGGCTGGACCGTCGGCTAGCACGTAGCCGCACGGTGCAGGCCTGAGGGTCCGCACAACCGAAGTCCCGCTCCCGCCTCTGTGCGGGGGCGGGACTTCCTTCTAAGATCCGGAGACTGGGAACCATGCTGACCTACGTCATCCGCAGACTGCTCTACAGCGTCGTCGTCCTCTTCGCGGCGAGCTTCATCATCTTCTTCTTCGTCTCGGTCTCGAACGACCCGCTGTCGTTCCTGCGCATGCAGCCGACGGCGTCCGAGATCACGATCGAGAACATCAGCGAGCGGAAGCATCTCGACGAGCCGATCCCCGTTCGCTACGTGTACTGGGTCAAGGACATGCTCTTCAACCAGTTCGGCACGACGACGATCGGCGACCGGCCGATCCTCCCGGACATCACGCGCGTGATGGGACACACGCTGCAGCTCGTCCTCGCTGCCGAGATCCTCGCGATCCTGCTCGCAGTCGGAATCGGGGTGTACTCGGCGTTACGCCAGTACAGCGTCTTCGACTACACGGCGACCACCTTCAGCTTCGTCGGCCTGGCGACGCCGGTCTTCTGGCTCGCGCTCATGCTGCAGGTGCTCTTCGTGAACATCTACTTATGGTTCGACATCCGGATCTTCTACACCGCGAACCTCAGCGGCATCGATCCCGGCACGGGCCTCCACTTCGTGCTCGACCGCGCGCAGCACCTCGGGCTGCCGGTCATCGCGCTGATGATCGCGAGCATCGCGACCTACTCGCGCTTCATGCGCGCCTCGATGCTCGAGGTCGTCAACTCGGACTACGTCCGCACCGCGCGGGCGAAGGGGCTCGACGAGCGCAAGGTGACGATGCGGCACGCGTTCAGGAACGCGCTCATCCCGCTCGTGACGATCATCGCGCTGAACCTCGGCGCGCTCCTGTCCGGCGCGGTGGTCACGGAGACCGTGTTCGCGCTCGACGGGATGGGGTTCTACTACTACAACCAGCTGCTCCTCGGCGATCCGTATCCCGTCATGGCGTGGCTGATGGTGGTCGCGACGCTCGTCGTCGTCTTCAACCTCATCGCCGACATCGCGTACGGCATCCTCGATCCACGGGTTCGCTATGACTGATCCGACCCGCGGGGACTCGATGCACTCGCGCCGCGACGTCTCCCGGACCGACACGCGGATCGGGGTCGGTGCCGGGGCGGTGGCCGCCGATCCGCTCGGCGCCGGCTCGCCGGATCAGGCGCTCACCTGGGAGACCGGGCTCGAGCTCAAGGCGCGCAGCCAGTGGTCGTACGCGCGCATCCGGTTCTTCCGGCACCGGCTCGCGCTCGTGAGCCTGTTCGTGCTGATCCTGACGGTGATCGTCGCCATTCGGCCCGCCTGGTTCGCACCGGCAGGACCGAACGACCAGGATCTCCTGAACATCGCGGCCGAGCCGAGCTGGGATCACCCCATGGGGACCGACCTCCTCGGCCGCGACTACCTGAGCCGGGTGATCTTCGGGCTCCAGACGTCGCTCTGGGTCGCGTTCTTCGTCGCTCTGCTCTCCACGATCATCGGCACGGCGATCGGGGCCATCGCGGGCTACTACGGCGGCGTGGTCGACAACCTGCTCATGCGCCTCACCGACCTCGTCCTCACGCTGCCGACGCTCGCGGTGCTGCTCGCTGCAGCCGCGTTCCTCGGCCAGGAGGGCCAGAACCTCGGGCCGTTCTCGATCTCGCAGCCGATGATGATCGGGCTCATCCTGGCGTTCCTCTTCTGGACCCAGCTCGCGCGCATCGTCCGAGGTGTCTTCCTGTCGTTGCGGGAGAAGGAGTTCGTCGAGGCGGCCAAGGCTTCGGGCGGCAGCGACTCGCGCATCATCGTCCGCCACATCCTCCCGAACTGCGTCGGCGCGATCGTCGTGACGATGACGCTCGTCATCGCGGCCGCGATCCTGACGGAGGCGGCGCTCTCGTTCCTCGGGTTCGGCATCCAGCCGCCGACCCCCGCGCTCGGCAACCTCATCGCCGAGGGCAATGTCGGGGGCCTGGGCTACTGGTGGCTCGTGACGTTCCCGGGCATCGTGATCGTCATCATCGCGCTCGCGGTCAACTTCATCGGGGACGGCATGCGCGATGCGCTCGACCCGACGCAGAGAGTTCGTGCCTGAGCCGGTCCTCTCCATTCGCGACCTGACGGTCGAGTTCAAGACCGAGGACGGGATCGTGAGGGCAGTGACCGGCGTGTCGTACGACCTCTTCGCCGGCGAGACGCTCGGGGTCGTCGGCGAGTCGGGCTCGGGGAAGAGCGTGTCGGTGATGACGATGCTCGGGCTCATCCCGATGCCGCCGGGACGGCTCGTCGCCGGCGAGGCTCACTACAAGGGCCGAGACCTGCTCACGATCCCGAAGAAGGAGCTCCGGAACATCCGCGGGGGCGAGGTCGCGATGATCTTCCAGGACCCGATGACTTCGCTGAACCCGGTCTTCACGATCGGCAGCCAGATCGCCGAGGCGCTGACGACGCACCGGGGCGGGCTCTCCGACGACGAAGCCAAGAAGAAGGCCATCGAGCTCCTCGAGCTCGTGGGCGTGCCCTATGCGGAGCGTCGGTACGACCAGTACCCGCACGAGTTCTCCGGCGGCATGCGCCAGCGCGCGATGATCGCGATGGCGATCGCGAACGACCCGAGCGTGCTGATCGCCGACGAGCCGACGACTGCGCTCGACGTCACGATCCAGGCGCAGATCATCGAGGTCATGCGCGCCGCGCAAGAGGAGACGCATGCCGCGACCATCCTCATCACGCACGATCTCGGCATGATCGCCGAGCTCGCCGACCGCGTCGTCGTCATGTACGCGGGCCGCGTCGTGGAGCTCGGCGACGTCTACACCATCTTCAACTCTCCGCGGCACCCGTACACGGTCGGGCTGATGAACAGCCTCGCGCGGGTGGATCTCGACCGCGAGTGGCTCGAGCCGATTCCCGGTCAGCCGCCCAGCATGATCAGCCCTCCGCCCGGATGCGCCTTCCACCCGCGCTGCGCGTTCTCGAGGGGGCGCGAGCGGTGCCGCACGGAGATCCCCGAGCTCCGCGGCTTCGGCGAGCCGAAGACGCATGTCTCGGCCTGCCACTTCGCCGAGGAGCTCGAGGCGCAGCACGTGACGGCCGCGCTCGCGCTGGAGCCGTCGTGAGCCAGACGGAGGCCAGCCAGCCGGAGGCGAGCGTCGCCCCTGCCGAGCCGGCCACCAACGGCGGCTCCGACGAGATCCTGCGCGTCGAGGGGCTCGTCAAGTACTTCCCGATCAAGGCCGGCCTCTTCAAGCACACCGTCGGCCAGGTCCGCGCGGTCGACGGCGTCGACCTGTCGGTGCGCCAGGGCGAGACGCTCGGCATCGTCGGCGAGTCCGGCTGCGGCAAGACGACGCTCGGCCGCACGATCATCAAGCTGGTCGAGCCGACGGACGGGAAGATCATCTTCGAGGGCCAGGACATCACGGCCTACAAGCGCCGCGAGATGCGGCCGGTGCGGCGTGACGTGCAGATCGTCTTCCAGGACCCGTATGCGTCGCTGAACCCGCGCATGACCGTTCGCGACATCGTGGGCGAGCCGCTGCGCATCCACGGGATGTACCGCGGCCGCGGAGAGGGCCGGCGCCGCATCGAGGAGCTCCTGCGAACGGTGGGCCTGAGCCCAGAGCACGCGAACCGGTTCCCGCACGAGTTCTCGGGCGGGCAGCGCCAGCGCATCGGCGTCGCCCGTGCGCTCGCGCTCAACCCGAAGATGATGGTGCTGGACGAGCCGGTGTCCGCGCTCGACGTGTCGATCCAGGCGCAGGTCGTGAATCTGCTCGTTCAGCTTCAGAACGACTTCGGGCTCACGTACCTCTTCATCGCTCACGACCTCTCCGTCGTCCGGCACATCTCGGACCGGGTGGCGGTCATGTATCTGGGCAAGATCGTCGAGCTCGGCACCCGCAAGCAGCTCTACAACGTGCCCATGCACCCGTACACGCAGGCGCTCCTGTCCGCGGTTCCGATCGAGTCCCCGAACCTCAGAGGCAAGCGGAAGCGGATCGTCCTCCAGGGCGACGTCCCGAGCCCGGCGAACCCGCCGTCGGGGTGCCGCTTCCGGACGCGCTGCTGGAAGGCGCAGCCGATCTGCGAGGAAGAGGATCCTGCGCTCGTGCCGCGCGCCGGCGGCGCGCACCCGGTTGCGTGCCACTTCGCCGAGGTCATGAAGCCTCTCGACGTGGTCGGCCAACCCGCGACGGCATAGCACGACGGTTGTCCGTCTAACTCTCTTCGGCGACCGGTCGTCAGAAGCCACATGAGCGTGCTTCATCGTCCAGTCGTGTGTGACCGCGTTCGGGCGCAGATCTCGCTCGGGCTCGACGGCGAGCTGTCGCAGCTCGAGACACGGCTGATCGCCGCGCACCTCGCCCGCTGCGGCGACTGCGCGTCTTTCGAGGAGGATGTACGCGCGTTCACGACCGAGCTCCGAGCGGCACCGCTCGAGCAGCTCGAGCACCCGATTTCGTCCACTGGCGTCGTCCGCAGGCCGCAGGCGCGCGATCCCGCGCGTCCAGATCGGCGTCGCAGCTGCCTTCGCGGTCGCCATGCTCGGGCGCGCTCACGCAGCTCGTCGCCCCGGAGAGCGACACGGCGGCCTCGCCACGCCCGAGCGGTACGCGACTTACCAGCAGCTCACGCGCGAGATCGACCAGATCATCGCCGACGGGCGGGCGTTCTCGCGCCACCAGGGCGAGGTCTTCCCGCTCTAGGGGCGAGGCTCGCCTCGCGGCCTGCTTGGCGAGACTCGCCTCCTACGAGAACGTTCGCAGCGGGCGGCCCATGCGCGCGCCGCCTGCGGAGCAGGAGATGCGGGCATGCTCCGGCTCGAGCTGGGCGCAGCCGCTCTCCCGGAACCGTCCGTCGGTCAGGACGGCGAGCGTCCGGCCGATCCACGCGAAGCAGCCCCAGCGAGTCGTCGTCGGGAGGTCGCCGCAGGTCCGGACGAGGCGGAGCTGCTCGAACGTCTTGCCCTCGAGCGCGGGCACGTTGACGCCGCGCAGGCAGTTGTACGTGTCCACGCCCTCGACCTCGGCGCAGACGCGAGCGTGGTCGACCGGATCGCGCTCGCGCGAGATGAGCAGCGATGCGCCGCTCATGCAGCCGGCGCGCTGAAGCCCTTCCTGGCCGTCGCACTGCTCGAGCAGGTCGGCGGCCGTGTAGACACGGGTCTCCGCTCGGCGCTCCCAGAAGTAGCGATACCAGCAGGGACGCTTGTACGTGTACGCGCCGCACACGGACTCCGGCGAGTCGTCCGCGTTCTCGGGGGCGCTCGTGCCGTCGCCTCCGCCCAGCGAGATCCAGTAGTCGTGGAACGCGCCCTGCGCGCAGTCGGGGGCGTTCCTGGGGCCGAGCTCGTTGCACGCGTTCACGGCGTCGCGCAGCTGGCTGTGGAACCCGCGCATGAACGCGTGGCCCGAGCCGTGCACGCAGGTGTACTCGCGGAAGCGCGTGGAGAGGCGGGAGCAGGTCGCGAGAAGGCTCCGCGGCTCGACGATGAGCTCGGGCCCGAGGTACATGCTCAACCCCATCCCGAAGCCGGCGGAGCACCCGGGATCGTTCGAGCGGGGCACGTACGTGTAGAGGTTCTCGATGGTGATGCCCTGGCGCTTCGCGTACGTCCGTCCGACCTCGTGCATCAGCGAGTGGCAGGCCGCCTCGAGGAAGCCGCCCGCCTCGTGAACCTTGCGATCGATCTCGGGCAGGTCTCGCGCGGGATCGCTCGACTTCTCGACCTCGGCCAGGAGCCCTCGCACGTAGCAGCGCGCCTTCGGGATGTCCGCCAGCGGGGCGCATTCGCTGAGGAAACCGGTCTCTTCGCCGGCGATCGGGGCGTCCGGGACGACCGGCGGGGCGCCGACTGCGGCGTGCGCGACGAGCAGCGCGCAGACGGCGGCCAGGACCACGCCTAAAAGGACGGTTATGCGCCGCACTGCAGACTGAGACGGAGTCGTGAGCGGCGGGTTAGGCCGTGCACGGGCTCAGTGGCGCGGGAGCTGCTCGACCTGGAGGCCTTGCTCCTTCAGGTCGGCCAGGGCCTTGTTGACGTTCTCCCACTGGGGGAAGCTCAGGCTCGTGAGGCCCCCCAGCGCAGGGCCGAAGGTCGGGTCGCGGAACTGCTCGGCCGTCGAGGCCATCTCGGTGGAAAGTGCGCGCATGCTCGTCACGAGCTTCTCGTGCTCCGGCTCGAAGCCGTCGGCGACACCCGTGTCGTCGAGGTCCGAGGCGGTCGTGCCGACCACGGCCGCGGCCTCGTCGATGCGCTCGATGAGCTCGTCGGTGGACTGCGACCTCGTGATCCGGACGAGCGCGAAGTCGACCCGGTCGCGCGCGTTGACGACGTCCGCCTGATAGTCGGCGCGAGATGCCGTTGCGTCGTCCCCGAGGAGGATGAACGCGACGGCGATCGCGAAAACGGCGCCGACGACGGCGGCCAGCGCTACGAGAACCTGAGTGGACCTCGTCCCCATGCCCGGGCCAGGATAGCTGCCGTAAAGCGGCTCTCCAGGCGGCGTCACGTTGGGCTTCGATAAACTCGCGCGCGGGCCGTGCGCTCCTCGCGCCGCCTCGAATCTCAGCCTCGACGACGCCCCCCAGCAGACGAATTCGCACGGCTCAGGAGACGCATGTCCGACGACGGAAGTACCGCGAACCAAGGCAAGAACACGGGCAGGATCATCGAGATCAAGGGCGTCGTGATGGACGCGGTGTTCTCCGACCGACTGCCCGAGATCAACACCGCGCTCGAGATCGACGTCACCCGCCCCGACGGGTCGGTCGGAACGCTCGTCGCCGAGGTCCAGCAGCACCTCGGAGACGACCGCGTTCGCGCCGTCGCGATGGACTCGACCGACGGCCTCCCTCGTGGAGCGGTGGTAGTCGACACGGAGGGCCCGATCTCGGTGCCGGTAGGCGACGCGACGCTCGGTCGGCTCTGGAACGTCACCGGCGACCCGATCGACGAGAAGCCGCCGCCGAGCGGGGACGTCGAGCGGTGGCCGATCCATCGCGATCCGCCGAGCTTCCGCGACCTCTCACCGAAGCTCGAGATCTTCGAGACCGGCCTGAAGGTCATCGACCTCATCGCGCCCTTCGTGAAGGGCGGCAAGGTCGGGTTCTTCGGCGGAGCAGGCCTCGGCAAGACGGTCCTGATCCAGGAGCTCATCCACAACGTCGCGATGCAGCACGGCGGCGTCTCGGTCTTCACGGGAGTGGGGGAGAGATCGCGCGAGGGCAACGACCTCCTCCGCGAGATGGAGGAGTCCGGGGTCATGGACAAGGTGGCGCTCGTGTTCGGGCAGATGAACGAGCCCCCGGGCGCTCGCCTGCGCGTCGGCCTCTCCGGGCTGACGATGGCCGAGTACTTCCGCGACCAGGGCCAGGACGTCCTCTTGTTCATCGACAACATCTTCCGCTTCGTGCAGGCGGGGTCCGAGGTGTCCGCGCTGCTCGGGCGCATGCCGAGCGCCGTCGGGTACCAGCCGACGCTGGCGACCGAGATGGGTCAGCTGCAGGAGCGCATCACCTCCACGCAGACCGGCTCCGTCACGTCGGTGCAGGCCATCTACGTCCCTGCCGACGACCTCACCGATCCCGCGCCGGCAGCACACCTTCGCGCACCTGGACGCGTTCATCACGCTCTCGCGGCCGATCGTCGAGAAGGGGATCTACCCGGCGGTCGACCCGCTCGACTCGTTCTCGCGCGCCCTGCAGCCGGGCATCGTCTCCGAGGAGCACTACGAGATCGCCACGACGCTGCAGCAGGTCCTCCAGCGCTACCGCGACCTCCAGGACATCATCGCCATCCTCGGCATGGACGAGCTGACCGACGAGGACAAGCTCGTCGTCGCGCGGGCCCGCCGGATCGAGCGCTTCCTCTCCCAGCCGAACTTCGTCGCGGAGCAGTTCACCGGAACGCCCGGCAAGTACGTGAAGCTCGAGGACACGATCCGCGGCTTCCAGGCGATCATCGCCGGCGAGCACGACGAGCTCCCGGAGTCGGCGTTCTACATGGTCGGCACGATCGAGGACGCGGTCGAGAAGGCGCAGCAGGCCGAAGCCGCCGCCGCGTGAGGACAGACCTGTGAGAGTCACAACCACCGCGGCCGCGAAGCGGACGCCTTTAGGGATCTGCGCGCGACCGGGATCCGCGCTAGCGGATTCTGGTCTTGCGCACTAGCTCATGCCCGAGGCACATCCGAACTTCGACATCGCCCTCGTCACGCCCGACGGTGCCGTCTTCGACGGCGAGGCGCAGATGATCGTGGTGCCCGGAGTCGCGGGGGAGATCGGCGTCCTCGCCCGCCACGCGCCGCTCGTCGCGACGCTCCGGGCGGGCTCGACACGCATCCACATCTCGGAGAACGAGATCGCCGAGTTCGCGACCGGGCCAGGCTTCTTCAAGGTCGAGCTCGACCGTGCGCTCGCGCTCGTGGACGACGCCGTGAACGTGAAGGAGATCGACGACTCCCGCGCGCGCGAGCAGCTCGAGGCCGCGCAGGCCGAGCTCGAGAAGGTCGAGCGAGGCGAGTCGGCGGCCGACCGTTGGCAGCTCGAGCAGCGCATCCAGCATGCCGAGAACCAGCTATCCGTGTCCGGTCGGCAGGAGCCCGCCAGGTCCTCGTAGCCGGCGCGGCGTAGCTCGTCCCGCTGGACGCGGGTGGTTGCGCTAGCCTTCGCATACCCGGAGAGCTTTGAACGGCAGCTTGGCGACCGGGTTACCAAACGCCTAAAGAGCCCGGGCCCGCGAGTCGGCTCCCGACCTCTTTAGGCGGGAGTCGTTTTCGTGAAGGAGACAAGCCACAACGTGCAGGTAGGACGTCTCAGGCGGGCGAGGGCGAGGCATGCCTCGCCCCTACGACCCGTCCCCGCCCGGAATCTGGGCGTATGGAGGAAGCGCGGATGAGCGTCGCGGCCCGCCTCCGGGAGCTCATGGCCGACCGGATCCTGGTCCTCGACGGAGCCTGGGGCGTGCTCATCCACCGGCGCGAGCTGTCGGAGGAGGAGTACCGCGGCGAGCGGTTCGCGAAGCATGCACGAGACGTCCGCGGCGACCCGGATCTCCTGAACCTCACCAAGCCGGAGCTCGTGGCGGCGATCCACGACGACTACTTCGCCGCCGGTGCCGACATCGCGACGACGAACACGTTCACCGCGACGCGCATCGGGCAAGCCGACTACGCGCTCGAGGACGCGGCCGCCGAGATGAGCCTCGAGGGAGCGCGCCTCGCACGCCGGGCGGCTGACGAGTGGACGGCCAGGACGCCCGAGCGGCCTCGCTTCGTCGCCGGCTCGGTCGGCCCGCTCAACGTCTCGCTCTCGGTCTCGCCGAAGGTGGACGACGCGGCCTACCGTGCCGCGACCTTCGACGAGGTGCGCGAGGCGTACGGCGAGCAGATAGCAGCCCTCCGGGACGGAGGCGTCGACCTGCTCATGATCGAGACGATCTTCGACACGTTGAACGCGAAGGCGGCGCTCGTGGCTGCGCAGGAGATCGCGCCCGAGCTTCCGCTCTGGATCTCCTTCACCGCGATCGACCGCTCGGGCCGCAACCTCTCCGGGCAGACGGTCGAGGCGTTCTGGATCTCGGTCGAGCACGCCGACCCGCTCGTCGTCGGCGTCAACTGCTCGCTCGGCGCGACGGAGATGCGGCCGTTCATCGAGGGCCTGGCGCAGGTCGCGCCGACGTACACGTCCTGTCATCCGAACGCGGGGCTGCCGAACGAGCTCGGCCTTCACGACGAGCAGCCCGGCGACACGAGCCGCTTTCTCCGTGCCTTCGCCGAGGACGGCCTCGTGAACATCGTCGGCGGCTGTTGCGGAACGACCCCGGAGCACACGCACGAGATCGCGCGGGCGGTCGAAGGCCTCCCGCCGCGACGCATTCCCGAAGGCTCCCGGCTGCCTCGCTACTCGGGCCTCGAGCCGTTCGTCATCGACCCCGACACCGGCTTCGTCGTCGTCGGGGAGCGCACGAACGTCACGGGCTCCGCGCGATTCCGCAAGCTCATCGAGGCGGACGACTACCAGGGCGCGGTCGACGTCGCGCTGGAGCAGGTGCGCGGCGGGGCGAACCTCCTCGACGTGAACATGGACGCGGACCTGCTCGACGCCGAGCAGGCGATGACGACGTTCCTGAACCTGATCGCGACCGAGCCCGAAGCGGCGCGTCTGCCGATCATGGTCGACAGCTCGCGCTTCTCGGCGCTCGAGGCGGGCCTCAAGTGCATGCAGGGGAAGGGCATCGTGAACTCGATCTCGCTGAAGGAGGGCGAGGAGAGCTTCCTCGAGCAGGCGCGGACGATTCGCCGCTACGGGGCGGCGGTCGTCGTCATGGCGTTCGACGAGAAGGGGCAGGCCGACACGGTCGAGCGGAAGGTCGCGATCCTCGGCCGGGCGTACGACCTGCTCACGGAGCAGGCGGGGTTCCTGCCCGAGGACATCGTCCTCGACCCGAACGTCCTCGCCGTCGCGACAGGAATCGAGGAGCACGCAGCCTTCGCGAAGGCGTTCATCGACGCGATTCCGCTCCTGAAGGAGCGCTGTCCCGGTGCGCTCGTCTCCGGCGGCATCTCGAATCTCTCCTTCGCCTTCCGCGGGAACGACGCAGTGCGAGAGGCGATGCACGCGTCCTTCCTCTACCACGCGATCCGGGCGGGCCTCGACATGGGCATCGTCAACGCCGGCCAGCTCGCCGTCTACGAGGACATCGAGCCCACGCTCCTCGAACGGGTCGAGGACGTGCTCTTCGACCGGGACCCGGAAGCGACGGAGCGCCTCGTCGAGCACGCGGGCACGGTGACGGGGGGCGCGACTCGGCGCGAGCTCGATCTCTCCTGGCGCGAGAGCCCGGTCGGAGAACGGCTCGCGCACGCGCTCGTCCATGGAATCGTCGACTACATCGAGGACGACACGGAGGAGGCGCGCCGCGACTCGGCACGGCCGCTCGACGTCATCGAGGGGCCGCTCATGGACGGGATGAAGATCGTGGGCGACCTCTTCGGCTCCGGGAAGATGTTCCTGCCCCAGGTCGTGAAGAGCGCGCGCGCGATGAAGCGGGCGGTGGCGTACCTCGAGCCGTTCATGGAGGCCGAGCAGGAGGACCGTCCGGCTGCGGGCAGGATCGTCCTCGCGACGGTGAAGGGCGACGTCCACGACATCGGCAAGAACATCGTCGGGGTCGTCCTCGGCTGCAACGGCTACGAGGTCATCGACCTCGGCGTCATGGCTCCTGCGGACACGATCCTCGACACGGCGGTCGACCAGGACTGCGACATCGTCGGGCTGTCGGGCCTCATCACGCCCTCGCTCGACGAGATGGTGCACGTCGCGAAGGAGATGGAACGCCGCGGCCTCGCGCTCCCGCTGCTGATCGGCGGCGCGACCACGTCCCGACAGCACACGGCCGTCAGGATCGCGCCCGAGTACACGCAACCGACTCTCCACGTGCTCGACGCGTCGCGGGTGATCGGCGTCCTCTCCGACCTCCTGGACGGCGACCGGCGCGCGCGGCTCGATGCCGACAACCGCGTCGACCAGGAGCGGCTACGGCTGCTTCACGCCGACAAGCTCCGGAAACCGCTGCTGCCGATCGCGGCCGCACGCACGAACCGGACGCCGATCGACTGGCACCCGGAGGACCTCGCGCGTCCCGGCTTCACGGGCTCGCGCGTCGTCGAGGAGAACATCGCGACCCTGCGCCGGTACGTCGACTGGACGTTCTTCTTCCATGCGTGGGAGCTGAAGGGCAGGTTCCCGGCGATCCTCGACGACCCGGTGAAGGGCGAAGTGGCGCGGGACCTGTACGAGGCCGCGAACACGCTGCTCGACGAGATCGAGGCGAGCGGGCAGCTCACGGCGCGCGGCGTGTACGGGTTCTGGCCCGCGCACGCCGAAGGCGACGACATCGTGCTCGACGACGGCAGCCGGTTCCCCATGCTGCGGCAGCAGGCTGCCCACGAGGACTCGCGTCCGAATCGCTCGCTCGCCGACTTCATCGCTCCGGCAGAGACCGGTCTCCCAGACCACTTGGGGGCGTTCGCCGTCGCCATTCACGGAAGCGAAGCCCTCGCGGACGGCTTCGCTGCCGAGCACGACGACTACCGCGCGATCATGGTCCGCGCGCTCGCAGACCGGCTGGCGGAGGCGTACGCGGAACGGCTGCACGAGGTCGCGCGGCACGAGTGGTACGCGCCGGCCGAGGAGCTCTCCGGCGACGAGCTGATCGCCGAGCGCTTCCGCGGGGTCCGGCCGGCGTTCGGCTACCCGGCCTGCCCCGACCATTCGGAGAAGGCGTCGCTCTTCGCGCTGCTCGAGGCGGAGCGAGCGGGCGTCGAGCTGACCGAGTCGTTCGCGATGATTCCCGCGCCGAGCGTGAGTGGCCTCTACTTCGGGCACCCGCAGGCCCGCTACTTCTCGGTCGGCCGCATCGGCCAGGACCAGGTGGAGGACTACGCGCGCCGGAAGGCGATGGCCGTCGCGGACGCCGAGCGCTGGCTGCGGCCGAACCTCGCGTACGAGCCGCGCACCGGCTAGAGCGCAAGCAGCTCCCGAGCAGCACGGCTCGAGCGGCAGAGTCGGTCATCCGGGCACTCGACCGGAGCGGAATCGGGCCCACGAGCGCGAATCGACAGGCATGGCTGCGGTGATCTGGACCCGTTTAGACACGCCAAAAAGAGCCGTAGATTCGCGCTTTCGAGGGTGGTAGCGTCCCCGCCGGTCGTGGAGCACTCGAGCCGTCTTGGCCTCCTTCGTCGCTCGCCGTCGTTCGGGCTGCTGTTCCTCGCCACCGCGGGCTCGGGCTTCGGCACGTACATCGCCGCGGTCGCGCTGACGCTCCACGTCGAGGAGCTCACGGGCTCGCCGATGTGGGTCGCCGGGCTCCTGATCGCCGACTTCCTGCCGATCGTCGTCATCGGGCTCCTGCTCGGCCCGCTGGTCGACCGGCTCTCCAGGCGCCGGCTCCTGATCGGATCGGATCTCGCGCGCTTCGGCGTGTTCGCCGCGCTTCCGTTCACGGACAGCCCGGAGGTCATCGTCGCGCTCGCGGGCGTCTCGGGCGTCGCGACCGGCTTCTTCCGGCCGGCGGCCTTCGCCGGGCTGCCGAACCTCGTGCCCGACGACGAGCTCACGAACGCCAACTCCCTGCTCCAGACCGTCGAGACGCTCGCCTGGATGGTCGGGCCCGTCGCCGGCACCCTCATGTTCACGCTCTGGGGACCGGACGTCCCGTACGCGGTGAACGCTGCGACCTTCCTCGTCTCCGTCGGCCTGGTCGCGGGCATCTCGGAGCGGAGGCTGCGGTCCGAGGAGCCGCTCACGCGCGGCCACTGGCGCGACGTCGCGGACGGTCTGCGCCTGGTCGTGACGAGCGTCCCGCTGCGCACCGTGCTCGTCGTCTGGAACCTCGTGCTCGTCGCGAGCGCCGCGATCAACGTCGCGGAGGTCTTCTTCGCGAAGGACACGCTCGGCGCCGGCGACCTCGGCTTCGGCGTCATCGTCGCCGCGAGCGGTGTCGGGCTGGCCGTCGGGAGCTACCTCGCCGCGCCGTCGCTCGACAGGGTGGGCCTGCGGCGCCACTACGCGGGGTCGATCGCGCTCATGGGCGCCGGCTGGGGCATCGCGGCGCTCGCCACGTCGATCTGGGTCGCGGTTCCGTTCGTCGTCGCCGGCGCGGCGGGCAACGGCGCGGCGATCGTCTGCAACCACCTGCTCGTCCAGCGGGGCGCGCCCGATCGCTTCCGCGGCCGCGCACTCGCGACGATCATGAGCTCGAACTACGCCGTCCTCGGGCTCGCGATGGCCGGCGCCGGTGTTCTCACGAGCGCGTTCGGCGCCCGCTCGGTCTGGCTGGGCGCAGGGGCCGCCTATCTCGTGGTCGCGGGACTGGCGCTCGTCCTGACGCGCTGGCTCCCGGAGGAGGCTGACCGCCAAGAGGAGGCAGTCGAGGCCGCGGCGAGCGCTGCCGCGGGCACGCTCGCCTATGCCGCGAACGGGAAGGAGCCCCAGCTGGTTCGCGGGCCCGAGCCCGAGGTGGCCGCACGACCGGTTCTCGTGCCCGTGCCGGAACACTCGCCGAGCGGGCTCGAGCGAATCGCCACGCTGCTGGAGGAGATCGAGAAAGGGCGCGAGCTGGAGGCGCGAGGCCCGGCCGGGTAACGACGTCGCCCGCGCGTAGAGTGGCGCATCGTGGCGAGGCGAGAGTGGCCGCTCGAGGAGCTGATCGCCGGGATCCGTGAGGGCGACCGGCGCGCGCTCGCCCGCGCGATCTCGCTCGTCGAGAACGCCGACCCGGTCGCGTATCCGCTCGTCCGCGAGCTCTACCCGGAGACGGGCCGGGCTGCGGTGATCGGCGTCACGGGCCCGCCGGGCGTCGGCAAGTCGTCGCTCATCGCCGCGCTCGTCGCCCACCTGCGCACCGTCGACACGACCGTGGGCGTGGTCTCGGTCGACCCCTCGAGCCCGTTCACGCGTGGCGCACTGCTCGGAGATCGCATCCGGCTCAGCGAGCACTTCCTCGACCCGGGCGTCTACATCCGCTCGATGGGCTCGCGCGGCCATCTCGGCGGGCTTGCCGAGACGACGCTCCAGGCGGTGCTCCTGCTCGACGCGTCGGGGAAGGACGTCGTCTTCGTCGAGACGGTCGGCGCGGGCCAGAGCGACATCGAGGTGACGGGGATCGCCGACACGGTCCTCCTCGTGCTCATGCCCGGCTCGGGCGACTCCGTCCAGGCGCTGAAGGCAGGGATCATGGAGATCCCGGACGTGATCGCGATCAACAAGATGGATCATCCGGCCTCGAAGACGATGCTCAACGAGGTGCGCTCGATCGTGCGTCTCGCCGAGACGGACCGGAGGCCTCCCATCGTCCTCACGGAGGCGGTACGCGGTGAGAACGTCGCCGAGCTCTGGGACGGGCTCGCCCGGCACCGGGCCGCGCTCGAGCAGGACGGCCGGCTCGAGGAGCGCCGTCGCCGAAACCTCGCCTCGGAGGTGTTCGCGGTCGCGTCGAGCCGCGCGAAGTCTCATCTCGAGTCGGCCGTACGCAGCGATCCCGAGCTCGAACGGCTGCTCGGCGAGGTGCAGCAGCGGGAGCTCGACCCGCTCTCGGCCGTTCGCGAGATCATGGAGAAGGTGTTCCGCATCAGGCCCGACTCCACGGGCCCGGGCTCATGAGCGACGTCCCGACGTTCTCCGACATCGAGGCAGCCCGAGGCCGGCTGGCGGGTGTCGCGCGCGAGACGCCGCTCTACCCGTCGGAGACGTTCTCGCGGCTCTCGGGTCGCCAGGTGCTGCTGAAGGCGGAGAACCTCCAGCGTACGGGCTCGTTCAAGATCAGGGGCGCGTACAACACGATCGCGACCCTCGGACCAGCGGAGCGAGCCGCCGGCGTCGCGGCCGCGAGCGCAGGGAACCACGGCCAGGCGGTCGCGTGGGCAGCGCGCGAGGCGGGTATCCCGGCGACGATCTTCATGCCGCAAGACGCGCCGATGGCGAAGGTCGAGGCGACGCGCTCGTACGGAGGCCTCGTCGAGCTCGCGGGCGCGGACTTCGAGGCGGCCGTCGAGGCGGCTCGCGACCATGTCGAACGCGCAGGTGCCACGCTCATCCACGCGTTCGAGGAGCCGCGGGTCGTCGCCGGTCAGGGGACGATCGGGCTCGAGCTGGCGGAGCAGGCGCCGGAAGCGGAGACGGTGCTCATCCCGGTCGGTGGCGGCGGGCTGGCCGCCGGGATCTCGCTCGCGCTCCGCGAGCGCAACGCAGGCCTGAGGATCGTCGGCGTCATCTGCCAGCCGGGCTACACGATCGCCGACGGAATCGCGGTGAAGGAGCGGGGCGAGCTGACGTCGGCCATCCTCGACCGCACCCTCGACGACGTGGTCGAGGTGTCCGACGAGGCGATCACCGAGGCGCTCGTGCTCTGCCTCGAGCGGACGAAGCTCCTCGTCGAGGGCGCCGGCGCGGTCGGGCTCGCCGCGCTGCTGGCGGGCGTCGTCGGAGGCGAGGGGCCGGTCGCGGTCGTGCTCTCGGGCGGCAACATCGACGCGACGACGCTCATCTCGGTCGTGCGGCAAGGTCTCACCCGCGCCGGGCGCTTCCTCGCCGTCCGCATGCTCATCCCCGACCGGCCGGGCGAGCTGCGGAACGTCCTCGACCTCGTGGCCGAGCAGCGTGGCAACCTCGTCACCGTGGACCACCACCGCGAGGGCACCACGACGACGGCCCTCCAGACGGAGGTCGAGCTCGTCGTCTCCACGCGCGACGACGCCCACTGCGACCAGCTCGTCGCGGCGCTGGGAGTCGCCGGCTACTCGGTCGAGCGGCTCGGGCCGCCCGCCTGACCGCTGTTACAGCACCGAGACGTTCCCGCTGGAGATTGCCCGCGTGCCGCCCGTCGTGTAGACGACCGTACCGCCTGGGCCCCGGATCTCGACGCCGATGCGGTCGCCCTTGAAGCCGCCCGGCTCGCCCTTCTCGACGAGCTCGACCGAGAAGGTGTAGCCGGGGTTGCCGTTGAACGAGCCGGTTCCGGTCAGCGTCGCGTCCGGTCCGGTACCCGCGGACGTCTCGACCGAGCCGACGAACGTGATGTTCTCGCCGCGGAAGCGCTGGAGGAAGAAGCTGCCTTCGACTCCGTCCGGCGTCGGGCCTGCGCCGAGCTCGAACGCGGTTCGACGGCCGCTCTCGAAGGCGCCCTGGCCGGCGACGGTCGGTACGTCGACCTCGCGCACGCTGACGCGCACGCGTGCCTTGGCCACGCGGCTGTCCTCGTCCCTCACCGCGTACTGGAAGCCGAAGACGCCGGTGAAGGGCGCCCGGGGCTGGAACGTCGTCTCGCCCGTCGAGCCGTCCGAGGAGAGCGCCTCGAGCAGAGGATCCGCGCCCGTGAAGTTGAAGAGCCGGTCCAGCCGCAGCGGTCCGCCGTCTGGATCGACGTCGTTCGCCAGCAGGTTGAACGTCACCGAAACTCCGGCTGTCGTCGTGACGAAGTCATCCGTCGCGACCGGGTCGCCCGGTGCGGCACCGGCGGCGGTGCAGATGACGAGCGCGACTGCGGCGGCGGCCAGGAGCGCTCGAGCCCGGCCTCTCGTACGCGTGTGAGAAATCATTGCCGTCCTTTCGTCATCGTCTGCCTGCGTCCTCTAGTCATGATCCGCAGCGCCTGAACTCGACCGTAGGGCGACCGCTCTCGACCCAGTCGTCGACGCCTCCGTCCGAGACGGCTCGCGCGTCGAGACCGCGAGCCGCGAGGACGCTCGCGGCGACGACTGCGCGTGGTCCGCTCTCGCAGATCGTCACGATCGGCCGATCGCGTGGGAGGTCGGTCTGGCTGAGCGCGAGCAGACGGTACGGGATGTTGCGGCTGCCCGCGATGTAGCCGCCGTCCCGTTCGTCCTTCTCGCGCACGTCGACGAGCTCCGCGCCCGCCTCCAGGAGCTCGTCCAGCTCCTCGATCGAGACGAGCTCGAGCGTCTCGGCACCGCCACCGTCCACGGAGCCTGCGAGGTCGAAGACGGCGATCGCCTGAAGGCCCTTGACTGCGTGCGCGGTCTCGGCTTCGTCGGCTGCCGCGATCACGACGGGCCGCTCGAGGTCGAGCACGAAGCCGGCCTTGGTCGAGAAGCGCGTGCCCGAGACCGGGACGCTCACCGCGCCCGGCCGATGCCCGGACGCGAACGAGCCGACGGGCCGGACATCCAGCAGTTGCATGCCTTCCGGTGGTTCGTCGAGAGCGGGTGGGTATGCCTGCGCGCCCACGAACGGCCCGCGGTTCAGCTCGACGATGCGCTCGACGTTCGCTGGCTTCGGAGCGGCCACCGCTGCGGACTCCGAGACGAACGTGGCCACGTCGTCGGTGGCGAGCGCGGGGTTGAAGCGCCGCTCGAAGCCGATCGTCGTCGACGCCTTCGAGCTCATCGCCTTGCCGCACAACGAGCCCGCGACGTGGCCGGGGAACGTCTCGACTCCGTCGCCGAGCTCCAGCAGCCGTCGCAGCGAGTGAAAGAGCTCCTCCGCGCCCTCCTGCGCGTCGACCGCGAGATCCGGCCGCGCGGCGTCGCCGACGAAGAGCGAGTCACCGGTGAGGACGAGCCACGGATCGGGACCGCGAGAGTTGTCGATCACGGCGACGGCGCAGTGCTCGGGCCGGTGCCCGGGCGTGTGCACGCAGCGCAGGACGACGTCGCCGAGCGCGATCTCGGTCCCGTCCTCGAACGGATCGTGCGGGTACTCCGCGGCTGCTGCAGGGTGGATCGAGATGGGAAGCCCCTGCTCGAGGGCGAACCGCCCGTGGCCGGAGACGTGGTCGGCGTGCGTATGCGTCTCGACGATGCGAACGATCCGGACCTCCCGCTTCTCCGCCTCTTCCAGGTACTGCTCGATCGCGAAGCCGGGATCGACGACTGCAGCGACGCCCGCCTGCTCGTCGCCGACGAGGTACGACGCGCAACCGAGGTCCTCGTCGACGAACTGTGTGAAGATCACGACCGGCGGACGCTAGCAGCGGCCCCCGCTATCTCTCTTGAAGTGGGCGCCCCTTGCGTCGCCAGAGCAGGCCGGCGCCGATCGTGAGCGCGAGCAGCCCGACGAGGCCGACGAGGAGCGCGACGCCGAGCTGTTGGGGCGGCTCGTCCCCGGGCGTGACGACGAGCGTCATCGGCCAGCGTACGTTGGCGCCGTCCTCGTAGCGCTCGACGGCATCGAGGACGACCGTGCCGGGCTCCCGGCTGACGTCGAGCCTCATGACGAAGTTCACGGTGGTGAAAGAGGGCAAGCTCCCGTCCGTCCAGAGCGCGCGGCGCCTGGTCGCGCTGCTCGTCCAGCCCTCGAGCTCCGCCGCCTCGGCGATCGCGAGCCCGGTCGGCGCGCTCAGCTCGAACTCCGTCATCGGCACCCGCCGCTCGTTCGGCACCGAGAGCTCGACCCGGGACGTCTCGCCCGTGGCGACGTACGTCGGCGTCGGGAAGACGTGCGCGCCCGCGCCCGCCGCGGCGGCGAGGAACGCGGCGGCGCAGACGACAGCGGCGCTCGGTCTCACAGACCGAGGTGGCGCGCGATCACCATGCGCTGCACCTCGTTCGTGCCCTCGCCGATCTCGAGGATCTTCTGGTCGCGGTAGAGCCGCGAGATCGCGGACTCCTCCATGTAGCCGTAGCCGCCGTGGATCTGGAGCGCCGCGCCCGCGACCCGGGCGGAGAGCTCGCCCGTGTACAGCTTCGCCATCGCTGCTTCGAGCGCGAACGGCCGCCCCGCGTCCTTGAGCCACGCGGCCCGCTGGACGAGTGCGCGTCCCGCCTCGATCTCCGTGGCCATGTCCGCGAGGCTGAACTGGACGGCCTGGAAGGTCGAGATCGGCTTGCCGAACTGCTCGCGCTCCTTCGCGTATCCCGTCGCGAGGTCGTACGCGCCCTGCGCGAGCCCGACTCCCATCGCCGCGACCGAGATGCGGCCGCCGTCGAGGATCTCGAGAAACTGGCGGAAGCCCTGCCCGCGGTCCCCGAGGAGATTCTCCTCGGGGACCTCGACGTTCTCGAACGAGAGCTCGCGCGTGTCCGACGCGCGCCAGCCGAGCTTCTTCATCGGCGCCGAGATCGTGTAGCCGGGCGTCCCGTTCTCGACGACGATGTTCGAGATCTCGTCCTCGCCGGTACCGGCCGTGATCGTGACGCCCCAGGTGACGTCCGTGCCGGCGTTCGTGATGAAGATCTTCGAGCCGTTCACGACCCACGAGCCGTCGCGGAGCTCCGCGGTCGTCCGGGTCGCTCCGGCATCTGAGCCTGCGCCCGACTCCGTCAGCCCGAAGGCGGCGAGCTTTCGCCCCGACGCCAGGTCCGGCAGCCAGCGCTGCTTCTGCTCCTCGGTGCCGAAGAGCAGGATCGGCATCGTCCCGAGCGACGAGTGCGCGGCCACGGTGATCGCGACCGACGAGTCGATGCGTGTCAGCTCCTCGATCGCGATCGCGTACGAGACGGTGTCGCCGCCCGCGCCGCCGTACTCCTCGGGTATCGGCAGGCCCATGAGGCCGAGCTTTCCGAGCTCGGTGACGAGCTCGTATGGAAACCGGCTCTCGAGATCCAGCTCGGCGGCGACGGGTGCAACCCGCTCGCGCGCGAACGTTCGAACCGTATCGCGGACGAGCTCCTGCTCCGGTGTCAGGTCGAAGTCCACGCCGCGCAGGATGGTAGCCGTGCGCCGGCTCGATCATCTAGGCTCCGCCCAGCCAGCGACGAGGAGAGGAGCCGGAGGATGGCCAGCGTGCAGGAGTTCTTCGCGGGGCTTGCGGAGCGCGTGCCCGCCGAGCGGATCGAGGGCGTGAACAACACCTACGTCTTCGACATCGAGGGCGCAGGCGCGTGGACCGTGGCCATCGCCGACGGCTCGCTGACCGTCACCGAGGGCGCGGGCGAGGGTGACGTCACCATCTCCGCCAGCCAGGAGAGCTTCGAGAAGATCATGGCCGGCGAGACGAACCCGACCACCGCGTACATGACGGGGAAGCTGAAGATCAAGGGCGACATGAGCGCGGCCATGAAGCTCCAGAAGCTGTTCTAGCTTCTGACCCGTCGGGTGCCCTGAGTAGACTCGCCGCGATGTTCCTCGCCGTGCGCTTCGCCGTTGTCTACGGCATCAACGTCCTGGCGTTGATCGTCGTCGACTGGATCTTCGACAGCGTGACGATCGGCCGCTGGGGGTCGCTCCTCTGGGGCGCGCTGATCCTGATGATCGGCAACGTGATCCTGAAGCCGATCCTCGCGATCCTGACGCTGCCGCTGATCGTCGTGACCTTCGGCCTCGCCTACTTCGGGCTGAACGTGCTCATGCTGGCGCTCGCGGAGTGGCTCACGCCCAACTTCTCGATCGACGGCTTCTGGACGTACATCGGGGCGACCATCGTCGTCTGGCTCGTGAACGTCGTCGTGGGCTGGCTGCTCGACCAGATCGTGGGCGAGACCGCGTACTAGCCGGTCCACGACTCCGCTTCCTCCTTAAGCCGGGCTTAGGCCGATCGTAAGCGGCCCGCTCGACACTGGTCGCGGCCAGTCACCGACAGCACAGGAGGAAGCATGATCACCAGAGGTCAGACCATCGTGAACCCCGTCACCGGCGAGCGGCTCACGTTCCACAAGACGGCAGCCGACACGAACGGCGAGGCGGTTGTCGTCGAGGCCCATGTCGATCCGAACGGCTGCGTCGCCGCCGCGCACGTCCACCCGCACCAGGAGGAGCGTTTCGAGGTGCTCTCGGGCACGCTCGAGTTCCGGCTGGGCCGGAAGACGTTCCGCGCCGAAGCCGGCGACCGCGTGGTCGTTCCGGCCGGCACCGCCCACCGCTTCGAGAACGTCGGCGAGGACACCGCGCAGTTCGTGTGCGAGGTGCGGCCGGCGCTCCAGTTCGAGCAGCTGATCGAGACGATGTTCACGCTCGCGGCCGACGGCAAGACGAATCGGAAGGGAATGCCGAACCCGCTGCGGCTCGCGGTCATCGCGAGGCACCACTTCGACGACGTCCGCCTGCCGTTCCCTCCCGCGTGGCTCCAGCGGATGGGCCTCGCGCTCGGCGTACCGCTCGGCCGCCTGCTCGGGTACCGGCCGACGCACGCGCCCGGCGCGGCCACGCCCACGGCCTTCGGCGTCTAAGCAGGGTCCACGACGACGTACTGGGCACTCCGCTCGGCGGAAGTCGAGCGGAGTGCCTAGCGCTCGAGCTCGACGAGAGGCTCGCCTCCGGCGACGCGGTCGCCGGCCGACACGTGAACAGCCGCAACCGTCCCGTCGAAGGGCGAGTGCACGGGGATCTCCATCTTCATCGCCTCGAGCACGACCAAGGGCTGACGCGCTCTTGCCTCCTCACCCGGCGCGACCTCGACCCTGATCACCGTGCCGGGCATCGGGGCCGTGACGGTGCTGCTGTCGCCCTGCGCCGCGCCGAGCCGGTGCGCCTCGTCATCGATGTCCGGCGGTGCCGTGGGAGGCGGCGGCACGAGGTTGAGCCGCCAGGGGCTCCGCCACGGTGACGGCGCGACGAGCGTGGGCTCGAGTGACAGCGGCGGATGCTCGGTGAGGAAAGCCGTCGTCGCCTCCCCGGAGCGAACGACGGAGTGCCGGACGAGCCAGCGCAGGAACGGCAGGTTCGTCGTCACGCCGGCGACCTCGGTCTCCTCGAGCGCCGTGGCCAGGAGCTCGAGCGCCTCGTCGCGGGTCCGGCCGTGCGCGACGAGCTTCGCGATCATCGGGTCGTACGCCAGCCCGATCTCGTCGCCTTCCTCGACGCCCGCGTCGACGCGCACGCCGGCCGGCAGCCGCAGGCGCTCGATGCGCCCGGTCTGGGGCAGAAACGTCCGCGGGTCCTCCGCGTAGAGACGTACCTCGACCGCATGCCCGTCGGCAGTGTGGCTCTGAGCCGCCAAGGGCGCTCCGGCCGCGATCCGGAGCTGCTCCGCGACGAGGTCGAGGCCGGCGACGAGCTCCGTGACCGGGTGCTCGACCTGGATACGCCCGTTCAGCTCGAGGAAGAAGAACTCGCCGCCGTCCACGACGAACTCGACCGTCCCGGCGCTTCCGTATCCGATCGCGCGGCCGAAAGCGACCGCGGCCTCCAGCATCGCGTCGCCTAGGCCTGGGTCGAGCCCGGGCGCCGGCGCCTCCTCGAGCACCTTCTGGTGCCGCCGTTGGACCGAGCAGTCCCGCTCGCCGAGCGCGATGACGGCTCCGTGTGTATCGGCGAGGAGCTGCACCTCGACATGTCGTGGCCGCTCCAGGTACCGCTCGAGATACAACGTGCCGTCGCCGAACGCGCCCAGCGCCTCGCGCTCGGCCGCCCCGAGCGCGTCGTCGAGCTCCGCCGCCTGCCGGACGACGCGCATCCCGCGGCCGCCGCCTCCCGCAGCAGCCTTGACGACGAGCGGAAATCCCACCTCGTCGGCCGAGCCGCTCGCCAGTACCGGGACACCGGCCTCGAGGGCGACGCGCTTCGCCTCCACCTTGTCCCCTCCGAGCCGGAGCGCGGCGGCGGGCGGACCGACCCACGCGAGCCGGGCGGCGTCTACGGCTTCCGCGAAGTCGGCGTTCTCCGCGAGGAAGCCGTATCCGGGGTGGATCGCGTCTGCTCCCGCCTGCTTCGCCGCGCGGATGTGCTCCTCGGAGTGGAGATAGCCCGCGATCTCGACCGTCTCGTCCGCCGCGCGGGCGTGGAGAGCGCCACGATCATCGGGGGCGGCGACGGCGACCGTCCAGATGCCGAGCTCGCGGCACGTCCGGAAGATCCGCACCGCGATCTCACCTCGGTTCGCGACCAGCAGCTTCTCGATCGGCACGGCGCAACTCTAGGGAGGAAGCAACGGTCGTCCGTCGTATGGTTCTCTCGGAGATGATCCGCCTCCTCGTCAGGACCGCGGTAACGCTTGCCGGGAGCGCCGTCGGCCTCGTCGTCGCGGCCGGCGTCCTCGACGACATGGAGCTCGAGGTCTCGGGATTCATCATCGCGGTCGTCGTCTTCACGATCGCTTTCGCGCTCCTGCAGCCGTTCCTCGTCGTGCAGGCTCGGAGGTTGTTTCCGGCGGCCGTCGGCGGCGTCGCGCTCCTCGCGACTTTCGCCGCGCTCGTCATCACCGTCGCGATCTCGGACGGCATCTCGATCAGCGGCGTCGTGACCTGGATCGCCGCGACGTTCATCGTCTGGCTTGCGTCGCTGCTCGCCGTGTTCATCCTGCCCTTCCTCGGGCTCAAGAAGTACATGCAGGAGAACCGAGCGGCGTAGGGTGCGCGCGCGCCGGCCCGTCTAGCCAGAATCGCCTCGCCGCCACGACGGGTGCACGGGCGCGTCCCGCCGTGAGTCGAGGAACGCCCGTAGGCCTTCCTGGCCTTCCTCGCTCGTGCGCCGCTCGGCCGCGATCCGCGCAGTCTCGATCCCGGCCGGCCGTTCGCGGACGAGGCGCTTCGCCTCGCGCACCGCTTGCGGCCCACCCGCGAGCACGGACTCTACGACCGACTCTGCTCCTGCGGCAGCGTCGTTCACGACCTCCGACACGAGACCGATGCGAAGCGCGGTCTCCGCTTCGAAGCGCTCGCCCGTGACGAAGTAACGACGCGCCGCCGCGCCGATCTTCGCGAGCACGAACGGCGAGATCACCGCCGGGATGATCCCGAGGCGCACCTCGGTGAATCCGAACACGGCATCCGGCTGTGCAACAGCAACGTCGGAGCACGCGACGAGCCCCGAGCCACCCCCGAGTGCGAACCCGTGTACTGCGCAGATCACCGGTGCGGGGCAGGAGTCGACGGCCTCGAGCATGCGATACAGGCGCAGCGCGTCCTCGACGTTCTCGTCGTAGCCGAGGTCGATCGCTGCCCGCTGCCATTCGACGTCGGCGCCCGCGCAGAAGCTCGGTCCTTCCCCCGAGAGAACGACAGCGCGCGCGTCTCCGACGTCCGCGAACGCCTCGTTCAACTCGGCGATCAGCGCGGCGTCGAAGGCGTTCCGCCGCTCCGGACGAGCGAGCGTGACTCGCAGCACCTCGCCGTCCCGATCGACCCGGAGCGCCCCCATCGTGGGAAACATATGGTTTGGACGATGGCCGCGAAGCGCTTCACCGTGACGCTCGAGCGGGTCGGGAAAACCGCGACGATGTTTCGGATTCCCTTCGACCTCGAGGACGCATTCGGGCGCCAACGGCCGCCGGTGCTCGTGACGATCCGCGACCACACCTGGCGCACGACCCCTGGGGTCTACGATCGTGTCGGGTACATCGTCGTCAACCGGAAGGTAAAGGCCGCGACCGGTGTGGACGCACCTGACCGGTTGCGCGTGACGATGGAGGTCGACACGAAGCCGCGAACCGTGCGCGTCCCGGCCGACCTCCGAGCTGCGCTGTCAGCCGACGATGAGGCGAAGGCTGCGTTCCGGAAGCTCTCCTACAGCCACAGGCGCGAGTTCGTGGAGTGGGTTGAGGAGGCGAAGCGGCCGGAGACGCGCACGCGTCGCATCGCAGGCACGGTCGAGCGCGTCCGCGAGGGCGAGACGGCGGGCTGATGGCGCTGCATGGCGCTCTCGCGGCCTCGGTCACGCCGCTTCGCGACATCGGCGCGCGGCTGGACGAGGACGCATTCGCCCCGCTCGTCGACTTCTACGTCGCCTCGGGCCTCGACGGTGTCATGGCGCTCGGGACGTCGGGCGAGGGCATCCTTCTCTCCGGCATCGAGCGTCGGCGCGCTGCCGACCTCTTCCTGCAGGCCGCCGACCGGCGCCTGCTCGTCGCAGTGCACTGCGGGGCGCAGACGACGGTCGACACCGTCGCGTTGTGCGCGCATGCGGCGGAGGTCGGCGCCGACGCGGTGGTCGTGATCGGCCCGCCGTACTTCCGGCTCGACGAGCAGGCGCAGTACGCGCACTTCTTCGCCGCCGCAGCGGCGTGCGCCCCGCTTCCGTTCTACGTGTACGAGTTCTCGTCGACGAGCGGGTACGCCATCGCTCCGTCCGTCCTCCAGCGGCTGCGCCAGAGCGCTTCCAACGTGACGGGCCTCAAGGTCTCGGACACGCCGTGGGACGCGTTCTCCAGGTATCTCCTGCCCGGGTTCGACGTCTTCGTCGGCCCCGAAGCGTTGATCCAGCAAGGGATGGACGCCGGGGCCGTCGGCGCGGTGTCGGCGCTTGCGTCCGCGTTTCCCGAAGACGTTGCGGCGGTCGTACGGGAGCCGACGGCTGCCGGGGCTGCGCGACTTGCAGAGCTCCGGGCTTCCGTCGAGCGCTTCCCGCGGCAGGCGGCGCTCAAGCGCATCCTCGGGCGGCGAGGGGTCCCCGTGCGCGAGGACGTGCGGGCGCCTCTGCGGAGCCTCACCGTCGAGGAGCGCGAGCAGCTCGACCGCTGGCACGAGTCGCTGCTCGAGGTCGAGGCCAAGAGCCTGGCTAGCCGCGAGGCTCAGGCGACCTCGTCGAACTCCTCGTAGACCTCGGGGTCTTCGCCGACGAGATCGCGCGCCCAGCCGACGGACTCGGGCAGGTCCTCGCTGAAGAGGACGAGGCCGAAGCGGTCATTGGCCTCGTTCCAGATCCAGGTGCTCGGCGGGACGAGCTCCGGGAGCGAGCCCCGGAGCTCGTCGATCGTGGTCTTCGAGTCGAAGAGGTTCCAGATCAAGATCCGGACGATCACGCCTTCGCGGCTTCGAGCTTCTGCAGCAGGCTCTTGATCTTCCGGAGCAGGTCCGCCTCGTCGTGGCCGAAGTCGGCGAGGAACGAGCGGACCGCCGACTCCAGCAGTTGCAGCTCTTCGGTGTCGAGCTCGAGCGTGTGCATGCGGCCAGCGTAACGCGCGTCGAGGACTCCTACGAGCCGCGTTTCGGCTACATGCGGAAGACGCCGAACGTCGTCTCGGGGACGGGCGCGTTCGCGGCCGCTGCGAGCCCGAGCGCGAGGACGCGCCTCGTGTCCAGCGGGTCGATGATCCCGTCGTCCCAGAGCCGGGCGGTCGAGTAGTAGGGACTGCCTTCGGCCTCGTACGTCGCGCGGATCTCGTCCGGATCGGCATCGCCGACCATCGTCAGGACGGTCGCGGCCTGCTCGCCGCCCATGACGGAGATCCTCGCGTTGGGCCACATCCAGAGCTGCCGCGGCTCGTACGCGCGTCCGCACATCGCGTAGTTCCCCGCGCCGAACGACCCGCCCATGATGACCGTGAACTTGGGGACGTTCGCGCACGCGACTGCCATCACGAGCTTCGCGCCGTCGCGAGCGATGCCGCCCTCTTCGTACTCCTTGCCGACCATGAAGCCGGTGATGTTCTGGAGGAAGACGAGCGGAATCCGCCGCTTGCACGCGAGCTCGATGAAGTGGGCGCCCTTCTGTGAGGACTCGGCGAAGAGCACGCCCTGGTTCGCGAGGATCGCGACGGGATAGCCCTCGATGCGGGCGAAGCCGCAGACGAGCGTCTCGCTGTAAAGCTGCTTGAACTCGTGCAGGCGCGAGCCGTCGACGATCCGGGCGATCACCTCGCGCGCGTCCAGCTCGTGCCGGAAGTCCTCGGGCACGAGGCCGTAGAGGTCGGCGGGATCGAGCTGAGGCGCCTCGACCGGAGCGAGCTCCCACGGAGAAGGCTGCGGGGGACCGAGGTTGCGGACGATCTCGCGGACGATCGCGAGCGCGTGGTCGTCGGAGGTCGCGAAGTGGTCGGCCACGCCCGAGCGGCGGGTGTGTACGTCGGCTCCGCCGAGCTCCTCCGCGGTGACGTCCTGCCCGGTCGCCGCTTTCACGAGCGGTGGGCCGCCGATGAAGATCGTGCCAGTGCCGCTCACGATCACGGTCTCGTCGGACATGGCGGGGACGTACGCACCGCCCGCGGTGCACGAGCCCATGACGGCTGCGATCTGCGGGATCCCGAGGCTCGACAGCCGGGCCTGGTTGAAGAAAATCCGGCCGAAGTGGTCGCGGTCGGGGAAGACCTCGGCCTGGAGCGGGAGAAACGCGCCGCCGGAGTCGACGAGGTAGATGCACGGCAGGCGGTTCTGGAGCGCGACCTCCTGGGCGCGTAGGTGCTTCTTCACCGTGAGTGGGAAGTACGAGCCGCCCTTCACCGTCGCGTCGTTTGCGACGACGACGCACTGGCGTCCCTCTACGACGCCGATGCCGGTGACGATTCCGGCGGACGGCGCCTGGCCGTCGTACATGTCCCAGGCCGCGAGCGCGTTCAGCTCGAGGAACGCCGTGCCGGGGTCGAGCACACGGTCGATGCGCTCGCGTGCGGTGAGCTTCCCGCGCGAGCGATGCCGCTCGACGGCCTTGTCGCCCCCGCCGCGGAAGACCTCTGCAGTGCGCTCGCGGAGCTCTGCGACGAGCTCCTCCATCCGCGCGTGCCTGCGCTCGAACGTCTCGTCGCGAGCGACCTGCGTGGAGAGCAGCCCCATCGGCTCGTGAGCGTAGCGAGCGGCGGTGTCGGACACCGTTCTTCGGTGCGGCTGTGCAGCCCACGTCCGCTCCGAACGGGCCACAGGTCGGCGCCGACGATCTTCCTGCTCCCGGAGCAGCGGAGCTGTGGAACGATTGGCACGCAGCGGACGCACGTTTCCCTTGACACCGAACGGTGTCTGACACCGGGAGGAGCGCATGAGCGATCAGGTCAAGTACGTCCTCGACGAGTCGGAGCTTCCTGAGGCCTGGTACAACCTCGCGTCCGACCTCCCGGAGCCGCTGCCCCCGGTGCTCCACCCCGGCACGGGACAGCCGGTCGGGCCGGACGACCTCGCGCCGCTGTTCCCGATGCAGATCATCCTGCAGGAGGTCTCGACCGAGCGGCAGATCGCCATCCCGGAAGAGGTGCGGGACGTCTACCGGCAGTGGCGCCCGACGCCCCTCTACCGCGCTCGCCGGCTCGAGCAGGCGCTCGAGACGCCGGCGCGCATCTACTACAAGTACGAGGGCGTCTCACCGACGGGCTCGCACAAGCCCAACACCGCGGTCGCGCAGGCCTTCTACAACAAGCAGGAAGGCGTGACGCGGCTCACCACGGAGACGGGCGCAGGCCAGTGGGGCTCGGCGCTCGCCTTCGCCGGCCGGATCTTCGGCCTCGAGGTCGAGGTCTACATGGTGCGGATCTCGTACGAGCAGAAGCCGTATCGCCGGGCGTTGATGGAGACCTTTGGCGCGCGATGCGTCCCCAGCCCGTCCGAGGAGACGAGCTCGGGGCGCGCGATCCTCGAGGAGCATCCGGACTCGACCGGCAGCCTCGGGATCGCGATCTCCGAGGCGGTGGAGATGGCCGCGACACGCGACGACACGAAGTACTCGCTCGGCTCCGTGCTCAATCACGTCCTCATGCACCAGTCCGTGATCGGCGAGGAAGCGCAGGACCAGCTCGAGCTCGCGGACGACTACCCGGACGTCGTCATCGGCTGCACGGGCGGCGGGTCGAACTTCGCCGGCATCTCGTTCCCGTTCATCGGCCAGGCGCTCCGCGAGCAGAAGGAGCTGCGCGTGATCGCGGTCGAGCCGGCCGCGTGCCCGAGCCTTACCAAGGGCCTCTACGCGTACGACTTCGGCGACACGGGCCACCTCACGCCGCTCGTGCGCATGCACACCCTCGGGTCGACATTCGTGCCGCCGCCGTTCCACGCCGGCGGCCTGCGCTACCACGGCATGGCGCCCATGGTGAGCCACCTGAAGGAGCTCGGCCTGATCGAGGCCCGCGCCTACACGCAGACCGAGGTCTTCGCCGCCGGAGTCGAGTTCGCACGCGTGGAGGGGATCGTCCCCGCCCCCGAGGCGAACCACGCGGTGAAGGCGGTCATCGACGAGGCCGTGCGTTGCCGCGAGGAAGGCGTCTCGCAGTCGATCCTCTTCAACCTCTGCGGACACGGGCACTTCGACATGCAGGCGTACACGGACTACTTCGCGGGCAAGCTGGAGGACCACGAGTACTCGGAGGACGAGGTCGCACTGGCTCTCGCCGGGTTGCCTGCCGTTCCCGCATAGCTAGACACCTTGAGTAATCCTTGAGCACCGTCGCAGACGATCGGCCGCGATGAGCGAGACTGTCAACGACATCCACTCAGAGCTCAACGAGACGACGGTCGCGGAGGTCGTGGCCGTAGCGTCGGTCGAGGATGTGCGAGGCGCAATTCGCCGTGCCGGAGAAGCGGGGGTGCCCGTCGCGATTGCCGGCGGCCGCCATGCGATGGGCGGCCAGCAGTTTTGCTCGGGCGGCCTCCTCCTCGACATGCGCGGGCTCGATGGCGTCGTCTCCTTCGATCGCGAGGCCGGGAGTATCGAGCTCCACGCGGGGATCCAGTGGCCGACTCTGATCGAGCACTCGAGCTCACACCCGTCCTCCGACGGCACGAACTGGGCGATCCGGCAGAAACAGACCGGCGCCGATCGTCTATCGATCGGAGGCGCCCTCGCAGCGAACGCGCACGGTCGCGGCCTCACCTTTCCACCGTTCGTCTCGGATGTCAGGGCGTTCACGCTCGTCAACGCGTCGGGCGAGCTCGTGCGGTGCAGTCGCGACGAGAACGCGGAGCTCTTCGCGCTCGTCGCGGGCGGCTACGGGCTCTTCGGCTGCGTGGTGACCGTGACGATGTCGCTCGTCCCGCGACTGACGCTGGAGCGTGTCGTCGAGGTGCGGACGATCGACGAGCTCATGCCGCTGCTCGACCAGCGCATCGCGGACGGGTTTCTCTACGGCGACTTCCAGTTCGCCACCGACCCTGCCGACGACCACTTCCTGCGCCGCGGGGTCTTCTCGTGCTACCGGCCGGTCGGGCACGACGGCCCGCTCCCGACGGGACAGCGTGCCCTTGCGCGCGACGACTGGCGTCGCTTGATCGGTCTCGCGCATGCGGACAAGAGCCGCGCCTTCGATCTCTACGCAGAGCACTACGTTGCGACCACCGGACAGCTCTACTACTCCGACGCACATCAGCTCGCGGACTACGAGGACGGGTACCACCGCGCGCTGGACGCGGCGCTTGGCACTCCGCAGCGCGCGACCGAGATGATCTCGGAGCTGTACGTCCCGCGCGATCGCCTCGACGACTTCATGGCGGGCGTCGCCGACGACTGTCGCCGGAACGACGTCGACGTCATCTACGGGACGATCCGCCTCATCGAGCGCGACGAGGACTCGTTTCTCTCCTGGGCGCGTGAGCCGTGGGCGTGCGTCATCTTCAACATCCACACGGAGCACACCGAGGCTGGCATCGAGCACTCGGCCGCCGCTTTCCGCCGGCTCATCGACCACGCAGCCGACCGCGGCGGCTCGTACTTCCTCACGTATCACCGCTGGGCGACGGGCGATCAGGTCGAGCGGTGTCATCCGCGCTTCCGCGAGTTCCTCGGGGCCAAGCTTCGCCACGACCCCGAGGAGCGTTTCCAGAGCGACTGGTACCGGCACCACCGGGTCCTCTTTGCGCGTTGAGCGCGGCAGTGGAGAGAGCGGCACAGCCGGCCCGCTTCCTCGTGGTGGGCGCCGCGGGCTACGGCGTCAACGTCGCGACGTTCGCGGCCCTCGTCGCAGCGGGGACGAAGTACGTGTTCGCCTCCGTCGCCTCCTACCTCGTGTCGAACGTACTCATGTATCTCGGGAACCGCTACTTCACGTTCCGGCTGGGGCACGAGGGGTTCTGGTCCGCCTACGCGCGCTACCTCCTCGTCGGACTCGCGGTGGTGACGATGAACGCCGTCGTGCTCGTCGCCCTCGTCGAAGGCCTTGGGCTCGACGAGACCTTGGCCCAGGCGCTTTCGCTGCTCGCCGTCACGCCTCCGGCGTACGTGCTCTTCAAGCGCTGGACGTTCCGGCTCCAATCGGGCCGATTGACCGGCTAACGGTCTCCGCGAGACGCATCGACTCCCGGCGCGCCTCGAAGAGGTGCCCGCGGATGGTCTCGTCGAACCCGATGAAGTAGAGGCCCGGCACAGCGGTCGGCTTGCCCGAGCGCGCGAGGGGCTGCCCCTCGTCGTCGACGACCCCCGGCACACCACGAAGGACGCGCTCGAGACCGGTTCCGAAGCCGGTTGCGACGACGACGACGTCGACGCTCTCGGTCGATCCGTCGACATATTCGACGCCGTCGCGCGTCAGCGATCTCAGCGCCGGCCGCACGACCACGCTGCCCGCCTTCAGCACGCCGAGGAACCCCACGTCGATCACCGCGGGCCGGCGGGCGGTGAACGGGCCCCAAGCCGCAGGCCCGATCCCGTAGGGCCGGAGGTCGCCGACGGTCCGCCTGCGGAGCACCGCGGCAACGCGATCCACGACGCGCGGGATCCGCAGCGGCATAAGCGCGATTCCGAACAACTGCACCGGCACGACCCCGAACATCTCGCGGGTGACGATGGGTGGAGGCGTGCGGACGGCGACGGCGACGGAGACTGCGCCCTGCTCGACGAGGTCGGTCGCGATCTCGGCGCCGCTGTTCCCGAGGCCGACGACCAGCGCGCGTCGTCCGGCGAACTCCTGTCCCGAGCGGTACTCGGACGAGTGGAGGACGCGACCCTGGAACTCGTCGACGCCCTTCCAGGCGGGAATGCGGGGCTCCGCGTAGTGCCCGCTCGCAACGATCACGACCTCGGCGGCGAGCGTCCTGTTCGAGGTCTCGATCTCCCACATGTCTTCCGTGCCGGGCCGAATCTCGGTCACGTCCTCGCCGAGAGCGACGCGTAGCCCGAAGCGCTCGGCGTACTCGGCCAGGTACGACGCGTATTCGTCCTTCGAGAGATAGCGCGGGTACCTCCGCGGGATCCCGTGATGCGCGAGCCCCGAGAAGCGCCGAATGGTGTGCAGGTGAAGACGCTCGTACCGGTGCGCCCAACTCGCTCCGATCTGCTCGCTCCGATCGAGGACGAGGGCGTCGACCCCCCGCCGGGTCAGCGCGGCGGCCGTCGAGAGGCCGGCCGCTCCTGCCCCGACGATCACGACTCGCTCAGGTTCCGGCATGGAAGCTCCCGAAGGCGTACAGGTAGGTCGCGAGCACGAGATGGAACACGATCGGGATGGTGCCGCCGAACCAGCGTGCGGCGCGCCTCCGTCGCATGCGAACGACGTAGCGCACGACCATGGCGCCCGCATAAAGTGTGCTGAATCCCATGAGCGCCCAGCCGAGCGTTTCCGCGCGGTCGACCGGCGGGCCGGACGAGGTCGAGAACGACGTGTCGATCCAGATCATCACTCCCACAACGAGGAGCTGCACCGGGAGGAGAAAGCGGTAGGGCACCAGGTTCCAGTCATCCATCGGCGGGAGCCACGACGGCCCGCGCACCACGACGAGAACCTGGCCGGCCACCCGCACCGCGAAGAGGCCGGTGAGCAGCCAGAGGACCGGCGCAACCTCCGACGCTTCGAGCGTCCGCGTGACCTGCTCCTGGACGATTCTGGCGAAAGCGCTCGCCGTCAGGATCAGCGTGGCGACGAGCGCGACCTTCGTCGGTCGCGGCGTCACGTCGTAGCGGCTCCGAGGCAGCGGTGCACCCAGCCGAGGAATCGCGCGAAGTCGCCGATGCGTGAGAGCGCGAGCGACGGGCGCGTGTGGTCGAGCACGCTGGTCACCGTCAGCCTCGCCCGTGGGACGTGACCGATGATCGCTTCGGCCTCGGGAAGCGGGAAGTAGGGATCGTTCGGGGGGGCGATTGCCTCGACGGACGCCTCGATCGCCATCGCATGCTCTGCGGGGGAGAGGGAGCGGATGCGGGTCACGATGTCCTCGGGCAGCGCACGGTAGAGCTCCGGGAAACGCTCGAAGTCCTCGTTCAACAGAAGCTCCACGACCACACGTGCCTCGACACCGAGCTCGCGCCCCGGCATTGCGAGACAGCGGAGCGCATCGAGGTCGTCAGGGTCTTGCTCGCGCAACAGATCGAGGAGCGCCGTGCGATCCTCACTTGGGCTGAGCGCGGAGACGAAGGAGCGGGCGACGACTCGTCGCATGAGCGCCGTGACCTCGTATTGCTCGGGGATGCCGCTCGTGACGTACCGGGAGGTCGTTGCGAGGCAGGCAAGGCGCTCGACATCGGCGAACGGCACAACCGACGCAACAACAGAGATCCGGCGTGAAAGCTCCGGATCCGCGGCGGTGACGAGCGCTATCCCTGCTCCCGCGGAAGCTCCGGCGAGAGCGACCCTGCCATCTCGCACGTCGGGCCGGTCGGCGAGCAGCAGCGTGACCGCACGGGCGCCGTCGAACGTCCGCGGCGTGAGCTCGCCGTCGCCCAGCCCCGGCAGGTCCGGAAGTGCGACGACGAAACCGGCGCGCGCGAGCCCGAGCGCAACGCGCCGGACGATCGGCTCCTGGCGGCGCTCTGGATGAGCGCCGTTCACGAAGTGGAACGCAGGCCAGGGGCCGGTACCGCCGGGAACGTAGACCTCGACCGGGATGCCATCGATCTCGACCTCCTCCGCTTTCGGCTCGCTCGTGAGCATGCGGACCACACGCGCGAGTAGCGGCACGTCGAGCACGATCGCGAGCAGGACGAGAGTGCGAGCCGAAGCCGACCGGGGGTTCATCGTCGGCACCCTACGACGCGTTGCTCAACGGCGCCTCAAGGCGAAGCCGGGCTTGGTAGCAGTACGTCCGCGTGTGTCCGGCGCGTATCGTCCTGGAAGGCGACGCGAGAGGAGACCTCATGCAGCTGGGGATGATCGGGCTCGGACGGATGGGCGCGAACATGGTGATGAGGCTCATGGGCGACGGGCACAACTGCGTCGTGACGGCCCGTCACCCCGAAGCGATTGCCGCGCTTGAGCAGGAGGGCGCGACCGGTGCGGCGACGTACGCTGAACTCGCTGCGAAGCTCGAGCGGCCGAGGGCCGTCTGGATCATGGTCCCGGCCGCGGTCGTCGGCGCCGTCCTCGACGAGCTCGTGCCTCACCTCGATGCCGGGGACGTCATCGTCGACGGGGGAAACAGCTACTACCGCGACGACATCGTCCGCGCGGCGGCGCTAGCGGAACGGGGCCTTCACTTCCTGGACGTCGGCACCTCCGGCGGGGTCTTCGGGCTCGAGCGCGGCTACTGCCTGATGATCGGAGGGGAGGAGGAGGCCGTCGCAAGGCTCGACCCGGTCTTCCGGAGCCTGTCGCCTGGCGTCGAGGCTGCGCCCCGCACCGCCGGCGACCGTGCGCCGCCGCGGCCCGCCGAGCTGGGGTATCTCCACTGCGGCCCGTCCGGCGCCGGGCACTTCGTGAAGATGGTGCACAACGGCATCGAGTACGGGCTCATGGCCGCCTACGCCGAGGGCCTCAACGTGCTCCACGGTGCCAATGTGGGCTCGCGCGAGCACGAAGCGAGCTCCGAGGTTGCACCGCTCGCGCACCCGGAGCACTATCGCTACGACTTCGATCTCGCGGACATCGCCGAGCTCTGGCGGCGCGGCTCCGTCGTCTCGTCGTGGCTGCTCGACCTGACCGCGCACACGCTCTCGCAATCACCCGATCTCGCCGATTTCAGCGGGCGCGTCTCCGACTCCGGCGAGGGACGCTGGACGGTGCTCGCAGCCGTCGAGGAGGGAGTTCCCGTGCCGGTGCTCTCGACGGCACTCTTCTCGCGCTTCACGTCGCGGGGGGAGGCCGACTTCGCGAGCAAGGTGCTGTCCGCGATGCGCAAGGAGTTCGGCGGGCACGCGGAGCGTCCGACCGAGGTGAAGTCCTGACCGCGACGGACACCGAGCGCACGCTCTTCAGCCACCCGACGAGCGGTCGTCCGCTCGCGCCGGTGACGATCATCCTCTTCGGCGCCGCCGGCGACCTCGCGAAGCGGAAGCTGCTGCCGGGGCTCTACCACCTCGAGGTCGCGGGCCTGCTCCCCGCGGACTGGCGCCTGATTGCCTCCTCGATGCGAGAGCTCTCGGACGACGACTTCCGGGAGCTGGCCCGGCGCGCGATCGAGGAGTTCGGGCGTTCGAGCCCGGAGGGCGAGGCGTGGGAGCGGTTCTCCGCACGGCTCTCGTTCGTCGGCGGGGGCTTCGGGCCCGGCTCGACCTCCAGGCTCTCCGCCGCAGCGGCGCACGCCGCGAAGGAGCTCGGCACGAACGCCAAGCTCGTCTTCTGCGCCGTCCCTCCGAGCGTATTCGACGACATCGTCGTCGGTCTCGGCGAGGCGGGCCTGGGCGGGGACGCTCGCGTCATCATCGAGAAGCCGTTCGGGGTCGACCTCGAGACCGCGCGGGCTCTGAACGAGCAGATCCACGCCGTGCTGAGCGAGGAGTGCGTCTTCCGCATCGACCACTTCCTCGGCAAGGAGGCGGTGCAGAACATCCTCGCGTTCCGCTTCGCGAACGGCCTCTTCGAGCCCGTCTGGAACCGGCAGTTCATCGACCACGTGCAGTTCGACGTCCCCGAGACCCTGTCCGTGGACCAGCGCGCGTCCTTCTACGAGGCGACCGGCGCGCTGCGCGACGTCGTCGTGACGCACGTGTTCCAGGTGCTCGGGTTCGTCGCGATGGAGCCGCCGCTCGCCCTGACGCCGAAGTCGCTCGGGGACGAGAAGTCGAAAGTGTTCGACGCGATGCGCCCGCTCACGCCTGGGGACGTCGTCCGCGGGCAATTCACGGCGTACCGCGACCTCGACGGCGTCGCCGCCGACTCGGAAACGGAGACGTACGTCGCGGGTCGCATGTTCATCGACAACTGGCGCTGGAAGGGTGTCCCCTTCTTCTTCCGCACCGGCAAGCAGATGCCGGAGTCCCGTCGCGTCCTCACCATCGTCTTCAAGAAGCCGGCGCTGTCGCTCTTCGAGCGGGCCGAGGTCTCGACGGACAGCATCGACGAGAACCACCTGACGTTCGACCTGGGGGATCCCGGCTCCATCTCCGCCTCGTTCCTCGTCAAGGATCCGGGCGCCGAGCTCGACCTCACCGAGGCGCGGATGAACTTCGAGTACGACCCGGGCGGCCTCCTCGAGGCCTACGAGCGCCTCATCTACGACGCGCTCATCGGCGACAAGACGCTCTTCGCGCGCGCCGACGGCATCGAGCGGCTGTGGGAGGTCGTGCAGCCAGTGCTGGACGAGCCGCCGCCGGCGATCCCGTACGAGCCGGGTACGTGGGGGCCCGCCGAGGCGCAGGACCTGATCGCGCCGCGGCGCTGGCACCTGCCGGCGGACCACTGAGGCTCGGGTCGGAGAAGCTCAGAGCTCGGTCTTGCGGACCAGGCTGAAGCCTGCGGCTCCGAGCACCTCGGCGTCGAGCAGCCGGCACATCCAGCCGTGCCCGCTGTCCGGGTCCGCCTCGTCCTCGAACGCTCCGACGGAAGCGAAGATGCGACCGTCGAGATATTCCCACTCCTCGATCTCGACGTGGTCGCCCTCGACGTCTGCCCGGAAGCGGTCGAGGTCGGCGCGGAGGCGGTTCCTCACGGTGTCGAGCCACGTGTCGCGCGGGTCGGAATCCGGCTCGACTCCGCAGAGCTCGAGGAGATCGTCCTCGATCTCGTCGAGGACGAGCGCGTCGACGAAGCGCTCCGCTTCGTCCCAGTCCGGCTCCTCGCCCGGGTCGAGCCCGACGAGCTCGATCGCCAGCCCCTCGGCGGCGGCTTCCGTCAACGTGGCGTACGTCGCGGGAGGCAGCAGCTCCTCGAGCCTCGAGAGGCGGTGCTCGAGCTCGTGGTCGGGGGGCGACTCGACCTCGCCGTAGTCGCGTTCGGCCAGCAGCTCGAGGTACGGCTGTCCCTGCTCGTCACGCGCGAGCTGCTCGTCGCTGACCTGCCAGCTCACGGGGCGACCGTCCTCGACCGTGGTGAATGCATGACCGAGCCTCGGGCTACCCGTCTGGAAGCGCCGGAACGCCCCGAGCTCCTCGCGGCTGTCCGCGTGCCGGATGCGCAGGCGGTATCTCGCCGGAACGGCGAGCGCCCGCGCCGGGTGCTCGTCCTCGGAGACGACGTCGCCGATCAGCCACCATCGGCCCGACAGGCGGATGACGCTCCCAGGCTCGAGGCTTTCCGTCGAGTATCGATGTGCTCGGCTGCTCCCTGCCGGCGTCGTCGTCACGACCTCGTACGTCTGTGCCGTCGACGGGTGCGCCACGACCTGAGCCTACTCGACCCTGATCGAGCCGAAGTAACCCTCTCGTAAGCTCGATGAAAGACGGGCGCAAGCTCGCAGTCCGACACTGACTCTCGAAGCTCCGTCGTCGAACGAGGGGAGTCATGCGATGCCGGCCGTCCGATCCTCCTACCTCTTCGTCCTCGTCTCGCTGCTCGTTCTCGCTCTGGGGGCTGCGCCGACTCGAGCGCCCGGCGCGCCGGCGCGAGCACGATCCGCGTCGCGGCGGTGCGGAGAAGCCCGCCAGTGAACCTCGACTTCATCCAGATCGCGGTGCCGTGACCTTCTTCTTCGGTCTCCTCGTCGGGTTCGTCCTCGGGCTGGTGCTCTCGTACCTGCTCGTCATGTACGCGGGAGGCTTGCTCGGTCAGGCCGATGAATCCGAGCCGTCTTCACCGAGCGGCTCCTCGAGGACGTAACCGCGAACGACGCCGACCGCTGGTAGTGAGCGCCGAGGGAGGCGCGCCGGGGTCACGGCCGGCGCGCCTCGTGACAGGCGTCTCTCGGCGGCGTGGTGTAGAGGCTCCACCGTACCGCCCGCTCGACGGCTCGAGGACGTCGTTCTCCACTCCTACGCCAATGATTTCCCCGATGACGTGGGCGGCGTCGCCATCATCCGCCGCGGGGAGCGTGAACGGGGCGGCCAGAGCGTCGCCCCGTTCTCTTCGACGCGATCATCCCGACGATGGAGGAGCAGCTCGAGCGGTTGCTGGGCGCCGTGCGCGAGGTGCTCGGGGAGGATCTCGTCGGCGCGTACCTCCACGGCTCGGCCGTTCTTGGGGGGCTGCGGCCGTGCAGCGACCTCGACGTGCTGGTCGTCGCGCGACGGCGGATGGCGCTCGAGGAGAAGCGGAGCCTCGTCGAGCGGCTACTCGCCGTCTCCGGCCCGATGTCTCCGGGGCCACTGCGGCCGGTCGAGATGACGGTCGTCGCGCAGCCGGACGTCCGGCCGTGGCGCTATCCGCCGAGCTTCGACCTCCAGTACGGCGAGTGGCTGCGCGCCGAGCTCGAGAGCGGCGACGTCGAGCCCTTGCGGACGACCGTGAACCCAGACGTCACGTTGCTGATCACTATGGCGCGGCTCGGCGACACGCCGTTGCTCGGCCGCGCGCCAGCCGAGGTCTTCGACCCGGTTCCGCGCGAGGACTTCACGAGCGCGCTCCTCGACGGGATCGACGGAATCCTCGACGAGATCGAGTCCGACACGCGGAACATGGTCCTGACGCTCGCGCGGATCTGGAGCACCGCGGCGACCGACGTCATCCGCTCGAAGGACGCCGCAGCGGACTGGGCACTCGCCCGCCTGCCCGACGAGCAGCGCCCGGTACTCGCACGTGCGCGAGCGATCTACCTCGACGAGGAGGACGAGCGCTGGGACGGCCTCGCGAAGAGCGTGCGCCCGTTCGCGGACCACGTTGTGGGCGAGATCGAGCGGGTCGTCCGCGAGCGCCGGACGCCGGGCGACATCAGCCTCGGGTGAGCGGACGAGCTACGCGCTCGCGAGGAACAGGGCCGGGTCGCGAGTGAACCGCGCCTGGCAACCCGGGCAGCAGAACCAGTACGTCGTCTCACCGTGCGTCGCGCTCGGCGTCTCCGGCCCGACGGCGATCGTCATTCCGCACACCGGATCGACCGCCTCGAGGAGGTCGGTCGGCGATCCGGCGCGTGCGTGCTGCCAGGCGACGAGCTCGGCGAGGACCGCGGCTGCGATCTCCCTCTGCGGGAGCGGCCCGAGGTCGAGGCCGGCCGGGCTGTGGACACGCGCGAGCGCCTCCTCGTCGACTCCGCGCGCGCGCAGCGCCGCGAGCACGACACCGGCGCGGCGAGAGCTGGCGACGAGCCCGACGTAGCCGGCGGTGGACGCAAGGGCCGTCTCCAGGCCCTCCTCGTCGCCTCGGCCCATCGTCGCGAGGACGATCGCGTCCGCGCCGGCCTCGAGATCGCCCGTGACCCTCCAGCCGATTCCGGGTACGAGCTCGCGCAGGGCCGCGGCCGCCGGGCTGTCACCCACGACTGCGACCAGCGGAACGGCTACGCGCGGCTCGATGAGGACCTCGACGGTTCCCTCGGAAGCGCATGAGCTCTCCGCGGTCACGACGTCGTCATCTGCAGCCGCGCTCCCTGGCGGACAGATCCTCAGCAGTCGCGGCTGGCCGTCGGACAGCGCGCGCAGCGCCTCGCGGATGACGGCGGGCTCGGAGCACGCACCACCGACCCAACCGACGAGGTGCCCGTCGGAGCGGATGAGCGCGCGATCGCCGCGCCTGGCCGAGGCCGGCCGGCGCACGGAGACGACAGTGGCGAGGACGAATTCCTCGCCCGCCTCCGCGAGCCGCCCGGCCTCGATCAGGACGTCAGTCATGGGCGAGGAACTCGCCCGGGGAGGGGTGCGGGGAACAGGGAGGTTCCCGACGCTCTCGGAAAGAAGGGGCAATGGGGGGAAACATGGTTTCCACAGCCCGTTTCCTGGCGGGAGCGAGCCGAAGGCGAGCGACGGTCATTCCGCGAGCCCCGCCTCGGCGAGCGCCTGCCAGACCTTGTCCGGCGTCAGCGGCATGTCGATGTTCCGGACCCCCGCGTGCCAGAGCGCGTCGATCACCGCGTTCACGTACGCAGCCGGCGATCCGACGGTCGCGGACTCGCCGACGCCCTTTGCTCCGATGGGGTGGTGTGGCGAGGGGGTGACGAGCTCGCCGAGGTCGAACTCGGGCGTCTCCCAGGCGGTGGGCACGAGGTAGTCGGTGAAGTTGGAGCCGATGCAGTTGCCGTCCTCGTCGAACGTGATCAGCTGCATCGCGGCGATCGCGTAGCCCTCGGTGAGGCCGCCCAGGATCTGGCCCGCGACGATCACCGGGTTGATCCGGACGCCGCAGTCGTCGACCGCAACCACCTTCCGAACCTTCCACTGGCCGGTTCCACGATCGATCTCGACGACGACCGCGTAGGTGCCGAACGGATACGTCATGTTCGGCGGGTCGTAGTAGTGCACGCCCTCGAGGCCCGCTTCCATCCCCTCCGGAAGATCGGAGTACGCGGCGAACGCGACGTCCTGGATCGTCTTCGAGCGGTCGGGCGAGCCCTTGACGAAGAAGCTGCCTGCCTCGAACTCGATGTCGTCGGCCGACGCCTCGAGCAAGTGCGCGGCGATCTCCTTCCCCTTGTCCCGCAGCTTGCGCGAGATGACGGCAGTCGCCGCACCCGCGGTCGGCGTCGAGCGGCTTGCGTACGTGCCCAGGCCGTACGGCGTGTTGTCGGTGTCGCCCTCCTGCACCTCGATGTCCTCGTAGGGGATGCCGAGCTCGCTCGCGACGATCTGGGCGAACGTCGTCTCGTGCCCCTGGCCCTGGGACTTGACGCCTAGCTTGAGGATCGCCTTGCCGGTCGGGTGGACACGGAGCTCGGCCGAGTCGAACATCCTGAGGCCGGCGATGTCGTAGTCCGTGCCCTTGCCCGCGCCCACGACCTCCGTGAACGACGCGAGGCCGATCCCGAGCAGCCGTCCCTGCGCACGCGCCTCTTCCTGCTCGCGGCGCAGGTCCTCGTAGCCGAGCTTCTCGAGCGCGATCCGCATAGCCTCGGGGTAGTTCCCCGAGTCGTAGAGGAAGCCCGTCGCCGACTCGTACGGGAACTGCTCCGGCTGGATGAAGTTGTCGAGCCGGAACTGCGCCGCGTCGACGCCGAGTTCGTGCGCGGCGTTGTCCACGAGGCGCTCGATCAGGTACGAGGCCTCGGTCACGCGGAAGGAGCAGCGGTATGCGACGCCGCCGGGCGCCTTGTTCGTGTACCAGCCGTCCGCGACGACGTGGGCGGCCGGGATGTCGTACGAGCCGGTCACGATGTGGAAGAGGCCTGCCCGAGTCTTCGTCGGCTGCGCGTCAGCGAAGAACGCGCCCTGGTCGGAGAGGAGCGAGGCGCGCAGGCCCGTCATCTTCCCGTCTTTCACCGCGAGCTCTCCGCGCATGTGGTAGTCGCGGGCGAAGCCCGTGGAGATGAGGTTGCCGGTGCGGTCTTCGACCCACTTCACCGGTCGCCCGATGAGCAGCGAGGCGGCGGTGGCGACGACATAGCCGGGGTAGATCGGCACCTTGTTGCCGAAGCCGCCGCCGATGTCCGGGCTGATGATCCGGATCTTGTGCTCGGGCAGGCCGGCGACGATGGCGAACAGCGTCCGGTGCGCGTGCGGCGCCTGGGACGTCATGTAGATCGTCGCCGTGCCGGTCGCCGGGTCGACGTCGGCCACGCAGCCGCAGCACTCGAGCGGCGAGGGGTGGCAGCGCGGATAGAAGGTGTCGAGCGCGATGACGCGGTCGGCCTCGGCGAAGGCGCGATCGGTCGCGTCCTTGTCCCCGGCCTCCCAGTGGTAGACGTGGTTGCCTTCCTGGCCTTCCTTGTCAGTGCGGATCACGGGCGCTCCGTCGGCCAGCGCCTCCTGCGGGCTCGTGACCGCGGGCAGCGGCTCGTACTCGACTTCGATCAGCTCCAGCGCGTCCTTCGCGATGTACGCGGTCTCGGCGATGACGCACGCGACTTCCTGGCCCTGGAAGCGGACCTTGTCCGTGGCGAGCACCGCCTGCGTGTCGCCCGAGAGGGTCGGCATCCAGGCCAGGTTGTGCTGTGCCAGGAGCTCACCGGTGACTACGGCGACGACGCCGTCGAGCTCTTCCGCCCGCGAGGTGTCGATGCTCTTGAGCTCCGCGTGCGCGTACGGACTGCGGAGGATCTCCATATGGAGCATCCCCGGCAGCGTGATGTCGTCGAAGTACCGGCCCTTGCCGCGGATGAGCCGCGCGTCCTCCTTGCGCTTGACGGAATGGCCGATCCCGCCGATCTCCTGCGTCGTAGCCATGGCTAGGAGCCCTCCTTCATGAGCTCGCCTGCCCTCTGAACGGCATTCACGATGTTCTGGTAGCCGGTGCAGCGGCAGAGCTGGCCGGAGATCGCCCAGCGGATCTCCTCCTTTGTCGGAGCGGGGTTCTCGGCGAGCAGCGCCACCGACGTGAGCATCATCCCCGGGGTGCAGAAGCCGCACTGGAGGCCGTGCTCCTCGGAGAAGGCCTGCTGGATCGGATGGAGCTGGCCGCCTTGCTCGAGGCCCTCGACGGTCGTGATCTCGGTGCCGTTCGCCTGGACGGCGAGCATCGCGCACGACTTCATCGGCACGCCGTCGACGAGCACCGCGCAGACTCCGCAACTCGAGGTGTCGCAGCCGATGTGCGTGCCCGTCAGGCCGAGTGACTCGCGGATGAAGTGCACGAGCAGCGTGCGCGCTTCGACCGCGGCAGCGTGCTTCTGGCCGTTGACGGTCGTCTCGAGTGGGTGCAGCGCGACTCCGGCTTCTGTCTGAGTCGCAAGCTCGGTCATCTCACTCACTCCTCTCTGCCCTGGGCGCGAGCGATCGAGGTCCGGAGCCCGCGCTCCGTGAAGACGCGGATGACGCTCCGCTTGTAGTCGGCGGTGCCACGGATGTCCGACTGCGGCTCCGCCGCCTCGGCGGCGAGCCTGGCGGCGTCCACGATCGCCGCCTCCGTCGGCTCCGAGCCGCGGAGAGCATCCTCGGCGGCGGTCGCGCGGATGTTGATCGGGCCGACGCCGGTGAGCGCGATGCCCGCGTCTCCGATGCTGCCGTTCCGGAGCGTGACCTGGACTGCGACGGCGGCCGTCGCGTAGTCGCCGACCTTGCGCTCGAGCTTGAGGTACGTGCCGCACGTCCTCGGGCCGGGGTCGGGAACGCGAGCCTCGGTGATCACCTCGTCTGGCGCGAGCGAGGTCGTGAACGGCCCGCGAAGCAGATCGTCGATCGGGATCGTCCGTTCGCCCGCGGGCCCGTGCGCAACGACCTCCGCCCGCGCCGCCAGCATGACCGCGCCCCAGTCGCCCTGCGGGTCCGCATGCGCGAGCGAGCCGCAGACGGTGCCGCGGTTGCGCACGAGCGGGTCGGAGATCTGCGGCGCGGCGTCGCCGAGCAGGCGGTAGCGCTTGCGGAGCAATCGCGACGTCTCGCAGGTCTTGTGGCGCGCGAGCGCGCCGATGCGAAGCCCCTCCTCGACTTCCTCGACGTAGTCGAGGTCGGGGACGCGGTTCAAGTCGACGACGACGCTCGGGGCAGCGATGCGAAGCTTCATGAGGGGGATGAGGCTCTGGCCACCGGCCATGACCTTGGCCTCGTCGCCCCGCTCGGTGAGTGTCGCGATCACCTCCTCGAGCGTCGACGGTGCGAAGTAGTCGAATCTCGCCGGATACACGAAACCTCCTCCCGTCGGGCAACACGTCCCTGGGGCCGCAGCCTCGGTGCCTCAGAGCATACGAAAGCGGCGCTCGTCACGGATTGCCGACGCGACGAGTCACGTGGCGTCGAG
>CAWKDP010000035.1:0-13930 GCA_963848405.1 uncultured Actinomycetes bacterium | reverse complement strand
CGCGTAGACCCGTCGTTCGTGCGGCGTCCTCAGGTACAACCCGCTGCGTGGCGTCCCGGTCGGTCCGCCTCTCGAGCCCGGAACGCGTCCTCTTCCCCGACGAGGGGATCACGAAGCAGGACCTGTTCGAGTACTACCGCGCGATCGCGCCCGTCCTCGTCCCGCACCTGCGCAACCGGCCGTTCACGATGAAGCGCTCGCCCTACGGAGTGGGAGGGGAGGTGTACTTCCAGAAGCAGGCGCCGAAGGGGATGCCCTCCTGGATCCCGACGCGCACCTACCGCACCTACCCGCGCGGCGGCGGATCGCGGCTCGTCGACTTCCCGCTCGTCAACTCGCCGGAGGCGGTGCTCTGGATGGTGCAGATGAACTGCATCGACATGAACGCCTGGTACTCGCGCGTCGACAAGCCGGACCGCCCGGACTTCGTGCTCTTCGACCTCGACCCGCCGGGTCTCGATACACCCGATGACGGCTTCGCGCTCGCGATCCGCGTCGCTCACCTGATCCGCGAGGAGCTCGAGCGGCTCGAGCTCGAGTCCTACGTCAAGACGAGCGGCGCGGACGGGATTCACGTGCTCGTGCCGATTGCGCGCCGCGCGACGTACGAGCGGACCTACGCGTTCGCGGAGCGTGTTGCGCGCGGGCTCGAGGAGCGGCACCCAGGTCTGGTCACGACCGAATGGCTGAAGCGCAAGCGCGAGGGCGTGCTCGTCGACCACCGTCAGAACGCGCGGGGGAAGACGATCGCCTCGGTCTACTCGGTGCGGCCGAAGCCGGGCGCACCGGTCTCGACGCCGCTTCGCTGGGACGAGCTGACAGAGGACGTGACGCCGCGCCGCTTCGGGATGCGCGAGGCGCTCGAGCGGGTCGAACAGCACGGCGACCTGTTCGAGCCCGTGCTCGCCGGCGGCCAGGCACTCGGACGTGCCCTCGAGAAGCTGCGCTAGTGGGGCCCCGCCCTTCCGTTGACTCTCCGCGGCCTTGTGTGAGAGGGTCCGCTGACCCGGAACTAAAGGCATTTGCGGGCAGTCAGAAGGAGGGCTCTCTTGAGCGGGGGATACGGAGTGACCGCAGCCCAAGCGATGCGCAAGTACGTCGTCCTGGGTGTATGGGCTCTCGCCGTGACAGCCGCGCCGATGGCGACCGGCGGTGCTGAACGGGCGACCGGAACGCTGGACCTGCGAGGGACGGTGCCCCCTTTGTATCGAACCCGGCGCCCTGCCCGTTGGGCACGCCCGAGCCGCCCGTCATCTGCCACGTGCGCACAGGCACCGCCTTGATCCCCGGCCTCGGTCGCGTCACCGAGATGTACGTCTTCATGGCGGACCCAAGTCCGTGCCCCAACCCGAGTGGGTTTGGGGTGGTGGACGCCGCGACGGTCTTGGCGTACGACGCACGGCTGAGCGTCGAAGGCAAGGGGGACCTCAACCTTCGCCTCGCGGGAATTCCGCAATGCATCCCCGCGGCGAGCGTCCCGGGCGCGTCGCCGCAGGCCTTTATGGTGACATCCGGTACCGGAATCTACGCCGGTGCGTCGGGAAGCGGCACGCTTACCCGTGTCGCTGGCGCTCCCGGCGTGGGTGTAAGGGGCGCGGACACGTGGACGGGCACGATCTCTGTGCCAGGGGTCGCCCAGTTCGACCTGACTGCCCCGACGATCAGCGGAGCAAAGGCGAAAGCAGTCCGCGCACCGCGGAAGGCGAAGCAAGTGCGCGTGACCTACCAGCTGACCGCAACCGACGATGTCGACGGAGCGGTTCCCGTCTTGTGCCGACCCGCGTCGGGAAGCAGGTTCAAGATCGGCCGCACGAGCGTCACGTGCTCGGCTACGGACAAGAGCGGCAACGCTGCAACCGCAGGTTTCACCGTCACGGTCCTGCGCAGGCGATAGAAGGGTTCATCGACGCCTTGCCGCTTCTGGGCCGGGCGTCACATCATCGAGGTAGAGCACACTCGCGCACCGAAAGGGCTCTACTCGGGAGGTTCGACCTACAGCCTGTCTCGTTAGGAGACGTTCGCGATGGCCACCTTCCCCCGCGTGTGAGTGCCCGTGAGGGACTCGAGGGCGCTGCCGGCTTGCTCGAGCGGATACGTGTCTTGGATCTTCACCCGCAGCGCACCGTTATCCAGCAAGGTCGCGAGACGCTGGAGGTTCTCGGTAGTTCCCGATGCCATGACGTTCGCGCGTCGTGGCCCTTCTCCGGCCGCACCAAGGGGGGAGGCCAACCGCCCGCCCTCCTTGAGCACGGAGGCATCGGGAGCGAAGGACACGAGGTCGAGAAGCGCGTCGACGCCCTCGGGGAAGCGCTCCCTGACCTGCTCGATGACATCGGACTCGCGCTCGAGGACCTCGCTGACTCCAAGCTCGTCGAGATATTCGCGGTCGTCGTCGCGGGCGGGAGCGATCACGTGTGCCCCTGCCGCTGCCGCGAGCTGGACGAAGAAGGTGCCGACGCCTCCGGTCGCCCCGATGATCAAGACGCTGTCACCTGACGACAGTTCGAGGGCATCGAGTCCGGCGATAGCAGTCAGGCCCGCGACTGGCGCAACCCCGGCGGATGAGACATCGACGCTCGCCGGCTTCCGCGCTACCAAGCCTTGGGGAGTGACTGCGTAGTCCGCCCAGCTTCCCTCGTGCACGGCCGGACTGGCGTGACGAACGAACCCGAAGACCGCATCCCCGGCTGCGTGTTGGCTGACGTTCGCGCCGACCTGCTCAACAACTCCCGCGAAATCGCGGCCGAGCGTTACCGGGAACTGGTACTCGGCCATCCCTTTGAGCATCCCGGACTCGATCGCTGCATCGGCTGGGTTCACCGATGAGGCTTGGACGCGCACGAGCAGGTCGTCGGCCCCGACGGTCGGTATCGGGAGGTTCGTCGCGGAAACGAGGAGCGCTGTCGAAGCTGTCGAGCGTGAAGGCGCGCATCTGTGTCCTTTCGATCCGAAGTGAGGCCGTTGCGAAAGTAGAGCACGGGACTCCGATCTGACTCGACCGGCGCCCGGAAGCGCACCCCGTTCAAGCGACGTTCCTGAACACTCGCGCACCACGCGGTGCTGCGTAGCCACCGAGCCCCGGCTCGGGCGATCGGCTACCCTTGCGTTTCCCGAGCCTCTCTTTCCGCCTTGACCTCACTGGCCACTGCGCCGAGGGCGGCGGAAGCGAGGTGCCGATGCAGATCACGCGCAGCTTGTCCGCGAGGATCCGGAAGTGGTTGGGGCTACTCGGCAAGAGGCCTGCCAAAGTGCCATACGGCGCCGGCGCATGGGACCGCTGAGAGATTGCGGCTCCAGGTGATCGAGAACCTTCCAAGGAACCTTTCCGTGCTCGACGACTTCGAGCTTGGCAAAGCGAGGCTCGACCGTGACGAGCGTATGTCGCTTCTCTTCCGTACTTGGCCGTCCTTGAGCAAGATCGAGTTGCGAGAACTCCGAAGGTTGAGCGATGAGCGTCAGCGCCTTGCACGACATGTCGGCACCCTTCGAAGCCTCCACGCGCTCCGCGCCTCGAAGACGCCCGCGCCGGAGATCCCGCTTCCGGCGTGACGTCGCATCTCTCTTCGAACAGCACGACGTCCAGACAGGAGACGAAGCCAAGGATCGCCGCATGAGGGTGCAGGACCTGGATTGGCAGCGCTTCTTGTCCGCCTACTTTCCGGGGAGCGGACGCCACGACCTTAGGGCGATAACAGCGTATGCCACCTACAAACGTTCGCGAGTCTTTGACGAGGTCAACGAGACTCTCGTCCCGAAGCTCAAGTTGCCCGGCTTCGCCGGCTACTACCTGATCGAGGCCGGGAACGGCGTCTTCAGCTCGCTTGGTCTCTTCGAGACAGCCGAGCAGGAAACAGAGCCTTCGAACGTCGTTGCCACCTGGATTCGCGACGAGAAGCTCGAGACATTGATCCCGAACCCGCCCACGATCACGAGCGGCCAGGTCGACGCTCACCGCAACGGCGTCACCGTCTCGTAGCTCGCCTCCGACCCGATTCGATCGAGGGCTCGGCTTGCCGGGCCCTCACTCGTTGCCGCTTGGTTCCGGAACTGGGTCTGGCGCTACGTGCGACGCGCCTTAGCCGCATCGTGGTCGCGCTCGGACGCGATCGCGCGGTCGAGTCTGTCCGCGCGGCGCATGGCGTCGTACACCGCGTCCCAGTGACGCGAGACCTCTCCCAGGGCGCGGGCCGTGGTCAGGGCGGCTTCCTCGAGTCGCGCGTTCACTCTCTCAACCTCGGCCACGCGCTCGTCGAGGGCGCGCCACTTTTCCGCGAGCTCGCTCAGCTCCTGAGCGACTACCTCGTAGTCGTCCACAGAGGAATGATCCCTCAGCCCGCGCGGTTCGGCAACGTCCGCGGGCGGAAGGGACCTGATGAACCTCCTTGAGGCAGCAGCCCCTCGGGTCTCTATTTGTCTGCCGGGAGCAGGGGCCCTGAGCCGAACTTCTTGGCCGCGCGCTTCTCGCTGCGGCGCTCCTTGAGCGTCTTCTGCGGCTTCTGCTTCTGCTGCTTCTTTGGCTTGTCGGAACTCTTGCTCATAGCGACCTCCGAGCCGTCCGCTCCATTCAGCGCCTGCTCGAAACACCGAGAGCTGGCCCTGCAAGTCGAATCCTGTACGCCTGAACACCCTACTTCCTCCTTGCGACGTTGGACCCACGGCTAAGACGGAGTAGGTAGGCGCAGAGATCCGAACCGTAACGGACGGGCGTGAACCCGCCCTCACGCTTCGCTAGCTCTCGTCCTTCGTCAGATAACCAAGGCCAAGCACGTCGGTGTATGCCTCGGGCAGGTTGAAGTTCGTCGAGAACAGCTGAAGCATGTCGTCGTACCAGTCTCGCCCCTTCTGGTGTTCGAGCAACTCGATGATCCAGTAGATGAAGTCTCGCCAGGTGAGGTACGGATGCGCCTCGACCATCGAGCGCGTTACGTACTGCTCTCCGCCCGCCCTGGCGGCGAGCGCGATGCAATTGTCGCGCTTGGTCTGTGGGATCTCGTAGGCCATCTGGGTCCCGTCTCGCAGCTCAAGCGTGGCGTGGATCGGCTCGCCGGGCTCGTTCAGGTCCGACTTCGGAAGACCCGGCCCCTCGGCCATCTCAGCCATCGCAGTTGATGATCCCGCTGTGGTCAGCCACCCGTCAACTCTGTCCGACCGACCCGGCTCGCGACTCTTGCGCCGACGCGCCTGCGATGGGAACCGCTTCGTCCCCCGCGCTCTGGACTGCGTAACCCGCCACCGCCAGCACGGCCGCGAGCAGAAACAGCCACGGTGACCAGAACCGCCGCCGCTCTCTCAAGAGAGCGTAGACGCTCCGGATCACGGCAGCGATTCCAAGGCTGATGGCACCCGCTACCAGGTAGACAGGGACGACATCCCAGCCCTCTCGCGCGTCGGTCGCATCGCGTGCCAGCGGAACGACGCTGAGTAACCACAATGCGATACACGATGCATATCCCAAGAGGCGACCCCGGTGGCGACGCTTCGCACGATCCTCCTCGAACGTCTGCCTGTGGTGGCTGTCGCCGCCGGTGAAAGACTGACCGGGGTCGTCCATCTCGTCACGACTCGTGCTCGAGCGAGATCATCGCGGCATCATTGCAACTGGCGCGCGTCGCGGGGATCCTCGCGGGCGTGCTGATCTTCGCGGGGCAGGCGGGAGAGCTCGCCTTAGAAAACGCTCTGACCTCGCTCTGGCACCCGCGGCAGTAATTCAACAGCTCGATCAACCGGTCGTCGGGCCGTCGGATCTACCTGTTCATGCGATGGAGCGTGCCGGGCTCGAACCGGCGACCCCCAGCTTGCAAGGACGTGGTGGGCGTTCGCTTCCGTTCGCATCCGTTCGCCCAAGGGGCATGGTTCCTGGGGTGGCGTTGCCGCGTACCGAACCCCCACCGAACCCGAGCGAACGCCAGGTGTTCCCATTGTTCCCACGTAGCCAACGCGCGATGATGACGGGGTGTGGCATCGCACGTTCGCGCTCGCAACCGTCACTATGACTCTCGTGTCGCTCACGGTCATGAGCGGCTCCGCTCTCTCCGGAAGCGCGAAAGCGTCGGTCGAGGGCGTGTCGTCCCTGAGCTACGCCCCGCTGCCCTTCCACAGCACGAGCAAGGCGATCCGCGTGCGATTCACGACCGTGGGACGCGCGCCCCCGGGCCGGGTGTATGCCGCGTGGATCTTCACGGGTCTTGGGAACCCCGACTGCTACAACGAGGTCAACTACCGCGGTCCACCGATCAAAGGCGCGCCAGGCACGTCTTACACCGTCGCCATCCGCGCCAACGCTATCGACTCAGATGCGGTGTTCTGCAAGGGGCGTGCTCGACTTCACGTTTCAACCGAACTGGTGATGCACGACTCGGTTGATGGGCCGAGGCGGCACACTCTCCGAGTGCTCCGGTTCCGAATCCTCTGAGTTGAGGTTCAAGGGTCTCCGCGCACCATTGGCGAGCCGACTACGCGCCGAACCCTGCACTGAGGAGCTTGTCCACGGCCACCTCGCGAGCGCCGTCGGTGAGGCCGGCGTACACCGTCAGGGTCACACGGGGGTTGGCGTGCCGGGCGAGCATGGCCGCCTCGGGCAGCGTCACCCCGTTCGCGAGGGCGATAGCAACGAAAGAGTGGCGCAGGTCGTGCAGCCCCACCGTCTCGCGGCCGTCCCCGTTCAACCCCACCTCGTTTCCTGCCTGCCGGACGGCGCGGAGGCTGTTGCGGCGGGACTGGGGCTTGCCCCGCGTGGTGCTGAACACCAGGGCGTCCCGGTGGGTGAACGTCCCCCCAGGTCAGCCCCAGTGCTTCGGAGATCCGGAGTCCCGCCAACCCACACGCGGCGGCGATGGGCCGGAACGTGTCGGTCATTCGGGCAAGCAAGTGCTGTTCCAACCGCTGGCGGTACAGCCCCACCGTTCGTGCCGAGCGGCGCTGCTTGGGGTCGCGGTGTGTCACCCGTCCTTCCAGGTGTGCCACCCACTCGGTCGCGAGGTCGCCGAGCGTTACAGCCGCACTGGGGGACCGCCGTGCCTGTCCGGCCTGATGCGGTACGGCGGCCGAGCGTGCAACGCCAGACCGAGCCGCGCTACCTCACCCCCGCCGAGCTGGACAGGATGTTGACCACGGAGGTCACGGTGCCGGGTGCCAGACCCAAGCACCTGGCGGTGGAGCACAACCCGGTGCGCGACCTTGACCGGGACGACACTCGCCACGTGCGTAGTCGGTTTGCAGTGCCCGTAGCTCCACCGTAGAGGCGAGACGAAGGTCTCCCGCTTCCTCCGTTGACTCTCCGCAGCCTTGTGTGAGAGGGTCCGCTGACCCGGAACTAAAGGCATTTGCGGGCAGGCAGAAGCCTGCCCGAGGCGTACATCGACCGGCTTGGCGTTGGTTATCTGACGAAGGACGAGAGCTAGCGAAGCGTGAGGTTTGTCGGGTCCTTCCGCCCGCGGACGTTGCCCAACTTCACGGGCTGAGGGATCATTCCACTTGTGGACGACTACGAGGTAGTCACTCAGGAGCTGAGCGAGCTCGCGGAAAAGTGGCGCGCCCTTGAGGAGCGCGTGGCCGAGGTCGAGAGAGTGAACACGCGACTTGAGGAAGCCGCCCTGACAACGGCCCGTGGCCTGGGAGAGGTCTCGCGGCACTGGGACGCCGTGTACGACGCTATGCGCCGGGCGGACAGGATCGACCGCCAGATCGCGTCCGAGCGCGACCACGATGCGGCTAAGGCGCGTCGCACGTAGCGCACTCCAGGTCCGGGGCGACCTCGGTCGTGCGTGGACGCCTCGTCTACAGCGCCGTGCCGCCCTCGTCTTCCCAACCTTCGACTGATGTGGCTTCAGTCGAGATCCACTCCGCATCTTTCAAGCGGGCGGCTTCGGTCGCTGACTGCTCGTCGACGACTCGCGAGCGTTTGTAGGCGGCGTATGCCGTTATCGCCTTGAGGTCGTGCCGGCGGCTTGCTGGAAAGTACGCGGCTACGAAGCCCTGCCAATCAAGGTCCGGCGTGCTGTGAGTCTCCGCATTCATGTGTATTTCGGAATTGGACGATGACCCCAGCGATCCCCACCCAGTAAGAGGAGGAATGGCTAATCGAGAGACGGCCCGGGGGGCCGCCTCTCGTAGGACGTGGCGTCGGTGGAGGCTAGTCGGTGGAACCGCCCTCGACGGTCGTCGTGACCGGGATCTGGCGGGGCTTGGACTGTTCGCGCTTCTCGACGTGGACTTCGAGCACGCCGTTGGCGTAGTGCGCCCGGGCCTCGACGTCGTCAGTCCCCTCGGGCAGAGCAACAGAGCGCGTGAACTCTCCGAAGGGGCGCTCGTAGCGGAAGAGGCGTCCATCCTCGAGCTCGATGCGCTCACGCGAGCCGCTGACTGTGAGGGTGCTGTCCTCGAGCTCGACGTCGATCTTCTCCTCCGGTATGCCCGGGAGGTCGAATGCGTACACGAGCTCGCCCTCGGTCTCCCAGACGTCAATCGGGGGTGCCCACGTTTGGTTGGAAACAGCGGCGGCACGGGTCGGCGATTCGAAGATGGTCTTGATCAGCCGCTCGAACTCGCCATTCATGGCGACGTTTCGTAGCGGCTCGCGAAAGCGGACAAGAGTGGTCATAGAAACTCAGCTCCTTCGTCGATCCTGGGGGCACGAGCGCAGCCTTAGGAAAGCTTGCCCGGTCGGCTGTCTCCGCTCGGCTGAGACGGTGGTTGCAACGAGGAAGAAGAGCTGGCGACTCGACGGACACAAACTGGACCGTCAGCGCGACTGGCTCGGTGTTTCCAGGAAGCAGTCTATCTCAACCGCTCGCAGGATGTGGCAGCAGCCTCGTGGATGCATGCCGTCCCGCGCTGGTGGGAGATCCGCGCTCCTCCTTGATGACGCGCGCTACGCGGATCGCTTGTCGTCAGGAGGCCGCAGCGTAATCCACTCGCCGGTGCGTTGATCGCGGACGTCGAGCTGGCCGTTCGGGAACTTCCGATGCTCCTCGCAAGTCGAAATCTCCGACGAGCGTCTCCCGCCTTCGCTGCGATTCTGGGTGATCTTGTGCGACGTCACACGGCGGCACACTGAACACTCCTCGTTTCGTCGAATCGTTCGCTGATCTCGAGCTCTCGTCATGCCAGTCTCTATGAGGCAGTACACCGGACCAAGGAGACGCAACACGGCGGGTGCATATCGCAGCTATGGTGGATGAGCGCGTTGGTTGTCTTTGAAGCGTCGAGGCTTCGCACTTGCTCTTCGACTGTCGCATCGACCTGAGCGCAGCAGGGGGTTCGTTCGGACTCTCTGTCCTGAAATAGGAACGAAGGAGCATCTCATGCATGCAGTCATCCGCCGCTACGAGGGTGTGGACCAGAATCGCACGACCGAGCTCACGAGCAAGGTCAACGAGACCCTCATGCCGAAGCTCAATAAGTTGCCCGGGTTCAAGGGCTACTACCTGATCGATGCCGGCAACGGCGTCTTCACCTCGCTCGGTCACTTCGAGACGCCTGAGCAGGGCCTGGAGTCGACGAAGCTCGTCGCAACGTGGCTCCGCGAGGAGAAGCTCGAGACGATTCTCCCCAACGAGCCCAAGATCACGAGCGGCAAGATCGTCGCTCGCAGCAGCGACCGCGTTCTCGCCGCCGCGTAACTCGATAGCACTCCATTCGACGGAGGGCTCGGCTTGGCCGGGCCCTCACTTCGTTACCCGGACGGGGCGAACCAACCCTCGCGCTTCTCGATCCGCAGGTAGCTCGCGAGCTCGGGATCGTCGCCGCGCACCTCCCGGATGAACCGCTCGCCGTCCTCGCGGCGGATGAAGGTGTCTATGGCGAGCGTGCCACGCTATGCGCGACCCGCGAAGAGCGCCACGGCGCCGGCGACCTCGATCTCGACGTCGGTAAGCTCGGACGCAAGTCCTTGCTCAAGCCCCAGCCGGTCGTCGTCGAGGTTCGAGAAAATTCCCTTCCGGTTGTAAAGGCGCATTAGACGTCGTCCGAGCAGGTTGTGGGCGATGTCGCGGCCGAGAATCGTGCTTCCGAAAAGGACACCGCCCGAGGCGAGGTAGGGACGGAGGTTCGACGCGACTGTCGCGGCCTTCCACTCCAGTGCGCCGGGCAGACAATGAAAGAGGAAGTTCGCCCCGATCGAGTCGAAGCGCGCATCGGCCAAGTCGACTGGATCCAACACGTTCGCCTGAACCGTCTCGGGCGCATGGCGCCGAATCCGGTCGGACGCCGCCGACAGCGAGTTCTCGTTCAGGTCGAGCAGAGTGATCTGTCGGGTCCTCGACCGGCCATCTGCAGTGGTCGAGAAACCAGCCGGTGCCGACCCCCACGTCTAGGTGGCGCGCGCCAACGTGTCTGTCATACCGCTCGAGCATCTCGGAGCTGCGACATCGCCAGACGAAGCGGTTCGAGAACCCGAGGACGAGGAGATCGTAGGCCCGCAGCACGAGCGGTGAGTAGATGCGCTGACCTGCTTCGACTTCGTCCGCCCTCGGCCTCTCATCGGCCATTCTCGGAGCCTACGCCGGGAGGGCGCCGTGCAGCGCGGACGTCGCGAGACGAGTGAAGCCTGCGAAAAGGGGCTCGACCGCCACGGCGCCGCGCCCCAACAACTGTGCCTTCTCATGCGACTGTTGCAGCACTTTCTCGCTTGGCTCGCCGTAAATCTGGATCGAGGACAGGGTGACGAGCTCGACGAACCGGCGGAAGAGGGGCCCGGCCACCGTCATGTGGTACTCGAGGGACGCGGAGTCAGGATGCACACTCACTACCGTCAGCTTGGTTCCATCGGTGCTGAGGTAAACGTTGTAAGCGATGAGCTGAGGCTCGTTCGCCTCGATGAAGTCGACCAGCTCTCTGAGCGCTGGCTTCAATTCTTCGAGCGCTCCATCGTGAACGTCCGAGGTATCGACATACAGAATCAAGTCCGGCATCTGCGAGTCGTGACGTTCTAGCAGGAGCCGGAAGATCGGGCAGTGAGCCGGTCTAGGCTCGCCCAGGCACTAACGCCGATGGGGCGCCCGCCTAGTTCGACCCGCCCGCCTCGAGCTCGCACTTCTCGATCCGCAGGTAGCTCGAGCTCTTCGTCCCCGCGCGAGTTACCGCGATACACTGACAGCACTCGATAGCTCACCTCCCGTCGTGACCCGAAGTCCTGAGCCATTGCGCCAGGTCGGGCGGGAAGAGAGGGGCTATGTCCTCACCCTTCGTGACGGTTCGCTACCCGGACGATGCGTGGGAGCTCACCCACAGCGAGAAGATTCCGAAGGTCGGAGACACGTTGTCGCGGAGCGGCGGCAAGTGGGTCGTCGCCACGGCGGTCGTGGATACGAGCGGGCATGTCATCGTGACCTGGCGACGCGCTCCTAGACCCGCCCATTCGTAGGCTGCCCTCTTGGCCGCGTCGACGCTAGTTCGCCGCGTCCGCCTCGAGCACGCGTCCTCGATCCGCCGGTAGCCAGCGAGCTCGGGACTGCCGCCTCGGACCACGTTCGCCTGTTGCGACACACACACGCCAGCCTCGTTAGCTCGGCTGCGTAAACAGACGCTCATCCCGTCGGCATCCGCGGCAGCCAAGCGGGGGCGTTTTCTTGACCTCGCCGAGAGGGATACGCGCCTAGCTTGGTCCGCGTGAGCCGACGTCGTCCCGTTCCGTCGGGATGGGTCACGTAAACGTCGCCGTGGCTCAGGTATGCGATCCACTCTCCATCGGGCGACCATGCGGGGTCGGACGCGCCGCCAGGCGTGACGGGACGTCTGCCGGATCCGTCGAGATTCGCTACTACGATGCCGTGACTGTGGTCGCCGCGGCGAGCGACGACACCCTCGAAGGCAAGTTTGCTGCCGTCCGGCGCCCACGTCGGATTCGAGTACTCCGCATCCCCATAAGAGAACGATGCGTTTCCGGGGAGTTGTGCAAGATCACCTGTCGGCCGGCCGGACGTGTCGACCACGCCGAGAGCGAAGGTCACCGTCCCGCCTTCGCATCCGCTTGACCACGTAAAGGCAATTCGGCCACCGTCCGGCGAGACTGCCGCGTCGTACTGGCCCCCGCCCAGACGCGTCACGCGGCGAAGGTCTCGTCCACTCGTGCGAGCGCGAAAGATCACCGGGCACTCGGTGTACCTGCCTGGAACATCGTGCGAGAAGTAGATCGTGTCTCCGTCGGGTGACCAGGCGGCGCCGTAGTCGTCGCCCCGCGTGAGGCTCCTCCGTCGCTCACCGCTTTCGCTCATCGCCCAGATCCTGCCCCGCGACGCGAAGTCGGGCCATCCAGTGCCGCCGTAATAACTACCTCCTCGCGGCGGCTGTGTGTACGCAATCGAGCGGCCGTCGTTCGAGACGGCAGGGTGGAGCTCGAAGGTTCCGGTCTTCGTCAGCTGGACAGTCCGGGAGCCGTCGACCGTGACCGCAAACAGATCGCCCTTGCGCTCGAAGACGATCGCCTCGGAGGCTGCACTCCGCTCACTGCCTCCGGCACTCCCTCGAGCCACCCCGAGTGCGACTACGACGACAAACAGACCGCACGCAACGCCCTTGTGCATCTCCGCACAATTATCGCTCCAAGTCGCCTGGCGAGAATCCTCCCTAGAGGTTGACGTTCGCGCGTCGAGATCAGGCCTCGCTCGACGTCGCTGGCGCGGGCGCTCATCTCGGTTTGAGCGAACACGCAGTTCGCGGTCTCGTTAAGCGCCGACAGCTCCCCGTTCACAGGACAGAGAACGGCCGACTCAGATTCTCGGTGACCGAGCTTGACGAATGGGTGCGTTCAGGACTTGCCAAGAACGCCACCCGGACCTACGATGACCGGCCCTGACAACCAAATGCCCCCGCGCGGCGGACACCGCCGGGGGCGCGGCACCAGGAGGTCAGTCCTGATGCAAGACGAGCGTAGTACGCGGCGCCGTATACGAATCGCCGACAATCTCTACGAGCGGCCCGGCCGCACCAAGGCCCAGACGCAGTACATGGTCGGCTACGCGGACGCGAACGGCGCGTGGAGGATGAAAACTCTCCACGCCAGAACACGGACCGGAGCGAGGCGGAACGCGACGCCTTTCTCGCGAAGCTCCGCCGCGGCGAGATCGCTCCGCCGTCGCGGCTTACCTTCCGTGACGTCGCGGCCGAGTACCTCGCGACACTCGAGGGCCTCGTCGAAGCAGGCGATGTGCTGCGACTCCATGCTGACGAACTGCCTCGGGGACGGGCGCAGAGCGAACCACGCGCGCTCACAACCGAAGAAGTGCGAACGCTTCTCGACTCGTGCCCCGTGAGATACCGGCCGCTGCTCGCCGTCGCGGTGTACACCGGGATGAGGATCCAGGAGATTCTCGGACTCGTCTGGGGTGACGTCGACTTCCGAGCGAGTCGTCAGGGTGCGAGCGCAACTGACCCGCGCTACCCAGGCGAACTCGCCGCGGCGCGTCGAGCTCAAGACGAAGTCGGGGCGCCGAGACATTGCACTCGCACGCGAACTCGAGACATACCTTCGGAAGCACCTCCGAGGCACTGAGCTCCAGTTCGGCCTCCCTAGCGCCGACGCATATGTGTTCGCAACGGCAACGGGCACGCCCTCAGCCGAAACAACGTGGCCAAGCGCGGCCTCGACAAGGCGGCCGATGGTGCTGGGCCCCAACCGGGAGGGAGTGCCGAAGCTTGGCTTCCACGATCTGCGACACACGTTCGCGAGCCACTTGATTCGAGCCGGCGTCGATCCCGTCCGGGCATCGCGGCAGCTCGGCCATGCGCGCCCCAGCATCACACTCGACATCTACGCCCACGAGTTCGACCAGGCCCGTGGCCTGGACGATGTGCGCGACTCCATCGATGCGGCCTTCGGCCCGAGTCGGATCTGACCAAATCTGACCAAGAGGTCTATAGATGACGGCTCGGAGCCATACCGAGCCCTCGTTCTCTCCGACAAACCGGGTTGTTCAAGCCGTTTTCTGGAGGT
>CAWKDP010000034.1:0-64538 GCA_963848405.1 uncultured Actinomycetes bacterium | reverse complement strand
GTCACGCTCGTGGTCCTCGGAGCTTGCGAAATGCCGACGGCTGGCCTGCACTAGGAGGGGTCAGGCTGAGGTCGCCGAGCCATGAATGCCAGCCACCGCCGAGGTCGAAGCCCTCAGTTGGAGTGAGATGGAGTTCACCTTCGCGATCTCGTACGCGCAGGCGATCAGAGCGTTCGTCGATCAGGGCGATGAGGCGCTCCGCACCGAGGTCGAGCGGTGGGAGCCGGACGCTCGCGCGACGATCGCACGCGCACTCGCCGAAGTCGCCTGAGCGTCATGTCGGGGTCACGGCCTCGCGTAGGGAGGGCGGGCCGGGGCATCCCCTCTGAACGCAATGCGCGACCCGGGTCCCGTGCCGTGACCCCGCCTGATCCGGTGATGCTCGGACGCGCGTGTCCCATCTGGCGCGAGACGGTGACGACGTCTCTGGAGTCGGGGCGAGGAGGTTCCGACGTGGCATCTACTCCGACTTGGTCCCGGTCGCGATCGCGCGCGACGGCTCAAGCTCGGACCAGAGCGCGCGTGTCTCCCGGGCAGCCGTGGAGAGCTCCAAGTCTTCGAACCGCTCAGCTGCCCGCTCGATGAGCGCACTGTCCTCGCGCACCACACCGATCGCGCGCATGGCGTACGGCTCGAGACAGGTGCCACCGTTCAGGAACATGCCCGCCTCGGACTCCACTCGATCGTGATAGCCGAGCGCGACGAGCGCGTCGAGCCTTGCAGGTGTCCCAAGCAGCGAGAACCCCCCGATGCCCTCCCGAAACGCCGGAGGGGTCTCGTCTATGAGCCGCTCCACGAGACCGAGGTCGCCGAGGAATAGCGCAACCCGAAGGCGAGCGGGGTTGAGAATGTCGTCGTATCCGACCAAGCCGAGGCGTTCCGCTTGCTCCCTGAGCTGTCGGGCGGCGTCGGTCTCCCCCACCCGTGCCTTGGCGGCCGCACAGAGGAGCAGGGAGAGGGCGTTCCGGACGCACGGCGTCGCGAGGTTCGCCTCAACCGCGGTCTCTACACGCTCTTGTGCGCTACCCACCGTCGACCACTCGGAGGCGAATGTCTCGACTTCGAGTGGCACCGAAACGCCGTGCATCCGGTGGTGGGGAGTCAGCGCCGCCTGGCTGGTCTCGAAGAGACGCGCAAGCCGGCGGCCCTCGACGAACAGGCCCAAGACGACAGCCGGTCGAAGCACTCCGTAGTGGACATATGCGCTCCCGTGCGGATCGACACCCGTCGTGAGCCCCTGACGCTGCCGTGCGAACGTCAGTGCCTCTTCGTACCTGCCTGAGGTGAGCGCCACCTCGGCACGAGCGTCGAGTGTGAGCGAGCGGAGGCTGTCGGCTCCGATCCGGTCTGCGAGCGCGTCGGCTTCGTCTGCAAGCTCGCCATTCCCCTTGGGGTCGAGGAACACCTTCGCGACGAGCGCACGGACACGCGCAGGAGCCTCCGCGTCCGACAGGTCGAGGGCCTTCTGGGCAGCGTGCTCGACGACCTGGCGCGAGGGGCGGTTCCTCCACATCCGGACCGGTTCGCAGTCTCGATCGCCAAAACAGCATGGAGCTCCGCCAGCACCTCGCGACTCTCACAGAGCGCGATCGCGCGCTCCATGGCCTCCTGGAATCCCTCACCGTCGTACTCGAGCGCCTTCGTCCTCGCGAGCCGGCGCCAGATTGCCGAGCGCTCCTCGTCGTTGTCGGCCAGCGGAAGCGCGCGCTCAAGGAGCACACCCGCGTCGTCGGTCTCATAGCGGGCCATCGCAAGCTCGGCTGCTCGTCGCAACCACCGGACCGCCGTGGAGCGGAGATCGGCGAGCACGACACCTCCCTGCGACCAGGCGAGATCGGCGTCCTCGGGGCGAACCGCCTCCGCGAAGTGATGGGCCAGAAGCGACGCATGCTCGTCGTCTGCAGCATGACGTTCGAGCCAACGAGCGAACGTGGCGTGGAGCTCGGCACGTCGCGTCTTCGGCAGGCTCTCGTACGCAACTTCTTGAGTCAGTGCATGCTTGAAGACGTACTCGCGCTCGCCCGCGAGCGCTGATCGCGGTCGGCGCCGGATGAAGTCTCGATCTTCGAGCAGCAGCAGATCCGGCTGGACGTCCTCGAGCGCCTCGTAAAGCGGCCCCGTCCAGAATTGTCGCCCGATCACGGCCGCCGCTTGTAGCGCAGCTTTCTCCGCCGGTGGAAGCAGGTCGACGCGCGCCTCGATCAGCGTCGTGATCGAGTCGGGCGCCGCAAAACCCGCCGGTAGGGTCTCCATCGCCCAGCCGCCAATGCCGCGCTCGAGCAACCCGCGGTCGATGAGCGTTCCCAAGAGCTCCTCGACGAAGAAAGGGTTCCCTTCGGCGCGTCTCACGACGAGCTCCGTCACGTCAGAAGGGAGCTCCGCGGCCAGCAGCGCTTCCACCAGCGTGGCGGTCTCCTCGTCCTCGAGCGCCTCGAGCTGGAGCACTGTGGACCGCGAGGCTGCCATACCCCATCGCGCGCGGAGCTCGATGAACTCGGGCCGTGCCGTCACGAGCAGCAGCAGCGGAACCCGCGCATCGCGATACAGCCGCTCGAGCAGATCGAGAAGCGGCTCCTCCGCCCAATGAACGTCTTCGACGGCCAGAACGAGTGGACGCGTAGCCGCCATCTCCTCGACGAGGTCGACCCAAGCTTCCTGCAAGCGCTCGCGCGCCACCAGCGGGTGCAGCTCGTGACCGAGATCCATGCCGAGGGTGAGCCCGAGGATCTCTCGGGGGTGGAGTCGGCGCATCAACTCGTCTGGCGGCTCACTCTCCAGTACCCCGAGTTGTTCGCGCAGCACCTCGGCGAGCGGCCGGTAGGTCACGCCCCTGCCATATGCGAGACAGCGCCCCGTTCGACGCAGTGGCTGCGGCGTCCGCTCCGCGAGTTTTTGCCCGAACTCCCGCACCAGCCGCGTCTTCCCGACCCCCGAGTCTCCGACCACCGTAACGAGCCACGGTCGCTCCGCGGCGACCGCGGCGTCGTATATCTCCTCGAGCACCGCGAGCTCGGATTCTCGCCCAACGAAGACGGAGTGAATCCCTCGAATCCCGCGCGGCCGCAGAAGCGAGAGCGAGCGAAGCAGCCGGCGACAGGCGACACCCTCACTCTTTCCCTTTGCGGCGATCACTCGAGGCTCGTCGAACTCGAAAGCCCCACGGACCGCCTGCACCGTGCGCTCGCCGACGATGATCTCCCCCGGCTCTGCGTTCTGCTCCAGCCGTGCGCCGACATTGACGGCATCTCCGGTGACGAAGGAGCTCCCCTCGCGGGCTCTGCCGACGACCACGTCCCCCGTATTCACGCCGATGCGCAACGCGAGCCGTCCGTCGAACATCACCTCGAGCCGTCGCCGCATCGCGAGCGCGGTGTGCAGCGCCCGCTCGGCGTGGTCCTCCTGCGCGGCTGGCACGCCATAGGCAGCCATGACGGCGTCGCCGATGAACTTCTCCACCGTTCCGCCGGCCTGCTCGATCTCATCGGCCATCGCGTCGTAGAACCGGTCGAGTAGAGCACGCGTCCTCTCGGGGTCCTGCTCACCCAACTCGGTAGAACCGACAAGATCGGCGAACAGCACCGTCGCCACTTTCCGTGCCTCCGCCGTGCTCACGTCACGATTGTGACCACCGCTCGCGGATCATGCTTTGAGGCATCGCGATACAGAGCCACGGCGCTGCTGCGCCAAGTGCATCAAGCGCCCGTGGTGCCTGTTGCCCCCGAGCCGTCACCCGAGAACTTCAAGCCACTTCTCGGCGGCTTCGGGCCGTTTGGGGCGGCGAGATCGCAGTCGTACCCGGGAGCGCCGGCGCAGACTTCGCACTCACGATGCCGCTCGCGGCGCTGATCACGCGAAGGTGACGCAGGCGGCCTCGTGTCAAATGTGCGACCGGGTCGCTTGGCCTCCATCCCGCGCACATCCCGCACGCGCTCAGCTTCGATGACCGCTTCTGCGCCGCAGAAGCGGTCGGTGGATCGGTCAGGGGAAGCATTGGAGGCTACGTCGCCTCGCGTCGAGCCCGACGGCCGTTCTCGTTCCTGAGCTCGTCGGCTGAGCACGAACGTGACGATGAAGTCGGGTCGCCGCCCTCTCTGTACTAGCGTATGCGGCTGTTTCCGGGAAGGGAACGCGAGGAGGCCTGCGGCAGGATGGACGGCGGAAGACTTGAGCGGAGTGACCTAGCGGGCGGCGTTCTCCACGAATATGCGAGCGTCGCATGACCGACGCGTTTCTGGCCCGACAGGGCTTCGCGCGGCGACAGCGCAGCCGCCAGGTCGTTTCGGGCCTGTTCTTCTACCCGCGCGGCGGCTCGGCTCAGGTCGCGCGCGCACTTAGCCGCGCGCTGGCGCAGACGGGCTGGGAGGTGACGCTGGCGACCGGCTCGCTCGGACAGGCGGGGGAGCAGACTCATGCGCCGACCTTCTACGACGCCGTCGATCTGGTCACCGTCGACTACTCGCCCGATCGGCAGGGCAGCGAGAGCGGCGTGCCGTTCCAGCCGTCGTACGAGGACCGCCCGGGCGCACCCGATCCCGTCTTCGCCACGATCGACGACGACGCGTACGAGCGGCTGGTCGATGTCTGGGCGGACGCGCTCGACCGTGCCGGCGCTGCGCGCGCCGAGGTGCTTCACCTCCACCATCTGACCCCGGCCAACGAGGCCGCGCTGCGCGCCTTCCCGGCGGTGCCGGTCGTTGGGCAGCTGCACGGCACCGAGCTCGCGCTGCTGCGTGCGATCGAAGAAGGTGCGCCCTCCGGCTGGCGCTTCGCGGAGCGCTGGCAGCAGCGCATGCGCAGGTGGGCGCACGCCTGCGAGCGGCTGATCGTTCCGCCCGGCGCGAGCGCCGAGATCGCACACCTCCTCGCCCTCCCGCGCGGAGCGATGGTCGAGCTCCCGAGCGGTGTCGAGCTCGACCTGTTCCGACGTCGGCCGCTCGACCGCAATAAGCGGCTCGCCCACTGGCGCCGCTGGCTGGTCGAGCAGCCGCTCGGCTGGGACGAGAGTGGCATTCCCGGCAGCGTTGCCTACCAGGATGAGGACCTGTGGCCAATTCAAGAGGCGGAGGCGATCCTGCTCTACGTCGGCCGTTTCACGGCGGTCAAGAGGCTACCGCTACTGCTCAGAGCGCACTCCCAGGCGCTCACGTGGCTCGGCCGACCGCTGCCGCTCGTGCTGGTCGGGGGCAGCCCCGGCGAGTGGGAGGGCGAACACCCCCTCACGGTCGCCCGTGCACTCGGAAACAGGCAAGTCTTCCTCGCCGGCTGGCGGCCCCATCACGAGCTCCCGGAGGCGCTGAATGCCGCCGACCTGCTCGTGCTTCCCTCCGTCGCCGAAGCGTTCGGGCTCGTCCTCGTTGAGGCGATGGCCTGCGGCCTGCCGGTGATCGCCGCCGACGCTCACGGGCCCGCCCAGCTCGTCGCCCCTGGAACCGGCTGGCTCGTTCCCGCCGACGACCAGGAGGCGCTCGCAGAGACACTTCGGGCTGTCGCCGCCGACCCGCAGGAGCGGACGCGGCGCGGCAACCGCGCCCGCCAGCACAGCCGGGCCAGCTACGGCTGGCCGCTGATCGTCGCCCGCGTCGTCGACATCTACGACCAGCTCGCAGGCCGCCTCGACACGCAGCGGGCTGCACGCACCTGAGGCCCTCGAGCGCGCGCGGATTCACCGAATCGTCGCCAGAGGGTTTCCGGAACGCAGCGAGGTCGGCGGCCACCAGTTGCTAGCGTCGGGAAGCGGGTGCCGATGCCGACACGCGCCATTCGGTATGAGCTTCTCCGCCATCGTCTCCGAGACGGAGTGGAGACAACCGTCTACGTCGTGCGGTACCCGCGTCCGCAGACGAGCCTAAGCGTCGAGCACTTCGCGGTCCCTCAGCGACTCGACCGCTGGTGCCGACGAGCTGGCGTCCGAGAAGCGATCGTCGGCGGCTTCTTCGTCCGCCCGCACGGCCCGCCGCTCGGCGAGCTGTGGATCGGCGGCTGCCGGATCGAGACGGAGCCCGTTCTCGACCCGTACGGCGGAGCGCGGGCGGCGATCTACGTCGACGAGGGGGAGATCCACATCGGCCCCCGTGCCGAGCTGCCGCCGCGCCCAACCGGCCACCTGCTCCAAGCCGGCCCAGTGCTCGTCCGGGACGGCGCCCCCCTCCGCGACCTGCACGATCCCGAGGGATTCGTCGCCGGCGCCCACCAGTTCGACTCAGACATCACCTCCGGCCGCCACCCGCGGGCTGCACTCGGTACCTCCGCTGACGAACTGATCGCACTCGTCTGTGACGGCCGAAGGACAGGTATCGACGTCGGACTCACGCTCGCCGAGCTCGCCGAGTTCATGGCCGACCTCGGCGCCCGTCAAGCCATCAACCTGGACGGTGGCGGCTCCACCGCACTCATCCACCACGGGCATCTCCTCAACCGACCCTACGACGCCCAAGACCGACCGAGCAGAAACTCCCGCGCGGTCGCGACAGCGGCGATCTTCCACACCGCCCCAGCACAGTCCGCCTTCAGCGGAGCCGCGTAGCGACCACACACGAACTCACGGCCCCGCGGGCGACGGTGACGATCGCCGCGCGTCGCCCGGTCCGGAGCGACCCTGCCGATCAGTGGGATGCGCCGTGGCAATCGCGATAGCACGAGCAAATCGGCCGGGCCGAGCACCGTGTTGGTGCGCCAAGCGCCTCCGGCCTCACGGATCGTCGTGTGAGTGCTCAGCGCGCCGGAACTCCCTCATCGGGTGCGGACGGATACGCCGAAAAAACCGCTTCCGTGGTCGCGACCGGTTGCCGCGAAAATGACATAGCAAGGAGGGGGTCGACGTCGCAACTTGCTCCGCCCTCTGCGATCCATTCGCGGGCAAGGCCAACGGGATCCCGCGCACATCCCGCTCTGTTCGCCACATGGGCAACTACTCATCCCGCGCTGATCCCGCACGAGGCTCCCGGCAATCCCCGGCCGCACCCGCGAATCCCCGCAACGACAGAGGCCCAAAGCCCTGCTCACCCCGCAAATCCCTGCTTATCCCGGCTCAGCCCGGAAGCGCCACGACCGGCCTGTCACGCCGGAGGTCGCGGGTTCGAGTCCCGTCGCTCCTGTCTCGCAACACCGCACCGCTCCTGAGCTTTCCGGCTCCGGCGCGTTTGCACTCAGGCGCGCCGCGGCCCGAACGCGGCCGAGAACGCCGCGCGAGGCGTTCTCGGCGGCCTCGGCGAGGACGTACCGTGGCAGGGCTCAGGGGCGCACCAGCAGCCAAGTTGTCTGAGGAGACAAGTCATCCCTGCTGAGCGAGCCATTGGATTCCTCTCACTGGCGCCGGGGCGCGCGGCCCCAACTCAGCGATGTAGGAACCCGGGAGGCCCAGAGAGCGCCGGCGTGATGCCTTAGACGGTGCGGGGTCGCCACGGCTCGTGCTCGTGCGCGAGCCAGACCAGCTCGGGGTCGAGCGCAAGGACCCGCTGCCGGCCTTCGGTGGGCGGCTCGTCGAACTCGCCGAACCACACCGCCACGTCGCCGCCGACGATGACCGGGCGCCCGCCAGTCTCGACGACGACCATCTGCATGCCGGGTGTGTGGCCCGGCGCCGGGACGAGTCGGAGCCCGGACAGCGGCTCGTGCTCGCCGTCGACCGGCACGTACTGCACGCCGTGCGCCTCGACCCACTCGCGAATGGTGTAGTCGTCCTTGCTGCGCGCGTCGTCGAGCTCCCGACGCTGGACATAGATCGGCTTGCCGGCGAAGAGGTGGTTGCCGCCACAGTGGTCGGCGTGCAGGTGTGTGTTGACGACGATGTCGATGCCGGCGAGATCGAAGTCCTGCTCGCTCAGCGGCTGGAGGCGGGGATCCATGTCGGCCATCGCCGGGTGCAGCTCCGTCATGCCGGTGTCGACCAGCACGCGCGCATCGGGATGGTCGATGACGTGCACGTAGACCGGCATCCGCTCGCCCTCGACGGAAAGGTCGGCAACGAAGACTGGCGTGATGGTGATCGAGGTAGGGGCGTTCATCGTGTGCCGACCGCCACGGTAGTGGTTGATATGTGAGTCATGATGACCTCCTTTAGACCGGCTGACGCACGGTCGGCCGCACTGCCTCGCGCTGGCTGAGCAACTCCTTCATCGATCTTTCCTGCCAGGGAGGGCCCGCCCTCGTCCTGCGCAGAAGTAAGCGGCGGCCCTCCGAGCCGAATCATCGTCGCCAGCCCTCAGATCCACGGAGCTACTGAGCTGGCTAAGCGGGCATCCCAGCTTCGACCCAGCGACGGAATGTCTCTACTCGGTCGGTGGGCCAAGCCTCGTCGCAAGGCATCGAGCCCTCTTCGAGACGCATGAGTATCGCCTGCGAGTTGTCCGCAACGTCGTCCCGCTTCCAAAGATCGAAGTTCGCAACGCTCAGCATCGTCGCGCGATCCCTCTCCCGGAACAGCGGCTTCAGGTCGCGTTCAAAGCTCAAGCCATCATTCATCTCCAGCTCCTCAGTCGACGATCAGCACATCTCACGCTTGCCGCCGGCAGACGTTCGACGAGCCCGGGCTCGTTGGTCCGGCCACGATGCCAGTCAGCGCTTCCTTGGCCGTGGGTGTCAGCGTCCGCTCACCAAGGTCAGACGCTACGCCACTCAGCTGCATGTCAGTGGCACTGTCCTTCTGTCGTCTGAACCACTCCATCGAGCCCCCTGTAAACCATCGGCCCGCTTCGAGCCCCGCGGGGGGCGCCGCGCCTCGGTCTGAGGCGCGAGGCGCGGCGCGGTGTGCGTCTTGTGTCAGGCGCTCCACAATGCGTCGCGCAGGATTGAGGTCGCCTGTGCGACGGCGGCACGCGTGGCGTGTGTGGCGCTGAGCGGGTTGAGCATCATGAAGTCGTGCGACGGCGGCGTGGAGGTCGCTTCGACGAACGCCCGGGAGGCCGGCTCGAGCACGACTGCTGTTATGGCGGTAATGGCCATCCTCGGTCACGCCCTCGCTGCCAGCCGGCGTCGCGCCGCCCACACGGCGGCCTGCTCCGTCGCCCACGACAGTGCGTAGTCGGCGATCTCCTCCCAGCCGGTCTGCGAGGGCATGAGGTGCGCGCGGCCCTCGTACTCGACGACCTCGGTGATCGTGCCCTCCGCCTTGTAGTGCTTCGCGTTCGAGCGCTGGATCGACGGGGGCATGAGGTGATCCTCGCTGCCAGAGATGAAGAGCAGCGGCGCCCGGTTGGCGTTCTTGTAGTCCACGTGCGTGTCGTCGGGCCCCGGATGGATGTTCGCGAGCGCACTCCCCCAGAACACGCGGCCCGACGCGGGGATGTGGTAGCGCTCGTAGAGCCTTCGCGCCTCCTCCTCGCTGAACGTGTTCGTGAACACGTAGCGCCATTGCTCGAAGGTGAACCCGACGGCCTTGTGCCGGTTGGCGGGGTTCTTGAGGACGGGGAAGGTCGACCTGATCTGTGACAGCGGCACGCGCTTGACGCCCTCGGTCGGCGCCGAGTTGATCGCGACGCCGGCGGCGCCGTAGCCCCGATCCATCAGCAGCTGCATGAAGACGCCACCGGCCGAATGACCCATCAGGATCGGCGCCGGCTCGATCTGCGAGACCACAGACTCCAGATGCTCGACGACCGCCGGCACCGTGAGGTCCTCGATGGGCGTCGGGTCCGCATTCAGCGCCTCGACCTCCACCTCGAAGCCGGGGTATGCAGGAGTCAGGACGCGGTAGCCGCGGCTCTCGTAGCGAGCCTTCCAGTCCTCCCAGCTTCGCGGCGTCACCCAGAAGCCGTGGATCAGCACAATCGTGTCAGGGGTGGTTGCGTCAGTGCTCATGCGTCGTCCTTTCCGTCGAGAAGCCAACGAGTTCAGAGAACGTAGCCGTTGAGTTGAGGAACGCGAGCAGGTCGTTGCCGGGCTGCTCCTTGTGTGTGTCGGTGATGCCGTGGGGCGCGCAGGAGTAGGCGAGCAACGAAGTTGTCCATTTTTAGCTCCTCTGTGGTTGTGGTCAGGCGGCTGCAGGAACCGCCGCCGCCTCGAGGATCACGGCGGCGGTCGCCTGCGGCTGCGAGACCGCGAGGCCATGCGAGGCGCCCGGGATCTCGACTGTCCGCTGCGAGCCGGCGCGTTCGGCCATGAAGCGCTGGAGCTCCGCCGGGATGATGCGGTCCTCGTCGCCGATCACGAACCACGACGGCAGCTCGCGCCACAGGGGCCGCTCGCCGGACGGCGCGAGGAGCGCCTCCTGCGTCGCCGGCCGCTGCGTCGCCGCCAGCCGCGCTGCCTCCGGGGCCGGCACGTCTGGGCAGAACAGCTCGTTGAAGCGGTCCTGGGCGATGTACAGGTCGGTCGTGCCGTCGCTGCGCGGAACCGGCCGCAGCGTCTCCTCGCCGAGCATGCTGCCGGGGAAGCGCCCCGCTAGCGAGAATGCGCTCTCACCGGGATCGGGTGCGAAGCCGTTCACGTAGACGAGTCCGGTGATCTCGCCGGCGTCCGCCGGGACGTTCGACATCACCGCTCCGCCGTAGGAGTGGGCGACGAGCAGGACCGGCCCGTCGATGGTGCGGATGAGATCGCCGATGCTGGCCGCGTCCGTGGCCACGTCCCGCAGCGGGTTGGCCGCGGCGATCACGGGATGGCCCGCTTCGAGCAGTGGGTCGATGACGCCGTCCCAGCTGGCGGACTCGGCGAACGCGCCGTGGACGAGAACGATTGTGGGTTTCATGAGGGACTCCTTTCGGTCGGGGGGTTCAGTTGCTCGCCGTGGAATGGCTGAGCCAATCCTCGAAGCGGGTCGGGGCGATGCGTGGGCCCTCGCCGGGGGTGAGCGAGCGGTCGTCCAGCTCGGCGCCGAAGTAGCGGGCGTGGACGTCGACCGTCACCCGGCGTGGGTCGTTCTTGGCGCTGAGGACGCGCCGGGCGAGCTCGTCGAAGCGGAACGCCTCCGGGCCGGCGAGCTCGACGATGCCGTTCACCGGCGGGCTCACTGCGATGTCGGCGAGGGCGGCGGCGACGTCGTCGGCGGCCTCGGGCTGAACGAGCACGGGCGGCAGACGAACCGTGTCGCCGTCGGTGCTCGAGTCGGCGATGCGGCCGAGGAACTCGAAGAACTGCGTCGCGCGGAGGATCGTGTAGGGGACGGATGCGGCCTTGATCGCCTCCTCCTGGGCGAGCTTCGCACGGAAGTAACCGCTCTCCTGGAGCCGGTCGGTGCCGACGACGGAGAGCGCCACGTGGTGGCTCACCCCGGCGGCCGTCTCCGCGGCGAGGATGTTGCGCGACGAGGTCTGGAAGAAGTCCATCACCGCCGCGTCGTCCCAGGCGGGCGCGTTCGACACGTCGACGACGACCTCGGCGCCCTCGAGCGCTTCTTGCAGTCCCTCCCCGGTGAGCGTATCGACCCCCGAGTCGGGCGACGCCGGAAGTGGGTCGTGGCCCGCCTCGCGCAGCTTCGCGACGAGCTTCGAGCCGATGAGGCCGCTCCCGCCGATGACAACGATCTTCATCTCACTCCTTTCGTTGCGGGATCCGGCTCGCGCCCGTTCGGCGTCGGCCGGTGGACATACGGTGAGGATCCCGCGGTCGCGGCTTCCTCGAATCCGCCGACACGCCAGCCTGGGTCGCCAGTCGCTGCCGAGCCGACCCAGACCGGTCGGATTGGCACTGCAACGCCCCGGGTGTACCGTCGGCTTCGGGCCGATGGCGATCGCGAATCAGAACACCCTGAGGGGGCGCGACTCGGAATGCGCGACCCTCGACCGCCTACTCGACGCGGTGCGCGAGGGCGAAAGCCAGGCTCTCGTGCTCAGTGGCGAGCCGGGAGTGGGCAAGACGGCGCTCTTGGAGTACGCGATCGGCGCGGCTCCCGACCTTCGCGTCCTGCGGGCGGACGGGGTCGAGTCGGAGACGGAGCTCGCGTTCGCCTCTCTTCAGCATCTGTGCGCGCCGATGCTCGATCGGCTCGTGCGCCTGCCAGGTCCACAGCAAAATGCGCTGCACGTGGCGTTCGGGCTGAGTGGCGGGCAGGCTCCGGATCGCTTTCTGGTCGGGCTTGCGGCACTCAGTCTGCTGTCGGACCTGGCCGAGGAGCGCCCACTGCTCTGTGCGCTCGACGACGCCCAGTGGTTGGACGGAGCGTCAGCCCTGGCACTCGCGTTCGTCGCGCGCCGGCTGCTGGCGGAGCCACTGGCGATCGTGTTCGTGACGCGCGAGCCCATCGACGCGCTCAGCGGGCTACCGGAGCTCGTCCTGGACGGGGTCGGCGACGACGATGCAGGCGTGTTGCTGGACTCTGCGATCCCGGGACCCATGGATGAGCGAGTCCGCGAGACGATCATCGCCGAGACCCGCGGGAACCCCCTCGCGCTTCTGGAACTTCCCCGCGCCTTGACGCCGGCGGAGCTTGCGGGAGGGTTCGCGCTCCCCGGCGCACCGCTGGCGGACCGCATCGAGGAGAGCTTCCTCCGGCGCGTTCAGTCGCTCCCGCCTCATTCACAACGGCTACTGCTCACGGCGGCGGCGGAGCCGCTCGGCGACGTCACGCTGCTCTGGCGCGCTGCCGAGCGACTCGGGGTCGGAGCCGACGCAATCTGGCCGGCCGAGGCTGCCGGCCTGATCGAGGTCGGCGCCCGCGTGCGGTTCCGGCATCCGCTGGTGCGCTCGGCGATCTATCGGGCGGCGCCGCCGCCGGACCGGTTGGAGGCACATCGCGCGCTGGCCGAGGCGACGGATCCGGAGGCGGATCCCGATCGCCGAGCATGGCATCGCGCCCACGCGTCGTCCGGCTTGGACGAAGCGGTCGCCGGCGAGTTGGAGCGCTCGGCCGACCGGGCGCAGCGTCGCGGCGGCGTCGCGGCCATGGCCGCGTTCCTGGAGCGAGCGGCCGAGCTGACTCCCGATCCCGGACACCGGGGTGCACGAGCGCTCGCCGCAGCCCAAGCCAAGCTGGACGCCGGCGCGCCGGAAGCGGCGCAGGCGCTGCTCGCGACCGCGGAACTCACACCGCTCGACGAGCTCCAGCGTGCGCGGATGCAGCGGTTGCGAGCGCAGATCGCGTTCGTCCTCCGGCGGGGCAGCGACGCCCCCGCACTGCTGCTCGACGCCGCGAAGCGCCTGGTCGCCCTCGACCCCGGCCTGGCGCGTGAGACGTGCCTCGAAGCGCTTGCCGCGGCGATCTTCGCCGGTCGCCTCGGGAGCGGTCGGGACGTGCTGCGGGTAGTCCGCGCCGTACCCCCGGCGCAGCCCCCAGCGGCAGCCGACCTGCTCCTGAACGGCCTAGCGACGCTGGTCACGCAGGGTTACGCGGCAGCCGTGGCTCCGCTGCGGGCGGCGCTCGAGGCCTTCCGACGGGACGACGGGGCCAGTCCCGCCAACGACCGCTGGCTCTGGCTGGCGTGCCGCGTCGCCGCGGATCTCTGGGAACACGAGATCTGGGACGAGCTGGCTACCAGCGGTGTGCGCCGTGCGCGCGAGGCAGGCGCGCTCAGCGTCTTTCCCATGTCGGCCAGCTACCGCGCCGGCGTGCACGTGCACGCCGGGGAGTACGCCGAGGCGTCGGCGCTGCTGGAGGAGGCCTACTCGGTCGCCCAGGCGACCCACACCGCGCTCCTGGTACAGGCCAGGCAGATGGTCGCCGCGTGGCGTGGCAACGAGGCCCAGGCCATGGAGCTGATCGAAGCGGGCCGCCCGGACGCGACCGCCAGAGGCCAGGGCATGGCGCTGAGCATGATCGAGTGCGCAAATGCGGTGCTCTTCAACGGCCTCGGCCGCTACGACGAGGCGCTCGCCCCGGCGCAGCGGGCTTGCGCGCAGGATGACCTATCCCTGTACGCCCTGGCGCTGGTCGAGCTCATCGAGGCAGCGGTGCGCGGCAACCGACCAGAGCTCGCCGCCACCGCGCTCGAGCGCCTCAGCGAACGAACACGAGCGAGCGGCACCGACTGGGCCCTCGGGCTCGTGGCCCGCTCGCGCGCGTTGCTGACTGACGGCCCTTCCGCCGAGCCCCTCTACGAGGAGGCGGTCGAGCGGCTGGCCCACGGCCGCCTCGCCCCTCACCTGGCCCGAGCCCAGCTCGTATACGGCGAATGGCTGCGTCGCGAGAATCGACGTCTCGACGCGCGCGAGCAACTTCGAGTGGCCCATGACACGTTCAGCCGCATCGGAGCCGAGGGTTTTGCGGAGCGAGCCGGTCGCGAGCTTTCGGCCACCGGCGAGACCGCGCGCAGACGCACCGACGACACGCGCGGCGTGCTCACAGCCCAAGAGGCTCAGATCGCCCGTCTCGCCCGCGACGGCCTCTCCAACCCCGAGATCGGCGCTCAACTGTTCATCAGCCCTCGCACGGTGCAGTACCACCTGCGCAAGGTCTTCCTGAAGCTCGAGATCAGCTCGCGCAACCAGCTGGGCCCCCTTCCTGCCAGCCGCCTCAGCTCTGCGTAGCCGTCTCCGTTCCTGTTGCGGAAACGACTGATCTACGCCGGCTAGCGAACGAGCCAGCGAACCCCGACTAGCGACGCGCGCTGGCGCCTCGGCGGATGCGAATACAGTGCTCGTTGGCGGATCCTCGAACGGTGACAAGCGCACTGACGCCCGAGCGCCACGCAGGCGCCGAACGAGAGGAATGCGATGAAAGGCTCTGAGAGCCACCAGCCCCGAGTCGTGCTCGCGAGCCCCAAGAACGTAGGCATCCGAGTAACGCTCCCGGTCTCATCGGCTCCGCATGGCGCTCTCGACGACAATCGAATCCAGGAGCCCGCCACTTCCCCCACAGGGTTTCCGCTGTTCGTCATCCCATCCAGCCGCGGAGACGGCTTTCGGGCGAGTATTCGCGGTCACCTGCTCGAGCTCGCGGATCCAAGCTCTGGTTGCGAGCTCGCTCCGACACCAGAAGATCTGCGCATCGCGTCAATCGCGTCTGACTTCGCCTGGTTCGCGCGTCGCTTCCTTCGTGATCGTGGGCTCGATGACTACGTGAGCGTCTCGGCGCGGCAATGCACGACCGAAGGCTCGCCACACGTGGACGGTGTCGACCTCGCGGTCACGGTGTCGCAGCAGGACGCGGCGACTCGGGCGACGCTGACAACCGCGCTCGGAGGCGAATTTGCCGGCAGGTTCCCAGACGGACGCGTGCGGTTCCACGTGGGCGCAGAGTGAGCGGATTTGCAGGAGGAATCGGAAGCGCCTCGCGCGGCGGCCTTGCCAACTCGAAGCGGCCGGTTTGAACGTGTGCGCGGTTCCTGCCGCTGCGCGAGCGATTCAGTGAGGTGAGCAACCCGGCACTCTTCTACGCGATCGCCACGGTCAGCATGAGCTTCGCCGGGTTCGCCGGCCTCTACCTCGCGCTGCGGCCGAAAGATGCAGCATGGAAGGAATACGAGGTTGCCCAGGTCAGAACGATCATCCTGTACGGGCTGGCAGCCCTATTCGGCTCGCTTCTGGTGCTTCCCTTGGCCGACTTGATCGGTGAGTCCCCGGCTCTCCGCGTCATGAGCGCTGGGCTCCTCGTCCTTGTCTTCTACGGCCATCAGGTCAGGTCGGACACGTCCTGGACGCGATGGCCGAAGTTTCGACGCGAGCTCTCCCGACGTGCGTTGATCATCGAGATGGCCCCGTTCGCGTTGGTCGCGGTCGCCGATCAAGTGCTGCTGCTTGCGAACGTGTTCGCTCCGAGAGAGGGCCTGTACCAAATTGCCCTCATCCTGATTCTCGCCACACCCGCTCTCGTTTTCGTGACCGTGGTCTCGCGCTTCGGGTCGAGCGCCGAAGGCTGACCGCGAGTACCGGCATCGCCAAGGGGCTTGGGGGCCTGCTCGCGGGCCGGGGTGCAGCCCGTGGCCGCGTGGTCGTCTACCGCGCACGCGCTGGGGAGACTGAGGCGGGAGGGTACTCCTACCCCGTGAGCTAGTTAGCCGGGGGCCTCGATGCGCCGCGCCTACCGGCGTTTCGGAGGCGTGATCCGCCTCAAGTCCGCGTCGCACCTTCGCACCGGAGAGACGACGATTCATTACGAGTTCCTGGAGCGGCCACTGGTTAGGCTGAATGGGTAGCGATGAGCTCGACGAGCTACGACCGGATCTGCGCAGGTCATCGCTGGGAGGTGCCGGCGCGGTACAACATCGCCGCCGACGTCTGCGATAAGCACGCGCGCGACAAGCCGGCGATGATTTGGGAGAGTTTCGACGGCTCGACCCGTGAGCTCGAGTGGGGCGAGCTGCAGGACTTGGCGAACCAGGCCGCGCACACGCTCGCCGCATGCGGTGTCACGCAGGGCGACCGGGTCGCGGTCGTCCTACCGCCGACGCCGGAGACCGCTGCAACCTTTTTCGGAGTCTGGAAGCTCGGCGCGATTCTGCTCTCGATGTCCGTCCTGTACGGCGACGATGCGATCGAGCATCGACTCTCGGACTCGGGCGCGAAGCTACTCGTCACCGACCTCGGGAATGCGCCTCGCTTTGAGCGACCATGGGCGCCGGACACGCTCGTGCTCGAGCCCGACACGCTCGCGGCGGCCCCGACAGATTTCGTCTCCGCCGACACCGCGGCCGACGACCCTGCGCAGCTCTACTACACATCCGGGACGACGGGCCTCGCGAAGGGGATCGTCCACGCGCACCGCTACATCCTCGGCCATGAGGAATTCCTCTACTGCCACGAGGTGCAGAACGGCGAGCGCTTCCACGGGATGGGCGAGTGGGCATGGGCCGCGGGGATCGCACCGCTGCTTGGCCCTTGGCGACTCGGCGCGCTGCAGTGCGTGTACCGGCGCGAGGGCGGCTTCAACCCGCACAAGCAGCTCGACTTCCTGAGCCGGCACTCGGTGACGAACGTGTTCACGACGCCAACAGCGATACGCTCGATGATGGCGGTCGGGGATGCAAGGACACGCTACCCGCAGGTGTTCCGCCGCGTGTGCTCGGCGGGAGAGCCGCTGAATCCGGAGGCGATCCGCTGGTTTCGGGAGCAGTACGGCGTGACGGTGCTCGATTATTACGGCCTGACGGAGTCGTATCCCCTCGTCGCGAACTACCCGTTTCTCGAGGTGCGTGAGGGCTCGATGGGTAAGCCGATGCCGGGCTGGGACGTGCAGCTCCTCGACGAAGACGAGCGGCCCGTAGGACAGGGGGAGCGAGGCGAGATCTGTTTGCGCGCCCGCTCGAACCCGCACTATCCACTCGGCTACTGGGGCAACGACGAAGCCAGTGTCGAGACCTTTGGCGGTGAGTGGTTCCACACAAAGGACGCCGCCGCCCGAGACGAGGACGGCTACATCTGGTACGTCGGACGCGCCGACGACGTGATCATCGCAGCCGGTTACCGGATCGGCCCGTTCGAGGTCGAATCGGCCTGCCTCGAGCATGCCGCGGTTCGCGAGGCAGCAGTCGTAGCATCGCCCGACGAGCTCCGCGGCAACGTCGTGAAGGCATTCATCGTCCTCGCAGATGGGTACGAGCCGTCGGAGGCGCTAGCCGACGAGATCAAGGGACACGTCCGCGAGCGCCTCTCTGCGTACGCATACCCGCGCCGTGTCGAATTCGCATCCGAGCTGCCGAAAACACTCACAGGGAAGATCCGCCGGGTTGAGCTCCGCCAACTCGAGCTCGACCGCGCCGCGGACACGGACTCCTGACACCACGTCAGCGGCCGTACGGTGCTAGTCGACGCGCCGTCTCAGCACTCGACCGTGTATCCCTGCGAGGCCGCGTACTCCGCGGCGACGCGCTTCGGCACGCACATCGCCCAGGCACCCTCGACGAGGTCACGCATCTCGTCGGCGTCGATTGCGGCCAGGCGCACGTGTACCCAGTTGAAGCGCATGTCCGACTGGCTCGGCAGCGAGAACTTGTGCGGCTCGGACTGGACGAGCGCGTCGCGCAACTCCTTCGGGAAGCCAAAGCCCATCGTCTCCCCGTCGTCGGAGAAGGCTACGTAGACGATCTGACCGACCCTGAACTTCACGCGCCCGCGCACGACCGCCTCATAGCTGCGCGGAAGGCTCAGTGCGAGCTCGCGCACATCGTCGAGCGTCACGGGCACCATCTCTCTCACGGTACGGGCACGCTCACGGGCGGCGTCCTAGCCCCGCGTCACGGACGGCTCCGGCATCCCCTGCGAGCTCCCGTAGCCGGGCAGCGCTCTCGGTGTCCATGGGCACGAACGTCTCGATCGCAAGGTTGGCGGCTGTGACCTCGAGTGGCGCTCCGAGCGTCGCGATGATCGTGAAGAGGCTGACGTCGCCGAGGCGGGTATGCAGGTCGAGGGAGACCACGGGCTGGTGGACGGGGCCGGCGGGCGGCTCGGGCGGGAGGTACGACTCGAGCTCGTCGACCAGCTCGGCCAGCGCCGCGTCGGCGTCGTCGCGGCTCCTGCGTCTGAGCTGATGGATGAGCGGGGTGTTGCAGGCCGCCGTCATCGACGAGATCCTCGGCAAGCCGTCTGGATGCACCGCGAGGCGGAGCATGTTGATCGGCGGCTCGAGCAACGCCGGGTCGACGCCGTCCCAGAGCAGGGACGCGGCCGCATTGGCCTCGATCAAGTTCCAGAGACCATCCACGATCAGCGCCGGGTTTGGCTGGTGGGCGTCGAGCAGCCGCCGCAGCGACTCGCGTAGCGGCCGCATCACCTGGCCGTCGTACGGCGCCTCGAGGTAGGGCGGCGCGAAGCCGCCCGCGAGCAGCAGCCGGTTCCGCTCGGCCATCGGCAGGTCGAGGCGCTGGGCGAGGTGGATGAGCAGCTGGCGGCTCGGCCGCGAGCGGCCGGTCTCGACGAAGCTCAGGTGCTTGGTCGAGAGGTTCGCCTCCAGCGCGAGCTCGAGCTGGCTCAGCCGCCGGTGCGTCCGCCAGAAGCGGATGAGCTCGCCGACGGTCTGCGGCTCCCCCTCGGTCTCGACGACCACGCTGGCAACGGTAGCGGGCGCCTGCGCCGCTGCCTTTACCTCTTGGGTAAAGACAGCCGCACCCTACACGCGAGGTAATCGACGTGGCGACGCTCCCGGGGCACGGTTACGGCAGTGCACAGCCAGAAAAGGAGGCTTCCATGGGACACCGCGATACCGCCGAGGTGATCAAGCTCTTCAACGAGGCGTTTCTGGAACGCGACGCCGCCAAGCTCGTCGACCTCGTCGCTGATGACTGCGTCATGGAGAGCACGCAACCGGCACCGAACGGCACTCGCTACGTGGGCTATGACGCCTGCCTCCGCTTCTGGCAGGAACTGATCGCCGACCCTGCAGGGTCGTTCGAGCCTGAGGAAGTCCTCGTGTCAGGCGAACGGGCAACGATCCGCTGGCGCTACCGGTTCGGCGAAACCAAGGAAAGCTCCGTGCGCGGCGTCACCCTCATGCACGTCCGCGACGGGAGGATCGAGGAGGCTCTCGGCTACGTGAAGGCCGGCCTGCGATCCTGAGAGACGGCAGCCGTCCCGGTGGCACGGGCGCTCCTGGCCGTCCCATCGGGGCTCACCCACTGCTTCATCGATTTACTCCCGTTTCGCAGGATCGGCGACGTGGCGCCCTTACTTCGTCTGCGCGATCTGGATCAGGTTTCCGCACGTGTCGTCCAAGACGGCGGTGGTCACTGGGCCCATCGCGGCCGGCTCCTGCGTGAACTCGACGCCGAGCGCGCGGAGCCGCTCGAACTCCTCGTGCACGTCGTCGACGGCGAAGGAGGTGAACGGGATCCCGTCGCTGGCGAGCGCCGCCTTGAAGGGCTTGGCGGCCGGATGCGCATCGGGCTCGAGCAGCAACTCGGTCCCGTCGGGCTCGTCCGGCGAGACGACCGTGAGCCAGCGGTGCTCGCCGAGCGGGATCTCGGTCTTCTTCTGGAAGCCGAGGACGTGCGTGTAGAAGTGCAGCGCCCTGTCCTGGTCGTCGACGAGGACACTGGTCAGCTTGATGCGCATACGTCCTCCTTGATGGTGTGAAAGCCAGCGATCGACGATGCGTTCGAGCGGCGTCGTGTCTAGCTCGTGGAACTTGTAGCGGCCTCTACGCTCGCTTCTGATCAGCCCTGCCTGCTCGAGCACGTCCAGGTGTTGTGAGATCGCCTGGCGCGACGAGGAGAGCTGGTGTTTCGTGGCGAGCCGGGCGCAGATCTCGAACAGCGTCTGTTCGTTCCGCTCACCGAGCTCGTCCAGGATCTTCCTCCGCGTCGGGTCCGCTAAGGCCTTGAAGACGTCAGCCACCGCCCGAGGATAGGCAAGCAATTACTTGCGTGTCAAGCCGCCGGAGGGTAGGCTCGCGGCAGAAGCTGCGCTACGCCAGAGGTGGCGAACATCTTGAGCCGTCCTGCCGGTACTCAGCGATCCCGCCGAAAGGCCTACGGCACACGCTTCCGCCGCTTAGCTCCGAGAGTCGGCAACGGACTCCACCCGTTAGCCGATCCGCTCCGCTAGCTCGATGATGATCCCCTCCGGGCCGCGGACGTAGCAGAGCCGGTAGATGTCCTCGTAGTTCTCCAGCTCGCCGACGAGCTCAGCGCCGCGGGCTCGCAGGCCGGCAACGACGGCGTCGATGTCCTCGACGGCGAACGCGACGTGGCGGATACCCCGCGTGTTCGCCGGTGCATGCCGGCTGTGGCCCTGGTTTGACGGCGAGTGGAACTTCACCAGCTCGAGTCGTCCGCTGCCGTCCGGAGTTTGCATCATCGCAAAGTCCACGCGCACGCGCTCGAGCCCCACGACTCGGTCCACCCAGCGACCTTCGACCTGTCCCTCGCCCTGCGGCACGAGTCCGAGCTCGACGAAGAACTCATTCGCGGCTGTGAGGTCGTCAACCACGATGCCGACGTGCTCCATTCGTTGGATGGTCATGATCTCCGTGATCCTTCCCGACGTTCGACGAGCGTCATCGGATCCTCCTCGGTCGGTTCCTTGAGGGAACTCACGCTATCACAGACAGTCTCCTAAGGGAACTAAGGTACGATGCAAGCATGCAACGGACCCGCTTCGGCGACATGGTCTGCTCGATCGCGCGCACGCTCGAGGTCGCCGGCGAGCCCTGGTCGCCGCTCATCATCCGTGACGTCTGGGTCGGCCTGACCCGCTTCGACGAGATCCAGGGCGACCTCGGAATCTCGCGCAAGGTGCTCACCGAGCGCCTCAAGTGGCTCGTCAACCAGGGCGTGCTCGAGCAGCGGGTCTACTCGGAGCGGCCGCTGCGCCACGAGTACCTGCTCACGGAGAAGGGCTGGGAGCTCGCCGACATCCTGCTCGCGATCAGCGCCTGGGGCGACCGCTGGACGGCGGGTGAGGCCGGCCCGCCCGTCCTCCGCCGCCACCGCACCTGCGGGCACCTGACCCAGGCCGAGCTCCGCTGCGCCCACTGCGGCGAGCCCATCCACGCGAGCGAGGTGGACGTCGAGCCCGGGCCGGGCGCCAAGCGCGCCGCGCGGTAGCGACTCAGGTCAGGATCGCGCCGACCTCAGCCTGACGCTTCCCGTTCGGCTTCCCCGCCGCGGATCACGTCCGGTAGTGCTCGCGCACGAAGTCGCACGCTTCGCGCGCAAGCGCCGGGGCCAGCGGTGGTCTTGTCACCCGGAACGGCTATCGGCCCCGAATCCGTAGTTCGACGAACGGGGCGCAATTTGCGAGGGAAGCTCGAGCTATGCAGGGCTCCGGCCAACGTAGTGGATCCGAGGCGGCTGCATCCAGCCTCCTTCGCGTGGCGAGCGCGATGGAGGTTCCTGCATCACCGACCCTATGGAAGATCTGAGCCCCGCAGCCGGTCCTGTGTGTGACATCGGTTGCCACGAAAGGAGCGGCGATGGACAGCACACGGACAAGCACGACGTTCGTCGACTATGCGACGCTCGAAGGCGGCAGGTCGATCACCGCGGTGCTTCCGCGGCGCGAGATCGTCACCGCGCTCGAGGCCAGCGAGCACGCGCAGCTCTGGTTCGACGTCGGCCAGTACGGCGACGAGGAGACGAGGCGGTTGACCGTCGACCTGGCGAAGGACGATCTCGAGGAGATGCTCCGACTCACGACCGGCGACGAGGTCGCGCTCGCGCTCGACGCCGAGGCAGTCGACACCCTCTTCGAGTCGGACGTCGAGGCGCACGGCATGCGCAGCGCCCTGACGATCGCAGTCGTAGCGGGAGCGATGATGGCGCCCGCAGGCCTGGCAGCGACGCCACAGGCAGTCGGCGCGGCAGCGAAGCCTCAGGCGCTGAAGACTCAGGTCTCAACCGCGTCCGCCAAGAGCCAGGTCTCACGCGCGTCCGTCGAGAGCCAGGTGACGCGCGCGGCGAAGCCCCAGGTCTCCGGCGCCACGGTCGAGAGTCAGGTCACCCGCGCCGGAGCGAAGAGCGCCGCAGCGAAGGGCCAGGTAGCGAAGACCCTCGTCGTGAAGGCGGGCGGAATCTCGCTGCTGAAGCACAAGCTGGCTGGCTAGTGTCCCACCCACAGACGTTGTGAACGGCTGATCAGAGCCTTGCCCCCGAGCATGCTGTGCGGCCTGCGGGTGTTGTAGTGCTCAAGCGAGTGTGGCAGTGCGGCCGCCCGCTCGCGGTGTGAGCGGTAGACGAGCGCGTACGCCCACTCCCTCACCATCTGGTGGGAGCGCTCGACCTTCTCGTTCGTGCGCGGGCGGTGCGGTTTGGTGTGCAGGTCCCCAGCTCCAGGCCACGACCCGATGACACGGTCGCGGGGGTGGGTGGAGCGTCACGAGCACGGTGCGCGATCTCGTCGCCAGGTCAAACTTCGCCTTCGATGAACGTGGCGAGCACGAGCTAAAGGGGATCCCGGGACGTTGGCGTCTCTCTCTGTCCGGAGTGCTGGGAGCGGGAGTTCGGTGAAGCGACTGCCGCCCGCTCCCTGCGCTCCTGAGGCTTCGAGCCGAAACTGCCACCTCGACGCGAGCCGCGATCGGCACGCTTTCCAGGGCGGGCGCTCCATCTGGCGCTTAGGGTTGGCGCATGCCTGCCGATTCGAATGCGGCCGAGCCTTTCAGGCCGACTCAGGAGACGTTCGACGAAGCCTTTGCACATGTCTCTGCCGGGGAATCCCTGAACGCGCTGTTCGATCAGGCGCTGGGACCCTTCCCGCCGCACGTGGAGCCGTTCTCGCTCGTGACGCGCGAGGGCCTCGAACGTGTCTTCGCCGAGCTCCAGCTAGAGGCCGACGACCACCTGGTCGATTTCGGCTGTGGCCGCGGAGGGATAGGCCTCTGGTTCGCGCGAGATTCCGGCGCTCGTCTGACCGGTGTCGACTTCTCTCCGATCGCGGTCGCAGAGGCCGAACGTCGGGCCGGCCTGTTCGTTGCGGACGGTCAGGCGTCGTTCGTCGTCGCCGATGCGAGAGAAACCTCGCTCGAACGGCAGAGCGCCGACGCGGTCGTCTGCATCGACGTGCTGCAACTGCTTCCCGACGGGGAAGCAGCCCTGCGTGAGGCAGGCAGCCTGCTCCGCGGGGACGGGCGGATCGTCCTCACGACCTGGGAGTTCGACGAAACCCCTCCGGGCCGGACTCCCATGCCCGACGTCGGTCGACTCGCCGAGGCCACTGGCCTCCATGTGGTTCTTCGCGAGGAGCACCCGGAATGGCTCGAAGGTCAGCGAAGGCTGTACGAGAACGCGATCGCCGCCGACAGCGAGGACGCCGAGCCAGCCGTCCGGTCCCTGGCGGAGGAGGGCCGATCGTTTCTCCCCCACATCGCGGACGCACGTCGCGTGCTGCTGGTGGCCGCTCGACACGCGGACTAGTCCTGACCGGCCACCGAGCCCGAAACCCACCCGGCCCCCAAGTCGAACCCAGAGCGGGCACCCCCGGAGTGGGAGGCCTCAGGGGAGGCGCAACCGGGCGACTCCCCCACGCACGCACGCGTAGTAGAAGGTGTGATGCCCCCGCCCACCCCCGTGAACGGGTTCGTCGGGCCGGGGCTGGCGGGGGTGGCTACGCGGCAGCGAGACGCTCGGCGATACCCGCCGGGAGCGGGTCGGCCGCCTCCGTGTACCACTGCGGGTGCGACTCGGCTGCCCACGCGTCGAAGATCGTCACCAGTTGCCCCACGCGTTCCTGGTCGGCTGCGTCGGCCTCATCGGCGCTCGCGAAGCCGCTCAGCCAGTAGGGCATGAACGGAGCGAGCGCGGCGTTCATCGCGGCGCTGAGCGGCCCTCGCGAGTCTGGCCACGTCTCCAGCTCAACAGCGAATTCGACGTCGCCCACGCGTGCCCAGCCAGCGCCGCCCATGTCGACGACGTCGCGGCCGTTCGGCATGCTCGCCTCGAACGTGACCCCCGTCGGGGCCGCGATCGCAGCTGCCGACGCGCTGTCCCACGCGCACTCGTGCGCGAACGAACGAATCGCGTCGAGCCCGTCCTGCGGATCCGAGAAGACAGGGCGCATCGCCTCACGTCCGATGGACTCCTGGACAACGAGGTACGGCGTCCCTGTGAGCGACCCCAACGTCTGTTGATGCAGGTCGTTGCCGACGATACCGAGCAAGGGGACCTCTGCGGCCCACGCCCGTCCGTGGCTTTCGGAGATCAGCTCGCCACCGACGCGCAACCGCAGCCCCGGCAGGTAGGTGTGGGAAAGGAAGCCGTCGACGCCGCCGCGGGCGTGGTAGCCCACCTGGAACAACGCGTCGACCCCCTGCTCGCGGAGCTCATAAACGTTCCACGTCTCGAGGCGCGCGCCGGGCGGCAGCGACTCGGCCGATACGTTCACCGTGTTCCCGCCGTGATTGTCGAGAATCACAAGCTCGGACGCGCCGCCGGCGAGGAGTCCTTCGCACGCGGCTGCGACGTCGGCCTCGAGCCGTGGCTTCCCGGTCTGCCAGTACTCCGGCATGCACCCGAAGATCTCGCGCACATTGCGAAGCTGGGACGCGCCCTCCATGTCCACGCTCACGGCAACGAACATCTGTCGCATCCTAGAGTTCGTTCTGTCCTCGACCACGCTCTCGTATTGCATGAGCACGCAAGGCTCGCCGCAACGACGCTGAGTTCCCACGCGACGACGGCAGCAAGCGAACCAAGGATGGCGCTGGGACGCTGGGGCCTGCTCGGACGAGGGTGTCGGGACCGCCACAGCGGTCTCCTTCAGGACACCACTACGGTGAATGTGGCTGTGTGCACCCGTCCGTCGACCCTGAAGTCGAAGTACATGCGGTACCGTCCCCGACTGGGCGCGGACAGCCAGAACTTCGCCGCGCCGCGGAAGAGCCGGTCCTCCGCGAGCGCATAGGCGTAGCCGAGGTCGCGCTCGCGCAGGGCCACCACGTGGCCGTACGCGCCGAGGTGGCGCTCGAGGTCGCGCACGGGTTTCCCGGCTCTGAAGACACGGAACACGAGCGGTTGGGTCACCCCAGGATGCGGCGTTCCCTCGTACGTCACGGTGTAAGCGTCAACGGTCGCCTCCCGAGTAGCCGCCGGCGTCGAGGCCGGCTCATAGCCGCCGGCGACCGTCAGGTCTACTCCGAGCGTGACCGCCGCCTTGGCGCCGTTCGCATCGAACGTGGCGAAGTCTGCGAACGCACGCCAGGTCCCGGGCGCGGGCAGCGCGAGGTCGATCTGCCAGGTGCCGTCTGCAGACATCGTCGGGTGCAGATGCTGGTAGCCGGAGAGGTCGCGCCGCACGACGACGAGGTGCATCGGCCGATCGCGCGCGATCACGTAGCGGGTTACCGGCCGACCGTTCGGCCCCTCGATGCGGAAGCGGAACGGCGCCGACACTCCCGCCGTCAACGCCGTAGATGCCGGCGCGAGTGTGTAGCCGCCGGCGCCGACGGCGAGCCCGCCGACTGTGGCGTCTCCGATCGTGAATCCGCCGTGCGGGTGATTCGACGCGGTGCCGGGCGCGTGGGCGTGCCCGGAGGCACCGCCGGTCAGACCCTCCGTCGGGCCGATGGCGGAAGGGCTTCCGTTGCCGACCGCCTGGACCAGGCCGATCACGGCGATGAGCGGGACCACCAGCCCACACGCGATCGCTGCTAACCGCAGCGTGCCTCGGTTCCGCGGCGCCGACCGTCCGCCGCCTCGCACCCGCGCGCGGTCTCCGGCTCCGTCGGGCGGCTGCTTCGGTTCCTCCGGCGTCACCGACAGCCCGCATCACCCTCTCTAGCAGCCGCGCCCTGCGACGCGCTCATGGCCGAGCAATGCCCAGGCCGGGACGTGGAGAGGCGAAGGCCCGTGGTCGCTTGCGACCACGGGCCTCGCTCAGTAGTGGGTTCTAGCCCGTGAACCTGAATATGTAGAGGCCGAAGTCGCGGTCGCTGGCGAGCACATACTCGACATCGTCGCGGCTGATCACCTGGACACCCCAGAAGTCGTTGCCACCCTGGTCCACGAAGTGGCCGACTTCCGTGATCTTGTTGCCCTTGAGGCTGATGACCCGGAGCCCGGCGTCGTAGTACGACAGGTACACCAGCTGCGGATTCTTGGCCGACACGGCCACCTCGTGGACGGTCTGGTTGCCGAACCCGGTCTCGTACGCCGGGTCCATGCCGGTCGCCACCGCGTAGGTGTCCAGCTCCTGGAGCTTGCCGGTGCCGTTGCGGTACAGGTGGACGTATCCCCACCCATCGAAGGAAGCCGCCAGCGTGACAGCGTCACCGACAGTCCCGACTGGCACCGGGGCCAAGTCGGAGCTAGCGATGCAGGCCGCCTCGTTGTAGCCCGCATCGGCGTCGACGATGGATAGACCCGCCGGCCGGTTGACGGAGAAGAACGGCTTTGTGGCGACGACGGCCGGATTCACCAGCGCGCCGCAGCCTCCTCCCGCCCCGGTGCGGTTGAACACGATCGTCGCCGCGTACCCCGCCGCCTCGATGTTGGTCGCCTTCTCGGTGAAGGTGCAGACGCCCCGCTCGACGAGCGCGATGTACGGCCCGCCCGTGGCCGGCGGCGCCGGTGGGGGCGATGCGTTGCAGCCTAGCCCGACAAAGATGGCGGTACCGGTGAGACTCCCGCCCGTTGGCAGCGTCGCCGAACCGGCCTGAACCGCGCGGAACTCACCGCCGTCGTCGGTCGCCACCCGCACACGAACCGGCCCGAAGTCCTCGTCGGTGGTGATGACGAGCTGATTGTTGTGCGCGAACTCGGCGTAGTGCCCGTTGCCCTCCGGGCCCAGCGACACGCCGTTGGTCTCGAGCAGCTGCGGGTCGGGGAAGGTGAAGTCGGTGTCGGCGATGTACGTCGGGTTGGCCGGGTTCGTGACGTCGAGCGCCACGTAGCCGGCGTCCCAGACCGACAGCAGCATGATGTAGCGGTTACCGTGCTTGCGGACCACGACGTCATGGAAGAAGACCGTGTTCAGGTCGACGCCGGTCTGGAGGATCTGCGGGAACGTGGTGGCCAGGTTGATGTCGATGACCTGGACCGGGTTCCGCGGATCGGTGATGTCGAAGATCGGCAGCTGGGGCGTGTTGCTGTCCGGCAGCACGATGTACGCCTTGCGATTCGGCCCGGCTCCGGTCTGCCACATGAACGTGCTGTGCACCGTGCGGGCCCGCGTGGTTACGCCGGGTTCGACGGCGCCGAAGCCGTTCTTGAGCACGACGGGGTGCAGCGGGTCGCTGATGTCGACGAGCGTGGCGCCCCCGACGGCCGGTGGCGCGGTCGCCCCGGTGCAGAGCTCGTTGCTGTACGCGAGCAGGTCGCCGGTGAATGCCGGAGTGCTGAACTCGATGGGATGGACACCCTCGCCGACGAACGAGCCCGGTGAGGCGGCGATGAAGCCGACCTGATGCGGGTTGGCGAGGTCGGAGATGTCCATGACGTAGACGCCGCCCTGGCAAGGGGTGCTGGCGAACGCCCCGAGGTAGGCGTAGTCGCCGAGCACACCGACGTCGGAGACGATGCCCTGACGCGCGTTGTTCACCCGTCCCTTGCCGATGAGCGTCACGGCATCGTGACCTGAGTCGACGTGGCCGCCGGGGAGACCGTGCTGGTGGCCGTCGACCAGAACGGCGCCGTCATCGAAGACTGTGTCCTCGGCGCTCGCCGCCGGAATAGTGAGGCAAGCTCCAACGAGGATCGCGGTGAGCACTACCGCGTTGACGTGGGGTCGTCGCATTGCGATCACTCCAATCGGCTCATAACGCCAGTAGTGATGCACGGACGTGACGTGATGCAGCCCATCCTAGTCGGGCGGTTGCTGCCGCTCAAGGCAGCCATCCCTCGCGGTGCGCCGACCGCACCGCCAGCCCGAGGGCGCACGCGCAGCCGGCTCCCGATCTCGCGCGCGCACGCGCGCGGGAGCGCGACCCGTCTCACCACCTCCACAGCCCGCGAACTGCTGCGAAGGGAAGTGGGGGGAGGGATGAGCGTGTACGAGGAACAGGCACTAGAACGCGGCGCTCAGCGTGTGCCCCGTTGTCCTCGTCGCAGTGCGTCGAGTCGGCGCCGCGCCTGCTTTGTGGGACGTGTTCCGAGGTCGGCTCCGAGTGGACGGGAAAGCCGACGTTCAGCCGCGTGCAGTTCGCGGGCGATAAGTGACTCGGGCGTCTCCTCATACAGCGTGAGTGCATCGCTCGCCGGGCCTCGGCGCTCGGCCACCCCAGTTACGACCAGCGTGCGCCGGACTGTCCTGATGGTCACTTCAATCGTGTCCCCCGTCCGAATCAGCTTCGAGGGCTTTACGCGCTCGCCGTTCACGTGTATTCGCCCCCCAAGAACGGCCCCGGTCGCCGCACTGCGCGTCTTGAACATGCGCGCTGCCCAGAGCCATTTGTCGATCCGCACCTGATCCACAGCGCCATGATCGCAGTCGCTCGCGAGCTACTCCGGATCGAGAAGCGCGAGGTCGAAGCGGGCGGGCTCAACTAGCCACGTCGCCGGCGCGGCTGCGCAGCCCCTCCCTCTCGCGCGCACGCGCACGCACGCGGGGGGACTACCCACCCCTCGAAAGCATCTATGCCGACGGGGACCTGCTCGTCCGGTGCCGCGACCCCGCCCCAAGCGGACACGAGTCTGGCTAGGTTCTGCCCTGGGCGATCTTTACCGGCGCGAACTTATGCGTGCGTGCGCCGCCGAACATGGTGAAGGCGTCATAGACCTCGTACCGCCACGTGCCCGCGTCCGGGAACACGACGCGAGCGCGGTAGACGCCCGTGCGACTTGTCGGTCTGGCCCTGAAAGTCAGCGACTTCTTGAGAGCCGCGCTCGTGGAGCGGACCTGCGCGACCCTCGTAATCGTCACTGTCGGCTGCAGACAGCAGAGCGGCTGGCTAGCCAAGCCGTGCTGAAGCACCGTGATGTTGACGACCCACGGCTCGTCCGCAGACAGGCCCTTCGGCGACGAACTTAGCCGCACGGTTGCCCAGTTCCCCGCGAGCGCTGTACTCACGCACACAAGCGCCACGGCTGCGGCGACGATGATGAGTGACCTCCGCACGAACGACCTCCTGTATTCGGATGCCGCGTATACACCGACCCGCCGCAGCGGGTTCCACGACGACGATCCCGAACTCGCGAGCTATCTGCGGATCGAGGAGCGGGAGCTTGGGGCAGGCGGGCGGAACTAGACGGTCGTGCCGAAGCCTCGTCCCGTGCCACCACACTGGTCACGCACCGGCCTTACCGCCGTCTACTTGTTCGGGCCGCGTGGTTCGTACTCGCCCTTATGCGTGGGTCCTGGGAGAGACGACCGCTACCTCGAGCCGTCCTAGTCGAGCGCTCGTCCCTCGGCCGCGAAGGCTTTCACCTCGTCTGCTCCGAGGTGTGCCTCGAGCTCCGGCAGGAAGCGCTCCAGGACGGGCGCTTCGTACTCGTCCGGAGCCTCGTCACCGCGGGCAGCGTCCGCGGCGCCGAGTATGCGGGCCGCCGCCGCATAGGAGCCCTGTGCCACCGCGGTTGCCGCCAGGACCACCAGACATCGAGCCCGCGACCGGTCGTCCCCGAGCTCCGTGTAGACGTCGCGGCTCTCACGCGCGCGGGTCGCGGCGTCTTCGACCTCGCCGTCAACGAGCGCGATCTCGGCGAGCAAGAGCTGGGCTGCCGCTATGAACGCGGCCTCGCCGAGGTCTCGCGCCTGTCCCAACGCGTCGTCGAACTCCCGGCGTGCGCGCGCGAGGTCGCCGCCGTGGTACGCGGTGAGCCCGAGGTTGTAGACGGCGTCCAAGACCAGAAGCGGGTCGCCGAGCCGCCTGCGAAGGACAACGGCTTCCTCGTATCGGGTCACCGCCAGCTCGTGCTCGCCTCGGGCCGAATGGACGTCGCCGAGCGCAGTCAGCGCTGCCGACGCGGCCTTGTCATCGTCGAGGTCGGCGGCGATCGCCACGGCCTCCTGCGCGACCTGCTCCGCTCGCTCGATCTCGTCGCGCCTCAGTGCCACGAAGCTCAGGTATGCGAGGACGCGCACTTCCTCGACGGCCTGGCGGCTTGCGTGGTACAGGTCTCGCGCCTCCTCGAGCATCGTTCCGGCGGCCTCCCAGTCACTCTGCGCAGCAGCTTGGTGGGCTGCCGTTCTCAGGCCCGCCGCTCGCACGTCGGCCGGCACGTCATGGGCGAGCGCCAGGGCCAGGGCGAGCCAGCGTCGCGCCTCGCCGACGTGCGCATGTGCACGCCAGAAGCGCTCGAGCCCGGAGATGGCACGAAGCGCGTCCGCGACGCGGCCGGCACCGAGTAGCCAGTCGAGCGCCGCCCGCAGGTTGTCGAGCTCGTGCTCGAGGCGCTCGTACCACTGCGCCTGGTTAGGCCCTGCGAGCTCGGCCTCCGCGGCGGTCGCGCGCTCGAGGAAGCGCTCCGCGTGCCGGCGCCGCAGGTCGTCGAGCTTCCCGTCAGAAGCAAGCCGCGCGAGCGCGTCCGCGCGCACGGTCTCGAGCATGAACAGCCGCACCTCGCCCTCGGAGACGTCGCTCCGAAGGAGGCTCCCGGTCACGAGCCCCTCGAGGTCGGAGAGGAAGGTCGGGGAGCCGGACAGCGCACGCGCGTCGTCGAAGGAGCAACCTCCGGTGAAGACGGCGAGCGTCTGGTGCAGCTCCTGTTGGCTCTCGCTCAAGAGGCTGTAGCTCCAGTCGATCGTCGCGCGCAGCGTGCGCTGCCGGGCGGGGAGGTCGACCGGACCCTCCATGTCGAGCGTGAGCCCCTCGTCCAGCGCGAGCAGGAGCTGCGCGGGCGGGAGGACGACGAGCCGCGCGGCGACGAGCTCGATGGCGAGCGGGAGCCCGTCCAGGCGCCGGCAGATCTCCCGTACCGCGGGCAGCACGTCCGCGTGCAGGATCACCCCGCGCGCCGCGGCGAGCTCGGAGAAGAGGGTCGAGGCTTCGTAGACGGACAGCGGCCGGAGCGGTACGACGTGCTCGCCGGAGAGGCGGAGCTGCGCGCGGCTCGTGATCAACAGGTCGAGGTCCGGCGCGCGGTGGAGAAGCGTGGAGATGTACCCGGCCGCAGCGGTCAGGTGCTCGAAGTTGTCGAGGAAGAGCAGGGCGCCCGTGCCCGCGAGCGTCTCGGCGACGCCCTCGAGGACCGGCCTGCCGTCGGCGTCGCGCACGCCGAGCACATGGGCGATCGTGGCCGGGACGAGCTCGGGATCGGACACGGGGGCGAGGCCGACGAGGTGCACCGGGCGCTCGATCGCGCTCAGCGCGGCGACCTCGAGCGCAAGCCGGCTCTTGCCGGCGCCGCCGGGTCCGGTGATCGTGACGAGCCGCACGTCCGCCCGCGCCAACAGCGACAGGGTGGAGGTCAGGTCCTGGCGGCGGCCGACCAGGCGGTGGTGGAGCGCGGGCAGCGCTGAGCCGCCGAGCGTGCGCAGCGGCGCGAACCCCTCCTGCAGCCCGGCGGCGACGAGTTGAAAGAGCTGCTCGGAGCCGGGGACGTCCTTCAGCCGGTGGCTCCCCAGCGGGCGGAACGAGAGCTCGGGATCGGCGTCGCCGACGACGTCGCGGGTCGACCTCGAGACGACGACCTGACCGCCGTGGGCGGCGGCGCAGATCCTGGAGGCGACGACGACGTCCATCCCGATGTAGCCCTCCTCCCCGAGGTCGGGCTCGCCCGTGTGGATCCCGATCCGTAGGCGCACGACGCCGTCCGGCGCCCACGCCTCCTGCTCCAGGGCGCGCTGGATCTGCGTCGCGGTGAGCACGGCCTCCCGCGCGCGGGCAAAGGCGAGGAAGACGCCGTCACCGGCCCAGTCGACCTCGCCGCCGTCGTGAGTCGAAGCCGCCTCGCGGACGAGCTCCCGCAGCCGGGCGCGTACCGGCGCGAAGCCGCCTCGGAGCGAGTTCAGGAGCCGCGTCGAGCCCTCGATGTCCGCGAAGAGCAGGGTGACGGTGCCGCTGGGCAGCCTCGTGCCCGGATGGCCCGGAACAGACATGACCGAGCGAGTCTACGGAGCCGTGTCCAGGCGGTCTAACCGCGAGCCGGACATACCCGGATCCGGGGGCCGTTGGCCCAGCCGCCGGAGTCGGAGTCGTCTCGCGCGCACGCGAGGCACCTCCCACCCCCTCGGAGGCGACGACGGCTCGGGGCTGGACGCGGCGGCCGCAAGAGCACCGCGCCGCCACCAGTGCTTTGCTCGTGTCAGATTTGTGTCAGATCACGGCGACCTTTAGCCAAATTCCTGCTGCAAGACAGGATGTCCGGCTAGAAGTTCGTAACCGGTCACACGAATCAACACGGTTCACGACCGACTCTTTGCGGCCTCGAGCGCACCCAACATCGCCGCGCCGCATCCCAGTGGCAACTGATAACACTGACGACGCATGAACGAGCACGAAGGCCGCAAACCCGACAGACTTCACACCATCGCCGGACGGTGGCAGACGTCTGGTCACGTGATCGACGAACCGGAGATTCCGGTCATCGGCACCGACACCTACGAGGTGCTGCCGGGCGGCTACTTCCTCGTGCACCACGTCGACGTAACCGTGGGCGAACGTCCGGTCCGAGCCATCGAGATCATCGGAGAGCCGGATGCCGTGAGCGGCGGGTTCCTCTCGCGGAGCTTCGACAGCGATGGGAACGCCGAGCTGATGCGCGTCACGATCGACGACAACGGCGTCTTCCACTTCACCGGGGGAGCCGAGGTGGCTTCAGCCGCACAACCGACAGACGCCCGGACCGCTCGAGTCCGATCCACGCTGACCATCGCCGAAGACGGGCAATCGATGACCGCCCTGTGGGAGCGGTCCGAGGATGGCACCAGCTGGCAGCGCTGGATGGATATCTCGTTCAGGCGGAGTGACTAAGCGCCACTCCCAGGGCTGGGCGGGGTCAATCGACGCGTAGGGCTGTGGCAACCGGCGAGCGCGCGCCACCGTGCCGATGCCCAGACCTCGATGCCCGTGTGTCGGCGTGACGGCGCTCACCCTCCCGCCTCGGCTCGAGCGAATGTCCGCGCGCGTGTACTGAGCGAGAGCACGCGTGGACACGCGCGAGTACTTCCGGCTGCTTCCTCCCAACGCCAGGTATCACGCGTGACCCGGGGTTGAGGGAGGTTCTGCTACTCAGCCGGTGCCGTCGACTCGCGCACGACGAGCTGGGTCGGAAGGATCGCACGCGTGTGCCAGCCCGGAGGCCGCTCTCGGTCCTCGATCTCCTCCATCAACCACTGTGCGGCCAGCCGACCCTTTTCCTCCTGTGGCTGGGCCACCGTCGTTAGCGGCGGCGTCGTATGCAGTGCAGCGGGGCTGTCGTCGAATCCGACGATCGAGAGCTCCCCGGGAACCGAGACGCCCTGCTCGGCCGCAGCCTCGAGCGCCCCGAGAGCCAGGATGTCGCTCATGGCGAGAATCGCCGTCGGCGCTTCCGACTCGCGGAGCAGCTCCGTGGTGGCCTCGCGTGCCGGCTCAGATGCATTCGGCCGACACGTGCGCACGAGCATCGGGTCCCACGCATTGCCGAGACCCTCCTTGTATCCCTCGAGTCGCTCGATGCTTAGGTCGAGCGTGAGCTTTCCTGCCGGATCGAGTGCCGTGATGAAGGTGAGCACTGCAACGCGCTCGTGGCCGAGCGCGCGAAGGTGCGCCGCGGCGCTACGCGCCGCGGCGCGATCGTCGATGCCGACGAACGGGGTGGCGTCTGTGCGGGGCTGGTCGATCGTCACGACCGGCAGCCGGCGAGCGAGCGCCGCCTCGACGCGAGGATCGTTCTGCGGCGCCGAGTAGATGAGAAAGCCGTCGACGGCGGCATCTCTCACCGTGCGCGCGGTCTCGGCACGGTAGCGCGAGTCCGGGATCAGGAGAAGACCCGTCGGCGTCTCCTGCATTCCCCGGGCGACTCCGCGCAGGAATGCGGGCGCGGCGGGGTCGGTGAACTGGTACGCGAGACGCTCCGCGAAGATCAGGCCCACGGCACCCGCACGTCCGGTTCGGAGGCGACGTGCCGCAGGGTCCGGACCGGGGTAGCCGAGGGCCTCGGCCGCGGCAAGCACGCGTTCGCGCACCTCGTCGGAGACGAGCTCGGGTCGGCCGAACGCCTGGGAGGCGCTCCCCACGGAGACGCCGGCTCGTTCGGCGACTTCGCGGAGACGGATTCGGCGGCGGTCGCGCGGTGCCATCATCGGGGAATGGTACGTCAACATGAATCGTTTCAGCTACTATCCGAGTGAATCGATTCATGTGAGGAGGCTTGGAGATGTTCGAACTTCTCGTTGGCAGCGATGCGGCTCGTCGCCGCGTCCAGGACTCGTTGGAGCTTGGAGGCCCCGCCGCACCCAATGCCGAGCGCGCGCGCCCGCGGCGCGACGGAGCCCGGTCATTCACCGGCTCACTCGAGCGACGTGCCGTGCTTCTGCGGTCGCGCATCGCCAAGAGACGGACGCCCGTCGGTCGAGATGCACCCCACCCTGGTACGTGCGTGAGATCAGGTTGACGTTTGTCGTCAACAGGGCCCGGTGGACTGTCCCCCGTCCGTGGAGGTCGGCGTAGGCCCTGGCACGTCGCGATACACGCCGCGCAAGCGTCCTGTTCGCGTACGCTCGTCCGAGCCGGATGCTCAGCGCCCATGAGGTGACACCACACCCGCGCGCCAGCGCGCCGTCGCGAAGACGGGCGATGACTTCGTCCCGTTCAGCCGGTCTTTGTCGCATGACACAGCTCAAAGGAGGACCACCATGTCCGAGACGCCCGAGTTGCCGCAGCCGGATCCCGCGCTGAGGCGCCTCGACCGCCTCGTCGGCCGCTGGGCGATGGAAGGCAATCTCGTCGGCTCCGACGAGAAGAACATCAAGGGCGAAACGACGTTCCGCTGGCTGCCGGGCGGCTTCTTCCTCGAGCAGCGCGTCCGCATCGACTTCATGGGCCAGGAGATCGACGCCCTCGAGCTGATCGGCTACGACCCCGAGACCGACACCTTCCCGTCGACCGTGTTCTCCGGCTTCTCGCCGACGCCCTTGCCGTATCGGTGGGACATCCGCGATGACACCGTGACGATTGCGGTGTCGTATGGTCCGCTGGACGCGACGTTCACGGGTTCATGGCGTCAGGACGGCACCTTCTCGGGCGGCTGGCGCCCGAATCCCGGCGCCAACGAGACCGTGAACATCCCCTACGACATCGGCGGCCACCGTCTCGACTGACTGGCGGGGTCCGGCGGCCGCGCTCACTGATCGACGTATCGCTGTTTCCAGGCTCGGTCAGGCGCGCCGTTGCGTAGATCGACGCCGAAGTCCGCGACCGCCTTGAGCACCAGCAGCCAGCTCACCCAGCCCGCGTAGAACCCCATCCAGATGGCCGGGTCGTCGCAGCGGCACGTGACCTGAAACAGACAGCCGCCGTCCTCCCGTCGGCTCAGTGCGAACTCGGCCTCGGACCCGAAATAGCGAATGACCATTCGTGTCGGAGGTTGGCGATCGACCACGTCCACGCGCCCCTTCAAGCCACCGGGAAACTCGAGGTCGAACCCGCCATCTGCAGCGCGCGAACGCAGCGCCCAGAATCGCTCGCGCCCTTCGTCGGTGTCGAGAAGCTCGAACACGCTCTCCGGCGAGCTCGCCAGGGACAAGCGCCAGACGAACGGGCTTCTCTGCGCGTCGTTCATACGTTTCCCAAGCTAGCCGTCTGGCTCGTCCCCCTGGCGACGGAGATACTTGTCCATCTCCCTGCGCTCCCAATCGGTGCCGAACAGTCCGCCGATCCCGAGCAGCACGATCCCGGTGATGGCTACGGCGATGCCGGTGCCGAGCATCGGCCAGTAGAACCACGTGCCTTCGCCGCCCTCGAGCATGTCGATGGCGAACCACATCAGGCTGAGGGCGATCCAGATCCCCAGAACTGTGTAGAAGATCCGCTTACGGCGAACGTATCGGCGAGCATCCTCCAACGCCTCGTTGGAGCTTTCGGACATCACGGGTTCCTCCTTGCTCGTACGTCCAGTAGAAGTGCGGTCCCGTCTCTCGTCCCGGTTACTCGTCGTAGATCGAGCGACCGGCGCCCGGAGCTGCGTTGGCTCCGTACGGCTCGACATCCTCGAGGTAGCCGGGCTGGCGCTCGACGGTCTCGAACCAGGCTCTGAGGCTCGCGTAGGGCTGCATGTCGATGCCTGCCTCGTGCGCACGGTGGCTGTAGCCGTAGATCGCGACGTCGGCGATCGTGTAGTGGTCGGTCACGAAGAACTCACGCTCGTAAAGGTGACTGTCGAGCTGGCGGAGTACCTCGTGTGCGCTGAGCTTGCGTCGGACCGCATCCGGATCGTCGGGCGTCAGGCGGCCGGTCAACAGACGGAATCGAAGACCACCCATGCTGGGGATGATGTCGGTCTGCTCGTAGACGAGCCAGCGCGTCACCTGAGCGAGCTCGAATGGATCCTCAGGCAGGAGGGGCGTGCCGGCGGCGAGGTAGACGAGGATCGCGTTCGACTCGGGAAGGTATCCGTCAGCGGTCTCGAGCACAGGCGTCGTGCGAGCGGGATTGATGAGGGCGAACTCGTCGGTCAGCGTCTCCCCGTTGAAGATGTCGATGGGGACCCGCTCGTAGGGCCGGCCGAGGTGCGCGAGTAGGAGTCGAGCCTTGTAGCAGTTGCAGGATGCGGCGTAATCGAAGAGTCGGAGTCCGTCTGGCTGGGTCAAGGATCCTCCTTCCTGTTGAACCAACGCACGGGAGGGCTGCCCTATTCGGCAAAGGCACTTCTCATCGTTTCCCCGTAGCTGCCGCCAACGCCGGTCGCGGCACGTGCGTGGGCTGCGGCTCGGCGCCCTCGACGTGCACATCCGGGAGCCAGGCGAGCCACGAGGGCAGGTACCAATTGTGCTTGCCGAGCAGCTTCATCGCCGCCGGGACGAGGACGGAGCGGACGATCGTCGCGTCGATCAGGAGCGCGACGGCGACGCCGAAGCCCATCTGCTGGAAGGCGATCGTGTCGCCCATCGCGAACCCCCAGAAGACGGCGATGATGATCAGCGCCGCGCCGGTGATGAGGCGGGCGGTCGAGCCGATGCCGAAGGCGACGGCCGCGTCGTTGTCTCCCGTCTGGACATAGCGCTCGCGGATGCGGCTGAGCAGGAAGACCTGGTAGTCCATCGAGAGCCCGAAGAGGACTGCGAAGAGAAAGAGCGGCACCCAGGCGTCGATCGTCTCCGCCTCGCGCAGCCCGAGGAGCTCGTTGCCGATTCCCTCCTGGAAGACGAGCACGAGAAGCCCGTACGCCGCTCCGACCGAGAGCAGGTTCATGGCGATGGCGGTCGCGGGCACGACGAGCGAGCGGAAGGCGATCATGAGCAGGAGGAAGCTGAGCCCGAGCACGAAGAGGAGCACGAGCGGGAGCCAGAGGTTCACGGTGTCGTGGTAGTCGAGCTCCTCGGCGGTGTCGCCGCCCACGTACACCTGCGCGTCGACGCCGGCGAACGCGCTCGGGACGGCGTCGCTGCGCAGCTCGCGCACGGCCGCGATCGCCGCCTCGCCGTCCGGGTTGCCCGCGATCGGAACCGTGACGCGGGCGACCGTGCCCGCCTCGTTCGCCTCGACGACCGGCTCTCCGAAGAGCGGCCGGCGCGCAAGCTCCTGCCCGAGCCGGGCCAGCGCGCTCTCCACGGCAGGCCCGCGGACGTCGCCGGCGACCGCGATCTCGACCGGCTCGGTCGACTCCCTCGGAAACTCCTCTCTGAGGAGCAGATAGCCCTGCTTCGACTCGAAGCGGTCGGGCAGCGTTGCCGCACCCGAGGTACCCGTGTCGAGCGTGAGCACCGGGGCCGCGAGCGCGACGAGGAATCCGGCGGCGAGCACTAGGCTCAACAGGGGGCGACGCATGACCGAGCGTACGATCGCGCCCCAGAAGCGGCTCTCACCGCCCGCCTGTTCGGCCGCGCGGCCGAAGTACGGGATGCGGAGCGCGTTCACGCGGTCGCCGAGCAGACTGAGGACGGCGGGGAGCAACGTCAGCGCCGCGACAACGGAGACGATCCCGACGAGGATCGCGCCAGCCGCGAGGCTGCGGAAGATCGTGCTCGGGACGAGCAGGAGCCCGAGCATCGCGAGCACGAACGCGATCCCGCTGAAGAGGACGGCACGCCCGGCGGTGGCGCCCGCCGTGGCGATCGCGTCGGGCTTCTCCCGCCCCTGCAGCCGCTCCTCCCGGTAGCGGGAGAGGGTGAAGAGCGAGTAGTCGATCCCGAGGGCGAGGCCCATCCCGATCAGCATGTTCTGGGTGAAGACGGAGAGGTCGTACGCCTGCGCCAGGAGCGCCACCAGGGCGAGCGAGACGACGATCGAGGCGAGCGCGAGCATGAGCGGAACGAGGCCCGCGACGACCGCGCCGAAGACGAGCAGGAGGACGATGAGCGCGAGCGGGGCGCCGAAGAAGAGCTCGCCCTTCTTCAGATCCTCGAGCGACGCGGCGTCCTCGTCGGCGTCCGCCGTCCGGTTGCCGGTGACCGCCGCCCGATAGCCGGGCTCGTCGTCGAGGCGCTCGACCGCTGCGACCACTCCGTCCACGTCGTCCTCCCCGTCGCGGCCGAGCGCGATGAGGAGGACGGTCGCATCTCTGTCCTGCGAGACGAGCCGCCGTTCCTCGCCGTAAGTGACGACCCGGGTGGCTCCCGCCGCGCGCAGTTCATCCGCGAGCGCGGCGACCCGCGCACGCGTCGCGGCTGCTTCGACCTCGCCCTCCTCGGCGCGCACGACGACGACCTCGGTGATCTCCTGCCCGCTCGCGTCTTGCGGAAAGCCCTCGGCGAGGATCCGGTCGGCCTGCTTCGACTCCGTCGTCCTCGTGATCTCGGCCTCCCCCTCGAACGCGAGGAACATCGCCACGAGCACGAACGCGGTGACGATCGCGGTGAGCCAGAGCCCGACCACGAGCCAGGGCCGGCGACTACTCGCGCGTGCGAGTTTTCTCAGTCATCGCAGTACACCTCCGCGCTCAGTTCCCGTCGTGGATCCGCTCGAGATTCGCGTTCCTTCCCGCGAGCGAAGGGCGAAGCGGTTGCCCTCCTGGATCCTGGAACATCGACCACCAGCCGAAGCTCAGCTCGACCGGAGGTTGTGGGAACTCGACACCGCGCGAGCGAAACTCCTCGTACGTGCTCGGCGAGGTCGTCACAGTCGAAGAAGACGTTCGACGTCGGCAGCGTGTCGGACGCGCTCGGCCGCTTGCCCTGACGCAGGCTGAGGACGAGGACCAGTCTTGTCCGGAGGTCTGACCTCGACCCAGCGCTCGTCGCCGTAGCTCGTGTCCTGGACGAGCTCGAACGCCAGCTTCTCCGTCCAGAACGCGCGCGCGCGGTCCTGATCTTCGACCTCGATTACGACCTTGCTGACCCCTTCGATCACTGTCTGGCTCCTTTCGGCTGCCTGCAATCGGTGCCTCCGGCCAGCGCCCTCGGAGCGGGGCTCGACGACGGAGCAACACTTTCGTCCAGAGCCGAAACAGCGACTGTCTAGAGGCGGGTCTGGCTCGACTATTCGAGCAGCGCGTCGGCCGGCCGGAGTCCGCGAGTGGAGGGACGCTGAGGCCTGCTCGCCGGCGCGTGACGAGGCCGGCCTGCGAACAGCACCGCGAGGTGGTCCCCACGCCATTGCCAGGGGAACGGTGCAGGCGCTGCGCGAGGCTCGTTGTGCTCGTCGGCTGGTCGAGGAGAACAAGGATCTCAGCGCGGGTTGCGCCGAGGAGCCGAGCGAGCGCAGGCCCGCGGCTCGAGGGCTCGTGACCGAGCAACGCTGCCGTCCCACGCGCGGGATAGACGAGGTGCGGGGGTTCCGGAGTCGTTCCTACGCGGGGCGAGATGAAGGCGCACGGGGTGAGGAGCAGCCCGGCGTCGCCCAGCTTCACGGTCGCAGTGGTCCGCTGCTGGACGCACAGGCGGCGCCCGCGCAGTGCCACGGCGGGGGACAGGTCCGCGAAGAGGCGCACGAGGCCGCCCTCGGCCAGGCGTCGGGCACGGTACGCGACGTCCCGCTCGAGCAGCTCGCGGATCGTCGGCCAGTCAGGCGCGATCAGCATCGACCAGACGACCTCGAGCAACTCGGCGAGGCGCGCCGGAGCTCCAGCCGCGCGGAGGACGCTCGCCGTCTCCTCATCGATCTCGCTGCCGTCGAGGGCGCGCTCGATCTCCAGACGCGCGCGCGCCGTGGGAGTTCGCCGGATCGCCTCGAGCTCGTCCTCGATGTCAGCGCGAGGGACTGAAGGCTGCGGTACCAGGAAGTCCGGGACGTAGCCATGCTCGGGGAGCAGCGTGCGGAGCGGTGCGAGGTCGTGGTTGCGGTGCAGGTCTCGCAGCACGTCGTGTCGCTGTTCGAGCCAGCGGAAGTGCGACGTCTCCGGTGCGGTGACTCCGAGCGCGCGGGTCGCACTCAAAACCTCGAGGAGCGGCGAGATCCCGAAGCGGCAATGGAGCACCGCGTCGATGGAGAACACGAACGTGACCATGGAGGCCGAGTTTCGTTCCTGTGCGAATACCTGGTGCCAGCGTACTTGCATCACCAGGGTCGCGCCCGTGGACGCCGCTGAGACATCCATGACGGCCGCGGTCTTTTCGGACGTCGTCCGCGTGACGCGCTACTACGACGCCCGGGCGCCCGAGTACGACGAGACGACCTACGAGCTCGCCCGCCAGTCCCCAAGGACGGCACTCGAGCTCGAACGGCTTCAGGCGTTCGTCGCCGCACTTCCCGCAGGGCGTGTGCTCGACGTCGGCTGCGGGACCGGGTGGCTCACGAGGCTCTTGCGCGGACAGGTCGTCGCGCTCGACGCGAGCGCGGCGATGCTCAGGCGCGCCCGCGCTCGTCTGGGCGACTGCGTATGCGTCCTCTCGATCGTTCCGCCGCTGCCGTTCCTCGAGCATTCTTTCGACCTCGTGTTCGCGAGCAACGTCTACAGCCACCTGCCCGACGAGCGCCTCCGCCGCGACTTCATCAGCGAAGCGTTCCGGGTTGGGGACGAGATCGTGATCGTCGAGGAAGCGCGGCCGCCGGGCGTCGTGCGTGAGTCCTGGCAGGAGCGCACGCTCGAGGACGGGACGCCGTTTCGCGTGTACAAGCGGTACCTCTCCGCGTCGGAGCAAGCGGCGGAGCTCGGCGGCGAAGTGTTGCTCGAAACCTCCGCCTGGATCGGCGTGAGATCGAACATACGCTTTCGGGTGTCCGGACCGCCCACAGGCTAGGTCCGGCTCCTCGTCAACGACGGCCTCGCCGCGCTCCGCGCATTCCGTGAACGGCGAGGAAGATTCCGTCGGACCGGGCCACGAAGCGTCTTCGGCCTTCGATCAGAGCTCGTAGCGGACGAGCGGCTCGAGCTGACGGCGCTGGGCCCGTTCGGGCTGCCACCGGACGAGTGCGTTCCGGAGTCGGCACCCGAGCGGGCTAGCGAGCTGAGCCGCCTTGTCCGCGCGGCGGGACAGCCTCAGGACCGCGTCGGCACGTGGTCGGCGGATCGCCTCGTACTCGGCGAGCCCGGCGCTGAGGTCATCGCCACCTGCTAGCCGATCGGCGAGCACGACGGCGTCCTCGATCGCCAGCGCCGCGCCCTGTCCGACGCCGGGCGTGGTCGCGTGCGCGGCGTCGCCCACCAGGACGACGCGGCCGTCGCTCCAGCGGGCGAGCGGCTCCAGGTAGTAGACGTCGTTTCGCAGGATGGCGGCCTCGTCTGCCGTCTCGACGACCGCCGCAATCGGCTCGTGCCAGCCGGAGAAGCGCCGCAGGATTTCCGCCTTCCTGCCGCCGGGCTCGTCGGCCTCTTCTTCCGGCGCGTTCTTGGTCGCGAACCAGTATGTCCGTCCACGCCCGATGTCGACCAGCCCGAAGCGCTCCCCCACTCCCCACGACTCGGTCAGGCGCCCGGCTTCAACCGGCACAGGGGAGATTCCTCGCCAGGCCGTGTAGCCGGCGTAGCGGACCGGCGCGTCGGCGATCGCACGACGGACCACCGAGCTCAGCCCGTCGGCGCCGACGAGGAGATCGCCACGCTCCTCACTCCCGTCGGTGCTTCTGGCGAGGACTCCGTCCTCGCCCGGCTCGACCGCCGTGACCTCGACGCCGAGGCGCACCTCCCCATCTGCGAGCGCGGCATGTAGGTCGGCCCGGTGGAGGGCGATCGTGCCCTCGAGCAGGTCCGACGGGACCCGGGTCAGCTCACGCCCCTCCCAGGTCAGGATCGCGCTTCGGGTTGCCGCGGCGCCGCGGGCCGCTACCGCCTCGCCAACGCCGAGACGATCGAGCGCCCTCATGGCATTCGCGAAGAGGGTGATGCCCGCCCCGATCGGATCGATGCGCGGCGCCCGCTCCAGCACGACGACCTCGTGTCCCGTCTTGCGTAGGGCGATCGCGGCGCTCAGCCCCGCGATCCCTCCCCCGACGACGATCACACGCACGGGGTGATCATCTGGCGGCAGGCCGTGGAGCGCAACTCTCGCGCGGCGGGCAGGAGTTCTCCACCTTCGCCCTAGAGTCCCTTTGCCGCCGAGCGCCGGCGCCGGTGTCGTCGCACCTTCAAGCGGTTGCCGCAGAGCTGCATCGAGCACCATGACGCCGAGCGGTTACGCGAAGCGTCCCAAAAGAGATAGCGGCAGTTGCGGCAAGCTTTCAGCCTGCTCCAGCTGCCGTCGCGCATCGCCTCGTAGGCGACAGCGACCAGCTCGCCGAGGACGCCGTCGAGCCCCGATGCCTGCGGCGTGAGACGCGGCGGGTCGAGCGAGACGGTCAGCCGCGCCCGCCGCGCAGTAACCTCGAGCTGCGCTCGCGCCCCCGGTGAGCCGGCGTGGACGAGATCGTGGAGAGCAGCCCGGAGCGCGCGTGTGCGCTCTGCACCGACGGCTCCGACTCGGCCGGGATCGCGGAGGTGCGCCCTGAGCCAGTCGCGCACCTGAGACGGGGAGCCGAGCAGCTCGCGCGAGTGCTCGTGGTCGGTCGTGTTCACGAACAGCTGCACGAGCCGAAGCGGCTCGGGTGCAGCGCGTGCCAGGTCATAGTTTGGTGAGCCTCTCATCTGAAACCATCAAATAGACTACGACGGTTTCAGGATGGTAGGTTACGTCAGTTCCCCGCGGAAGTTCGTCCCGCTGATCAGTTCCCGTATCGCTCCATGCCGATGAAGCCCGTGGAAAGCCACCCGGTAACGGCGGGCCGGCGACAGGTGCAGAACCTGCGCCGATGGACTTTTGGCGTCCCGTCGGTCCAAGAGGGACGTGACGACTAGGCCAAACCGGAGCGCGACTTTGTGACCACGGCCGCGGCGCACAGAGCCGGCCGGCGAGAGTGGGTCGGGCTGGCCGTGCTCGCCCTCCCGTGTGTCGTCTACGCCATGGACCTGACGGTGCTGAACCTCGCGCTTCCCGCCCTGAGCGAGGACCTCCAACCCACCAGCGCGCAGTTGCTCTGGATCGTGGACATCTACGGCTTCATGGTCGCCGGGCTGCTGATCACCATGGGCACGCTGGGCGATCGGATCGGCCGTCGTCGTCTGCTCCTGATCGGCGCTGCCGCCTTCGGCCTCGCCTCGCTGCTGGCGGCATTCTCGACGACCGCCGAGATGCTGATCGTGGCGCGAGCGCTGCTGGGTGTCGCCGGGGCAACGCTCGCTCCGTCCACGCTGTCTCTGATCCGCAACATGTTCAACCATGCGCCCGAGCGCACTTTCGCGATCGGGGTCTGGATCACGAGCTTCTCCGTGGGAGCGGCGATCGGGCCGCTGGTCGGCGGGCTCCTGCTGGAGCGCTACTGGTGGGGCTCGGTGTTTCTGCCCGCGTTGCCGGTGATGGGACTGCTGCTCGTCGTCGGGCCGCGCTTACTGCCCGAGTACCGCGATCCGAACGCGGGGAGGTTGGATCTGATCAGTGCGGCCCTCTCCCTGGTCGCCGTGCTGTCGGTGATCTACGGCCTCAAGCAGATCGCCCAGGCAGGCACGGGCTCGACAGCTTTGCTGTCCATCGTGTTCGGTCTCGCCGTCGGCGCCGCGTTCGTTTGGAGACAGCGCAGACTGACCGATCCGCTGATCGACCTCCACCTCTTCCGCGTACCGGCTTTCGACGCAGCGTTGTGTGCCAACACCTTCGGGTTCTTCGTCAACTTCGGAATGGCGGTCTTCATCGCCCAGTACCTGCAGCTCGTCCTCGGGCTGTCGCCACTCGAGGCTGGGCTCTGGACGCTTCCGTACGCGTGTGCGTTCATCGTCGGCGCGCTGCTGACCCCGTTCCTCGCCCGGCTGATCCTGCCCGGCCCCCTGATCGCAGGCGGCCTGACGCTTGCGGGCGCCGGCTTCGCGATCCTCACTCAGGTTGACAACTCGGCGCTCGGCACCGTCGTGGCCGGCTCGGTGATCTTCGCCCTCGGCCTCGCCCCGGTGTATACGCTGGCCGCCGACCTGATGGTCGGGGCGGCCCCTGTCGAGCGAGCGGGCTCGGCCGCGGGAGTCGCGGAGACCAGCGCCGAGCTCGGTGGCGCGCTCGGGATCGCGATCCTCGGCGCCGTCGGGACGGCCGTCTACCGCGGTCAGATCGACGAGAAGCTGCCAGCGCCGCTCCCGCCCGAGCTGGCCGCCTCGGCGCGGGACACGCTCGGCGCGGCGGTCGCGGCAGGCGCTGAGCTGCCCGGCCGACTGGGGACCGACCTCGTGGATGCCGCCCAACAGGCGTTTACGCAGGCACTGCAGGTGGCCGCCACGCTCAGCGCGGCGGTGGCTGTCGGGACGGCCATCGTCGCCGCAGCGCTACTCCGACGCGTGCGCATGCACTCGGATCTCGAGGAAGACCGCGGCGTTGAGCCCGACCGGGCGCTAGCGGGCGGCAGGCCATGCTGAACCGAGCACAAAGCGAACTAGGGATGTGGTCGCCCTGGAGGAGGAGATGACCGACTCCCGCTCCGGCCGCACCGTCGACGTGAACGGGGCGGCTATCTACTACGAGGAGCACGGCTCCGGCGCTCCGCTGGTCCTGGTGCACGGTGGACTCGCCTCCGGCGCACAATGGGAGCCGGTCGTCGTCGAGCTCGCCCGGAGCTGGCGGGTGATCACACCGGACAGCCGCGGGCATGGCCGCTCGAGCAATCCCGCAGGGGAGCTCTCCTATACCGGCATCGCCGACGACATCGCGGCATTGATCGGAGCACTCGGTCTCGTGGACCCGGTGGTCGGCGGCTGGAGCGACGGAGGACAGGTGACCCTGGAGCTCGGCGCGCGTCATCCTGGTGCTGCGAGCGCGTTGATCGTGGGCGCCGCCTACCCGAACTTCGACGTCGGGGGACTGCGGGAGGCGCACCGGATGCTGCTGGGGGCCGACGACAGAGGCATCCCGGACGCCTCGCACCTCGATGCCCAGCTGGGCGAATTCGCGGAGGAAGTCAAGGCCCTGCATCCAGGCGGGGCCGACCAGTGGAGGAGACTCGTAGACGAGTCCGCGTCCATGTGGCTTCAGTACGAAGGCCTGAGCCCTGATGACCTCGCAGAGATCAAAGCGCCGGTCCTCATCCTCGCGGGCGACCGCGACGAGCTCATCCCGCTCGACCTCTCTGTCTCGCTCTTCCGGCAGCTGCCCAACGCCGAGCTGGCGATCTGCCCCTGGCTGAGCCACGACGGCCCGTCGCCCGAGCGCGCCCCCGTCCTCGCGAGCCTGATCCGAGACTTTGCCGGTCGGCATGCCGGGTACTGAGCCATCGTTAATGGGAAAGGTGGCGCTCATCCAAGAAAGGGGAGTGGACTCACGTGTCTGATGAGATGAACCCGCCCGGGACCGAGCCGACGCTCTTCGAGTGGGCCGGCGGCTATCCGGCGCTCCTTCGTATGACGCAGATCTTCTACGGACAGTACGTCCCGGCCGATCCGCTGCTGGGCCCGCTGTTCGCGGACATGTCGCCGGACCACCCCGAGCGCGTCGCGGCCTGGCTGAGCGAGGTCTTCGGAGGTCCGAGCTCGTACACCGAGCGCTTCGGCGACTACGACCGCATGATCTCCCGGCACCTGGGACGAGAGCTTCGAGAAGAACAGCGAGCCCGTTGGGTGCAGCTCCTCTGCAAGTCCGCAGACGACGCGGGGCTCCCCACCGACCCCGAGTGGCGCGCCGCCTTCGTCTCGTACCTCGAGTGGGGCTCACGCATCGCGGTCGAGAACTCACAACCGGGTGCCCATCCGCCGCCGCACATGCCGGTTCCGCGCTGGTCCTGGGTGAGTGGCGCTACGCCGGGATCGAGAGTCTCGGCGCTCGCGGCGGAGGAGCGGCACGAGGAACCGGTCGAGTCACCTCGCCCCGACGAGCCGGTCGGCTTCGCGCTCCACGTCAGGGCGCTCTTCCGCGAGGTCGATCGGCAGTCGATGCGCTTCGCGTTCGACCTCTGGTCCCATGACGACGTCGCGCGCAACGCCGACGCGATCCTCGATCGGCTGCAGGCCGGGACGATGCCCTGCGACGGAGCCTGGCCTGGGACGAAGGTGGAGGTGTTCGAGCGCTGGGTCGCTTCCGGAAAGCCGGAGTAGGTCTTCGACGTACCGCGAAAGGAGTAGCCCGTGTCAGCCGAGCCCACGATTCATCGATTCCCCGAACAACACGAGGGCGCGTTCGTGAACGCCTACCTCGTCGAGAGCGAGGTGGGTGTCGTCGCGGTCGACGGCCTGCTGACGGTCTCTGCCGCCAGGGAGATGCGCGCAGCTCTCGACCGACTCGGGAAGCCGCTCCACGCCGCGCTGGTGACGCATTCGCACCCCGATCACTACGCCGGAATGGCTGAGATCGTCGCGGGTTACGACGTGCCGATCATCGCGCCGCAGGGCGTCATCGACACGATCGCGTCTGACGACGCGACGAAGGATCAGATCATCGGCCCGATGTTCGGCGACGACTGGCCGCCGAACCGCGTCTTCCCCGACACGCCGGTCCATGACGGCGAGAGCGTGACCTTCGACGATCTGCGGTTCACCGTCATCGATCTCGGTCCAAGCGAGTCGCCACACGACAGTCCATGGGTCCTCGGCGAGGACGCGAAGACGGTCTTCCTCGGCGACCAGATCTACGATCACAAGCACTGCTTCCTCGGGGACGGCTTCTACGTCGAGTGGCTCGCGAACATCGAGAGACTGAGCGCTCGCTTCCCCGAGGACGCCGTGTTCCACATCGGTCACGGGGGACCCGTCGGTCACGAGATGTGGGATTGGCAACGTGGCTACATCGAGGCGTTCCTCGACGCCGTCTCGGGCGCCGACTGGTCGCAGCCGGAGCAGGCGAAGGCGACGGTGGTCGCCCGGATGAAGGACTACGAGCCATCCGAGGAGCTGCAGTTCCTCATGGAGCTCAGCGTCGAGCCGGTCGCAGCCAAGCTCGGCCTCCTTTCGCCGGCCGCCTAGCGATGGAGGTCCGATGAGGAGCTCGGGCAATGGCGCGACTCGGAAGCACATGACGAAGGGAGCAAGCGATGTCCGGAGCGATTGACGTCCTGAATCCAGACGAGCCCAAGCGTGTTCTCGTTCTCGCCTCGAATCCCGCCGTTTCGGCGCAAACGGACTGGCCGATCGGATTCTGGTGGGCGGAGCTCACGCATCCGTACTGGGAGTTCACCGAGCGTGGCTACTCGATCGACGTAGCGAGTCCCGAGGGCGGGCGACTCCAGGCTGACTCCTGGTCGGATCCACGCGACGAGAGCAAGTACTCCGCAGACGACCTGATCACGCTCGGATTCGTCAACTCGCCAGAGCACATGACGCTGGTCGAGGAGTCGAAACCGCTGTCAGACGTCCGGGTCGCCGACTACGACGCCCTCCTCGTAATCGGCGGACAGGGGCCGATGTACACCTTCTACGAGAATCAGGCCGTGCATGGCGCGATTCGCGACTTCTACGAGGGGGGCAAGCCGACAGCCGTGATCTGCCACGGCACCTGTGCCCTTCTCAAGACGCGACTGTCCGACGGTAGCCTGCTCGTCCGGGGGAAGACCTGGACCGGCTTCGCCAACTCCGAGGAGGACTTCGCCGACGAGTTCGTCGGGCAGCGGATCCAGCCGTTTCGGATCGAGGACGAGGCACGGGAGATCGAGGGCACGAACTTCATCGTCTCCGCCCGCTTCAAACCGCACGCCGTCAGGGACGGGATCCTGATCACCGGGCAGCAGCAGTACTCGGGAGCCGCTGCCGCGCGCCTTGTGATCCAGGCGCTCGGCCAATGAAGAGGGCGTGAGGCGCCGCTCTGGGCGACATGACTACCGGCCCAGGTGGCGCAAGCGCCGCAGCGCCCGACCGCATAGCGGGGGCCGGGCGCGCGCCCGGCCCCCAGTACTTCGGCTACACCCGCGCGACGGCGGGAGTCCAGACGCCGGTTGCGGCGGCGTCTCGCGCGTAGTCGGCGAAGTCCCGCGGCTCCCGGCCGAGGGCCCGCTGCACACCGTCCGCCAGGTGGGCGTTGCGCCCGTCGAGCACCTCCTGGAAGAGGTAGACGAGGAGCTGGATCCATTCGTCCGGGACCGCCTGCTCGTCCAGCCCGGCGGCGAAGTCCTCGATCGACGCCGGCACGTAGCGGATCTCCCGGCCCGTCGCCTGCGCGATCTCCCCAACGGCGTCGGCGAACGTCAACAGGCGCGGGCCGGTCAGCTCGTAGACCTCGCCCACATGGCGGTCGTCGGTCAGTGCGGCGACCGCGACGTCGGCGATGTCGTCGGCGTCGACGAACGGCTCGGGCGTGTTGCCCGCCGGGAGCGCGAGCTCCCCCGCCAGCAGACCGTCGATGAAGTAGCTCTCGCTGAAGTTCTGGCTGAACCAGGTCGAGCGCAGAGTCGTCACCTCGGCGCCCGTGTCCCGCACGGCCTGCTCGGCGAGCTCCGCCTCGGCCTCACCGCGGCCGGAGAGGTGCACGAGCCGCGGAATGCCGTTCGCGACGGCGAGCTCCGCGAAGGAGCCGAGGACCTCCGCGGCGCCCGGAAGGGCGTCGAGGTAGTGCTGCACGTAGACGGACCCGACACCCTGCAGGACCGGCGCCCACCTGTCCCGGTCGTCCCAGTCGAACGGCGGTTCCCCCGAGCGCACGCCCGCGCGCGTCGGGATGCCGCGTGCCGTGAGCCGCTCGACGACTCGGCGGCCGGTCTTGCCCGTGCTGCCCAGGACGAGGATTGGCTTTTGCTGTGTCATCATGTCCTCCTTCTGACTTGCCTTTCGTCCAGTATGCAGGCATTACTTGGGACTGTCTATGATCACCAAGCGATGATTCATGCTCAAACGTCCACAAAACTGGACGTTCGAGGAGACGGCACGCATACTGGAGCGATGAGCTCGCCAGACCCGTGGGCGCCCACCGATCCGCTCGGCGAGGCGCTTCACTTCCTGCGCATGAACGGCGCCTTCTACTGCCGCTCGGAGCTGACAGCGGAGTGGGGCCTGACGCTGCCGCCGCTCGAGGGCTACCTGTGGTTCCACGTCGTCACGGCCGGCGGAGGGTGGCTCGAGACGGAAGGGGCAGAGGCGACGTTCCTGCGGCCCGGGGATCTCGCTGTTGTGCCGCACGGGCGGGGCCACGTTCTCCGGAGCGCGCCGGGCGTCCCCGCGCCCGGGATTCTCGAGCTCGAGCTTGAGCACGTGAGCGACCGGTACGACATCCTCCTGCACGGCGAAGGCGGAGCGCACACGACGCTCGTCTGCGGCGCGGTGCGCTTCGACCATCCGGCGGCGCGCAACCTCCTTGCCTCGCTCCCGGCGACGATCTACGTCGAGGCGTCGAGCGCGCCGCAGGCGGAGTGGCTGCAGAGCACCCTGCGGCTCATGGCGGCGGAGGCGAGGGAGCTGCGACCGGGCGGCGAGGAGGTTGTCACGCGACTCGGAGACATCCTCGTCATCCAGGCGATCCGTTCCTGGATCGAGACCGACCCGGCCGCGCGCACGGGTTGGCTCGGCGCGCTCCAGGACCGGCACATAGGCCGTGCGTTCACCTTGATCCACCGCGATCCGGCACGCGACTGGACCGTCGCCTCGCTCGCCGGGGAGGTCGCCATGTCGCGCTCGGCTCTCGCGGCGCGCTTCACGGAGCTGGTCGGCGAGCCGGTGATGCAGTACGTCACCCGCTGGCGCATGTACCTCGCGCTCAGCGCCCTCCGAGAGGAGGAAGTAACCGTTGCGGGGCTCGCGAGCCGCCTCGGCTACCGCTCCGAAGCGGCTTTCAGCAGAGCGTTCAAGCGCGTCGTCGGCGTCCCGCCCGGTGCCGTGCGACGTGCAGCGCTCAGCTCGACGCCAGCCGTTCCGCGATGACGTCCAAGAGGGCGGCTCCGCCGAACCAGTCCGCGAACCGCTCGGGCTCCGTCCACTCTCGCCACGCGCGTTCGCGGGACGCGTCGAAGACGCGGGTGGTTACCTGGCGGCGTTGGTTGCCGGGTGCGTACGCGGGTGTTTGACTGTCTCGCGAGAGCCGATGGATCTCCCGACCGGCACAGTCACGTTCCTGTTCACCGACATCGAGGGCTCCACGCGCCTGCTGCGCGAGCTGGGCGAGCAGTACGCAGACGTGCTGGCCGAGCACAACCGCCTCCTGCGTGAGGCGTTCTCCCGGCACGGCGGACTCGAGGTGGGCACGCAGGGCGACTCCTTCTTCGTCGCGTTCGCGGACGCGGGGAGCGCGGTCGCCGCCGCCGGCGAGGTTCAGGCCACGCTGGCCGGCAGTCCGATGCGCGTGCGGATCGGCATCCACACCGGCGAGGCGATCGTGACGGACGATGGGTACGTCGGCATCGACGTGCACCGCGCGGCGCGGATCATGAGCGCGGGCCACGGCGGGCAGGTCCTGCTGTCGGAGAGCACGCGGCAACGTCTCGAGGGGAACGGGGAGCTCCTCGACCTCGGCGAGCACCGTCTGAAGGACCTCGGTGCCCCGCACCGGCTCTTCCAGCTCGGCGACCGGGACTTTCCGCCGCTGCGCACGCTCTACCGGACGAACCTGCCGATCCAGCCGACGCCCCTCGTCGGCCGGCAGCGCGAGCTCGTGGAGGCGGGCGAGCTCGTTCGCTCCAGCCGCCTGGTGACGCTGACCGGGCCCGGCGGGAGCGGCAAGACGCGCCTCGCGCTGCAGCTCGCGGCCGAGGCGGTCGAGCACTTTCCCGACGGCGTCTTCTGGGTTCCCCTCCAGGCGGTTCGCGACCCCGCGTTCGTCGAGCGGGCGATCAAGACGTCGATCGGCGCCGACGACGGCCTGGTCGAGTACGTCGCGAACAAGCGGCTGCTCGTGCTCCTCGACAACTTCGAGCAGGTCGTCGAGGCCGCGCCGACGGTGTCCTCGCTGGTCGCCGCCACGCCCAATGCGAAGGTGCTCGTCACGAGCCGCGAGCCGCTGCACGTCGAGTCGGAGCGGCGCTACCCGGTCGAGCCTCTCCGTGACGCCGACGCCGAGATCCTGTTCGTCGAGCGCGCGAGCGCGGTCACCCCTGCTTTCCGCTCGACTCCGACGGTCGGCGAGATCTGCCGCCGGCTCGACGGGCTTCCGCTCGCGATCGAGCTGGCGGCGGCGCGCCTCGCGCTGCTGAGCCCACAGGAGCTGCTCGCCCGGCTCGACCGGCGCCTGCCCCTCCTCGCCGGCCCCTCGCGCGACGCCCCCGCGCGCCAGCGCACGCTCCGCGCCGCGATCGAGTGGAGCCACGAGCTGCTCGAGCCGGACGAGCAGCAGCTCTTCCGCAGGCTGGCCGTATTCGCCGGCAGCTTTACGCTCCAAGCGGCGGAGACCGTTTGTGACGCCGAGCTCCACATCCTCGAGTCGCTCGTCGAGAAGAGCCTCGTTCGGCGGTGGGGCAGCGGCCGCCTCGGCATGCTCGACACGATCCGCGAGTACGCGCTCGAGCGGCTCGGCGAGTCGCCCGACGGGGGAGACGTGCGACAGCGGCATGCCGAGTACTTCCTCGCGGTCGCCGAAAGCGCGAATCTGGGCTCCGACCGGCTCCCGTCGGAAGGCCAGCGCCATGAGATCGCGATTGCCGAGCAGGACAACATCCGCGCTGCGCTTGCTTGGGCGCTCGAGAGCGGATCGGTCGCACTCGGCCTCCGGCTCGCGACCGCGGTCGAGAACTTCTGGGTCACCCACGACCCGGAGGAGGCGATGCGCTGGTTCGCGGCGCTGCTCGACCATCCGGACGCCGGCGCCTTGCCGCCCGAGGTTCGCGCGCCCGCCCTGCGTGCGTACGGGAGCGCGCTGTACATCTCGGGTGAGCCCGAGCCGGCGACACGCCTCTGGGAACAGAGCCTCGCCCTCTTCGAACAGCTAGAGGACGTGCTCGGTCGCGCGGTGCTGTTGAACCGGCTGGGCGTCAGCGCTCTCCAGCGGGGCGAGCTCGAGCGAGCGCGCGAGCTCACCGAGGCGAGCGACGAGCTCTACGTGCGGTCGGGCGACGCGTGGGGTCGAGTCCTGACCGTCGGGGTGCTCGGCGCGATCGCCCGCGACGAGGGGGACGCGGAACGCGCGTTCGAGCTAATGACCGAGGGCGCCTCCCTGGCTCACGAGTTCCGCGTCTCCTGGTGGGAGGGCGGACTGCTGGCAGAGCTCGCGTCGCTCTCGCTCAAGGCCGGACGCGTCGACGAGGCGGACGAGCACGCGCGAAAGTCACTTGCACTCGCGGACGAGCTCCGCGACCGCCCGGGCCGTGTCTTCGGAGTCGGCCTCCTCGCGTGCGTGGCCGCCGAGCGAGGAGAGAGCGAGCACGCCGGCCTCCTGTGGGGCTCGATCGAGGACGCCGACGCGGTCGCGCCGCTCGGGGGCTGGCGAGGTCACCGTCGGGAGTGCGAAGCCCGGATCAGCGGAGCCGCCGGGCCCGAGTTCGAGCGAGGTCTCGCCGCCGGCCGCGAGCTGACGCTCGACGCCGCGGTCGCCCTCGCGCTGGCAGGGTGAACGACATGGAGATCAGCGAGCTTCGGGTATCGCTCACAGTGCGCGATTACGAACGGGCCGTCACGATGTACCGCGACGCCCTCGGGCTGCCGGTCGTCCTCGAGTGGGACGAGCCGAGCGGCGCGGGCGTCATCCTGGCGGCGGGACGCGGGACGCTCGAGATCGTGGACGAGCGGCAAGCGGAGCACATCGACCAGGTCGAGCAGACTCGCGACCGAAGCGGCGGCGTCCGCCTCGCCCTCGAGACGCCCGATTCCGAGGCGACTGCCCGCCGGCTTGTCGAGTACGGGGAGGTCGGAGTTGCCGTCGACACTCCCTGGGGCGACCGCAACGTGCGCGTCCGGCCGACGGAGGGAGTCCAGCTGACGCTCTTCACGCCCCCTCCCTCGACTGACAAGGGCGATAGCGAGACGGAAGCGAGCAAGCGGCTCGTTCGCCGCCTGGTCGAAGAAGTCGTGAACCAGCGAAACCCCGATCCGCTCGACGAGATCGCACAGGGCAGATTCGCCGAGCTCGCCCGCCGCTGGGTCAGCCCCTTCGGGAGCTCGTTTCCCGACTTCAGGATGAAGATCGTCCGGCTCGTCGCCGAGGACAACACCATCGTCGCCCACTTCAGGTGCTCGGGAACCCACCTGGGCGAGTGGCTCGGCTTCGCTCCAACAGGTCGCCGTTTCGAGGACGTTGATGAGATCTATGTCTTCCGCGTCAGAGACGGGAAACTCGCGAGTGCAGTTGGCGTCGAGGACAACCTCTCGCGCCTGCGCCAACTCGGGATCGGATGGACGGAGCCCGAGAGCGATTCATGAGCGTCTTGGCGAGGCGTTGCCGACCGTCGGCGCGCGCCTCGTCTCGTCAGGCGGCTTCGGCATGAACCGATCGCGGCGCTGAGGATGCGGCGGTCGGGTCCGCGTATACGTCGGCGAAGCCTTGCCGCCAGCTTGGGTAGCGCGGGGTCCAGCCGAGCTCGCGCTTGGCCTTGGCGTTGGAGAAGCCGCGCCCCTCGGTCAGCATCGTCACCGCCACGTCCCCGGCGAGCGGCCGGGCCAGCCACTTGGGGACCCGCCTCGGCGGCTTTGCGCCCGCGCTCGCGGCCAGATGCGGCACGGTTCCTTCCGCTCGGCCTGCAAGGCGCTCCTCCAGACCGAGGGACTCGCGGTCGTGGCGGACCTCGACCGCTTCGACGGCGCAGAGGACGTGGCGACCGCGCTTCGTCCCGGCGTCGTGCTGATCGACGTCTCTCCGCACCAGACCGACGGACTGGAGCTCGCTCGTCGCCTGTCGCGACACGCGGAGCGGCCCGCGATCGTGCTCATGTCCGCGAGCCCCTCGGACGCGATCCTGGCCACGACGGCCGGGCCGACCTCTTCCTCGTCAAGGCAGGCATGAGCGCCGGAGCGATCGCGCATGCGGAACGGAAGCCACGCTCATGACTCGGAGCACGCAAGGAAGAGGTCCGATGGTCGCATCCGACCGAACGAGATGGTTCGCGCTCGCGCTGCTCTGCGTGACGCAGTTCGTCGTTGTCCTCGACATCGCCGTGGTCAACGTCGCTTCCGTCCATCCAGGCCGATCTCGGCTTCTCGCAGGACAACCTGCAGTGGGTGGTCAGCGCCTACGCGCTCGTCTTCGGCGGCTTCCTGCTGCTCGGCGGGCGTCTGGCCGACATCCTCGGGCGGAGAGGCGTCTTCATGGCCGGCCTCGTCGTCTTCACTGTCGGCTCGCTTCTCTGCGGCATGGCCTGGGACGACACGTCGCTCATCGCCGCCCGGGCGCTTCAGGGTCTTGGCGCGGCGACCGTGACGCCTTCCGCCCTTTCGATCCTGACTACGACCTTCACCGAGGGGCGCGAGCGCACCATCGCGCTGGGCGCGTGGGGTGCGGTCGGCGGCGTCGGCGCGCCGCAGGCGGTGTCCTGATGGGCGGCATCCTCACCGACCTCCTCTCCTGGGAATGGATTTTCTTCGTGAACGTTCCCATCGGCATCGCCGCACTGATCCTCTCACCGATCCTGCTCTCGGAAAGCAAGGATGCGCACGGGCAGAGCCACGACGTCCTGGCCGCGACCCTCGTCACGGGCGGGCTCGTCCTGCTGGTGCTCGGGATCACCGATCTCTTCCCGGGCTTCCTGATCCTCGGCGTCGCGATCCCGTTCGCGTTCGTTCCGATCACGATCGCCGCCCTCGTCTCCATCTTCCTGGTGCGAGGCCGTGACCTGCGGCCGCAGGAAAAACCGGTTGCCGAGCCGGTGGTCTCGGAGCCGGCGCTCGAGGAGGCGGCCTAGGAGCCTACTTTCGACCCAACCACAGAAAGGTGGGGATTGCCTTGTCAGAAACGACAACTGCCATTTCGATTTCGCAGCACCGAGTAGACCTCAACGGAAGAGTCATGGCGCCGGGAGAGCCCGGCTACGACGAAGGCCGCATAGTCTTCTACGGAGGAATCGACCGCAGGCCTGCGGCAATCGTCCGCGCAGCCAACGCGGACGACGTCTCGCGAGCGATCGCGCTCGCACGAGAGACCGGCGTCGAGCTCGCTGTCCGGAGCGGCGGGCACAGCATCCCGGGTCACAGCACGACCGAGGGTGGGATCGTGCTCGACCTACGCGACCTGAACGGGCTGGAGATCGATGTCGAGGGTCGCACGGCTTGGGTAGGTGGAGGCGTAACCACCGGCCGCTACACGGAAGCCGCCGCAGAGCACGGCCTGGCGACGCCCTTCGGCGACACCGGCTCGGTCGGGATCGGCGGGCTGACGCTCGGCGGAGGAATCGGCTTCCTCGTCCGCAAGCACGGCCTCACGATCGACGACCTGCTCGCCGCCGACATCGTGACCGCCGACGGACAGCTCCTCCGCATCGACGCCGACTCGCACCCGGACCTCTTCTGGGCGATCCGCGGCGGCGGTGGCAACTTCGGCGTCGCGACCCGGTTCCAGCTCCGGCTCCACGAGCTGAACGGAATCGTCGGCGGAATGCTGATCCTGCCGGCGACCGCGGACACGATCTACGGCTTCATCGCCGAGGCCGAGGCCGCGCCCGAGGAGCTCTCGGCGATCGCGAACGTCATGCCGGCGCCGCCAATGCCGTTCCTGCCCGCGGAGCAGCACGGCAGGCTGGTGATTTTCGCCAGCCTCGCCTACGCCGGCGACGTCGATGCCGGCGAGCGCGCGCTCGCGCCGTTTCGGGCGCTCGGCGAGCCGGTCGCCGACATGGTCGGGCCGAAGCCCTATCCGGCGATCTTCGAGGGCGCCGAGGAGGACTTCCACCCGGTCGGAATCGTGCGCACGATGTACGTGGACAGCATCGACCGCTCTGCGGCGGAGACCATCGTCGAGCAGCTCCAGGCTTCTACGGCGATGATGGCCGTGACGCAGCTGCGCGTGCTCGGAGGCGCCGCCGCTCGCGTCCCGGTTGACGCGACCGCCTATGCGCACCGGCAGAGCCGGATCATGGTGAACGTGGCCGCGCTCGTCGAGTCGCCGGAGCAGGCGCCCGAGCACGAGCCCTGGGTCGTCGGCCTGGCCGACGCGCTCCGCCAGGACGACGACGGGGCGTACGTCAACTTCCTCGGCGACGAGAGCGAGGAGCGAATCCGGGATGCGTATCCAGGGGCGACCTGGGACCGGCTCGTGAAGGTGAAGCGCCGCTACGACCCGACGAACCTCTTCCGGCTGAACCAGAACATCCCGCCCGACTCAGCGGCGCCATTGTCTCGCGGAGTCCGCTTGGTGCGAAAGAGCGCCTGCAAATGAGCCCGTTTCGAGGAGTTCGTCGGCGTGCGTCGTTGTGCCCGACTCACCCTGTGCGGAATGGCGGGGCTCGATGCATTCGTTGGCACATTCATGAGCGAGAACCGGAGCGCCCGCGAGCGGATCGCCCAAGCGGTGCTCGCCTGGCCCGGGGTCGAGCAGGCCCCGCATCGCTTCGGCGGGATCGAGTTCCGGCTCGGGAAGCGTGAGCTCGGCCACCTGCACGGCGACGCGCTCGTCGATCTCCCGTTCCCGCGCAAGGTGCGCGACGAGCTCGTCGCCCAAGGCCGCGCCCGTCCGCACCACGTCCTTCCGGACTCGGGCTGGGTGAGCTTCTGGATCGAGTCGCCGGACGACGTCGAGCACGCGATCTGGCTCTTCCGTCTCGCCTACGAGCGCGCGCTCGCGGCGCGCGCGCGAGCCGAAGCGGCCTGAGCTTCGCGCGCCTCGATCCGCGCGAGCCCCGAGCTCGGGTGCCGCGCGGGACGCATGGTCGGGCTGCTCACGCCACGTCGCGGCCGCGAAGGCGCCACCCCGCGACGAGAACGAAGACCGCGAGGTAAGACACGAGAACAAGGAGCGCCTGCTCGCCGTCGACGAAGGGGCCGGAGAAGGACCCGGGGCCACGGTCGCCGGCATCGTCGGCCGAAGCACCGAGCCCGACGACCAGCGAGTAGCCGCCCGCGCGCACGAACAGCTCCACGAGCGGGTCGAGCACGCTCACCTGGGTCGCGAGCGCGCTGAGCAGGCCCTCGATGACGAGGGCGTAGAGGATGCCGACGCCGACGGCGAGCGCTGTCCCGCGGAAGAGGACGGCGAGCAGCACGCCGAAGGCCGCCCAGACGGCCAGGATGAGCCAGCCGGCGGCAAGCCCGCGGAGGAGAAGCCACGTCGACGGCCAGGAGACGTCCGCCCCTTCCCGTACGGCGATCGCGTAGCTGGCGAGCACGCCCAGCGCGAAGACCACTAGTACGAAAGCGACGAGCGTGGCGGCAAGGGCGAGGAGCTTGGCCCCGAAGACGTGCAGCCGTCCAGGACGCTGCGTGAAGAGCGTTTTCAAGGTCCCCCATCCGTACTCGCTGCCGAAGGCAAGGACGCCGAGCATGAGCGCGAGCACGCCGCCGAAGAACGGAAACCCGCCCATCAGGGTGCCGACCAGGTTTTCGGGGAGCACGTCTGCGAGGGCATCCGGGGTCGAGTCGTTGAGATAGGTCGCGTAGGGCACGACGTACGCGAAGACGAGGGCGAGTGTCGCCCAGATCCCGAGCAGGATCCAGGTGCTGGCTCGCTTGCGCAGGACGAGGAGCTCTGCACGCAGGCTGCCGGTCACGATTCGTCATCTCCCTGGGTGAGCTCGAGGAAGATCTTCTCCAGCGAGTCCCGCTCGGGGCGAAGCTCGCCGACTGCGATGCCGGCCTCCACCAGGGCGCGGTTGATCGTCGGTGCGGCGACGGGGTCGGCCGCGATTCGCAGGCCGCCGTTCAGACGAGCGACCTCCTCGACGCCCCGTACGGTTCGGAGCACGCGCTGGGCCGCTTCGAGCGGCTCGGCCCGCACCCACAGGCTCTCGCGGCCGCGAAGCTCGTCCACCGTTCCTTCTCGGACGAGCTCGCCGTCGCTGATCACGCCCACGCGGTCGGAGACCTGCTCGACCTCGCTCATCAAGTGGCTGGAGAGCAGCACCGTCCGTCGTCCCTGGCCGAGGTCGCGGATGAACCCGCGCATCTCCGCCATGCCGGCGGGGTCCATCCCGTTCGTCGGCTCGTCGAGGATCAGGAGCTCGGGATCCTTGAGCAGCGCGCCGGCGATCCCGAGGCGCTGCTTCATGCCGAGCGAGTACGTCCGGAATCGGTCGCCGGCGCGAGCCGCGAGGTCCACCTCTCGGAGGACAGCGTCGACCCTCGCCTCCGGAGCGCCGGAGTAACGGGCGAGGACGCGCAGGTTGTCCCTCCCCGAGAGGAAGGGATAGAAGGTCGGCGACTCGATCAGCGCGCCGACGCGGGCGAGGCTCTCCGGCGACCCGGGCGGCGCGCCCAGGACGAGCGCGCTGCCCGAGGTCGGCCGCACGAGCCCCAGCAGCATCCGCAGCGTCGTCGTCTTGCCGGCGCCGTTCGGGCCGAGGAACCCGTAGACCTCGCCGCGACGCACACGGAGCGACAATCGGTCGACGGCGACGATGCGCCCGTCGTAGCGCTTGCCGAGCTCGCGCGTCTCGATCACGAGGCCGTCATCCATCGGACTTCGCCCCCTGGAAGCTGCGCGTCAGCTCCTCGAGGCGCCCGCGGTACTCCTCACCGCTGAGCTCGCCCCGTGCGTAACGCTCCGCCAGAAGCTCGCGGGCCCTGTCGAGCGGGTCGCCGCGGCGGCCGCGTCGCCTCGAGATCAGCCAGACGGCAGTCCCGATCAGCGCAGCCCAGAAGAGCAGCCAGATCGGCCACCAGGGGTGTCCCCAATCGCCGCCCTCGTGGGTCAGGAGAGGCAGTGCAGCAAGAGCAGTGTTCATGGTCTTCGCTCCTTCGGGTGTCTCGTAGTTCTCATGCAGCCAAGGTAGGTGCCGGCACCCGCGCTCCGAAACGCTCCCGGGAAGGAACTTCGCATCCCCCCAAGGACGGAGGCGCGATCCTCCTCCGGGAAGACTCGCGCCGGCCGATCCCTCGCTACGCTCGCCGGCAGGTGGCCTCTCAATACGCGTCGGAGCCGGATCGCGCCGCACGGGTGCGGCGGCGGGAGTTCCTGCTCGACGCCGGAATAGCTGCCGTCGTGTTCGCCTTCTCGCTCGCGATGCTCGCCTCGCGCGGCTCTTCCGAGGCGGACGCGCGCGACCTCGATGCGCTCGGCGTGCTGCTCGCGGCGCTCGCTTCGCTGCCGCTCGTCGCTCGGCGCCGGGCGCCGCTCGCCGTCTTCGCCCTGACCGCCACCGCGAGTGCCGTGCTGAACGGACTCGGCTACCCACCCGGCCTCCCGCTCGGTCCGACGGTGGCGCTGTACTTCCTCGCCCTGAGCCCGGAGCGGACGCGCGCGCCAAGGTGGCTGACGGGCTTCGTCGTGATCGGGCTCTACGCGATCCACGCCGGCGCAACCGGTCTCGCGGAAGACGCGTTCCCGACCGTCCCGCTCCTCTTCGGCGCACTCGTCTGGGGCGGAGCGTGGGTGATCGGCGACCGCGTGCGCCAGCGGCGCGCCCGGATCGCCGAGCTCGAGGAGCGAGCCCTCCGCGCAGAGCGTGAGGCCGAGCGCGAGCGGCGCCTCGCCGCGGCCGAGGAGCGCACGCGCATTGCCCGCGACCTGCACGACTCCGCCGGACACGCAATCAACGTGATCCTCGTCCAGGCCGGGGCCGCGAGGCTCCTCCAGGAGCAGGACCTCGAGCGTTCTCGTGCGGCGCTGGAAACAATCGAGGAGGTCGCGCGGGAGACGCTCGGCGAGATCGACCAGCTCGTCACTGCCCTTCGCGACGATGACCGCCAGGGGGCGACCGTCGGAGGAATCGAGCCGCCTCTGGGGCTCGCCGCCCTCGAGACGCTCGCCGAGCGCCACCGCTCCGCGGGCCTTTCCGTCACCGTCTTCGAGCGCGGCTCACGGCGGCCGCTACCGCCCGCGCTCGACCAGGCGGCGTACCGGATTCTCCAGGAGGCGCTCACCAACGCCGCCCGGCACGGGGACGGCAGCGCCGACGTCGAGATCGGCTTCGGGCAGACCTCGCTCGACATCGGCGTGAGCAACGCGACGGGACCAGCGCGGGCTCCGGGCGGAGCCGGCCACGGCCTCGTCGGGATGCGCGAGCGTGTCTCTCTCCTCGGAGGGACCCTGGAGGCGGGAGCGAGCGACGGCGTCTTCCGCGTCCGTGCTCGCCTGCCCTACGGCGGCAACGGCGCATGAGCCGTAGGCTCGACGGAGGCGACCCAAGAGCGGAGGCCGGCTTTGCCGGCGCCGGAGCGGGCATGAGCCGTAGGCTCGACGGAGGCGACACAAGAGGGGAGGCGCCGGCTTTGCCGGCGCCGGAGCGGGCATGAGCCGTAGGCTCGACGGAGGCGACACAAGAGCGGAGGCGCCGGCTTTGCCGGCGCCGGAGCGGGCATGAGCGCGCGGCGGGTACGCGTGCTCCTCGTCGACGACGACGACCTCATGCGCGCGGGCCTGAAGGCGGTGCTCTCGACCGACGACGCGATCGAGGTCGTCGGCGAAGCGGGTGATGGTCGCGCAGCGATCCAGCAGGCCCGCGCGCTGAGACCGGACGTCGTTCTCATGGACGTTCGCATGCCCGACCTCGACGGCATCGCCGCGACGGGCGAGGTTCTCGCCGCATCGCCCGAGGTCAAGGTCGCCATTCTGACGACCTTCGAGCAGGACGACTACATCTTCGGAGCCCTGAGCGCCGGAGCGTCGGGCTTCCTGCTGAAGCGCACCAAGCCCGAGGTGCTGATCGCCGCCATCTACACCCTTGCCGCCGGCGACTCGCTCCTCTCGCCCTCGGTCACCCGGAGAGTGATCGAGCGCATGGCGGGCCAGCCTGTCGCCGACTCTTCACTGCGCCGGCGCCTGGACGAGCTCACGCCGCGCGAGTGCCAGGTGCTCCAGCTGATCGCGCGCGGCCTCTCGAACCGCGAGATCGCCGCCGCCTTCGTCATCGAGGAGTCGACGGTCAAGACGCACGTGAAGCGCATTCTCATGAAGCTGCACCTTCGTGACCGCGTGCAGGCGGTGATCTTCGCCTACGAGAGCGGGCTCACCCAAAGCAGCCGTCGAGCGACGTGATGTTGGAGACGATGAGCTTGTGCAAGGTGACCTCGTCGGGCTTCGCGACCTTCGCGCGCCGGTCTGTCGCCACGGCCGATGAGTTTTCGTCGCGGGAGCGGTCGAAACGGTCATGACGACGACGCACATGCTCGAAGCCGCCGGGGCCGACATCGCCTACGACGTCCGTGGCACGCTGCCCACCGCCGACGGACGCCCACCGCTGTTCATGATCGGGCAGCCGATGGACGCCAGCGGCTTCGAGACGTTGGCGTCGCACTTCCCGGACCGGACCGTGGTCACCTATGACCCGCGCGGCATCGGCCGCAGCGTCCGCAAGGACGGCCGAGTCGACAACGCGCCCACGGCCCAGGCGGACGACGTACACACCGTCATCGAGGCGCTCGGCGCGGGCGCCGTCGAGATGTTCGCAAGCAGTGGCGGCGCGGTGACCGCGCTCGCGCTCGTGGCGGCCTATCCCGACGACGTAACAACCCTCGTGGCCCACGAGCCGCCGCTCATCCCGGTGCTCCCCGACGCCGCTGCGGCCGAGCGCGCTCGCGCCGCCGTTCGCGACGCGTACGAGGCCAAGGGTTCGGGCGCCGGCATGGCGGCCTTCATCGCGATGACGTCCTGGCGAGGCGAGTTCACCGACGAGTACTTCGCGCAGGCTGCGCCGGATCCCGCCCACTTCGGGATGCCTGCCGAGGACGACGGCTCCCGCGACGACCCGCTGCTGTCCGACCGGTCCTGGGCAGTCAGCAGCTATCGCCCCGATGTCGCCGCGCTGGCCGCGACGCAGACACGCATCGTGATCGCCGTGGGCGAGGAGTCACTGGACACGTTCACCGGACGCACGGCGGTCGACACCGCCGAGCTGCTCGGTCAGCAGGCGACCGTGTTCCCGAGCCACCACGGCGGCTTCCTCGGCGGCGAGTTCGGATACGCCGGCCAACCCGAAGCCTTCGCGCGCAAACTGCGCGAAGTGCTCGACGACGACTGACGCGTGCACGTCGAGTCGGCGGAAGACAGGGCGTTCACGGAAGCGATCGCGCTGGACGCCGTGTCGCCGAGATCAGCCGCCGAAGAGGCCGCGATCTCGCGGGGCATCGGCGATTCCGGGGCGACCTCCGGACCTCAAGATCCGCCGGCCCTCCGAGCGCGGTAGACGCGCGCGCGCGCCAGCGCCCGGTCGCCGCAGCGGGCAGCCGAGCGCGAACCAGTCGCACGCGTCGCGCGGGGTGCTCGAGGCGCTCGTAGCGGGCCCACTCGCCGCGACCTCCGGTCACCGCGAAGTCGACGCACAGGCGCCCGACGAAGCGCCACCGTGGATGACCCGAGCGCGACGCTACGTCGGCTCTTGAGCGAAGAATCCGGCCGCCGCATCGGCAGCGGGCGCAATCAACCTCGGGTCGTCGTAGAAGTCGATCTGGCCCTGCGAATCAAGCCAGAGCTCCCGTTTATGCGACTTCACCGCCGAGTAGAACGCCCGAGCGAGCTCGGGAGCCATCGCCTTCTGCGAGTGGACGAGCAGCACGGGCACCTCGATGGCGTCTGCGGCGCCGCGCGCGTCAAAGGGCACCGTGTAGGCCATCGACTGAACTGCATAGCCGTTCACGTAGTTGCCGACTTGGCCGCGCGGTGTCCCGTAGAACTCGTAGGCCTCGCGAAGCGGCATGGCGACGTCCCCGCCGTCGGGTGCGACTGCTGGGATCGTCTCCGCCTCCCCCGTCTCCTTCCACCTGCGTTCGGCAGCCCGTCCGCGCTCGATGGCGGCTTGGTACGCGGCTCCCATCGCGCTCCGGGTCTTAGCGTTGTCGGTATACACGCCCGCCACGCCCGCGAATGCACGGAAGCGCGAGTCGCCTGCGACCGCACGAACCATCGGCCCTGCGCCGAAGCAGACCCCGACGCCGAAAAGGGACCGGCTGGTGAGGCGGGGGTCAGCGAGCAGTGCAGTGGCTGCGTTCCTGATGTCCGCGATGTTGGTCTCCGGGTTCTCGAACTGCCGCGGAGCGCCGTCGCTCTCGCCGAAGTACCTGTAGTCGAACGCAAGCGCCGCGTACCCGCGCTCCGCCATCGCGCGCGCGTACGTGCCGGCAGCCTGCTCCTTCACCGAGGTGAGCGGCCCGACCGCTACGACGACACCCAATGGCTCGCCGCGCGCTGGCGAGAAGAGGTCTCCGACCAGGACCTCGCCGTCGGATTCGAACTCGATTCGCGTTCTGGTCGCACTTGCCATGGTGCTGAGGCTCCTCTCGAAAACGCCTATGGACACATGAGATCCACGAGCACGATCCGTCCATCCCAAGAAACGAAGCGGTAGTGCGCAACAGTCCGCTCGATCGATCTCGTTACCGATGCCGCGAACGCTCGATACGTCACGCATCTACGAGTGAGCTGGAGGCTGTACGTGCGCGGGGCCGCGGACTGCATCCTGACGCGATAAATTTCCGCGGTTGACCGGAGCAGGAGGGCGGATGAGCGCCGCGGACACGATAGGAAACGCCGAGGCCGACGACGATCCCCGCTCGGCGTTCGTGTATCAGGAAGCTCTTCGCGGGCTCCTCCAGCAGCACGCCACGATCGAGAGCCTGCACGGTCGAGCCGCGACGTTGATCTTCGCGGCCTCGTTCGCAAGCTCACTGCTCGGCGCCCGCGCCCTTGGGGACGGCGTTGGCGGCTGGGACTGGATCGCGCTGGGGCTGCTCGTTGCCATCGGCGCCCTGTCGGTCTTCTTGCTGTGGCCGTACTACAACCTGTCGTTCCGCTTCGACCCCCCGGACCTGCTTGCCCGCTACGTCGATGTCGCCGAGCCGCCGACGATGACGGCCGTGCACCGCGAGCTCGCGCTGCGGATCGACTCGGACTGGCATCGGAACGGCCGCATCGTGCGACGCCTCCGCGAGGCGTTGCAGCTCGCGCTCATATTGCTGCTGCTCGAGATCGTCGCGTGGCTCGTTTCGATC
>CAWKDP010000033.1:0-66360 GCA_963848405.1 uncultured Actinomycetes bacterium | reverse complement strand
CCGGCATGAATCGAACATGCGCACGCGGTTTAGGAAACCGCTGCTCTATCCACTGAGCTACGGGGGCGCCGGGATCAGGGTACTTCGTCGCAACCGAGGGCTCGCCGAGGAGCTCGGGAAGCGGCCCGGGTGCCAGTTTCCCGGCGCTCCTTCGGCGCGTTCGGGCGAACGCGGTTAAGAATCCGCTGAGCGCCGGCTCCGCGGCCACGGCACGCCGAAGCACGGCGGTACGATCCCCGCCATGACCTTTCTCATTGCCTTCATCGTCCCGATGGTCATCGGCTTCTGGGCCCAGCATCGCGTGAAGAGCACGTTCGCGAAGAACCTCCAGGTCCCCGTCTCGCACGGCCTGACCGGCGCCGAGGTGGCGCGCCGGGTACTCGACGCGAACGGCCTGCACGAGGTCCCGATCGAGGAGACACCGGGACAGCTCTCCGACCACTACGACCCGAAGAACCGCTCGGTGCACCTGTCGCCGGACGTGTACCACGGCCGGTCGATCTCGTCGTCGGCGGTCGGGGCTCACGAGGTCGGCCACGCGCTTCAGCACGCGAAGTCGTACGCGTTCTTCAAGTTCCGGAGCGCGATGTTCCCGGCGGTCGCGTTCGCCTCCCAGATCTGGGTGCTCTTCCTGATCGGCGGGATCTTCCTTCAGCTCACCGGCTTCATCGTCGTCGCGGTCGCGCTCTACTCGATCGCGGTGCTCTTCCAGATCGTGACGCTGCCGGTCGAGTTCGACGCCTCGAACCGCGCGAAGCAACAGCTTCGCGACCTCGGCCTCGTCGGATCGAGCGAGGGAGCAGGCGTCAACAGCGTGCTCAAGGCCGCTGCCTGGACGTATGTCGCAGGGGCGCTCGCGGCGGTCGCGGTGCTCCTGTACTACCTCTCGCTGCTCCAGAACCGCTAAGACCACTTCGGAGTGGACGACGACGGGCCGGCCGCACAGCCGGCCCGTTTCGTTCAGCGGTCGCGCGGGACCCAGCCGAACCAGCGCAGGGCGATCACGATGCCCGCGATCCCCCACGCGGCGACGATCGCGAGCGCGCGCAGGATCCGCGAAGAGCGACTCGCCGTCGAGGTAGACGCCGTCGACGATGTCGAGGAAGTAGGTCAGCGGGAGGACGTCGGCGATCGCCTGCAGAAAGGCCGGATACTCGTTCCGCGGGCCGAACGCGCCGGAGAGGAACGCCATCGGCAGGACGATGACGTTCACGACCGCGGAGACGCCGTCCGCCGAGCGGATGAGCGAGGCAGCGCCGACGCCCATGCCCGCGAAGCAGGCGACTCCGAGCACCACCGCTCCGGCGAAGCCGAGCGGGTTCTCGGGAGCGCTCGCGCCGAAGGCGAGTGAGCCGAGGAGGAGCAGCGCGACCGCTTCCAGCGCGAAGACGACGAGTGTCGAGAGCAGCACCGCCGCGAGGTAGGTCCACGGGGGCAGCGGCGTCGCGCGGAGGCGCTTCAGGATCCCGGCCTCGCGCCTGCCGACGAGGATGATCGCGAGCCCGGCGAACGCAGTATTGGCGGCGCCGTAGCCGAAGAGCCCGGCGAGCAAGAGGTCGGCGGACGGGACACCGTCGATCTCGTCCGAGTAGACGGACGCCAGGAGCATGTACAGGAGGATCGGGAAGATGAAGATGAAGACCGCGGCCTCCCGGCTCCGCCAGAAGATCCGCTGCTCGAAGGCGAGCTGATGCGCGAGCACGCTCACTCGTCTGCCGGCTCCGGTTCCTCGACGAGCTCGAGGTAGACGTCCTCGAGCGAGGGGCGGCGGACCTCGAGCTGCTCGAGCTCCCGGCCCTCGGCGAGGGCTTGCGAGGTGAGCTCGTGGAGGACCCGCGTCGGCTCGTCGGTGTCGACGACGACGACCTCGCCGTCGATGCGGTGGCGGATCTCGGTGCGGCGCGTGATGCCGATCAGCTCCGCGGGTGTGCCCAGCGCGACGATCTGTCCGGCGCGCATCACGCCGACCCGATCCGCAAGCTGCTGCGCCTCGTCCAGGTAGTGCGTCGTCAGCAGGATCGTCTTGCCGAGCGCGCGTAGCGTCCGGATCATGTCCCAGGCCGATCGCCGGGCGGCCGGATCGAACCCGGTCGTCGGCTCGTCGAGGAAGACGAGATCCGGATCCCCGACGAGCGCGGTTCCGAGGTCGAGACGGCGTTTCTGGCCACCCGAGAGCGTCTTCACCTTCGCGTCGCGCTTCTCCGCCAGGCCGACGAGCTCGATGACCTCGTCCACGTCGCGCGGCTTCGAGTAGTAGCCCGCGAACATGCGGTGCACCTCGCGGACGGTTAGCAGCGGTGGGCTCTCCGAGTGCTGGAGCACGACGCCGGTCCGATCGCGCAGCTCGCGAGGGGAGTCGCCCGGGTCGTGTCCCAGCACGGACGCCTCGCCGCCGTCGCGGCGCCTGTACCCCTCGAGGATCTCGACCGTCGTCGTCTTTCCGGCGCCGTTCGGGCCGAGGAGCCCGAACACCTCACCTGCCGCGACCTCGAAGCTGATGCCGCGGAGCGCCTCGACCGCGCCGTACGACTTCCGCAGGTCGTGGACATGAATCGCGTTGGGCATGTCTGGAAGCCCGGCTACAGCCTGAGCTCCGCCATCCCTCCGGGAGCGAACCCGGGATCGGCGCCGGTGACCGCGATCGCGATCTCCGAGCAGTCTGGCTGGTGGCACACGGCCGCGACGGCCCGTGTCTCGTCGCCTACGGCTTCCCGCAGCGCGTCGAGGGTCGTGCCCGGCGCGAGCGCCGGCGCCACCCGCACCTCCGCCGCAGTCGCGCGCGCGATCTCCTCGGCGGTCTGCCGCGCTCTCAGCAGCGGGCTCGTGAGGACGAGCACCGGTGGCTCGTCGTGCCGGGAGAGAGCAGCCGCGAGCGCTCGCGCTTCCCCGCGGCCGCGCTCGGACAGGGGCCGCGCGTCGTCGGGCTCGCCTGCGTCCGCATGCGCGTGGCGAATGAGGAACACGAGCACGGGACGAGCATAGTGCCGACCTCGACCCGGGCTAGGGTGCGATCGTGCGGACCCTCCGCTACGTCGTCGTCGACGTCTTCACCGACCGGCCGCTCGTGGGCAACCAGCTCGCCGTGTTCACGGACGCGCGGGAAGTCGACTCGGAGACGATGCAGGCACTCGCCCTCGAGATCGGGTTCTCCGAGACGGTCTTCGTCCTGCCTGCCGAGGGGAACGGAGACGTCCGGATCCGGATCTTCACGCCCAGCGTCGAGCTGCCGTTCGCGGGCCACCCGATCCTCGGGACCGCTTTCGTCCTCGGCGCACCGCTCCAGCGCGGCGTGATCGCGCTCGAGACGGGGCGCGGCGTCATCCCGGTGGAGCTGGAGCGCGACAATCGTGGAGCGATCGTCTTCGGCCGCATGACGCAGCCTGTCCCGTCGGTCGAGCCGTACCCCGATCCGGCTGCGCTCTTGGCTGCTGTCGGCGTCGAGCGCTCCGAGCTTCCGGTCGAGCGCTACGACAACGGCGTCCGGCACACGTTCGTCATGCTCCGCTCGCGCGAGGAGGTGGCTGCACTGCGTCCGGACTTCGCCGCTCTCACGGATCTCGGGGTGATGGTGAGCTGCTTCGCGGGCGCCGGAACGTCCTGGAAGACGCGCATGTTCGCGCCAGGGGAAGGCGTCGCGGAGGACCCGGCGACCGGTTCGGCGTGCGGGCCGCTCGTGTGCCATCTCTGCCGGCACGGGCTCGTCGAGTGGGGTACGCAGATCGTGGTCGAGCAGGGTGTCGAGATCGGTAGGCCGTCGACGCTCTACGCGGCTGCGGCAGGTGGGCCGAACGGAATCGAGACCGTCGAGGTGAGTGGAAGCGCGGTCGTCGTCGCCCGCGGCGAGTTCAGGATCTAGAGGCCTGATGCGGGTTAGGCGCACGCACGGCTGGGGCCCTGCACACGGCGCATCGCGGCCGTCTCCCTCGACGTCCAGGCAGTCAAGCCTGCACGCCGAGGGAGCCGACCCCGCTGCTTGGTGCATGCCCTCCCCGGCACGCACGCCTAACCCGCATCAGGCCTCTAGTCGCCGGACAGGAACGCGGCGACGACGACCGTCGCTCGATCCGCCGCTTCGGCGGGAGCGCGTCCGGACGCGCGCGCGTCCAGATACGCGGCCGAGAACGTGTCCCCCGCGCCCGTCGGGTCGACGGGGCCGACGACCACACGGGCGGGTATCTCCGCGATCTCGTCAGCGGTGATCGCAACGGAGCCGTGCGAGCCGAGGGTCAGGATGACCTCGGGGACGCGGAGCTCCTGCAGCGCGCGCGGCTCCGCGCTTCCGACGAGCGCCTGAGCCTCCTCGTCGTTGAGCTTGAGGATCGTCACGTGGCGCAGCACGTCGCCGATGTCCCCGTCCGTTCGCAGCGGGCCGAGATCCGGTGTCCGCACGAAACCCTGCGCGTCGGCGAGGAGCTTGCGGCCGCCCTGCGCGAGCGCCTCGAGGGTCGCGGGAGGGAAGTCGCTGCGCGTGAGGGCTCCGATGTGGATCCACTCGGCAGCGCCGGCGGCGGCGAGGACCTGTGGGACCTGCCACGGCTCGCCGACGGCGTCCTGCCGCATGATCCGCTGCTCGCCCTCGTAGTGGAAGCTGTAGGTCGCCGTCGTCTGCGACTCGTGCCAGGTGACGGGCAATCCGAATGCTTCGAGCGGCGGCAGGAGCTGCGGGCGGTCGGCCGCCGAGCAGGATGCCGCGATGCTCGCGTCGGCGCCGATGCTCGCGAGCGCACGGGCCGCGTAGAACACCGCCCCGCCCGGGCGCGGCGCGCTGCCCGCCACGATGTCGCTTGCGAGGTGGCCGATGCTCGCGACCGCCGTCATGCCGCGGCCGCCCCGGCCTCCGAGCGTCGCGAGAGCGTCGCCACCACGCTCGCGATCACGAAGGACACGAGGAAGCTCGGCACGGTGGCGCCGACTCCCCAGCCCGGTGGGCTCAGGTTCTCGACCGCGTCCACCCACCAGCCCGGCCCCGTCGGGAAGAGCCACTGGTAGATGGCGAAGCCCACGACCCAGGATGCGAGGAGGCCGGGCCGCCAGGCGGGAGCCGCGAACAGGTCCTGCTCGGTGTAGTGCCGCCCGGCGGCGAGCCAGTCGGCGAGCAGCACCGCAAACAGCGGAACGAACACCGAGCCGAGCAGGAGCAGGAAGCTCTGGTACGAGCCGAAGTCGATGACCAGCGCACCGGCGACCGCGGCGGCGGTCACCAGCACGATCAGCAGTGGCTGCGGCGCACGCGGGACGACGTTCTGAATCGAGACTGCCGCCGAGTACACGTTCGCGAAGGCCTCGTCCGTTTCCGTGACGAGGAGCGCGAGCAGGGCGAGGATCGCGGCGAGGCCGCCGGCCACGACCGCAGCGGGGAGCAAGGCCGGGTCGCTCAGGTCCCGCGAGAGGACGAGGATCACGCCCAACGCGAGGAGCCAGGCGTCCGGGACGAGGTATCCGAGCCCGGTCCCAAGGAAGGCGCCACGTCTCGTGCGCGAGAACCGCGTGTAGTCGGCGGCGTACGGAACGAACGAGACGGTGATCGCGACCACGATGTCCGCGCCCTGCCACACCGAGAGGCCGCCTTCGCCGGGCTGGTCCCAGAGGGCGCCGAGGTCGGCCCCGTCGAGTGCCCACCAGGTGAGGTAGACGAGCGCGAGCGGGACCGCCCAGACGGCGACCTTGCGGACGAAGCGCCGCACGAAGCCGATCGGGCCGAGCAGCGCCAGCGCGAGCGCGAAGGCGCCGAAGACGAGCGTCCACAGCCACTGCGCCTGGAAGCCGAAGAGCTCCTCGGAGAGCGCCGCGGCGGCGGTCGCGATGATGAGGAGCTCGAAGATCGACCAGCCGATCCCCTGGAGCACGTTGACGATCGTGGGGAGGTACGAGCCTCGTCTCCCGAGCGGCGCGCGGAGCAGCACCATCCCGGGAACGCGCGCGTCGGCGCCGATCGCACCGGCGGTCCCGAGCGCGAGGTTGCCGATGACGCAGCCGATGGCGATCGCGACGAGTGCGGCGGGGAGCGACAGGGCCGGGACGAGGGCCGCGCCGGCGACGATGACGAGGAGCGACACGCCGAGATTCCCCCAGAGGAGGCCGGTGTCGAGCGTCCCGAGCACCCGCAGCCGCTCGGGGACGGGCTCGATGCCCCAGCTTCCGGGCAGGCGGTCGTCGGTCATCCGGGTGCGAGGGTATCGGCGGGAGAGAGCCGGGCATGCCCGGCCGCTACGAAACGCCAGCGGTCCTGCGTCGCCGGCGGCGCTTCGGAACAATGCGCCGGTGATCCCACGCTACTTCGTCGTGGCCGAGTCCGGGCACGAGCTCCAGAACCCGATCTCGAAGGAGAAGATCCTCGAGGTCGGGGAGCGGATCGGGCTCGGGCCCGAGTCCCGCCTCCTCGACATCGCCTCGGGGCGTGGCGGCCCCGCGCTCGCGCTCGCGAGCGTGTTCGGCTGCACGATCGAGGGGATCGAGATCTCGCCCGACTTCCAGGCCGTCGCGGTGGAGCCGATCGAGGCGGCGGGGCTCTCCGAGCGCGTGTCTTTCCGGGTCGGTGACGCGGCCCGGAAGGAGCTTCCCGCGGGCGCGTACGACGCCGCGCTTTGCCTCGGCGCGAGCTTCGTCTGGGGCGACCTGGCCAGGACGCTCGACGCACTCGAGCCCGCAGTCCGGTCCGGCGGGCACGTCGTGGTGGGCGAGCCGTACTGGCGGAGCCTGCCGGTGCCGGAGGGGTACGTGTACCGGGACGAGCCCTTCACGACGCTCGAGGGCACCGTCGAGATCTTCGAGAGCGGCGGACTCGCCGTCGTCGCGGTGATCGCGTCGTCGGAGGACGACTGGGACCGCTACGAAACCCTGCACTGGAGTGCTGTCGAGCGTTGGCTGGCGGATCACTCTGATGATCCCGACGCACCCGAGATTCGCTCGCGGCACGAGGACTACAAACGGTCGTACCTCCGTTACGGGCGGGACCTTCTCGGCTGGGCGATCTTCGTGGGCTGGAAGCCGCACGAGGGCTGATGGCGCACCCGGACCTCCCTGCCGAACAGGCCTACCTCGACCACGCGTACGAGAGCCTCGAGCGCATGCGCCAGGCACTCCTTCGGACGGTCGACGCCGCCGGGGTCGGTGAAGAAGGCTTCGACATCGCCGCCGGGCGAATCGAAGCCTGGGTGGACCGTCGGCTCGCCTCGTACGAGGCGGCCGAGCAGATCCTGTGCTTCGGGCGCATCGACGTCGACTCCGTCGAGCACCCCCTCTACGTCGGTCGCCGCTGGGTCTCGGACGACGACGGTGTGCTGGTCGTCAACTGGCAGGCACCCGCCGCGCGTCCCTTCTACACCGCGACGCCGGCCGAGCCGCACGGCGTCACCCTCCGGCGTCGCTTCCGGCTCCGCGGCCGGACGCTCACCGGCATCAGCGACGAGGCGCTCGACGGCTCGCTCGCCGACGCGGCGAGCACCCTCGACGACTTCCTGTTGGAGGAGCTCGAGCGCACGCGCGACGCGCGCATGCGCGACATCGTTGCGACGATCCAGGCCGACCAGTACGGCCTCATCGCCCGGGAGCCGGAACCGCCGCTCGTCATCCAGGGAGGCCCGGGCACGGGGAAGACCGCGGTCGGTCTCCATCGCGCCAGCTACCTGCTCTTCTCGCACCGGGAGGCGCTCCGGCGGGTGCTCGTCGTCGGCCCGAACCCGGTGTTCATGGACTACGTCTCGCACGTCCTGCCCTCGCTCGGGGAGGATGCCGTCGACCAGCTGGCCGTCGCCGAGCTCGTGGCGGATGCGCCGGTCACGCTCGTCGACCCGCCGCACGTCGAGCGTCTGAAGGCCGACCGACGGCTCGCCGAGGTCGTGCGCCGCGCGGTGGAGCTGCGCTCGCAGGGCCGGCCCGAGGAGCTCGTGGTCCGAATGGACGGGATGTTCGTCGGCGTGCGCGAGCGCGAGGTAGCAGAGCTTCTCGCCGCGACGCGCGCGGAGGGCGGGCTCTCCGCAGCTGCCCGCGAGCGCTTCCGAATGAGCGTGCTGCGCCGCTTCTACGCCGATTACGGGGAGCGGCTCGGCGGGCTGGCCGTCCGCGCGTTCGACGAGGTCGAGCGCTCGTTGCGGAAGGACGGGCTTCTCAGCCGCTTTCTCGAGGCGACGTGGCCCGCCCCGAGCCCGGAGCGAGTCGTGCGTGGACTGCTCTCGTCGCGCGAACGTCTTGCAGAAGCAGCGGCAGGGATCCTGGACGAGGACGAGCAGCGCCTCCTGCGGCGCGCGCGGACCGGGTGGAGCGCAGCCGACCTTCCACTTCTGGACGAGGCCCGCGAGCTGTTGCTCGACGATCACGCCCGCTACGGGCACGTCATCGTGGACGAGGCACAGGATCTGACTCCGATGCAGCTGCGGATGGTCGCGCGCCGGGCAGCCGGCGCATTCACGCTCCTCGGCGACGTCGCCCAGGCGACCGGCGCCGTTCCGTACAGGAGTTGGAACGAGGTCGTCGGCCAACTTCCGGGCGGCGAGGAGAGCGAGATTCGCGAGCTCAAGCACGCCTACCGGGTCCCTCGCGAGATCATGGCGCTCGCGCTTCCTCTGCTCGAGCACATCGCGCCGGACGTCGAGCCGCCGGTGGCCTATCGCGCGGGCGCAGACGCTCCTCGCATAGTCCGCTCCGGCGAGCCGCTCGAGGCTGCATATGAGGAAGCCGCACTGCTCGCCGGCGAGGAGGGCTTGCTCGCGGTGATCGCACCGCGGTCGCTACGCGGTGACGTCGAGGCCACGCCCGGCTCTCTGTTCGACGACTCGCGGATCTCCGTCCTCACGCCGCGCGAGTCGAAGGGCATGGAGTTCGACCACGTGATCGTCGTCGAGCCCGCGCTCATCGTCGAGGAAGCTGCGCCGGGCCAGGGCCTCCGCGAGCTCTACGTCGCGCTCACGCGGCCGACGACGACGCTCGTGGTCGTCCATTGCCGGCCGCTGCCGACAGAGCTCCGGGTGTAGGCGCGAGGCATGCCTCGGGTGGGCCGGGCATGCCCGGCCCAACGCCCCTCGCCCCTCGCCTACGGCGCGAGGAGCTTGCGCAGCACGTAGAGCAGGATCCCGCCGTGCCTGAGGTACTCGCGCTCGCGCGGCGTGTCGAGCCTGAGCGTCGCGCGGAACTCCTTCTCGTCCGCCCGCACCGTGACCTCGCGCGCCTCCGCGTTCTCGACCCCGACGATCGAGAACGCCTCCCGTCCGGTCAGCCCGAGCGACTCACGGCTCTCGCCGGGGAGGAACTGGAGCGGCAGGATTCCCATCATCAGCAGGTTCGAGCGGTGGATCCGCTCGAAGCTCTCGGCGATCACGGCGCGGACGCCGAGGAGCTTCGGGCCCTTCGCCGCCCAGTCGCGCGACGAGCCGGAGCCGTATTCCTTCCCCGCCAGCACGATCAGGGGGACGCCCTCGGCGCGATACCGCTCGGCCGCGTCGAAGATCGTCATCTCCTCGCCGGAGGGGGCGTGCACGGTCCACGTGCCCTCGGATCCGGGCACGAGGAGGTTCCGCAGGCGGACGTTGGCGAACGTCCCCCGCACCATGACCTCGTGGTTCCCGCGACGGGAGCCGTACGAGTTGAAGTCCTTCCGCTCGACCCCGCGCTCGACGAGATAACGGCCGGCCGGCGAGTCCAGCTTGATCGCCCCCGCGGGTGAGATGTGATCGGTCGTCACGGAGTCGCCGATGGAGACGAGGCAGCGCGCGCCGACGACGTCCTCGACGACCTCGGGCCCGGGCGGCATCCCGTCGAAGTACGGCGGGCGGCGCACGTACGTAGACGACTCGTCCCAGGCGAAGAGCTCGCCTTCGGGAACCGGCAGCGAGCGCCACGAGTCGTCGCCGGTGAAGACGTCGGCGTACGTCGCCCGGAACATCTCCTCGTCGATCGTCGACTCGATCGTGCGCTGCACGTCCTCGGGAGACGGCCAGATGTCGGCGAGGTAGACGTCCTCGCCGTCCTTCCCGACGCCGAGCGGCTCCGTCAGGAGGTCGAGGTCCATCCTCCCCGCGAGCGCGTACGCGACCACGAGCGGTGGCGACGCGAGGTAGTTCGCCTTCACCTCGGGGTGAATGCGCGCCTCGAAGTTCCGGTTTCCGGAGAGGACGGCGCACGTGACGAGGTCGGCCTCCACGACTGCGCGCGAGATCTCTTCGGGCAGCGGCCCCGAGTTCCCGATGCAGGTCGTGCAGCCGTAGCCGACCGTGTGGAACCCGAGCTGCTCGAGGTACGGCGTGAGCTCGGCCTTGTCGTAGTACTGGGTGACGACCTTCGAGCCCGGGGCGAGGCTCGACTTCACCCACGGCTTGCGCGTGAGCCCGCGCTCGACCGCGCTCTTGGCCAGGAGCCCCGCGCCGACCATCACGGCCGGGTTCGATGTGTTGGTGCAGGAGGTGATCGCGGCGATGACGACCGACCCGTGCTCGAGCTCGAACGTCTCACCCGCGTACGTCACCTCGACGCGCTCCGCATGCTCGGCGACCGGCACCGGCTGGACGTCCACGACCGCGCCGCCCTGCACGGGACGGTGCCCGGGCGCTGCAGACGCCATCGGGTCGCTCGCCGGGAACGACTCCGCCGCCGCCTCGTCCTGTGAGTTCCCGTAGTCGACGCCGAAGCTCGGCAGCGCCTCGAGGAACTCCTGCTTGGCCGCGCGCAGCGCCACCCGGTCCTGCGGCCGCCGCGGCCCGGCGAGCGAGGGCTCGACGGTCGAGAGGTCGAGCTCGACGACCTGCGTGTAGGTCGGCGCGTCGTCGGGGTCGTGCCAGAGCGCGTTCTCCTTGCAGTACGCCTCGACGAGCGCGATGCGTTCATCGGGCCGGCCCGTGAGCCTGAGATAGCGGAGCGTCTCGGCGTCCACCGGGAAGAAGCCGCACGTCGCGCCGTACTCGGGGGACATGTTCCCGATCGTCGCGCGATCTGCGAGCGGCAGGCCTGCGAGGCCGTGGCCGAAGTACTCGACGAACTTCCCGACGACCCCGGTCGCGCGCAGGATCTGCGTGACCGTCAGGACGAGATCCGTCGCGGTCGCGCCCTCTGGCAGCTCGCCCATGAGCTTGAAGCCGACAACCTGCGGGACGAGCATGGAGACCGCCTCGCCGAGCATTGCGGCTTCGGCCTCGATCCCGCCGACTCCCCAGCCGAGCACGCCGAGGCCGTTGATCATCGTCGTGTGCGAGTCGGTGCCGAGGAGCGTGTCCGGGAACGCGATGCCGTCCCGCTCGTCCACGACCCGCGCGAGGAACTCGAGGTTGACCTGGTGGACGATCCCGGTCGCCGGCGGGACGACCTTGAAATTCCGGAAGCCACCGTTGCTCGAGCTCCCTTGGCCCCAGCGCAGGAACGCGTAGCGCTCGCGGTTGCGCTCGAACTCGAGCTCCGAATTGCGCTGGATCGCGAACGGCGTCGCGAACTCGTCCACCTGCACCGAGTGGTCGATGACGAGCTCTGACGGAAGCTGCGGGTTGATCTTGCTCGGGTCACCGCCGAGGTCGCTCATCGCGTTCCGCATCGCCGCGAGATCGACGATCGCGGGGACTCCGGTGAAGTCCTGGTGCAGGACGCGCCCCGGGGTGAACGAGATCGCCTGCGACGGCTCGGCCGCCGCGACCCAGCCGGCGACTGCCTCCACGTCCGCCGCGGTGATCGTTACCCCGTCCTCGTTGCGGAGAACGTTCTCGAGCAGGATCCGCAGCGTGTAAGGCAGGCGCAGCACGTCGAACCGCTCCTGGAGCGCGTCGAGCCGGAAGACCTCGACGTCCCGCTCGCCGACTGCGAGCCGCGAGCGCGCTCCGAAGCTGTCGGGATGGGCCATTGCCCTCGATTCAAGCAGCTTCGAGTTGGTCAGACGCTCGACGCCGCGCTCGACCAGCGTCTTCTGGCTCGGCGAGAAGTGACGGACGACGGCCTCCGCGTAGGGGCGGCCGACGCGGCGGGCGTACGCCCCGAAGCCCTCGTCGCGGACCGGTCTGAGGTCCTCCGTGTACGGATCGAGCACGTGCTGGCGGCCGACCTTCCGCGCGGAGTTGAAGAACGCGATGCCGACTCCGAGCGAGACCTCGAGAATGCTCTTCTGCTCCCGCTCGGCCTCTCGCACGAGCGCGTCGTAGACGGCCGAGAGCTCCGCTGGACTCGGCAGGCTCTCGGCGTCCTCGCGGAGGTCCGTGAGCGACTGCTTCAGCGACGCGATCTCGAGCGGCGGGATGTCGATGAGCCGCGCGGTCGTCCCGCTTGCGCCCTCGAGAGCTGCCAGGAGGTCGTCGACCGACGCGAACTCCACGTCTCGTGCCACGACGCCGGCCTCCTTCAGCTCGTCGACGAGCGCGTCCAGGTACACGCGTGTGCCGTGCGTCACGTCGGCAGCCCCCGCGAGCAGCCAGAGGGGCGAGAGCCCGAACGCGAGGATCGAGCCGAGCTCGACGACGTTCCCCGCTCCCTTGCGCACTGCGAGCTTCCGCGGCGACGGCTCGAACTCGCTCGACACCCCATCCGTGGGCCGCTCCACGCCGCCGACGAGCTCGACGGTGATCCGGAGCAGGTTCTTGGCGGTTGCCTCGTACAGGCGCGAGCGGCGAACGAGTCGCGGGAGGACGAGCTCGGCCGTCTCGTGGACTGCACCGCCTCCTGCCGCTGCCACGAAGCGGATCAGGCGCTCTGGAAGCGTGAGGAGGTAGCGAACGCGGCTGTTCACGCGGCGGTGTCGGCGTCGTCGGCCGAGCCGGCCTTGACGGCGATGCCGCCGAGGAGCGCGAAGCCGTCGAGGACGAGCACGGGCGCGTCCTCGTCCTCGGGCTGCGGCGCGTCGATCTCCACCCCGCCGCCGATCGCGGTCGCAGTGGACTCGACCTTCCAACCCGCAGGCACCCGGATCGCGACCCCGCCGAGCAGCGCCCTGACCGAGAGGCGAGCATCCGTTGCGAGCTCGGCTTGGCGCAGATCGACGGCGATGCCCCCGTACCAGGCGACCATCGACCCACCGCGAAAGGCCCGGGCGCGGCTCTCGAGCTCGATCCCGTCGAAGATCGCGACGAGCGCGACTTCGTCGCTCGACTCGTCGCCTCGCGACGGAAACGCGCGCCTGGCCATCGCGATGGCCGCGGCGAATCCGAGCGTCGAGCCGGCCGCTATGAGTCCGATCGCACGAAACGGGCGCATCGGCGTCGAGCGTAGCGGGCGGTAGCATGGCCGCGATGGAGGCCGAGGCGATCCGCACGTTGCTCGAGCAGGCGTTCCCGGACGCCGTCGAGCTCACGGTCGAGGATCGCACCGGGACGGGCGACCACTTCCAGGTGATCGTGGAGAGCTCGGACTTCGACGGCCTCTCGCTGATCGACCAGCATCGACGCGTGAATGCGGCCCTGGCCGCACCCCTCGGAGACGGCTCGATTCACGAGCTTCGGATCAAGACGAAAGGAACGGCATGAAGAGCCTGCGGGAGCAGATCGAGTCTGTGATCAAGGACGAGCCGGTCGCCCTCTTCATGAAGGGCACGCCGGAGATGGTCATGTGCGGCAACTCGTACCGAGCGCTGAACGCGCTGCACGCGGTCGGCGCGCCGGTCACGACGGTGGACATCCTCCCCGACCCGCGGATCCGCCAGGAGCTTTCTGCGCTTTCGGGCTGGCCGACGATCCCGCAGGTCTTCGTCAAGGGCGAGCTCATCGGCGGCGCGGACATCACGGAGGAGCTGCTCGAATCGGGCGGTCTCGCTCAGAAGCTCGACGACGCGCTCGGCGCCCAGCGTGACCAGGAGGTCAGGGTCGTCGCGCTCGCGATCGAGTAGCCGCGAGAGGGGTCCCATTCCGCCAGGGTTGGGGTCAGGCTTCAGCCTGACCTCGGTGTTGGGTTTCGCCCGGCGACGCGGCGATTTCACGGACGGGGTCAGGCTGAAGCCTGACCCCCGGATTTCGTCAGCCGTCCGCGGCGATGCGGTCGGCGAGCTCGCGCGAGATCGCGTGCTCGCCGGTCCCGGTCCGGAGCGTGACGGGGCCTGAGAACGGCGCCTGTGCGACGATCTCGACCGCGGAGCCCGGGACGATGCCCAGCTCGGTGAGATAGCGGAGCAGCTCGGAGTCCCCGTCAGGCACGCGTGAGACCTGAGCGCGCTCTCCGGGCTCGAGGTCGACGAGCGTGCGGCTTCGCGCGCTGTCCACTCGAAGATCGCGGTCGGGGATCGGATCACCGTGTGGGTCGTGCGTCGGATAGCCGAGCTCGGCGTCGATCTTCGCTTCGAGCTCCTCCGACAGCGCGTGCTCGAGCCGCTCGGCCTCGGCGTGCACCTCGTGCAGCGACACGCCGAGCCGGTCGGCGAGGTAGCGCTCGAGCAGCCGGTGGTGCCGCGTGACCTCGAGTGCCCCCCGGCGGCCCACTGCGGTGAGCGCCACGCCGCGATACGGCGCGCGCTCGACGAGCCCGAGCTCTGCGAGCCGCTTTGCCATCGCAGTAGCAGACGGAGCACTCACGCCCATGCGGGTGGCGAGGGCCGAGGTCGTGACCCGCTCGCCCGCGGACTCGAGCGCGTAGATCGCCTTCAGATAGTCCTGGACGGCGACGGTGAAGTCGTCGGTTGTCGACATGAGGTTATGAGGGTACACTGCGCATCGGAATTAGTCATGTCTAAAACCAGACTCACCCGCCGTAAGCTTCTCGCCGCGGCCGCGCCCGTCGCGGCCGCGCCGCTCGTGGCCAAGCTTGCGCTGGACGGGCAGGCCGAGGCTGCAGGTCGAGCGCACGTGAGTCACATAGAGCCGGGCGACGAAGCTGCGCACATCGTCGGCGGCCGCGGCACGCCGATCGGTCACGCGGCCATGATCGGCGAGAGCGCTCCCGCGGTCGGCGGCCCGAACGACCTCGACGCGTTGCTCTATCCGGCCCCGGCGAAGCCCTTCCGGCGGGGCCGCGTCAGCGAGCACACGCTGATCGCCGTGGACAACGACCTCGAGGTCGCGCCGGGCATCTTCTTCCCGGCGTGGACGTACAACGGGACCGCGCCGGGGCCGGTCGTACGGGCGACCGAAGGCGACACGCTCCGGGTTCGCTTCCGAAACGAGGGGTCGCACCCGCACACGATCCACTTCCACGGGATCCACCCGTCGAACATGGACGGCGTCTTCGAGGTCGTCGAGCCGGGCGGCAACTTCACGTACGAGTTCGAGGCGAGGCCGGCGGGCTTCCACCTCTACCACTGCCACGCGACGCCGCTGAAGAAGCACATCCACAAGGGCCTCCACGGCGCGTTCATCATCGACCCGAAAGAGCCCCGGCCGCCCGCGCAGGAGCTCGTCATGGTCATGAACGGCTTCGACACGGACGGCGACGGCGAGAACAACTTCTACACCGTCAACGGTCGCTCGTTCTACTACGCCCGCTATCCGATCCGGGTCAAGCGCTCGCAGCTCGTCCGCCTCTACCTCGCGAACCTGACCGAGTTCGACCTCGTCAACTCCTTCCACCTTCACGGTGATTTCTTCCGCTATCAGCCGACCGGGACGGGCGACAACTGGGAGTACACGGACACGGTGATGCAGTGCCAGGGCCAGCGCGGCGTGATCGAGATCCAGTTCGCGAACACCGGGCGGTTCATGTTCCACGCGCACCAGTCCGAGTTCGCCGAGCTCGGCTGGATGGGCTTCTTCGAGGTCGTCGACTAAGTGGTCGCTCACTAGTGGAAGCGGGGTCCGCCTCCGTTCGCGCGCGCTTCGGCTGGCGGCTGTGGGCGCTCGTCCCCGTCCTCCTGCTGACGATCGCCGTCGCCGCCGTCTCGATGAGCGGCGACCGCTTCGCGGACCTCATCGGGCGCAACCCTCCGCCGGCCGACGAGTTCGACATCCGCCGCGTCGAGTTCGATCCGGGCGAGATACGGATTCTCGTCCGGAACCCGCAGCCCGACGACCTCACGATCGCGAACGTCAACGTGGACGACGCGATCGTCCCGTTCACCGTCGACGGGCCGACGACTCTCGGTCGGCTGCGGTCGAGCACGATCGTCGTCCCGTACGACTGGGTCGAGGACGACCCGATCTCGGTCGGCGTGACGAGCTCGAGCGGAGTTCAGACGGTCGAGGAGATCCCCGCCGCCGTCGAGACGCCGGGGACGTCGCTGGACAGCTTCTTCGGCTACGCGCTCATCGGCCTGCTCGTCGGCGTCGTGCCGGTCGCGCTCGGGCTCCTCTGGCTGCCCGCGCTGCGTCAGGCGAGCGCCGCCTGGCTGGCCGCGTTCATGGCGTTCACAGCCGGGCTGCTCGCGTTTCTCGGCGTGGAGGCGCTGTCCGAGGCCTTCGAGCTCCAGGCTCTCCTGCCGGCGGCGCTCGGCGGCGCGGGCCTCGTCCTGCTCGGCGTCGCGTTGAGCTTCCTCGGCATGACCGCGCTCGCGGGCAGGCTGGGCAGCGGCTCCGGTGCCACGGGCTTTGCCCTCGCCCTCCTCGTCGCGATCGGGATCGGGGTCCACAACCTGGGCGAGGGCCTGGCCATCGGGACGTCGTTCGCCATCGGCGAGCTGCAGCTCGGAACGTTCCTGATCGTCGGCTTCATGATCCACAACGTCACGGAGGGGCTCGGGATCGCCGCGCCGCTCGCGAAGACGCGGTCCACGCTCCTGGCGTTGGTGGGGCTCGCGCTCATCGCCGGCGCGCCGACGATCCTCGGAGCCTGGATCGGCGGCTACACGACGAGCGACGTGCTCGGGGCGCTCTTCTTCGCGATCGCGGCGGGGGCCGCGTTCCAGGTGGTCGTCGAGGTGGGGAGGTACGTTGCGCGCCAGGCGCCGGGCGGGCTCCGCTCCGGGTACGTGATCGGCGGCTTCCTCGCAGGCATTGCGGCGATGTACGTGACTGGCATCTTCGCGGGCTGACGGGCTCGCAACCCGGCTTTAACTGCCGCTAACCCGCCGTACACCCTCACGGGGCTATAACGAACGGCGCATGTCTTCCCCGCTTCGCACGTTTGGAGCGCTGCTCGCGACAGCTGTCCTGGGTGGCGCAATTGCTGTCGGCGCGGTCGCTCTTCTCGGCGGCTTCGACGGCGACACGACGACCGTCGTGACGGAGGCGCTGGAGCCGACACGGACGCAGTCCGCGCCGCCTGCGACGGGCGCGATGAGCATCAACGACATCTACGAGCGTGCCGCCTCCGGGGTCGTGCAGATCAACTCGCAGTCCGGAGCGTCGAACGTTTCCGGCGACCAGCGGGCCCTCGGGTCGGGCTTCGTCGTCGACAAGAACGGCCACATCGTCACGAACTTCCACGTCGTCGAAGGCGCCGACGAGATCCGGGTCGGCTTCTCGAATCGCGACACCGTCGAAGCGAGGATCGTCGGGTCCGATCCGTCCACCGACCTCGCGGTGCTGCGCGTGAACGTCGAGACGAGCGCGCTGACGCCGCTCCCGCTCGGAAACTCCGATCGCGTCGAGGTCGGAGACCCGGTCGTCGCCATCGGCAACCCGTTCGGCCTCGATCGGACCGCCACCGCGGGCATCGTCAGCGCCGTTCAGCGCCTGATCGCGTCGCCCGATCCGCGATTCTCGATCGACCACGTCATCCAGACCGATGCGCCGATCAACAAGGGGAACTCGGGCGGCCCGCTGATCAATGATCGCGCTGAGGTGATCGGCGTGAACACGCAGATCGAGACCGGCGGCGTCGACACCGGCAACGTGGGGATCGGCTTCGCGGTACCCGCGAATACCGTCAAGAACGTCGTCGCGCAGATCCTGCGCCGCGGCCGTGTCGAGCATCCCCATCTCGGGATCACCGGCCGTCCGATCACGTCGCAGCTCGCCGAGCAATACCGGCTACCCGTCGACCAGGGTGTCGTGGTGGAGTCCGTGTCGAAGGGCAGTGGCGCTGACCGTGCCGGACTCGACGCGGGCGAGACGGAGGTCGTCGTCTCCGGCCAGACGTACATCCTCGGCGGCGACATCATCGTCGCGGCCGACGGCAACAAGGTTTCCTCAATCGAGGAGCTCCGCGACGCGATCGCGGCGCACATGCCCGGCGAGAAGATCAAGCTCCAGATCTATCGCGACGGAGAAAGAACGAGCGTGACAGTCACGCTCGGGCGGCGGCCCGCTTCCCCCCAGGGCTAGCCGCACGGGCCCCGGCTCGCCGAGGCCTGAAACGAAGACGGTGGCGGGGCCCGTTCATGCCTGCCCGGGCCCTCTGCCGTCCTTCTCCAGGAACCGAGGGCTCTCCGCCAGTGCGTCGTCGGTGAGTCGGTAACCGCGCTCGATCAGCGCGATCTTGGTCGCCTCGTTCCAGTCGCCGCGGTACGTGGGATCGAGGGCGAGGATGCCGCGGACAGGCGGGACCGCCCGGAAGCGCTCGAGCCGCTCCGCGATGGTCTCCGGGAGCGCGTAGTCGCGTAGCCCGCCCAGGGGCAGCTGCCACATGCGCCGCGGCCGGAACACGTCATGGAGCTCAGCGAAAGCAGAAAGGTCTCGAGGTCGTCCAGCCGGTCGAGCGCGGCCATCGTCCCCGAGAGAGCACCCGCCGAGGTTCCGTAGATCCAGCCGACCCGCTCCCAGAGCGGCGTCTCGCGTAGCCGCTTGAGGAAGCCCAGCTCGAGCAGCACCCCGTTGATGCCGCCACCCGAGAGCACGAGCGCGGCGTCGCGCGGGGCCCGTTCCGACACGTGGCTATTGTTGCCGACGTGGAGCCCGAGCCCCGGCTGCTGGGAACGATCTCCGACGACCTCGTCGAGGACGTCGACGAGGAGCTGTGGCGCGAGGACGACGGCGACCACGACGGCTGGTTCTGCGTCCAGACGAACCCGTTTCCCTGCCCCGCCGAGGGCTGCCCCTTCGTCGCCGTGTTCATGACCGCGGCGCACCTCGTTCTCGTCTGGGAGGAGCGCGACGATCCGAACCTCCTCTGGCACGCTCAGCGCGCGAAGGAGGTCGGCCGAAACCCGCGGGTGGTGGCGTACGAGGCCGCGTTCGGGCCGAGCGCGTCGTACTACGCCTGGGAGGCGGCGGGGCGGCCGGTGCACGGCGTGAAGCGGCGTGCGAGCACCTGAGACATAGGGACACAGGTGCTCTAGACACCGGCTAACCAAGTTAGCCGGTGTTGCGCAGCGAGACCGACGGCGATACGTTGGAGCGGTGGACCTCGAAGGCTTCCAGCCAGGCGGGCGCGTGCCAGCGCCGCCACCGCTCGACCTCGTCCAGGACTTCGTCAACACGGAGATTCCGGACTTCGCGCACGACGACCTCGCGACGCCGGCTCAGCTCGACGCATGGCTCCGCAGCCGCGGGTTGCTGGACGCGCACGAGCGGGCGGGCGCGGACGTCTTCGTCGCGGTGCGCGAGCTTCGCGGCGTGCTCCGCACGCTCGCGCTGCTGAACACGAGCGGCGCGTCTCCCGACGAATCCGTCCGGGCGGGCTTCGACTCGGCCCTCGCAGACGTCGCGCTTCGTGCAGAGCTGGCCTCGGACGGGAGAATCCTGCTCACCCCTGCCGGCGAGAGCCCTTTCCGTGCACTCGGGGCGATCGTCGCCGTGGTCGTCGAGTCGCAGGCGAGTGGATCCTGGCGGCGCATGAAGGCGTGCCGGAAGGAGGGCTGCGGCTGGCTGTTCTTCGACTCGTCGCGCAACTGCTCGTCGAGCTGGTGCTCGATGTCGATCTGCGGTAACCGGGTCAAGACGACTGCGTACCGTCGGCGGCGGAGCACGCGCGGATGAGGTCCGCTCGCTACGTCGTGTGGCTCGCGTGGCGCCGCGTCCGTCGCCGGGGAAGCGGTGCGCTCGTGGCCGCGCTCGGTCTGGCCGCCGCAGCGGCCGTGCTCGCGGGGGTGCTCGCCGGGGTCACGATCGCTGCCGACCGCGCCACGGCGCAGGCGGTCGAGCGGATCCCCGCCTCCTCGCGCGCGGTTCGAGCCGTCTGGTTCGGCGTCCCGGCCGGAGGCGACGAGGCGCACGGCCTCCTCGATCGGGGCGTTCGTAGCGCGCTCTCCGGCCTGCCGCTCGGAGATCCGACTCCGCTCGTCCTTGTGCGCGAGAGCACGGTTGCCGGACGATTCGTCGGTCTGGCGGCGGTCGACGGGCTCGCGCCGCACGTCGCGCTTCGCTCCGGCAGGCTCCCGCGACGCTGCACGGCCGTGCGCTGCGAGGTCCTGCGTCTGCGCGGCCAGGGCTCGCTCCCCGATGCGCCGGGCTTGCGGCTGGTCGAGGTCGGGACGGCGACGCTCCGCTCCCGTCAGCTCTTCGGCGACTTCCTCGAGCCGACCGACAACGCCACCGCGGACGCCGAGCTCGCGCCGGCGCTACGCGAGTCCGGTCGGTATCACCGGCCGGCGCCCGCGCCGCTCGTCGTCGCGGAGGGCGTCGCCGGGCTCGCGTCGTCGCCCGCGATCGCGCGCACCTACAGAAGCTACGCGTGGGTCTGGCCGCTCGCCGCGGGAAGCCCGCGACTCTGGCAGGTGGACGATCTGATCCGGCGCGTCGAGCGAGCCCGTGCCGCTCTCGTCGCGCGCTCGAGCTCGTTCTCCGTCGCCGTTCCCGAGGAGGAGCTGCGCAGCGCCGAGCGCCGAGCGACCGTCAGCTCGCGGCGTCTGCTGCTCGTGGGCGGCGAGGCGGCGGCCCTCCTGCTCGCCTTCGCGCTTCTGGCCGCACGCGGCATGCGGCGAGACCTCGCCTCGGCACGCACGCGCCTCACCTGGTCCGGCGCGAGGCGTTGGCAGCTCGCGCTCCTGACCTGCGTCGAGGCGGGGATCGCCGCGGTCGGCGGCGTGCTGGTCGGCTGGGCGGCGGGCACCGCGGTGGGAGCGGTCGCTGCCAGGATCGCCGACGCGCCGGCCGCCCCGGTTCTTCTCCGCAGCACCCTGTCGCCGCGCGGCCTCGCGCTTGCGGCCGGGCTCGTCGTCGTGACGACCGCGCTCATCGTCGCGGCCGTGTCCCTGCGGTCGCGCGAGCGCGGTCGCCTCGGCGTCCCGGAGGTCGTCGGCGTCGTTGCGTTGATCGCCATCGGCGTCGCGCTCCTCGGCGGCGCGCTGGACGAGAATCGTCTTGCCGGCGACGAGGGACCGGCCGTGCTGCTCCTCCTGCTTCCCGGGCTCGTCGTACTGGTCGCCGCGATCGTCGTCGCCCAGGTCGTCCCCTGGCTGGCGCGCCTGGTGGCGGACCGAGGACGAGCGCCTCTTCCACTCCGCCTGGCTGCGCTCGACCTCGGTCGTGGCCCCGGGATGACAGTCGTCACGGTGGCGTTCCTCACGATCGCGTTCGGGCTGGCTCTCCTCGCAGAGGGGTACCGCGCCACGCTCGCACGCGGCGAGCGCGAGCAGGCCGCGTTCCAGGTTCCGCTCGACGTCGCCGTTCGCGAGGACCTCTCGTCCCTCGTGCGGGTCTTCGACGCCGCACCTCTCGGGCGATACCGGGCCGTGGCGGGAGAGGGTGGCGATGCGTATCCGGTACTCCGCGTCACCGGGGGCGCAGGTCGCGCCGAGCAGGTGACGGGAGTCACCGTCCTCGGCCTCGACCGCGGTGCCTTCGAGCGCGTCGGCGTGTGGCGGCCGTCCTGGGCCGGCGGAGCCGGGCGGGACGAGGTCGCCGAGCTCGTCGACCCGGGACGCGCCGCACGGCTCGCAGGCATCCCGCTGCCACAGGGCGCGATCGAGGCCAGGGTCGGGCCGGGCCGTGTGTCCTTCGTCGCGATCGTCGAGACACCGCGAGGTGCGTTCGAGCGCGTCGAGCTGGGTGCGGCCGACTCCCGTCGCCCGACGGGCCTCGTGGGACGCGCACCGCGCGGGTCGCGGCTCGTCTCGCTGGAGGTACGGCCGCCGCCCCGGCTGATCGAAGGCGGCGCCGACGCGGGGATCGCGTTCACGGGAGCGGTGCTCGTCTCGGGCCCACTGGGACGCCAGCTTCGCGGCTGGTCCGGCTTCGACGGCGTGACGCTGCTGCCGTCCTCGTCCGGCGTCGAGCTGCGCTTCGTGCTCACGCCTCAGCGAGTCGCGCGCCTTCGCGCTCGTCAGCCCACTGACACCGAGCCGCCGCGGGTCCTCGTGAGCCCGCGTCTCGCCGAGCTGGCCGGAGGGGTCGGAGGCGTGCTCCCCCTGCGCGTCGGCGGCGCGGTGGCCACCGTCCGCGTGGCGGGGGTCGTCGAGCGGTTCCCGGGAACCGCGGACGACGTCGTGGTCGGCGACCGGGTCGCGCTCCGGACCGCGCTCAACGCGGCGGCGCCCGGCTCGGCCCGCGAGAACGAGGTGTGGATCGACAGCACCGACGACCGCGAGCAGCAGGTCGTGGAGCAGCTGGCTCGACGGCCGTTCCACGTCCTCGCGGTGACGAGTCGGTCGGAGCTCGAGCGCGAGTCCAGTCGCGACCCCCTCGCGCACGGAACCCTGATCGCCCTCGGAGCCGCGGCGCTCCTGGCCCTCGTGCTCGCAGCCGTCGGCCTGACGCTCGCCGTGCTGGCCGACCTCCGAGACGATCGCAGCGAGCTCTACGAGCTCGAGGCGCAGGGCGCGGCACCGTCCCTTCTCCGGCGTGTGATTCGCTCTCGTGCGCTCGCACTTGCCGTCGTCGGGCTCGTCGCCGGCGCCGCCACCGGCGTCCTGCTCGTCGCGCTCGTGACGAGGCTCGTCTCCGTCACCGCACGCGCCGGCTTCGCGGAGCCGCCTCTCGCTTCGACCGTAGACCCCGGCGTCGTGCTCGCCGGTGTCGTCGCGTACGCGCTCCTCGCAGTCGTCCTCGTCGGCTTCGCGACGCGCCAAGCCTTCGCCGAGCCGCGCGGACCGAGCAGGGAGAGGTTCTAGGCGTGACCAGGATCGTCGACGCGAGCGACCTGTACGCGGTGTACCCGTCGCCGGCCGGCGGCGTCGCGGCACTGCGTGGCCTGACGCTCTCCGTGGGCGAGCGGGAGGTCTGCGTCGTGCTCGGCCCGAGCGGCTCCGGCAAGACGACGCTCATGCGCGTGCTCGCAGGGCTCGAGCGGCCGTCGGCAGGCTCCGTGATCGTCTCCGGCCTCGATCTCGGACGAGCATCGTCCGCACAGCTCTCGCGCCATCGCGGCGAGGTTCTGGGCTACGCCGATCAGCATTACTGGAAGGCGCTCGCGGGCGAGCTGACGGCCGAGGAGCTCGTCGGTGTTCCGCTCGGGCTCTCGGCGGTCGGGGATCGCGAGCGCCGCGCGCGGGCGCGTGAGCTGCTCGAGCGCGTCGGGCTGCTCGACCGCGCAGCGGCGCGGCCGGGTGAGCTATCGGGCGGCGAGCAGCAGCGGATCGCGCTCTGCGCGGCGCTTGTCCATCGCCCGCGGCTGCTCATCGCAGACGAGCCGACGGGCGAGCTCGACGCCGCCACCGCCCAGGACGTGCACGCGCTCTTGCGAGAGCTCGTCGTCGAGCAGGAGTCGACCGCCGTGATCGTGAGCCACGATCCCGCGACCACCGAGATCGCCGACCGGGTCGTTCACATCCGCGACGGTCGCGTAAGCGAGGAACGCAGTCATGGCATGGCCGAGACGGTCGTCGTCGGCACGGGCGGGTGGCTGCGCGTGCCCGAGGAGATGCTTCGCGCGGCGGGGATCGGGGAGCGCGCGCTGCTCGCGTCGAACGACGGTGCCGTCGAGCTACGGGCCGCGACGGCGACGGGCGGCGACGCGCCTCAGCCCGCCCCCGCGCTCGCGGGAACACACGGCCAGGTGCTCGAGGCCCGCGGCGTCTCGCGTCGCTACGGGACCGAGACGGCCCTCGACCACGTGGACGCGCGGTTCGGCCCGGGCGAGTTGACCGTCGTCACCGGGCCTTCGGGGTCGGGGAAGTCGACGTTGCTGGCGCTGCTCGCGGGTCTCGACCTCCCGGACGAGGGCGACGTCGTACTCGGGGGCACCCGTGTGTCGTCGCTCGACCGGGCTGCGCGCGCGAGGCTCAGGAGTTCCGAGCTCGCGGTCGTGGGGCAGGCTTCGACGCTGCTCGACTTCCTCACAGCTCGGGAGAACGTCGAGCTCCCGCTCGCCCTCCGAGGCATCGAAGGCACGGCTGCGACGGAGCGCGCTGCCGATGCGCTTGCCGCAGTCGGCTTGGCCGAGCATGCGGATCGCGAGGCGGGCGTGCTCTCGGCGGGGCAGCGCGAGCGGGTCGCGCTCGCTCGCGCGTTCGCGGCCCGCACCGGTGTCGTCCTCGCGGACGAGCCGACCGCCAGGCTCGACGCGGCGACGACGCTCGCGATCGGACGCTTGCTCGCAGAGCTCGCGCACTCGATCGGCTCGACCGTCGTGTGCGCGACGCACGACCCGCTGCTCATCGGGCTCGCCGACCGCGAGGTGCGGCTGCGCGAGTCCGCCGCGCTAGCATCGGCGTGATGGCGACCGTCACCGAGACGCTGCAGGTGAGCGGAATCCGGTGCGAGCGTTGCGTCGGCAGGCTCGCGCATGCTCTCCGCGGCCACGACGGGCTCGTGTCTGCGAACGCGAATCTCGTGGGTGACGTGACGCTCTCGTGGGACGAGGACCGCACGTCGCGCGAGGCGATTCTCGAGGCGATAGGCGCCGCTGGATTCCGCGAGTTGCCGGCGGAATGGGAATAGCGCGCGGAGCTGGCTCGTTGCAGCCTCCTGTAAACCAACGATACGGTAGCTCGGTGAGCGAGCCGGAGCCGTCCACCGAGGCCAGACGGATTGCGCGCGAGGCGCGTGACCGCGTTCGGTTCGAGGAAGAAGCGCTCGGGCTCGCCGACCAGGTCTATCGGGTGGCAAGGCGGTTGGTGGGATCTCGCGAGGAGGCGGAAGACCTGGTGCAGGAGACGTACGCAAGAGCATTCCGGAGCTGGCAGTCCTTCACGCCCGGCACGAACATGCGCGCGTGGCTCCTGCGCATCCTCACGAACCTCAACCTCGACCGCGGGCGGCGAATCCAGCGCACGCCGGACCTCCAGCCGCTCGAGGAGAGCGACTACTACCTCGCGAACAAGCTCGCTTCCGCCGGCGGCGAGGAAGTGCTCGAGCAGGAGCAGGTCGTCGAGCGGTTGTCGCAAGATACGGTCGTGGACGCGCTGTCCGGCATCCCTCCGCAGTTCCGGGAGGTCGTCGTGCTCGTGGACATCGGGGACTTCAGCTACGCCGACGCCGCCCAGATCCTCGACATCCCGATCGGCACGGTCATGTCACGATTGCACCGAGGCCGCCGTGCGTTGAAACAGAAGATGGCCGAGGAGACGATGGCGTGATCGACAGAGATCCGTGCGATCGTTGCGAGGAGCTCATGCAGGACTTTCTCGACCGAACGCTCACGGAACTCGAGTGGAAAGAGGCGGAGTCGCATCTCGGCGGGTGCGAGTACTGCCGCCGGCGCTACCGGTTCGAGGAGGCGCTCCGGCGCTACGTGAAGACGAGCGCGATCGAGCGGATGCCGCCGGGGCTCATGGAGAAGCTCCAGGAGCTCCGCGGCCTGGACGCGACGGCCTAGCCTCCTACGGTTCGAGCGGCGCACGAACGACGCCATCGACGACGATTTTCCCGTCCTCGTAGCGGTACACGCCGACTGGTGCAGGATTGATGTCGCCGAGCCGGTCGAACGTGAACGAGCCGAGGATCCCGTTCTCGACCTTGGTCGCGAAGAGCTCCTCGACGACCGACGCACGCGTTCCGTCGGACCGTGCGATCGCATCGAGGAGCACTTCCGTCGCCTGAGCAGCTTCGGGTGCTCCCTGCTGCCCTGGTGGAGCTGGCGTACCTCCGAACTCGCGGAGGAACTTCTTCCCTGCGGGCGGCAGCGCAGAGTGCGGGATCCCGGGCACGGTCGTGAGCAGTCCGTCTCCGATCGGCCCGAGCTCCTCCGCGATGTCTTCCGCGGCGAACGAGTCGGGAGTGATGATCGGTACCTGCCCGAGCTCGGCCCTGAGATCCTCGATGAGCGTCTTCGCATTCTGCTCGGACAGTCCCACGAGGTAGATGGCGTCCGGACGCGCAGCGCCGATCGACGTCGCGAGATCGGTGTAGCTCTCCCGATACAGCCAGTCGTACGTCTTCACGTCGATCCCGAGCGCTCGAGCGGCTGCTCCGAACGCCTCGGTCAGCTGCCCCACGTACGGGTCGTCGACACCCCTCTGGGCGACGACAGCCGCTCTCCGTGCACCTGAGCGTCTCGCCAGATGTGCGGCCGCGACCCCTTGCGCCTGGTCGTGGGTGACGACCCGCGCGTAGCTCCGGACGCCGTCGGGATAGAGCGGGAGCGCGCGTGGGCCGCGGGTGAGCCCTTCGTCGGTGTTCGACGGGCTGACCATGGCCAGCGGCCCGGCCGCCGAGCGACTCACGATCGGGATCTGTAGCTCGGCACAGCCCGAGTTGTACGGCCCGATGACACCGACGACGTCGCTCGTCTCGACGAACGCCTGTGCGTTGCGCTTGCACTGTCCCGCGTCGAGGTCCCCCCCGACGGTGTAGTCGCACGACTGGAAGCCGACTCGAAACTCGCCGGCTCGGAAGTCGCGCTGGCGGAGGACGACCTCGATCGCGTCGACGACCTCCTCGGTCGCCGCCGCGTGTTCCCCACGGCGTGGGTTGTCGGCTACGACGATGACGTCCGGCTCACCCTCTCCGTCGTACACGAGCCCGCCACACGAGCTGATCGCGACGGCCTCGGCGCCGTCATCGCCTCCGGCGCACGCGCCCGCGAGGCCGGCCACGCAGACAGCGGCCAATGCGGCCACGCAGCGCAAGGCCGTCACGAACCGATACCGCCTGGGGTGCGGACGACATCGTGAGCGACGATCCTGCCGTTCTCGAAGCGGTAGACGCCAATCGGAGCCGGGACGATGTCCCCGAAACGGTCGAACGAAAAGGAGCCGAGGATGCCATTCTCGACCTTCGTCGCGAAGAGCTCGTCGACGACCGACGCACGCGTCCCGTCCGAGCGCGCGATCGCGTCGAGGATGACCTCCGTCGCCTGGGCCGCCTCCGCTGCTCCCAGCTGACCCGGGTGGACGGACGTGGAGCTGCCGAGCTCGCGCAGGAAGCGCTTTCCCGTGGGCGGCAGCACGTCCTCGGGAATGCCCGGCGCGGTCACGAGCATCCCCTCACCCGCCGCTCCCAGCTCTTGTGCGATGGCGGTAGCTGCGAAGGAGTCGGGTGCGATGAGCTCGACGCCTCGTGGTAGCGCCGCCCGGAGATCTTCGACGAGCGTGTTCGCGTTGACGTGGGTCAGTCCCGCCAGGTAGACGACATCGGGCCTCGTCGTGGCGACGGACTCCGCAAGCTTGGTGTAGCGCTCCTGCAAGGGCCACTCGAACGCGACCGGGTCGAGCGCCAGTGCTCGGGCCGCGGCGAGGAACGAGGTGGTGAGGGCACTGAGGTACACGTCGCGCAGGTCCTGATGGACGACGACTGCACGGCGCGCACCCAGGCGATTCGCCAGGTGCGCGGCAGCCGTGCCCTGCGCGAGATCGTGCGTGACGACGCGTGCGTAGCTGCGTATGCCATCCGGGTACAGCGACCGGGACGAGGCCGTACGCGTGAGCGCGTGGTAGGTGTTCGAGGGGCTGACCATCGCGAGCGGACCTGCCTCCCGGCGGCTGACGATCGGGATCTGCTCGCTGGCACATCCTGAGTTCCATGGTCCGATGATGCCGACGACGTCGTCGGTGGTCACGTACGTCCTCGCGTTTCGCCGGCAAAGCGATGCGTCGTACGGCTCGTCGCCCACTGTGTCGTTGCAGGACTGGTAGCCGACCCGGAGCTCGCCTGCGCGGAAGTCGCGCTTCCTGAGGACGAACTCGATCGCGTCGACCATGACCTTCGTCGTCTCGGCGCCGACGCCGCGGCGTGGCAGGTCGGAGACGACGATGACGTCGGGCTCGCCCTCACCCTCGTACAGGAGCGAGCTGCACGAGCTCGTCGCCACGGGCTCGATGCCGTCGTCACCTCCGGCGCAGCCCGCGGCGAGCCCTGCCAGAAGAACCACGAGCGCCGCAGTCGCCCCGTTCACGGCGGGCATGATCTTTCTTCGACGAGCTCCGGTCAACTCGGAGCTCCTAACGCAATGAACGGCCATGTCGGGCGCTCATTACGTTAGAAGCTCTAGTCGACCGAGACCCAGACGTCGTCCGCCCCGACGTCGACGACGCGAGGTGCTCCGCCGACGCGGGCGACTCCGACATCGCCGGTCGCGGGATCGATCCGGGCGACGGTTCCGTCGTCGCTCGCCGCCCAGACGGCGTCGGTACCCACGGCCACGCCCAATGGGCTCCCGCCGAGGCCGTACGTGTTGACGATCGCCCCGTGTCGGGGGTCCATGCGCAGCACCGCTCCTCCTTCGTCGTCCGCTACCCAGAGCGAGCCGAAGCCGGTGGCGATGTCCACGTAACCGCCGCCGACGCCGATCGTTGCAATCGGGCGCAGCGTCGCGGCCGACAGCCGTTCGAGCTCGCGGCCGAGGACCCAGAGCGAGCCGAACCCGTAGTCCATCGGCCCCCAGGCCGTGCTCTCGTACGGCTGTAGCTGCGAGGTCGACGGATCGATGCGCGAGATCGCCCGGGAGCTCCCCGCCCAGACGACGTTCGGTCCCGCGGTGAGCCAGCCGGCGCCCTGGTCGAACTCGAACGCCGTCCGCTCGCCGGCGTTCGGGAGCGTCCAGCTCGTCTCGACGAGATCCGTGCTCGGCTCGACGCGGTAGACCTGTCCCTCGGTCGTGCCGACCCAGAGCGAGCCGAATGCGGCGAGGATGTTCCGGGGCGTCCCGCCGACCGAGAACGTCGACACGCGCTGCCGCGTCTCGGTGTCGATACGCGAGATCGTTCCGGCGCCGTCGTTCGAGTTGATCACCCACGCCCAGTCCTCCGAGGCAGCAACGTCTGTGGGCGTGTTGCCGACGGGCGTCACGGACGTGAGCTCGAGCGAGTCCGGATCGACGGCCCCGACGGAGTTCGGAGTCGCCTCGAGCGGGGTCTCCGGGCGGAGTGTCAGCGCGAGGACGCCAGCGATCACGGCGACCGCAAGGAGTGCCGCGCCGACCGCCAGCAAGCGTCCGCCGACACGTCGCCGCCAGCGCCTGACGGCAATCGGGGACGGCCCGAGCCCGACTGCGGCTCGCGCATCGTCTACGAACGCGTTGCAGTTCTCGTACCGGTCCTCGGGCTCCTTCGAGAGCGCCCGCGCGAGAACCGGGTCGAGCTCGTCGTACGCGAGCAGCGGCGCCGGCTCCTCCTGCATGTGCGCCCAGAGCGTCTGCGCCTCTGTTTCCCGCCGGAAGGGCGCAGCGCCCGAGAGGAGCTCGTACAGGACGCAGGCGAGCGCGTACTGGTCGGCTCGGTCGTCCACGTCGCCGTGGCGGATCTGCTCCGGAGCGAGGTAGTCGAGCGAGCCCGCCAATCGCCCGGACGCAGTCGTGCCGCCGTCGGCCAGCTGCGTCGTCAGGCCGAAGTCGCAGAGGTAGCAGTGGTCGGCTGCGTCGACGAGTACGTTGCCCGGCTTGACGTCGCCGTGGACGAGCCCGCGTGCGTGCGCAGCGTCGAGGGCGTCCGCGACGCTGCCGACGAGCCCGAGTGCGCGTCCGGGAGCCAGCGGGCCGTCCTCGAGGAGCGCGCGGAGGTCGGTTCCGTCCACGAACCTGGTGGCGAGATACAGCTCGCCGTCCGCCTCGCCCGCGGCATAGACGGGGAGGATGCCCGCGTGGTCGATCGAGGCCGCGAGCCTCGACTCGCGCAGGAAGCGTTCCCGGAACGTGTCGTCTCCCGCGAGCTCGGGAGCGATCAGCTTCAGCGCGACGGGGCGGTCGAGGGCGAGCTCGGTGGCGCGGTAGACGACTCCCATCCCGCCCCTGCCGACGACGCCTTCGATCCTGTAGCCGGCGAATTGCGTTCCGACATCGGGCACCGACGTCAGACTCTCGATCGTTCGATCGACCATGTGAAGCGAGTCAGCGTCGCTTGCGGCGCGATGCCGCTCGGGCGCAGCCCTCCTCGCACGAGCACGGTCGGCGCAGGAGGCGACGAGATCAGCGCCCTGCGCATGTCTCCCAGCCCCTCGGTTCGCCAACGGTCGGAGAGCCCGAGGACGAGGAGACCGGCGCCCTCCGCGAGCGCTGCGACGCCCTCACGACCGGGCTGCCCGAGCAACGGCTCAGCGAGCACGCCCGCGGTGTGCTGGACGATCAGAGACGCGTCCGCGAGCATTCGGCTCGCATCGCGGCCGCCCGGCGCCTCGTCCGCCGCCCCGATCAGCCGGAGCGGGCGCTCGAGAGCCGCCGCCGCCCAGGCCCCGAGCTCGAGCGCGGCCCAGTCGTGCTCGAATGCGCCGAAGGGAACGACGATCGGTCCTGCCGCGAGCGTGCCTCCGGACTCGACGAGCGCCGCGAGATCAGACGTCGCGTGCTCGAAGACCGGGGCGAACAGCCCGTCGAGCGGATCGCCGCGCGACGACAGCAGGAGCAGGTCGGCGTCCTGTTTCGCGCCGAGACGCACCACATCGTCCGCGGGAGACGACGAGGAGAACGCCGCGACTCGCACCGTCGCGCCCCGCGCGACGAGGTCGCGGCGTGCTGCGTCGAGCTCGGCAGTCGCCGCGGCCAGCTGGTCGGCCGAGACGATCCGGCCCAGCACGAGCTCCCTTCGGGCGGGGCCGCCGGCGAGCGCCTCGGCGAGCGGGAGCAGCAGGCCGAGGCCTATCGTGCTCTCCGGCACCGCCACGATCGAGCGGAGCACGTCTTCGAGCACGCGGTGCTCCGAGAGCTCTGGATCCTGACGCAGGATCGCCCGCTCGAGCTCCCGTAGCTCCGGCCCCGGGTCCAGGCCGAGCTCCTCCCCGAGGAGTCGTTTGCTCTCGCGAAAGACATCGAGTGCCTCGGACTGGCGACCTGCCCGGTACAGCGCGCGCATGAGCAATGCCCGCGGCCGCTCCTGCAGCGGCCGCTCGCTCACGAGCGCCTGCAGCTCTCCGATCAGCTCGGGACCGCCCCCGAGCTCGAGGTCCGACTCGATCCGGCCTTCGAGCGCGAGCTGGCGGAGCTCGCCGAGCCGCGCGGCCTCCGTCTGGACGAACGGGTCGTACTCGAAATCGGCGAGCGCCCTACCTCGCCAGAGGGTGAGTGCCTCGCGGAGCGCCGCGGCACGCGCGCCGGGCTCTTCGTCGCGCGCGCTCGCCAGCAGCCGCTCGAACTCGTGCAGGTCGAGCTCGCCGGGCGCGACGTACAGCACGTAGCCCGGGCCGCGGGTCTCGAGGACGTCTCGCCGCGCCCCGAGCGCCTTGCGGAGCGCCGAGACATAGACCTGAATCACCTTCGCAGCGGTACGCGGGATCTCCTCGGGCCACAGGGCCTCCGCGAGCCGGTCCGTCGAGACGACCTCGTTCGCATGCAGCAGCAGGAAGGCGAGCAGCGCCCGTTGCCGCGGGGCGCCCAGGTCGAGCGGACGGCCGTCGTCGAGCACCTCGAGCGGCCCCAGGACCCTGAACTCCACAGGCGAACGCTACTGCGCGCGGTGGCGTTTACCCGCTCTTAGGTCCATGCCAGGCGGCGCCTTCGATCCTGCGCTCCACGAGATCGCAGCGGGCGATCCGGACGAAGGGAGAAGACATGAACGCACGAACGAAGCTCATCGGGACGATCGTCCTCGGCGCAGTGCTGCTCGTTCCCGTCGCGCAGGCCCAGTCGCCGGACGATCGCGCCGGCCCTCGCGGCCCCGGCGGCATCGCGGCGATGCAGACGGCGGAGTCGTCGAGTCATCCGGACAACCGCGCAGTGCGCGGCCCGGGCGCAGTCGAGACCACGGTCTCGAACGTCGCAGTCCGGCCGGACGACCGTGCCGACGCTCGCGGGCCGGGCGCCCAGGACCCGGACGGCGCCGCGGGCTCGTCGCATCCCGACAATCGCGCAGCCACGCGAGGCCCGGGATCGTTCGAGACCGTCGTGACGGTGTCGGCCGAGGCCGGATTCGACTGGGGGGACGCGCTGATCGGGGGGCTCGGCGGCATGGGAGTCGCACTCCTCCTCACCGGGTGCCTCTTCCTGCTGGCCGGCCAGCGGAACAGGGCTCGCCTCGCCTGATCCGATGCCCGACGATGACCGCCGCCGACCGGGCCTGCGCGGCCCGCGGCGGCGGTCTTCGCGCGCGCGAGTTGCGCGAGCCGGCCGCGTATCAGAGCTCGGCCGGCAAGTCGGCGCGCGTATCGATGTCGCCGGGCGCCCCGAGGTCGTCGCAGGGGACGAGGCGCACGGGTCGGTCGTGTAGCCCCTCGTCCGGCACGTCGTCCCAGTCCACGCGGCCGAGCACGAGCGGGTGCCCTCGAGCGCCGGCATACGACGCCGCGACGATCCCTCCGTGGTCGTGCCAGACGCCCAGCACGCGGGCGATGCTCGCGGGGGACAGGTGCGGCCCGTCCGCAAGGACGACGACCGCGGTCTCGACGGGCTCGTCGAGCGCCGAGAGACCGCAGCGAAGCGACGCACCCGGTCCGCGCGCCCACTCGTCGCACTGGACGAAGCGCGTTCGAGCGCTTTCTTGCTCTGAGCCACGAGGCTCGAGCTCGTACGCCCCTTGCACGACCACGACCTCGTCCACCGGCGCCTCGCCGAGGCGGTCGAGAACCGAGGGCAGCAGCAGCCGCTGCTTCGGCGATCCGAACCGCGTCGCCTCGCCGGCCGCGAGCACGACCGCGGCGATCGTCATCAGCCTTCGACGGTGACTTCGTTGATCACGACCGCCTGAGTCGGGCGCTGCTCCTCGTCGCCCAGCACGCCGATGCGCTCCACGACGTCGAGCCCGTCCGTCACCTCGCCGACGATCGCGTAGTCGGGGTCGAGCTGCGCGTCCTCGGCGGTGACGACGAAGAACTGGCTCCCGGCGGCTCCAGCGGGCTCGTTCAGCGCCTTCGCCATCGCGACGACGCCCTTCGTGTAGCGAGCGGAGGCCGGAGGCGGATCGGTCGTCGTGTACCCGGGACCACCGGTTCCGCTCTGGCTCGGATCTCCCCCCTGGATGACGAAGCCCGGGACGATCCGGTGGAAGACGGTGTCCTCGTAGAAGCCCTCCTCCGCCAGCGAGACGAGGGATGCCGTCGTCTCCGGGGCGAGCCTCGTGTCGAGGCCGACCGTGAAGGTCCCGCAGCTCGTGTCGAACACGAGCGTGTACGTCTTCGTGGGGTCGAGCGTGCCGGTCGGCGGATCGAGCGTCTCCGGCTCCCGCGCCGCGGGCGCGTCGACCTGCTCGCACGCTCCGCTGTCTCCGTTCGAGCCCACGTCGTTCGAGTCATCCCCGCCGCAGCCGGCGACGAGCGCGAGAGACACGAGTGCTGCCATGCACAGGCCGCGCATCGCGTGCGATCCTATCGGCGCGTCATGGCCGTCAAGCGCTGCATGTGGGCCGGAGAGGACGACCGGATGGTCGCGTACCACGACGAGGAGTGGGGCGTTCCCTCGCACGACGATCGACATCTCTTCGAGCTGCTCACGCTCGAGGGCGCGCAGGCCGGACTCTCGTGGAGCACGATCCTGAACAAGCGTGAGGGATACCGCAGAGCCTTCGCGGGCTTCGACCCGGAGGCCGTGGCGCGGTTCTCGGCCGACGACGTCGAGCGGATGCTCGGCAACCCGGGCATCGTCCGCAACCGCGCCAAGGTCGAGTCCACCGTCTCGAACGCGCGCGTCGTGCTCGACGTACAGCAGGAGCAAGGCTCGCTCGACGCGTATCTCTGGAGCTTCTTCGAGGACGGCCCGATCGTGAACAGCTGGCGCACGCTCGCCGAGATCCCCGCCGAGACGGCCGAGTCGAAGACGCTCTCGAAGGACCTGAAGCGCCGCGGCTTCCGCTTCGTCGGGCCGACGATCTGCTACGCGTTCATGCAGACCGTCGGCATGGTCAACGACCATACGGTCGACTGCTTTCGGTACGCGCAGCTAAGGCAATAGGCATGCGCCGCGAGGGCGAGGCAAGCCTCGCCCCTACGACGAGGCGCGCGTCGTGACCGCGATCATGTCGGCGAGGTTCACGAGCTGGATCGCGGTGCGCATGGCCGCCACGTGCTCGTCGTCGGACACGAGCTCGCCGCTCTGGCGCCACAGCTCGCTCGCCGTCGCGAGCAGCTCCTCGATTCGCTCCGCCTCCTCGAGGTACCCGTTGCGCTCGTGCGAGGCGTTGACGGCAAGCCCGAGGGCGCCGATCGCGTCCTTCTGGCGCAGCCAGAGCTGCGGCATCGCCATCGAGATGTACTGGTGGATGCGCGCGAACGTGAGCGGCTGGACGAGCGAGGTCGCGCCGATGGGAGTCGTGAGCGTCGGGAGCGGTGCACGTTCGGCGATGCAGCGTGCGTTCTCGCCGAGCAGCGCGCGCAGCTGGTGGTCGCCGAAGCCGGCGAGCCGCGCGGTCCGGATCGACATGAGTACCGAGTTCAGCTGGCGGCCGTACGGGTAGTCGGACGCGTACACGATCTGCTCCGGCGACACCTGGCGGTAGAGGTCGAGCAGGTCGACGCTGCTCCAGACCGACGTGTCGAAGAACACGCCTGGGATCCCGCCCAGCCGCCCGGCCAGCCCGGCCATGTCCGCGATGCCGGCGTGCGCGACGATCAGCCGCACGCCGTCGCAACGGCGGACGAGCAGCTCGAGGTGCTCGGCGATCGGCGGGAGACCCCGGCCGCCATGGATGAGGATGGGCACGTTCCGCTCGGTCGCGAGCTCGAAGACCGGCGCGAGCCGCACGTCGTCGAGCGAGAACGCCTGTGCACGCGGATGGAGCTTGATTCCCTGCGCGCCGAGGTCGAGGCAGCGTCGGGCTTCCTCGAGCGGACGCTCGGTGAGGTCGAGCCGCACGTACGGCACGAGCCGTCCCCGCGAGCGCTCCGCGTGGGCGAGCGTGCGGTCGTTCGGCGCCGAGAACGCGGGCTCGCGGTCGTGCTCGTCCATGCAGAAGACATTCGCGTGCGCGAAGCCGAACCGGTCGAGGAGGTCGACCAGCTCGTCGTAGCTCCCGACCATCCCGTCGATGTCGTTTCCGAGGTGCGTGTGCGCGTCGTACAGGAGCGCTCCCTCCGGCACCTCGGCGCGCATGGACTCGCGGTACGTGTCCACGATGGACCGTGCGCGCTCGAGCGAGGTCACGCGCTCAAGTCTACGCAGGCGTTCCGGGACCGTTCAGCGCCGCCCACACGCGCGGTGCGGTCATCGGCAGCTCGCGTAGGCGGACGCCCGCTGCGGCGGCGATCGCGTTCGCGATGGCACCCGGTGCGGCGACCACGGGCGCCTCGCCGACGCCCCTCGCTCCGAACGGGCCGTCGGGAGCGGGGACCTCGACGACGAGCGTGTCGATGTCGGGCACGCGCTCCGCGGTTGGAACGGCGTACTCGAGGAAGGAGCCCGAGAGCAGGCGGCCGTCCTCGTCGTGCCGCAGCTCCTCGTACAGGGCCCAGCCGATGCCCTGCGCGACGCCGCCACGCATCTGACCCTCGACGAGCGCCGGGTTCAGGGCGCGGCCGACGTCCTGGGCGATCGCATAGCCGAGGACTTCGACCTCGCCGGTCTCGCGGTCGACCCGGACGTGGGCGACGTGCGCAGCGGCCGCCGGCGCGGTGCTTCGCTGCGCGGATCCCCCACGCCCCTCGATCGGCTCGTAGCGGCCGCCGAACGCGAGCGACTTGGCTGCAACTTCTTCGACCGTGAGCGACCGGTCCGGCGCGCCGACCGCGCGAATGACGCCGTCCTCGATCTCGAGATCGGTCGGCGCGATCTCGAGCTCATCAGAGGCGACCTGGAGCAAGCGCTGCCTCGTGTCCTCTGCCGCTCGCTGGACTGCGCGCCCGATGTTGTAGGTGACCTTGCTCCCACCGCTTGCGCCTCCGTACGGCGCGGAGGCGGTGTCGGCAGCGACGACGCGCACGTCCTCGACCGGGAGCCCGAGCACCTCCGCGGCGATCGCTGCGAAGACCGTCGCCGTCCCGGTCAGGTCCGCGGTTGCGGTGACCACCGTGAGCCTGCCGTCGGCGTCGAGGCGGCAGATGGCGGAGGCGGGCTCGATCGCGCCGGGCCAGTACCCCACCGCGAGACCGACACCCTCGTCCTCGGGCAGGGTCTCGCGACCTTGCCAGAGCTCGTGGTCGCGTATTACCTCGAGGCACTCGCGCACGCCGATGACGGGGAACGCGCGTCCGCTGACGCCGACATCCCCCTCGACGACGGCGTTTTGGAGGCGAAGCTCGACGGGATCGAGCTCGAGCTCGGCTGCGAGCTGGTCGACCACCGTCTCGATCGCGAAGGCCGCCGGCGGCGCTCCCGGCCCGCGGTAAGCGCCGAACGTCACGCGGTTGGTCTGGACGCCGTAGCCTGTGATCGCGAACGCCTGCCAGCGGTAGGGGCCGGCTACGAGGATCGACGCGATGTCCTCGAGACCCCAGTCGGTCGTCGCGCCGCGGTCGCAGACGACCCGCGCCTCGAGCGCCGTAAGCTCGCCGGTTCCGCGCGCACCGGCGCGTACTTCCATCAGCTGCGCCGGAGCCGGGTTCGTTGCCTGAAAGTCCTCGCTTCGCGTGAACGTGAGCCGCACCGGGCGGCGAAGCGCGAGGGCCGCTCCGGCGACGAGGGGCTCCACGATCGCGATCTTTCCGCCGAAGCCGCCGCCGATGGGAGCGGCCCGGACGCGGACCTTGTCCAGGTCGAGACCGTACGCCGCCGCGACCTCGCGGCGGACGATGAACGATCCCTGGGTGCTCGTCGAGAGCGCGAGGACGCCGCCGGGCTCGAGCCACCCGGTCGCGGTCTGAGGCTCGACGTACGCCTGGTACACCCACGGCGTCCTGAACGTCGCGGAGACGACTGCGTCGCTCGCCGCGAAGGCGGCCTCCACGTCGCCGTCCCCCCGGAACGACCGCTTGAGGACGTTGCCGGACAGCTGCTCGTCGGGCGCGCCGTCCTCGGCCGAGCTCACGGCCGCGTGCACCGACCCGAGCCCGGAGCCCTCGTCGTCCTCGGGAGCTCGTCGTGCGAGGGGCGAGTCGAGCGCGAGCGCGGCTTCGAGATCGACCACGGCCGGGAGCGGCGCGTAGTGGACGGCGACGGCCTCCGCGGCGTCCTGCGCGGCGGCCTCGGTCTCGGCGACGACGAGCGCGACAGGCTGGCCGGCGAAGACGACCTCCGTGCGCGCGAGGGGCTCGTTCGAGCGGCCCGTTCCCGTGGTTGCGGTCGGAAGATCGGCTGCGGTGAGCACCGCGACGACGCCCTCGATCGCGAGCGCGTCGTCTCGATCGATTTCCTCGATGAGGGCGTGCGGCTCTGTACTGAGCACGAGGCGAGCGTGGAGCAGGTCGGCGTGCGGATCGTCGGCCGCGAACCTCGTCTCGCCGATGACCTTCTCCGGTGCATCGATGCGGGGTCGAGAGACGCCGATCACGCTTGCCACGTCGAATCCTCCTCCGCTCGCTTCCGCGCTCGGTCGAGCCCACGCCGGGCGACGACGGCCGCGAGGTGTCGGCGGTACTCGGCGGACGCGAAGTCGTCGCCGTAGACCTCGGCGGCGGGGAGCTCCTCGGCGACCTCGTCGCCGGCGAGTGCCAGCGGACGGGCGCCGATGCCGGTGAGTGCGACGAGGCTCGCGCCGTCTGGCTGCACGAGCGCGGCCGCTCCGGCGAGCGCGAAGCCGGACGCGGGGTGCTCGACCTTCTCGTACGCGGAGCCCGCTCCGGCCTCAGGGAGCGGCACCGCGATCTGCGTGACGATCTCCGCAGGCTCGAGGGCCGTCAGGAACGGCCCGCGCACGAAGTCGGCAAGCGCGACCGTGCGGGTGCCTGCGGGAGAGCGCAGCTCGAGTGTCGCCCCGAGCGCGAGCAGCACGGCCGGTGCGTCGGCCGCGGGATCGGCGTGTGCGAGGCTGCCACCGACGGTTCCCCGGTTCCGCACCTGGAGGTCGCCCACCGCCCGCGCGCACTCGGCGAGCCCGGCCAGAGCCGGTCGTTCGAGCTCGGCTGCCCGCTCGAGCTCGTCCCAGGTCGTCAGCGCGCCGATGCGGAGGTGTCCGTCGACGACCGAGACGCCCGCGAGGTCGAGCCCGCCGATGTCCACGAGCAGCGCCGGTCGGGCGAGGCGGAGCTTCATGACGGGCAGGAGCGACTGGCCGCCCGCGAGCACCTTCGCCTCGGGATCGGCGAGCGCCGCAAGGGCCTCGTCGAGCGAGGCTGCCCAGACGTAGTCGGCCGCGGCGGGGATCACGCAGCCTCGTGCCCGCGCAACGTCGCTTGGGCGGCGCGCACCGAGCGCACGATCGTCTCGTACCCGGTGCAGCGGCAGAGATTGCCGCGGAGCGCGCGCCTGATCGCCTCGTCGTCCGGGTCGCCGTCCCGCGAGAGGAGGTCGAACGAGGTCAGGATCATCCCGGGAGTGCAGAAGCCGCACTGGAGGCCGTGCTCGTCGACGAACGCCTGCTGAATCGGATGGAGCGCGCCGCCCTGGGCGAGCCCTTCGATCGTCATCACCTCCGAGCCGGCCGCCTGGAGCGCGAGGATCGTGCAGCTCTTGACCGCGCGGCCGTCGAGGAGCACCGTGCAGGCTCCGCACTGGCTCGTGTCGCAGCCGACGTGGGCGCCGGTCAGGCCGAGCCCGTCACGCAGCGCCTGGACGAGGAGCGTTCGCGCCTCGAGGTCGAGCGAGCGGCGCTCGCCGTTGACCCGCAGGTCGGCCCGAACGAGCGCTTCAGGCACTCGCGGGCAGAGCCGAGACCTTCTCGCGGAGGTACGCGAGGTACGGCTGGGGGTCGATCTGCGGCGTTCCGGTGAGCCGCTCGATCGTCTCCTTCGGCGTGAACTTCCGCCCGAGCGAGTAGAGGTTGTCGCGGAGCCAGGCGGAGAGGCCCTCGAGCTCGCCGGCCTCCATCTGCGAGTCGAGGTCCGGGATCGCTTCGCGCACGACTTCCCAGATCTGGAGCGAGATGACGTTGCCGAGCGCGTAGGTCGGGAAGTACCCGATGCCTCCGCCCGACCAGTGGATGTCCTGGAGGACGCCGTTCGCGTCGTTCGGGACCTCGACGCCGAGCAGCTCGAGCATCCCCGCGTTCCAGGCCTCGGGAAGGTCCCTGGGATCGAGCGTCCCCTCCATGAGCTGCCGCTCGATGTCGAAGCGGAGGATGATGTGCAGGCTGTAGGTGGTCTCGTCCGCCTCCACGCGGATGAGGCCGGGCTCTGCGCGGTTGATCGCCGCCAGGAACGCCTCGAGCCCGACGTCGCCGAGCTGGTCGGGGAACGTCGACTGCAGCGGCTCGTACCAGTACGACCAGAACGGGCGGCTGCGGCCGACGAGATTCTCCCAGGAGCGGCTCTGGGACTCGTTCAGGCCGAGGGAGGGCGAGCCTGCGAGCGGCGTCCGTTCGAACGAACGCGAGATCCCGTGGGCGTAGAGCCCGTGACCCGCTTCGTGCATCGTCGACCACAGGGACTTGAAGCCGGTCTCCTCGTACCGGGTCGTGAGCCGGACGTCGCGCGTCGAGAAGGACGTGCAGAACGGGTGCACCGTCGTGTCGAGCCTCCAGGCCCCGTCCTCGAAGCCGACCGTGGCGAGAATCCGCTCCGCGAACTCTCGCTGCTGCACCTGCGGGTAGGGGACGTGGAGGAACGAGGCGTCGATCTCCGGCGCCTCGCGCACGAGCTCGGAGAGCACGGGCTTGATCGTGTCGAAGACCTCCGCGACCTCGGTCGTCTTCATGAATGGCTCGAAGTCGTCGAGGAGCGGCGTGTACGGGGAGTCGTCCCACTCGAAGCATTCGACGTAGCGGCGCTTGAGCTCGAGGTTCTGCTCGAGCGCGGGCAGGAAGCTCTCGAAGTCGTCCCGGGCGCGCGCGTCGACCCAGATGTGGTGTCCGCGGGAGCCGGCGCGGAGCATCTCCGCCCGCAGCTCTGCTGGAACCCGCCTCGCCTTCTCCCAATCGCGCCGCGTGACGCGGATCAGGCTCGCGTCGTCGGAGTCGTAGTCGAGCGACTCCTCGTACGGGCGCAGTCGCTCGAGCAGGGAGCCGACCTCGTCGTCCACGAACATCTCGTGCGCGATCCGCCCGATCGTCCCGAGCGCCTCGGCCCGGGCCTCGCCTCCGAGCGGCGGCATGGTCACGCGCTGGTCCCAGAAGAGCACGCTGCCGGCTCGGGACAGATCCGAGATCTCCGCCAGACGCTCCTTGAGCGCGAGCAGGTCGGCTTCCACGGGCGTTGACTCTACCGATGCGGGGTAGGATCGCGCCCGGATGTCAACGAGGGCGATCCTGATCCACGGCGACACCGTCCGCACCCCGGAGCTCCGGCACGAGGTGCCCCTCGGGATCCCCGATCCGTTCCTCTATGCGGAGGTCGACGGGCGCCGCCTGGTCGCGATCAGTGCGATGGAGGCGATGCGCGTGGAGGCGCTCGACACGGAGCTCGAGGTGCATCCGCTGGAGGAATTCGGCGCGGACGAGCTCCGCCGCAGCGGGATCGACGTCCACACGTATGCGAGCGAGCTTGCCGTGCGGATTGCGCGCGGGCTCGGCGTGGAGGACGCCGTCGTCCCGAGGGGCTTCCCGCTCGGGATCGCCGATGCACTGCGCTCGAACGGCGTCGCGCTGACCGTCGACCAGAAGCTGTTCGACGACCGCCGCCGGACGAAGAGCGCGCACGAGCTTGCCGGGATCCGACGCTCGCAGAAGGCCGCCGAGGCCGGCATCGCGGTTGGGCGCGAGCTGCTGCGGCGCGCGGAGCCCTCGAACGGCGGGCTCGCGGTCGACGGCGAGCCGCTCACCTGCGAGCTCCTGAAGGAGCGGATCCAGGCGACGTTTCTCGCCCACGGGGCCCTCGCGGACGAGATGATCGTCTCGCACGGGCCGCAAACCGCGATCGGGCACGACATGGGCTCCGGTGCGATCGGCGGTGACGACGTCGTCCTGCTCGACCTCTTCCCGGTGGATCTCGAGTCGGGCTGCTTCTCCGACATCACGCGCACGTTCGCGGTAGGGAACGTCTCCGACGAGATCCGGGAGTGGCACGGTCTCTGCCGTGAGGCACTCGAGCTCGCGACCGCCGAGATCCGCCCCGGTGTGAACGGCGGCGACGTCAATCGGCTCGTCTCGGAGCTCTTCGCCGAGCACGGGTTCCCGACTCTCCTGACGAAGGCAGAGGGCGAGGTGCTCCAGGACGGCTTCTACCACGGCCTCGGGCACGGAGTCGGCCTCGAGGTGCACGAATCGCCGTCGCTCGGCCTGATCGGGGAGGAGCTCGTGGCCGGGGACGTGATCACGATCGAGCCGGGCCTCTATCGCCAGGGCTTCGGCGGCGTCCGGGTCGAGGACCTGCTGCTGGTCACCGAGGACGGTTACGAGCTCTTGACCGACTGTCCCTACGACCTCGACGTCGAGAAGTGAGCGACAAGGCGATCGAGACGCTCCTCGCGGAGGAGCGTCGCTACCCGGCTCCCGAGGACTTCGCAGGGCAGGCGAACGCACAGCCGGAGATCTACGACATCCCGTTCGAGGAGTTCTGGGAGCGCGAGGGGCGGGAGCGTGTCACCTGGTTCGAGCCGTTCACGTCGCTTCTCGAGTGGGAGCTCCCGTACGCGAAGTGGTATCTCGGCGGGAAGCTCAACGTCGCCTACAACTGCCTGGACCGGCACGTCGAGGCGGGGCTCGGCGAGCGGGTCGCCTTCTACTGGGAGGGCGAGCCGGTCGGGGAGCGTGCGGCGATCACCTACGCGCAGCTGCTCGAGGAGGTGGTCCGCGTCGCCAACGGCCTGAAGGCGCGCGGCGTGCACAAGGGAACCCCGGTCGGGATCTACATGGGGATGGGCCCGGGCCTGCCGATCGCGATGCTCGCCTGCGCCCGTCTCGGCGCTCCGCACACGGTCGTCTTCGGCGGCTTCTCGGCCGAGGCGCTCGCCGATCGACTGAACGACATGCGCTGCGAGGTCCTCATCACGCAGGACGAGGGCTGGCGCCGGGGCCAGACGGTGCCGCTCAAGGGGAACGCGGACGAGGCGCTCGAGTCGTCTCCAGGGGTCAGGACGGTGATCGTCGGGCAGCGCACGCACGCCGACGTCCCGATGCGCGACGGCCGAGACGTGACGTGGTCGGAGCTCGTTCAGGGCCAGTCCGGCGATCCCGAGTCCTGCCCGCCGGAGCCGATGGACTCCGAGGATCTCCTCTATCTCCTCTACACGAGCGGGACCACTGCGAAGCCGAAGGGCATCGCGCACACGACTGCCGGCTACCTCGTCGGCGTCGCGGCGACGCACCACTACATCTTCGACCTGAAGCCCGAGACGGACGTGTACTGGTGCGCCGCCGACGTCGGCTGGGTCACCGGGCACAGCTACATCGTCTATGGGCCGCTCGCGAACGGCGCGACGAGCGTCATGTACGAGGGGACGCCCGACTTCCCGGACAAGGACCGGTGGTGGGAGATCGTCGAGCGCTACGGGGTGACGATCCTGTACACGGCCCCGACCGCGATCCGCGCGCACATGAAGTGGGGGCCCGAGTACGCGGCTCGCCACGATCTGACGTCACTGCGCTTGCTGGGGACAGTCGGGGAGCCGATCAACCCCGAGGCGTGGATGTGGTACCGGGAGCACATCGGCGCCGACCGGCTTCCGGTCGTCGACACCTGGTGGCAGACGGAGACGGGGATGGTTCTCATCACGCCTTTGCCCGGGGTGACGACCCTGAAGCCAGGCTCGGCAACGAAGCCGTTCCCGGGAGTGGACGCGGCGGTCGTGGACGACAACGGCCGAGAGGTCGGACCTGGTGGTGGCGGCTACCTCGTGCTGCGCCGGCCGTGGCCTGCGATGACGCGCGGCATCTTCGGCGACGACGCCCGCTTCCGGGCCACGTACTGGGAGCGCTTCCCAGGGATGTACTTCGCCGGCGACGGCGCCCGCATCGACGAGGACGGCGACTTCTGGCTTCTCGGGCGCGTGGACGACGTGATGAACGTCTCGGGGCACCGGATCTCGACGATCGAGGTCGAGTCGGCGCTCGTCGACCACCCGAGCGTGGCCGAGGCTGCCGTCTGCGGGCGAGCCGATGCTCTCACCGGGCAGGCGATCGTCGCGTTCGTCACGCTCAAGGGCGGGGAGGACGGTACGGTCGAGATGCTGGAGGTGCTGCGCGAGCACGTCGCGCAGAAGATCGGCCCGATCGCGAAGCCGGCGAACGTCGTCTTCACGCCGGAGCTCCCGAAGACGCGGTCGGGGAAGATCATGCGTCGGCTGCTCCGCGACGTCGCCGAGGAACGGCCGCTCGGCGACACGACGACACTGGCCGACCCGGCCGTCGTCACAGAGATCGCCGAGCGCGCGGTCGCTCAGCCCGCCGAGGACTAGAGCGGGGCGAGCCGGTCGCGCTAGGCCGCGAGGCCGTAGCGGCTGAACGACCAGGGCCACTCGTCGCTGCGGTCGCACAGCCCGGCCTTGACCGGGTTCAGGAGGACGTAGCTGCAGGCCTCGTAGAGGTACTCGTCGCTCTCGATGACCCGTGCCGAGAAGCGGTTTGCGAACACTGCCCCGAACAGCTCGTACTTGGTGTTGAAGCGCATTGCGTACAGCCAGTTCAGCCGTTGCAAGCCTGCGGAGAGCGCGTCGCTCGCCGTCTCGAGAACGAGGTGGTAGTGGGTTCCCATGAGGCAGTAGGCGTGGCAGGTCCAGCGGTGCGCGTTCGCCGAACGCGTGAGGAGTCCGACGAAGGTCGAGCGGTCATCGTCGTCCCGGAAGAGCTGCCCGCGCTGTGCGACTCCCCGTGCGCTCACGTGGAAGTAGCCGTCGGGAAGGCTCGTTCGCAGCACGCGTCCCATCGCCCGACCGTAGCGACGAAGAGCGCGCCGAAAGGCCCTGTGGACAAATCGGCGCACTCTTTCAACGCTTACAGTGCCAGGCACTGTAAGCGTGTCAGCGCGGTCGATACGTGCCGAAACTCCAGAGATTTCCTTCCGGATCGCGGACGATGTAGTCCCGCGAGCCATAGTCCGTGTCGTGCAGCGCTCGCACGACCTCGGCGCCCGCGCCGAGCGCGCGCTCGTAGTGCGCGTCGATGCCGTTGTCCACGATGACGTAGACACCCTGGTTCACGGCGCCGAGCTCGCGCGGGGTCTTGAGGCCGAGGTCGTTCTCCGCCGCCGAGCCGAGCATGACCATGCCATCGCCGACGCGCAGCTCTGCGTGGGCGATCTTGCCGTTCTCGCCCTCGTGCACATCGGCGCGCTCGAAGCCAAAGGCCTTCGTCAGCCACTCGAGTGCCGCGGCCGCGTCGTCGTAGCTAAGGAACGGGATTGCGTTCACGTCGAACCTCCTTCGCTTTTTCGAGCAGGCTAGGACGTGAATCTCCGCGCGTCTTGGACGAATGTGACTACGCGCTTCCGAGCACGCCGCCGTCGGGCATGAGGCGCCGCGCGAACTCGACGGGAGTCGTGCCGGCGAACTCGCGAAAGTCCCGATTGAGGTGCGCCTGGTCGAAGTAGCCGCACTCCGCAGCGAGCTCAGCCAGAGGCTGCGGCTCCCGCCGGAGCGCGGACACGGCGCGGTTGAAGCGCATGACACGCGCAACGGTCTTCGGGCCGAGGCCGACATGAGTGCGGAAGCCGGCGAGCAGGTGCTTTCGGCTGCGACCGATCCTGTCTGCGAGCGCGCCGATGCGCAACGCGCCGTCCGTCTGCTCGAGCGCGCGCCAAGCCCAAAGGATCTCGGGCGCCGGTCGGCGAGCGCCCTCCAGGCGGCGGAGGATCACCGCGTCGAGGAGCGCGAAGCGCGCGTTCCAGCCCCGCGCTGTCTCCAGCCGCTCGACCAGCTCCCGATCCCCGCCGAGCACGTCTTCGGCTTCGAGCACGCGATTCGAGAGCTCGTGCATGGGAATTCCGAGGAAGAGGTGCGCGCCGATCGGCGTGAAGTCGATCTGGACGCAGGAGGCAGGTCCATCAGCCTCGACGAATGCGGAGCGCTCGAAGAGGCCGGCGAAGAAGCTGTCCCGGATCTCCGGCGTCGAGCCCGACGTGGACACGCGCCAGCGCGAGCCGAAGTTGACGATCAGCGGAACGTGCAAAGAGGGGACCTCCTGCCGCAGCACCGGCGCCGGCGAGGCCGACTCCGCGTACCCCTCGTAGCGGTGGACTATGCCGCGCAGGCGTGAATCCGGCTCGCCGATCCCGAGCTCCCAGCAGCCGAGGTCGGACTCGTGTCGGAGGATCCGCAGCGGCGGTTCCCGCATGGCCAGAGGCTAGCGTGTGTCGAGCGCGCACTCGAAGGCCGCCACGGTCCGCGCGACGTCGTCGAGCGAGGTTCGCCAGCCGGAGACGGAGATGCGAATCGCCGCCCGTCCGTCCCACGTCGTCCCGCCCATCCACGCCTCACCGCTTGCCTGGACACGTGCGAGCACGGAGCGCGTCGTCTCATCGTCGCCGAACCGGACGAGCACCTGGTTCAGGACGACCTCGTTGACCACTTGACAGCCCGGCAACCGGGCGAGCCCCTCCGCGGCGGCACGAGCATGTGCTGAGCTCCGCTCCACCAGCTCCGCCACTCCTGAGCGGCCGAGCTGTCGGATCGCCGCGTACACCGGAATCGAGCGTGCCCGGCGGGACGAGTCAGGGGTCCAGTCCGCCGGGTTGCGGATCGCGTCGGCTGGCGCGTCACCGAGGTACGCCGCCTGCATGGACATCGCGCTTCGCTGGGCCTCGGGATGGGCGCAGAACGCGACCCCGCAGTCGTACGGGACATTGAGCCACTTGTGCGCGTCCACCGCCCACGAGTCCGCATCGCCGTGCCCGGACACGAGGTGGGCGAAGGCCGGGCTTGCCGCCGCCCAGAGCCCGAACGCGCCGTCCACGTGAACCCAGGCGCCGGCTTCCCTCGCCTGCGCGAGGATCGCGGGGAAGGGGTCGGATGCACCGGTGTTGACCTCCCCTGCCTGGGCGCAGACGATCAGCGGCCGCTCGAGCCGGGCCAGGGCGGTAGCGAGTGCGTCGGCGCGCATGCGTCCGTGGTCGTCCGCGTCGACCACGACGAGCTGCCTGCGCCCGATGCCCAGGAACCGCAGTGCCCGATCGACGGTCACGTGGCGCATCGCCCCGCCGACCACGGTGATCGGAGGAGCTCCGACGATACCGTTCTCGGCGACGTCCCAGCCCAGCTCGCCCAGAACGTGCTGGCGTGCCGCCGCAAGAGAGGTCACGTGAGCCAGCTGCGTCCCCGTGACGAACGCGAACGACGCGGTCGGAGGAATTCCGAGAAGCTCGCCCACCCAGCGCCCGCCGGTCTCCTCTATCACCGCGGCGGCAGGGCTCATGACTGCGAACGCGAGGTTCTGATCCCAGGCCGAGGTGAGCCAGTCGGCTGCCAGCGCGGCGGGCAGCGACCCACCGGTGACGAACCCGAAGTAGCGACCGCTCTGGCTCGCGACGATGCCGCGCTCGGCCCCCGTGGCGAGCTCTTCGATCACGTCGAGCGGCGCAGCCGGATTCTCGGGCACGGGACCGCCGAGCAGGTCCCGCAGCTCGGTCGCCGATGCTTGCGGCCACACCGCGCGCTCGTCGAGCGTCTCGAGGAAGTTCGCGGCGATCTCGGCCGTGTGCCGCAACAGCTCGCGCTCTGCGCCCACGCGACGAGTCTACGTTCGAGGCTTGACTCTTCCGTAGCGTCAGGCCTTACCCTCGACCCGATGGAGCTGCTCACGATCGGCCAGTTCGCCCGCCTGACCGGGCTCACTGTCCGGGCCGTCCGCCACTACGGCGAGCTCAGGCTCCTGGACCCGACGCGTGTCGATCCCGAGACCGGATATCGGTACTACGCGCCGCACCAGATCGGCGACGCGTACGCCATACGACGACTGCGCTCGCTCAAGCTCCCGCTCGACGAGATCGGCGAGATCCTCGAGTCCGACGACCCCGACGTCACGCGGGCACGCCTTGTCGAGCACAGGGCAAACATCGCGAAGCAGGCCGCGTCCACGGAGCGGATCCTGACCGTCCTGCAGCGACTGATCGAAGGAGAGGAGGAGCTCGTGCCAAGCGCAGCAGACATCCGAGCGGAGGTCGAGATCAAGGACGTGTCGGAGCAGCCCGTCTTGCTGATCCGCGAGCAGGCGTCGCTCGACGAGCTGAGCACGATCATTCCGCGAGCGATCGACGAGGTGCACGGGCACATGCAGGCCGTCGGAGCCACCTTCGCCGGCCCGCCACTCGTCGTCTACCCGCAGATGGACGAGGGCGGTACCGGCATCGTGGAGACGGGCTGGCCCGTCGACCGGGAGTTCCCGGGCGGGGGCCGCGTCGAATTCGCCACGCTGCCCGCGTGCACGGTGATCGCGTACACGCACCGCGGCCCGTACGACGAGCTCGGAGGGGCGCATCGCGCGCTCTGGGAGCTCGTCGAGCGCGAAGGGCTGGAGACGATCGGCGGTCCCCGTGAGATCTACCCGACCGATCCGAAGGAAGTCCCCGATCCGGCGGATTGGCTGACCGAGATCCAGATCCCGATCGTGCGAGACGAGGCCCGGATCGCGGCGCTCGCCGCCTCGAGCTAGGCCGCGAGCAGCTGCTCGAAGCGAGCGGGGTCGTCGAACGGCCCGACCACCGCCAGGTAGAGCTGCCTGTCGTCGAGGAGGTCGCGGGCGACGTCCTGGATGTCGTCCGCGGTCACCGCGTCGAGCCCGCGGAGGACGTCCTCCGGCTCCTCGAGGTGACCCTCGAGCACTTCGCGCCGGAGGCCGAACTGGATCAGCGCCTGCGGGCTCTCGAGCCTGAGCACGAAGCGCCCCTTCGCGTAGCCGCGGGCCTTCTCGAGCTCGTCTTCGGGCACCGGCTCGGCTGCGATCTTCCGCAGCTCGCCGATGATGGTCGTGATCGCTTCGTCGATTCGCTTTACGTCCACGCCGGCGCCGGTGTACAGCGTTCCGGCATCCGTGTACGACGCATTGGCGGCGTGCACGTAGTACGAAAGCCCCCGTCGCTCCCGCACCTCGGTGAAGAGGCGCGACGACATGCCGCCGCCGAGGACGACGGAGAGGAGCTGGAGGGCGTAGCGGCTCGAATGCCCCAGCTCGTAGCCTCGAACCCCGAGGACGAGGTGGGCCTGCTCCGACTCCTTCGTATGGAGGAGAACCGGGGAGCCGTCCGGAGGCAGCTCGACCGGCGGCGGCTCACCGGTCTTGCGCGGCCCGATGTCCCCCAGCAGCGCCTCGAGCCGGTCTCCGAGACCGTCGCCGACACGTCCACCGATGCCGACCACGATTCGCTCGGGCTTGTACCACGCGTCGAGATACGAGGTGAACGTCTCGCGCCTCGCGCCCTCGATCGTCTCCTTCGTGCCGAGGATGTCCCAGCCGAGCGGCTGGTCGGCATAGAGCAGCCGGTCGTAGACATTCCCCACGTACCGCTGCGGCGTGTCGAGGTAGACGTTCATCTCTTCGAGGATCACGCCCTTCTCCTTCTCGATCTCGTCCGGGTCGAAGCGCGAGTTGCGGAGCATGTCGGTCAGCACGTCGAGGGCGACGTCGCGGGTGTCGGTCGCGCACCGGACGTAGTAGCCGGTCAGCTCCTTCCCCGTGAACGCGTTGAACTCGCCGCCGATCGCGTCGATCTCGGTCGAGATCGTGCGCGCGGTCGGCCTTCGCTCGGTGCCCTTGAAGAACATGTGCTCGGCGAAGTGTGCGATCCCCTTCGAGTCCGGGGTCTCGTAGCGCGAGCCCGCCGCGAGCACCAGGAAGCACGCGACGGAGTTGACCTGCGGCATCGGCGCCGTGATGACACGGATGCCGTTCTCGAGTGTCGTTCTCTCGAAGACGGACACCGTGACGATGGTATAGACACGCCTCGTGCCCGGACACCTGACCAGAAAGGCCATCGCCGCTCAGCCTGAGTGGCTGCAGCAGGTGCCCGAGCGCGTCGGAGAGTTGCGGCTCCCGGAGGGCGCACGCGTCCTCTTCACGGGCTGCGGCACGTCGTATCACGCGGCCCTCGCGTGCGGGCCCGCGGCCCAGGCACTCGAGGTCGTCCTCGGAACCGCGCCGGATGCAGACGTCCTCGTGGCCCTGAGCCACGAGGGTGGAACGCGGCTGACGCGGGAGGCGCTCGGGGCGTTCACGGGAGAGACCTGGGCGATCACGGCGGTCGCCGACAGCCCGATCGCCCAGGCGGTAGACCACGTCGTCGTCGCGACGCCCGACGTCGAGGGGAGCTACTGCCACACGGTGAGCTACACCTGCGCGGTCGCGGCGGGCCGCGCGCTCCTCGGCGAGGACGTGAGCACGCTGCCGTCTGGGGTCGAGGAAGCGCTCGCCGAGCCGCCGCTCGCCATCTCGACGCACGAGCGGTTCGCGGTCGTCGGCGCCGGACGTGACGAGGCCACGGTGCTCGAAGCCGTGCTCAAGCTCCGAGAGGGCGTGCGCGTCGCCGCCGAGGCGCACCACACCGAGCAGCTCCTGCACGGGCATCTCGCCGCGATGGACGCATCCGTCCGCGCCCTCGTGCTCGAGGGCGCGGGCCGTGCGGCGGAGCGCACCGCGGGTGTCGTGCGCGCGCTCGGCGAGCTCGGCTGCGACGTGGAGGTGTTCCCGAGCCGTCACCCGGTGCTCGACATCGTCCGCTTCCAGCGGCTCACGGTCGACCTCGCCGATGCACGCGGGATCGACCCGGACCTCATCCGCTGGGACGAGGAGCCCTGGGACCGGGCCCGCAAGGCCTACGACTAGCGCGCCGCTTGGACTGAACATGGCGGCTCGGCTGTAGACATACGACAATGGGGGTCTCATGAGTCGCTGGTTGGCAGCCGCTCTCGCACCGGTCGCGCTCGCCGCTGCGGGATGTGGTGGGAGCGGCAACGGTGCTGCGGATCCGGTGACAGTCGAGGGCAGCGAGTACGCGTACGTGATGCCCGACGAGTTCGATGGAGGCGTCGCGTCCATGCGTTTCCGCAACACTGGGGAGGAACCGCACGAATTCGCTCTCAGCCGCATCGGTGAGGGGCACACGGTCGAAGAGACCGTCCAGGACCTCCTCGCCGACGAGGACGTGCCGTATGCCACCGACATCGGCGGAGTCCCGCTTCTGTCGCCCGGTGAAGAGATCACGATCATCAGGCGTCTCGAGCCGGGTACCTACGGCCTGCTGTGCTTCTTCCCGAGCCCCACCGGGAAACCTCACGTCGAGCTCGGGATGAAGAAGGAGTTCCGTGCAGTGGGCGACTCGAGCGCGACGCTTCCGACACCCGACGCGGTGATCACGGCCACTGCAAACGGGTACTCCGTGCCGGAGATCGAAGCCGGGACGCGAACGCTCGAACTGCGAAACGCGTCCGGCAAGGAGCCGAGCTGGTATCTGACCGTCCCGCAGCCCGGAGCAACGGTCGAGGAGTTCGAGGCGTGGATCGAGGGTGGCCAGAAGGGCGAGGCTCCGGTGCGATTCGTCGGCGCGATGCAGTCGTTCCCATCCGGCGAGTCGAGCTTCGTGACGCTTGATCTGGAGGCGGGCACGACCTACCGACTCGAGGACGACCCCGGCGGTCTCCCGGCCGTCGAGTACACGCCGCGATAGCAGCGAGCCTGCGGGACCGGGACTAGCGGTCTTCGAGCCGGTACACGAACCGGAGCGCCTGCCAGCTCTCGTCGATCGAGCAGGACTTGTTGTCGACGAGGCCGTGCGCGAGGCCGATCTCCTGCACGACCTCGAAGGTGAGGTCCCCCTCGATCTTCGCCGCCTTCTTCGGCCACGCGATCCAGAGACCGTCGGCCGGATCTAGGGTGCCTTTGAGCCTCGTGAAGCGGCGCTGCAGGTCGGCGCGGGTCGTCGTGAAGAAGACGACGACGCCGGTTCCGGGCTTCGCGCCGAGCTTGCGCGAGAGCGGCGTGCCGGAGTAGTCCTTATCCGGCATGCCACCGCTCCAGAAGCGCAGTTTCGCGCTCGGGGGCGAGGCCGACCGTGTCCACACTCGGTGCGAGCTCGAGGGTTGCGCGGATCGTGTCGTCGAGCGGCCGGAAGCGCAGCCCCGCCGCCAGCGCGCGATCCACGTCGACGCGATCGGCGTACGCCATGGTCGGCCCGGCGAGCCAGAGCGGCAGCTCCATCCACTCCCCGACCTCGTTCTCGACCAGGAACGTCTCCGAGACGTACGTGATCGACGCGTCGGAGCCCGTCGCCGTCCGGCATGCCTCGAGCAGCTCGGCCCAGCTCACCCCCGGGTGGGTCGCATTGAAGGTTCCGGCGACGTCCCTCTCGCACATGTCGACGAGCCAGGCTCCGAGATCGCGGACGTCCACGAACTGCGTGGGGCGCTCCGGCGGGGCGACCGCGAGCACCTCGCCGCCCCGCGCAACGCGCTTCGGCCAGTACGTGAAGCGCCCCGTCGGGTCGTACGGGCCGACGATGAGGCCGGGACGCACGTTGAGCGCGCGACCGCCGAACGTCTCGGCCACTGCCGTCTCGCAGAGCGCCTTGAGCGCTCCGTAGTTCGAGAAGTCGGGAGTGAGCGCGTCGCTCGGAGCCTCGCCGAGCTCCTCGGGCGAGCTCTCCTCGTCCACCGGAACGCTGAAGTCGGCGTACACGGAGACACTCGAGACGAAGCAGTAGAGCCCCGAGCCGGCGAGCGCCTCGGCCGACGCCCGGACGACGTGGGGGACATACCCGCTCGTGTCGATCACGGCGTCCCAGGTACGGCCTCGGAGCGCACCGAGGCTCCCGTCGCGGTCGCCCACCAGCTTCTCGGCCTCGGGATACAGCTCCGGGTTCGTGCGACCGCGGTTGAGGAACGACAGTTCGTGGCCGCGCTCGAGCGCGGCGTCGGCCACGGCCCGACCGAGGAATCTCGGCCCGCCGAGGAGCAGCAGCTTCACACGAGCTCGGCGAGCGCGGTCAGGAGCCGGTCGACTTCCTCCTCGGTGTTGTAGTGGACGATCCCGGCGCGCACGGCGCCGTCCGCGAGCCCGAGGTGCTGCATGACCTCGAGGGCGTAGTAGTTCCCGTGCCAGACGGCGAGGTCCCGCTCGACGAGCAGAGACGCGACCTCTTCCGGTGACCGGCCGGGGACGTTGAAGCAGAAGGTCGGCACGCGGCCCTCCATCGTCCGCAGCCCGTAGAGGTCGATCTGCTCGGGCAGGTCGGCGAGAAAGCGGGCGCCGAGTGCGCTCTCGTGCGCCCGGATCGCGTCCCACCCGACCGAGTCGATGTAGCCGACCGCCGCGAGGAAGCCTGCGAGGAGCTCGTGCGGCAGCGTCCCCAGCTCGAAGCGGTGCCCGATCGGCTCGTTCGCCGCGGGCCTCACCTTGTACGGCCGCCACGACTCCAGGAGCTCCCGGCGACCGTATGCGAGCCCGAGGTGCGGGCCGAAGAACTTGTACGGCGAGCAGATGAGGACATCGACGTCCCAGGACGCGACGTCGGTCGGGCCGTGCGGGCTCCAGTGGACGGCGTCAGCCCACGCGAGCGCACCGGCCTCGTGCGCGAGCTCGACGATCCGGCGGACGTCGGGCGCGGTCCCGACGGAGTTCGCGGCGACCGGGAAGGCGACGACTCGCGTCCGTTCGGAGATCTGTACGGCGAGATCGTCGTAGTCCACCTCGAGCTCGTCCGTCAGGTCGGCGAAGCGCACGACGATGCCGAGGTCGTGCGCGAGCTCGAGCCAGGGCGCGATGTTCCCGTCGTGGTCGAGGCGCGTGACGACGACCTCGTCGCCGCGTCGAAGCGTCCGGGCGAAGGCGCGCGTGAGCAGGAAGTTGAGCGCCGTCATGCTCGGGCCGAAGGCGACCTCCTCGGTTGTGCAGCCGAGGAAAGCCGCAGCGCGTTCGCGGGACTCCTCGACGAGCGCGTCGGTGTGGCGGCTCGTCTCGTACGGCGCGCCCACATTCGCGTTCGACCGCCGCATGTAGTCGCCGATGGCGTCGATGACCTCGTCCGGGCACTGCGTTCCGCCGGGGCCGTCGAAGAACGCCAGCGGCCGGTCGAGCGCCGAGAAGCGCGCACGGACCGCGGCCACGTCGAGGACGGCCGTGCTCACCGGATCGCCTCGCCGTTCACCGTCCAGTGATACGCGGGGTGCGCGGTCAGCGAGTTGCCGACGAAGCATCCGCGCTCCGCGCGGTCGAGCAGGTCGATCACGCCGGACCGGCCGGTATCGCCCTCGAGCTCGACGTCGAAGGACGCTTCGATGTCCACGAATGCGTACCGGCCGTCGCTCTCGCGCTTCGTGACCGTACCTCTTGCGCTGCCGCGACCAGTCGCCGTCAGGCCTGCACCCTGAACGTAGTAGTCGAGGCTCGTGAGCGTGCAGCGCACGAGCGCCGCGAGCGCGACGTGCTCGGCCGACCACGCAGGCTCCGCAGCCAGCGGCGATCCGCCGAGCCCGCTTCTGACGTTCCGGTCCGAGTCGATCGTTACGTCGAACTCGAGGACCTTGGGCTTCGGGCCGCTTCCCACGGCCGGAGCGTAGCGGCGCCTTCCTACCGGGCCGTCCGGCGCCTCGCCTACCGTGCCTTCGGATGAGCGCGATACGGCCGCTCAGCGAGGCGGAGTGCTACGCCCGGTGCTACGGGTGGCGCGGCGACGAGGGAGTCAGGGTGCTCCGGCCGGCCGGACGGGAGAAGGACCCGAGGCACGAACGGTCCGAGGCGGGAGAGCGACTCCGCCGCCTCCTCGAGCTCCGCATCGACGAACGAGAGCCGGAAGCCGCCTGACGAGGACTCAGCCGGTCGTTCGCGCGATCATGCGCGGATGCCCGACGCCCCGGAGAGCGCGGTGCCGGACACGCTCGGTCCACGCATGCGCCTCGTCCTCTGCGGGATCAACCCCGGTCACTGGAGCGCGGCCGCACGCGCACCGTTCGCGAATCCGCGGAACGACTTCTGGCGTCTCCTGCATGCCGCCGGCTTCACGCCACGCGTCTTCGAGCCCCGGGAGCACGCGAAGCTGCTCGAGCTCGGCATCGGACTCACGAACTCGGCGCGCAGGACGACTCGCGGCTCGGGTGACCTGCGGAAGTCCGACTTCGCCGGGGCGGCCGAGCGGCTCGAGCAGATCGCGGAGACGTACCGGCCGTGCGCGATCGCGTTCGTCGGGAAGGCGGCGTACACGGGGGCGTACGGCGGCCGCGTCGACCTCGGGCTGCAGGAGCGGACGCTCGACGGCACCGCCCTCTTCGTGCTGCCGTCGACGTCGCCTGCCAACGCCGCCGTGCCGTGGGACGAGCGGCTGCGGTGGTTCCGCGCGTTGCGGGAGCTCGTCGGTGACTGAGCTCCGTCTGCGTCGCGCGGCACGAGCGGTCATCCTGGATCCCGGAAACCGGATCCTCCTCACACGCTTCGACTTCCGCGACTACGCGGTGTGGGCCACGATCGGCGGCGGCATCGACGAGGGCGAGACGGACGAGCAGGCGCTGAGACGGGAGCTCGAGGAAGAAGCGGGGCTGACCGACTTCGAGCTCGGGCCTCTCGTCTGGAGGAGAACGCACCACGTCTCACTCGAGAGCGGGCGCTGGGACGGGCAGGAGGAGCGGGTGTACCTCGTTCGCACCCCGGCGTTCGAGCCGGCGCCGCGCCTCTCATGGGAGCAGCTGCGGGCGGAAGGGATGACCGCGATGCGTTGGTGGACGCTCGACGAGCTCGAGAAGGCGGATGAGCTGCTCGCCCCCCGCAGTCTTCCCGAGCTCGTCAGAGCGCTCGTCGAGGACGGCCCGCCTGAAGAGCCGGTGGACGTCGGCCTCTAGCCGGTGCCTTCCACGTAGGCGCCGAGGACGCGGTCCCAGCCGGTGTCGTACGACGAACGCTTCTCCGCCGCATCCTCGGCGATGGCGTCCCAGCCCCGATGGTCCAGCTCGACGCGCGTCGAGCTGCCTTCGGGCAGGAAGCGAACCTCGACCTCCGTCGCCACCGCGTCCCGCTCGAGGATGTTCCAGGCGAGGACGAGCCTGTTCGGCGGCTCCCAGAAGACCACCGTCGCCCAGTGGCCCTTCTCGCCGTCGCCGGCGAGCTCGAACACCTCGCCGCCCTCGCGTCCTTCGAAGACGACTTCCTTCACCTGGGTGCCACGGATCGAGTGTTTCTCGACCGGCCACCAGCTGTTGGCCTCGGCCGTGAAGACGCGAAACGCCTCCTCGACGGAGCAGTCGACCGTGACGGTCTTGCGGACTGCCTCGAGCACGAGTGTCTCGTTCATGATGCTCCCTTCTGCTCTGCAACCGCCTTGAAGCGGGCGAGAGCTTCGTTCCAGAAGTCGTCGACCCACGCGCGCAGCTCCGCCACGCCCGTGCCGTCGAGCTCGTAGACGTTCCTCGTCCCGTTCCGGCGATGGGTGACGAGGCGCGCGTCCTCGAGAACGCGGAGGTGCTGGGAGACCGCCGGCCGGCTCACCGGAACCTGTGCTGCGAGCTCGCCGACCGACCGCGGGCCGGCGCGCAGCAGCTCGAAGACCTGTCGCCGGGTGCGGTCGCCGAGCGCGTCGAGCGGGTGTCCGTTAGTCTCCACTTACCGTAAGTTATTACTTACGGAAGCTCTTGTCAAATCACCCTTGCCAGCGGTTCGTGATCGGGGTGCGGCGGTCGCGGCCGAACGCCTTCGGGCGGAGCTTCACTCCCGGAGGCGCCTGGCGGCGCTTGTACTCGGCGCGGTCGACGAGGGCGAGCACCTGCTCGACGACCTTCGCGTCGAACTCCTCCAGTAGCTCCTCGCGCGAGCGATCGAGCTCGACGTACGCCTCGAGCACCGGGTCGAGGACGTCGTAGGCCGGGATCGAGTCCTCGTCGCGCTGGTCGGCACGCAGCTCCGCGCTCGGCGCTCGCTCGATCGTGGACGCGGGCACGAGCTCACGTCCCGCCCGCTCGTTGAGGTAGCTGGCGAGCCGGAAGACGTCGGTCTTGAACACGTCCTTGAGCAGCGAGAACCCGCCCACCATGTCGCCGTACAGCGTCGAGTAGCCGACCGCGAGCTCGGACTTGTTCCCCGTCGAGACGACCAGCCAACCGTGGGTGTTCGACAGCGCCATGAGGAGGACGCCGCGCACGCGCGCCTGGAGGTTCTCGGCCGCGAGCCCGTCGGGACCGCCGCCGGTCGGCTCGTGAAGCGCCGCGTGGTGGGCCTCGACGATCTCCTCGATCGGAATCTCGAGGAAGTCACAGCCGAGGTTCTCGGCGAGCACGCGTGCGTCGGTGCGGGTCCCTGTCGACGAGTAACGGGAAGGCATCGAGACGCAGTGCACCTGCGCTTCGCCGAGCGCCTCGACGCACAGCGCAGCGGTAACCGCCGAGTCGATCCCGCCCGACGTGCCGACGACGACATCGCCGAACCCGTTCTTGCCGACGTAGTCGCGGAGGCCGAGCGTGAGCGCAAGCTGCATCTGCTCGAGCTCGTGCGTGAACTCGACGAGGTCCGAGGATGCAGCCGGCTCGCGAGCCGCGACCGCGCCGAGGTCGACGACGTCGAAGGTCGGAGCGGACTCGCGGGATCGTTCGAGCTCCCTTCTGCGCACGTCGCGCAGACGGCGGCCGAGCGCGAACGTGGGCTCGACGTCGACGACGAGGAGGTGCTCCTCGAAGCCCGGCGCGCGTGCGACCACCTCGCCCGCATCGTCGAGTACCACCGAGTGCCCGTCGAACACGAGCTCGTCCTGGCCGCCGACGAGGTTGCAGAACGCGAAGAACGAGCTCGTGTCGCGTGCGCGCGTGACCAGCATCTCCTCGCGCTCCTCCGCCTTGCCCACGTGGTACGGCGAAGCCGAGAGGTTGACGAGAAGCTGCGCGCCGCCGAGCGCGAGGTCGGTCGCCGGCGGCCCCGGCTGCCACACGTCCTCGCAGATCGTCGGGCCGACGAGAGCGTCGCCGAAGCGCAGTAGCAGGAGGTCGCGTCCTTCCGCGAAGTAGCGGTGCTCGTCGAAGACGCCGTAGTTCGGGAGGAATTGCTTTCGGTAGATGCCGCGGATCTCGCCGTCCGCGCACACGGCACAGGCGTTCGCGAGGTCGTGGTCGAGCCAGGGCGTGCCGACGAGTGCGACGAGGCCGGTCGCGGCCGCGGCGATCTCGTCGAGCGTCTCGCGCGCTGCGTGGAGAAAGCCGGGCCGGAGCAGGAGGTCTTCCGGCGGGTAGCCGGTGACGGCCAGCTCGGGGAAGAGGACGAGGTCGGCACCCGCCGTTCGCGCCTGTTCGAGGTGGTCGAGGATTCTGGCGCGGTTCCCGTCGAGGTCTCCCACGACGACGTTCAGCTGCGCGAGTGCGAGCCTCACCTGGTCGCCTTCCACGGAGGTTTTCGACTCACAGTCACAAACCTAGTCTAACTACAGTTTCCGCGATGCACGAGTCGTTCGGGCGCCGCTTCCGAGGGCCGCTCACGTCGGCGAACGGCGGCTACGCATGCGGCCGTCTCGCGGCCCACGTCCCGGGCGACGTCGTCGAGGTGACGCTCCGCCTCCCTCCACCGCTCGAACGTCCGCTCGAGGTACGTGCGTACGGCGGTGGGGTGGAGCTACGCGCCGATGACGCGGTTGTCGCCGAGGCACGGCCGGCGACACTCGATGTCGAACCGCCCGCCCCTGTCTCGGTCGCGGCCGCCGTGGCGGCTGCGTCGGCAGCGACGCGCCTGGACGAGCCCGAGTTTCGTGAGTGCTTCGTGTGCGGCGAGCGGGTGGAGGGCGATGGCCTCGCCATCCACGTGGGGCCGGTCGCCGGTCGCGAGCCACTGCATGCCGCCCCCTGGCGGGTCGGCGAGTCGGCGTCGGAGCTCGTGTGGGCCGCGATCGACTGCCCGGGTGCCTACGCGGTCGGCGCCGCCGGGAGGGGCGCCGTCGTTCTCGGCCGCATGACGGCGCGTGTCGAGCGGGTGCCCGAGTTCGGGGAAACCTGCATCGTCACGTCGTGGCCGCTCGGCGAGGACGGGCGCAAGCTGTTCGCCGGCACGGCGCTTCGCGCCGAGGACGCCGAGCTTCTCGCGCTCGCGAAGCAGGTCTGGATCGAGCCCCGCGCGTAGGGCGAGGCTTGCTTCGGCCTTACCGCGGCGTGAGCGCGACGAGGAGGCCCCCGTCGTCGTCGTACGCGGGGAACAGATCCACGGTCACCGGCTTCACGATGCCCGCCCGTGTCTTGAGCTCGAGCTCCTGGCCGAGCTTCCGGACGCCCCACTCCTGCACGACCTCGATGGCGGACTGGTCCGAGAGGTCGAACGCCTCCGTGACCTCGTGCCCCATCAGGTCGTCGTCCCGGTAGCCCGTGAGCTCGAACACCCCTCGCCCGACCGCGAGGATGCGCCGGTCGCGGTCGCAGACGACGAAACCCGTGTCGGGCGCAGGGTAGAAGTCCTCCAGCAAGCGGAAGAGGAAACCGAACCCGCACGTGCGGCACTGCACTGCCTGTGCCGTGAAGCCCTCGTATCCGTCGAGGTCCACGGACCTGAGCTTGCAGTTCGGGCAGATGAAGACCGGCACCGAAGGGATGGTACGGATCGACGTTTTCCGGCCGCGTTAGGCGGACGTTCAGCGAGCCCCTACCGGCGGAGCCGGATTGCGTTCAGGTCGTTCTCGGCGATCTCGTCGGCTCGCCGGATGAGGTCCTCGACGTCGTCGTGCTCCGCGTGGAGGTAGCGGCCGGCCAGAGCGTCCGCCCGCCCGGATGCGAGAACGCGCACGAGCCGGGGCGCGAGCTCCGGCGGCGTCCATGGCGCCTCGTCTCCGAAGTGCGGCTCGGTCATCGAAGTCCGGACGAGGCCGGGGCTGATGAGGAAGACGTGGATCCCCAGCGGCCGGAACATCGTTGCGAGCAGCTCGCTGAAGCGGCCGAGCGCAGCCTTGCTCGGCCCGTATGCGGTGTCGTTCGAGATCGTCGCGTTCGTGACGGGAAGGTACGAGCCTCCGCTGCCGATGTTCACGATCCGGCCGCGCCCGCGGTCGGCCATCCGAGAGGCGACTGCCCTCGTGCAGAGATACGCGCCGAGGACGTTGACCTCGAAGACGTGCCACCACTCGTCGGGCGATACCTCGAAGAACGGCTTCCTGGTTCCTCCGATCCCGGCGCAGTTCACGAGCAGCTGGACCGGCCCGAGCTCGGTCTCGGTGCGCTCGACCCACGCCTCGACGTCCTCCCGGCGCGACACGTCGCCGACGAGCGCGAGCCCCCCGATCTCGGTCGCGACTGCTTCCACCTGCTCGCGCGACCGCGCGCTGACCGCGACGCGCATGCCGGCATCCGAGAGCTCGCGTGCGATGGACGCACCGATTCCGCGACCGCCGCCCGTAACGAGCGCAACGCCCTCGAGCTGGTCTCCGGGCCGGTCAGACGGCATTTGCGATCTCGTCCAGCACCTCGGGGTTCTCGAGCGTCGAAAGGTCGCCCGGGTCCTCTCCGAGCGCCTTCGCCCGCACTGCGCGCCGCACGATCTTCGCGCTTCGCGTCTTCGGGAGCGCCGAGACGAACACGATCCGCTCGGGCCTGAACGCCTTCCCCAGCTCGCTCGCGACCGTCTCCGCGACCTCGTCGGCACTCGGCACCTGCCCGTCGCGCGGAACGCAGAAGAGCCAGACGACCTCGCCCTTCACCTCGTGTGGGACGCCGATCGCCGCCGCCTCGGCGACCGCGGGATGGTTCACGGCCGCGGACTCGAGCTCGGCCGGCCCGATCCGCTTGCCGGCGATGTTGAGCGTGTCGTCGGAGCGCCCGTGGAGGAACCAGTACCCGTCCTCGTCGATCGACGCCCAGTCGCCGTGCGTCCAGACGCCGGGGAACCGGCGCCAGTACGTCTCCAGGTAGCGCTCCGGGTCTCCCCAGATGCCGCGCGTCATCCCCGGCCACGGCCGCTTGCAGACGAGCTCGCCGACCTCGCCGCGAAGCGGCCGGCCGTGCTCGTCGAAGACATCCATGTCCTGGCCGAGCGCCGGGAAGCCGAGTGAGCACGGCTTCGTCGGGGCCATCAGGCTGACGGAGAGGAAGCACGCACCGACTTCCGTCCCGCCCGAGATGTTGACGATCGGGATGCGTCCGGCTCCGCAGACGTGCTCGTTCAGCCAGTCGTACGGCCCGCGGTTCCAGGGCTCGCCCGTCGTCGTCACGTTGCGGAGAGACGAGAGGTCGGCCTCGGGAACACCCTTCGGGATCAGGGCTCGAACGAGCGTGGGCGAGACGCCGAGCATCGTGACACGCTCGGACTCGACGAGCTGCCAGATGCGATCTGCCGGCCAGTCGGGCGCGCCTTCCATGAAGACGACGGCCGCGCCGACGGCGCCTGCTCCGACGACGGTCCACGGCCCCATGATCCAGCCCATGTCCGTGGCGAAGAGAACACGGTCGCCGACTCCGAGATCCGCCTGGTAGGCGGCCTCGCGCGCGATCGAGAGGAGGAACGACCCCTGGACGTGGAGTGCGCCCTTCGGCTTGCCGGTCGTTCCCGACGTGTACGCGATGAGGTACGGCGCCTCGCTCTCGACCTGCACCGGCGGCAGGCTCCCCGGAGCGTCGGCGACGAGCTCGTCCCACCAGCGATCGCGCTCGGGCGTCATCGACACGTCGGCCGCGAGCCGCCGCCAGACGACGACGTGCTCGACGGACGGTGCGGCCGCTAGCGCCTCGCCGGCGATCTCCTTCATCGGCACTGCCGCACCGCGGCGGAGCGAGCCGTCCGCCGTGATGAGCACCTTCGCCCCGGCGTCGGCCAGCCGCGTCGCGATCGCCGGGGCCGCGAACCCCGAGAAGATCGGCACCTGCACGGCGCCGATGTGCGCGCAGGCATGCGACGCGATCGCGACCTCGGGCGACATCGGCAGGTAGATCCCGACGGCGTCGCCCTCCCCGACGCCGAGCGACGTCAGGCCCTCGGCGAGCCGGGTGATCTCGTGCGAGAGCTCGGCCCAGCTGAGCGAGCTGCGCGAGCCGTCCTCGCTCCGCCACACCGCCGCTTCCTCGCCGCCGCGCTCGTGAGCCCAGCGGTGGACGCAGACGTCGGCCACATTGACGCGCGCGCCCTGGAACCACGTCGTCCACTCGCGCCCGCGAGAGTCGTCGAGGACACGGTCCCAATCCCGGGCGAACGGCAGCTCGAGGTCGTCTCGCACAGCGCGCCAGAACCGGTCGGGCTCGTCGACGGAGACGCGGTGGAGCGACGCGTAGTCGGCGCAACCGAGGACGCGCGCCAGGCGGACGACGTTCGCCTCCTCGAGCTGCTGCCGGGTGGGTACCCAGGAATAGGCTTCTTTCTGCATGCGTTCGTGTCCTAGCCCCGACGGATCGAGAAGGGAAACAGCCTGATCTTCGCAGAGCCGGTACGAGACGCGTGACGATGCCGGAGTTCGTCCATGGCCCGCGCCGCAGGTGGCTGACGCTCGCAGCGGTCTCGTTCGGGCTCTTCATGATCATGCTCGACAACACGGTCGTGAACGTCGCGCTGCCGGCGATTCAGGAGGATCTCGGCGCCGACCTCTCCGAGCTCGAGTGGGTCGTGGCGGGTTACGCGCTCACGTTCGCGGCGTTGATGCTCATCGGCGGGAAGGTTGCGGACGCCTTCGGGCGACGTCGGATCTTCGTGATCGGAATCGTCGTCTTCACGCTCGCGTCGCTCTGGTGCGGCCTCGCGGAGTCGGGCGAGACCCTGATCGCCGCTCGCATCGTCCAGGGCGCAGGCGCGGCGCTCATGAACCCCGCGACGCTCTCGATCATCGCGGCGACCTTCCCGCCTGCGCAGCGCGGCATGGCGATAGGAATCTGGGCCGGCGTCTCGGCGCTCGCCCTCGCGATCGGCCCCCTCGTCGGCGGCCTGCTGACGGACCACCTGAGCTGGCACTGGATCTTCTTCGTGAACGTGCCCGTCGGCATCCTCGCGATCGCGGCCACCTTCCTCTTCGTGGACGAGTCGAGGGACACGACCCACGTTCGGCTCGACATTCCCGGCTTGTCCACTTCCGCGGTCGGGTTGTTCGCGCTCACGTACGGGCTCATCGAGGCGAACACGTACGGCTGGACGTCGGCTCGCATCGTGGCCGCGTTCGCGCTCGCCCTGGTGAGCCTCGTCGCGTTCGTGCTTCTCGAGCGACACCAGCGCGCGCCGATGCTGCCGCTCGACCTGTTCAGGAACCGGACCTACACGGGAGCGAACGTCGTGGTCCTGCTCGTCGCACTCGCGATGTTCGGCGTCTTCTTCTTCGTCTCGCTGTACATGCAGAACATCCTCGGCTTCTCCGCCGTCCAGACGGGAGCCGCGTTCCTGCCGATGACGATCCTCATCATCCTGCTCGCGCCGATAGCCGGCAGGACGACCGATCGCATCGGCTCGCGCGCGCTCATGACGACCGGGATGGTGCTCATCGCCGTACAACTCCTCTACTTGTCGCGGCTGGGCGCCGACGCGACCTTCTGGAACCTGCTGCCCGGGCTGCTCGTCGGCGGCGCGGGCATGGCGATGACGATGACTCCGGGCGCCGCGGCCGCGACGCGCGCCGTCCCGGTCGACACGGCGGGTGTCGGCGCCGCGGTTCTCAATGCGTTCCGCCAGGTCGGCGGCTCGCTCGGGATCGCCGTGATGGGCGCGATCGTGGCGCACGAGGCGGCGGGGAGGATGACCGTCGAGGCGTTCATGGACGGCTTCCAGCGCTCGCTGCTCGTCGCAGCCGTGATCGCCGCCGCGGGCGCGGTCGTCGCGTTCACGCTCATCCGCCCGCACGAGCTCGAGGAGGACGTGTCGCGAGCTGACGTCTCCGAGCTCGCAGCCTGAGCCCCGATCTCGAGCCCGGACATGAAAACGCCCCCGGCTGCGGCTCCGGGGGCGTTCTCCGTTCGAGGCTACCCCTTCCCGGGGCGGCGAACCGGAGGAATCGTGACTCTGCGGCCCAGTCACGTCCTGCTGCGTTCGCCGGCGGATCCGGCGGTGGCGCCCTCGCATCGAATCTGGCGTCCGATCGATGCGGTTGTGGGCTGACTATAGGAGCCACGTCCAGAAAAGTCAAGTAGCTCGGTCAAGTGATTTCCGGTACTGTCCACTTGACTGGCGTCCACGGGCGACTATGCTCGTGTTCACCTCCGGCGGCTCCCCCGTTCGGGGGGAGCCCGGGAAGCCTGTCCGCAATTGACTCCGATGGGAATGGACGACACCTCCACAGCCGCAGAACCGCCCGCCTCCGACATCACGGAGCAGCTACCGCCAGCCGTCGGCTCGGCCGCAGGCACGAGCGCCCGCCTCGGGGAGCGCATGCGTTCGCTGCGGATCGCCGCAGGCCTCACGCAGACGGAGCTCGCAGGAGGACGGTTCTCGAAGGAGTACATCAGCCAGATCGAGCGCGGCAAGACACGTCCCACGGAGTCGACGATCGCGTGGCTCGCGGATCGGCTCAGCGTGGACCCCGCCTTTCTCGCCGTCGGCGTCTCCACCGAGGAGCGCACGAAGGTCGAGACGCTGCTCGCGCGAGCCGAGGCGCTGTCGGAGGCCCACGAGTACGCCGCCGCGATCGACGAGTTTCGCGCCGCGCGGCAGGCCGTCGAGGGTACCTGGGCGCCAGGCCTCGAGGTTCGGGCGCTGTCCGGCGAGGCGTGGGCGCTCCAGCAGCACGGCGAGGTGCGTGAGGCCATCGCGCTCGTTCTGCGCGCGCGTGAGATCGCCGAGGGGCCCGAGTTCTCCGATGTCGATCGCGCCGAGGTGCTCTTCCGGCTTGGCGTGTGCCGGTACAAGCTTTCGAGCGTCGGCACGGCGCTGGCGCTTCTGAACGAGGCACTCGCGCTCGCGGAGGAGTCGGGGCTGCCGTGCGACCTCCTCCGTGCCGACATCCTCGGTTGGCGCTCTCGCTGTCACCGCATGCAGCGCGACTACGTCGCGGCGGGCGAGGACGTCGAGCGGGCGCTCGAGCTCGCGCAGGACCTCGGCGACCGGCGCGCGATCGCGAACACGTACTTCCAGGCTTCGCTCGTCGCCCAGCGGCAGGGTCACTGGGTTCTCTCGCGGAACTACGCGCAGCGCGCCCGCGAGCTCTACGCGCAACTGAACGACGAGCTGAACGTCGGCCGGCTCCTGCTCAACCTCGGCGGCCTGACGCTCCTGCTCGGCGACGAGGAGCAGGCCGTCGAGCACCTCAAGGGCTCCTTCGCGAAAGCGATCGAGATCGACGCGCCGGCCGACGCGGCCCAGGCGCTCGAGGGCCTCGCGGTCGTCCACCTCCGCAGAGGCGAGTACGACGAGGCCGACGAGAAGGCTCGCAAGGCGCTCGATCTGCTGCAGGGTCGTGAGGACTTCCTGCACGAGATCTGCCCGTCGCAGCTCGTGCTCGGCCGCGCGCTCATGGAGCGCGGGCGCTACGACGAGGCCGAGGAAAGCTTTCGCGCGGCTGACGCGGCCGCCGAGCAGCTCGCTTCGCTCAGTCACCGGACGGAGGTGTGGATCGCGATGGGCGATCTCGCCGTCCGTCGGGGGAACGACAGCGAGGCCGCCCGCTTGTATCGGAACGCTGCCGAAGCGCTCCAGGAAATCCGCTTCTAGAAAAAGAGAGGAGGGTCGCTATGAAGCCACGCCTGCTTTTGCTTCTCGTGAATCTTGCGCTGCTCGCGGCTTGGCTCGGCCAGTTCGGCCGCGATTCGTGGTCTGACGGCCACCACTAAGAGCTGCGCGTCCTGCGGCTCGCCCTGACGCGGCGCGCGATACTCGTTCCGGCGGCGCGGAAGGGCGTCACTAGACTGGTCGCGATGCGCCGGCGGGTGGCACTGGCTCGTGGGTCGTGCTTGGCGGCGGCCCTGTTTCTTGCTGCCTGCGGCGGGTCGAGCGACGAGGCGACCACGGACGAGACAGTTCCGGGCGGCGGCAGCACGCTCGAGGAGCTCTGGCGCGCACCCGGTGACGACGTCGCCGTGGTTCCGGGGACCTCGAGCTACGAGCCTGGACCGGTGCGTGTCGCGTTCGTCGTCCTCGACGCCGAGGGTATGCCGGTAACGTTGCCGACCGCCCGGGTCTGGCTCGCTCGGGGGCTCGACGAGAAGCCCTTCCTCGAGTCCACGGCAGAGCTCGAGCGCATCGGAGTTCCCGGAGGCGCCGAGGTCGACGCGACTCACATCTACATCGCTCAGCTCCCGATCGCCAAGGCCGGCAAGTACTGGCTCCTGGCCGAGCCGGAAGGAGGCTCCGAGGCGGTGCAAGCGCTCGGCAACGTCGTCGTCGCGGAGTCGATCGCGGCTCCCGCCGTCGGCGAGCCGGCCCCGGCGTCCGAGACGCCGACGCTGGCGTCGGTCGGCGGCAACGCGTCGAAGGTGACGACGCGCGTGCCCCCCGATTTGACCCTGGTGAAGCACTCGGTCGCGGACACACTCCGCGACGGGCTTCCCTTCGTGGTCACCTTCTCGACGCCGGAGTTCTGCGCGAGCCGCGTGTGCGGTCCCGTCGTCGATGTCGTGGAGGAGGTCTCGAAGCGCTTCGAGGAGACGGACGTCCGTTTCATCCACGTCGAGGTCTTCGAGGGGAACGACCCGGCGAAGGGCTACAACCAGTGGATGCAGGAGTGGGGGCTCCTCACCGAGCCGTGGACGTTCGTCGTCGGCGCGGACGGGAAGGTCGCGCACCGGTTCGAGGGTCTCGTGTCCGTGCACGAGCTCGAAGACGCCGCCCGCACGGTGGCGCCGAGCTGAGCTCCGTGTTAGTCTCGCCAAGACTTTCCAAAGTAAAGTATTGAGAGGAGGCCGAATGGGGATCGATGTGGCCACCAAGGTCCTCGTGACCACGGACTGGCTTGCCGAGCACCTGACGGAGCGGGGAATCGTCGTCGCCGAGGTCGACGAGAACCCGGACGTCTACGAGGAGGGTCACATCCGGGGAGCGGTGAAGCTCCACTGGCGCGACGACCTCCAGGACAAGGTCATTCGCGACGTCGTCTCGAAGGAGGAGTTCGAGCGCCTGCTGGGCGAACGGGGCATATCGAACGACACGTCGATCGTCCTCTACGGCGACAAGAACAACTGGTTCGCCGCGTACGCGTACTGGTATCTGAAGATCTACGGCCACGAGGACGTGCGCCTGCTCGACGGCGGGCGCCAGAAGTGGATCGAGGAGGACCGCGAGCTCACGACCGACCCGGCTGCACCGACGCCGGCGACGTACGTCGCGAAGGATCGCGACGAGTCGATTCGCGTCCGTCGCGACGAAGTGCTCGCCGGCCTCGACGATGCGGCGATCGCGCTCGTGGACGTGCGCAGCCCGCAGGAGTACTCCGGCGAGCTGGTGGCGCCTCCCGGTTACGAGCAGGAGGGCGCGTCGCGGACGGGTCACATCCCGCGTGCCCAGTCGATCCCGTGGGCGACCGCGGTACGCGACGACGGCACCTTCAAGGGCACCGACGAGCTCCAGGAGATCTACGGCGCGAAGGGCATCACGGCCGACAAGGAGGTGCGGGCGTACTGCCGCATCGGCGAGCGCTCGGCGCACACGTGGTTCGTGCTCCGCGAGCTGCTCGGCTACGAGAACGTGAAGAACTACGACGGCTCGTGGACCGAGTGGGGCAATCTCGTCGAGGTGCCGATCGAGAAGAGCGCCTGACGGACGTTTCGTAGGGGCGA
>CAWKDP010000032.1:0-429578 GCA_963848405.1 uncultured Actinomycetes bacterium | reverse complement strand
TTACCATGGAGGTGCTCTACCGACTGAGCTAAGAGGGCGAGCTCGGACTGTATCCGAGCGCGCGGGAGTGCAGGGAGGAGGATTCGAACCTCCGAAGGCTGAGCCAGCGGGTTTACAGCCCGCCCCCTTTGGCCACTCGGGAATCCCTGCGCGGGAGGCAATAGTAGCCGCGCTCCGGCGACGTACGATCCGCGGGATGGAGCGGTACGACGTGCTCGTCGTCGGCGCCGGGCCGGCCGGGTCCGCGAGCGCGCTTCGGCTCGCGCGGGCCGGAGCGAAGGTGCTCCTCGTCGATCGCGCACGCTTCCCGCGCGACAAGCCGTGCGGCGGCGGGCTCACCGGCCGTGCGTTGCGACACGCCCCGTGCGACGTCGATCCGGTGGTGGAGCACATCGTCGACCGGCTCCGGATCAGGCTCCGCTACGGGCTGAGCTTCACGCGTCGGCACGCGACCCCGCTCGTGCTCATGACCCAGCGGCGCCTGCTCGACCTCCACCTCGTCGAGCAAGCAGTCGCGGCGGGAGCCGACTTTCGCGACGGCATGCGGGTGAAGGAGATTCGAGACGAGGGAACGGGGATCATCGCGCTACTCGACGGCCGGCCGGTCCACGCCGACACGCTTGTCGGCGCGGACGGCGCCAACGGGATCGTCGCGCGCGCCGCGGGGCTCACGAACGGCATCGTCAACGGGGTCGCGCTCGAGGCGAACGTCCCGTACGACGCGCTCGACCGCGAGGACATCGAGAACACCGCGATCATCGAGCTTGGCGTCGTCCCGGGCGGCTACGGCTGGGTCTTCCCGAAGGGCGACCACGCGAACGTGGGCGTCGGTGGATGGGGGAGCGAGGGCCGGCGGCTCCGAGACCACCTCGCCCGCCTTGCGCTCAAGCACGGGATCGACCCGTCGGCACTCCGGGACCTCCGTGGACACCGGCTCCCGATGCGCAGACCGGGCGCGACGCCCGCGAGATGCCGCGTGCTCCTCGTCGGCGATGCCGCCGGGCTCGTCGACCCGCTGTCCGGCGACGGGATCTACGAGGCCTTCGTCTCGGCAGAGCTTGCCGCCGAGGCGATCCTCGATGACGATCACGAGTCCTACGCCCCGAGCCTGGCGGCCGCGCTCGACCACCATGCCAGCGCCTCCTGGGCCGCGAAGCGCGCGCTCGACCGGAGCGCAGCGGCCTGCTTCTGGGCGGCGCGCTCGCCCGGCGTCTTCGGCGTCGTCGCGGGGCTTCTCGCCGGCGACGTGCGCCACCCGAGCGAGGCCCGCGGTCTCGCCCGCCCGCCGCTTCGCGCGCTGGCGCGGCTCGCCGCCCGGGCCCCCGCCGCGGGGACGCCACCCTAAAGACCGCCCTTCGGCCAAGCCCGTTGCGGAGCCAACCCCCGTCACGCGATCCGTGGTACCAGCATCTGGAGCCGAGAGCTCTAGCGGAGGCCAGCGGCGCGGAGGACGCGCGCACCGAGATCACGAGCTCGCACGAGCGAGAGCCCATCTCGGTACGTCAGGACGACGACCACGACTGGCCCGTTCTCCCCGTACACGATCGCCGCGCTGTGACGGGCGTCCGAGATCCATCCGTGCTTCTGCGCTGCGGGCGTCCCCTGCGGAAGCGACGGCCGGAAGAGCCCGAGGTTGTCGCCCAGTGGCTCCGAATCGAGCAGGTACGCGAGCGCGACCTTCGCCTCGTGCGCGCTCAGACCGGCAGCACGGCGAGCCTTTGCATCGCCGGTCGATGCTGCCTGGAGCGCCGCGAGCACGTGGGTCATGTCGCGGGCGGTCGTCGTCCGCTGCGAGACGAGCGGTGGCTCGTGCGGGGCAGCGGCCCCTGTGCCGATCGACGTCCCCACGCGGTAGTCGCCGGGGTAGGTCGAACGGGTCGCGCCCATCCGACGCAGGCGAGCTTCGACGATCCTGCGGCCGCGGTCGAGGTCGCCACTCCCGAGGAGCCCCAGGAGACGGTTCGCGCCCAGGTTCGACGACCAGCCGGCCATGGTCTTCATGTCATAGGCGGCACTCGAGCGCTCTGGCCGCGGCCCGAAGCGGTCGAGCGCTGCAACGAGCACTCCCAGCTTGACGAGAGAGGCCGCCGGGAAGCGCGCGTCCTCGTTCCAGACGCCGGTGCGCCCGGTCGCGAGCTCGTTCACAGAAATGCCGGCGTAGCCTGAGAAGCCGCCCGCGAGCGTTGCCAGGCGCCGCGAGAGCGCTCGATCCTCGCGCTCGGAAGCCGGCTTTACATTCGCGCTCCGCGGAAGGAGCCAGACGTCCTCGGCTAGGGCGGTTGTACTCGGCTTGCCGGCGTCGTCGAGGATGCGAAGCTCGAGATCGCCATGGCCCGGAGCGGCGCGGCTACCCAGGGATCGTCCGATGAGCTGCGTCGGGCCGGAGGCGCCCGAACGCTCGACGAGCTGGCCGTTCCAGTAGACCTCCACCGTTCTTGGTCCGCCCGAGCACACGCAACGCGCCCGCACCTTTCCGAAGAACGTCTCTCCCGAGAGCGGCGTCACAAGTGACAGGCGAAGTGGCGTCGGCTTCTCCGTCAGTCGCGTGACGGCGGGGCAGCGCGAGCGGTACGAGTTGACTTGCATCGTCGCGTTTGCGAGCGCCGCCTCGCCGCGGCGCTCGAGCTTCCGGTCGCTGCGGTCGAAGCCTTCCGTCGCGAGGATGTGCCCGGCGGCTGCCCGGTCGAGCGCTTTCAGGAGCGGCACGCACCTGGAGCTCGCCGTCCGGCCGGCGAGCATCTCCTGCAGCTCGCGCGCCTCCTCATAGCGATCCTCGACCGCGTCCGGATCACCTGCTCTCCCGCCGGAGACGAACGACTCGACAGTGTCGAGCTGACGGAGTGCGGAGCCGATAGTCGCCGGTGCGCCGACTGCACTCGGGATGAGCACGAGCGTGGAGAACATGATGACGACGACGAGGCGACTCACGGGTTCATCCTGAAGCTAGCTCTCGAGTGCCTTGGAGCACCAGCAGCTGAGCCCGAGAGGGCAACCACACCGGAACTGCAGGCTGATCCGGGGGGCACGTTGGGCAAATGACGATCGTCGCGGGCGCTTCGAGTACTAATACGTCGTGATGTCGACGGATGCCGCGGTCTCCGTCGTGCCCGCGAACGAAGTGTCCTGGGAGGATCTCCAGGCCGTCTTCGGCACGCGCGGCGATCCGTCCAGGTGCTACTGCCAGCGGTACAAGATGCAGCCGAAGGAGTCCTGGGCCTCACTTCCCGCCGAGGAACGCGCCCACCGGCTCCGCACGCAGACCGAGTGCGGCCACCCGGAGTCGGACACGACGAGCGGCCTCGTCGCCTACCTCGACGGCGAGCCCGTCGGCTGGTGCGCGGTCGACCCGCGCTCTGCCAACCCGCGGCTACTGCGCAACTGCCGCGTCCCCTGGGATGGGCGAACGGAGGACAAGACCGACGACAGCGTCTGGGCCGTGACCTGCTTCGTCACCCGCGCGGGTTTCCGGGGCCGCGGGATCAGCCGCGCGCTCGCGCGCGCCACCGCCGACTTCGCCCGGGAGCGCGGCGCCCGTGCCCTCGAGGGCTACCCGATGATCACGCAGCCCGGGAGGGAGATCGCCTGGGGTGAGCTCCGCGTCGGCAGCCGGAGCATCTTCGCCGACGCGGGGTTCGCAGAGGTCAGTCACCCGAGTCTTCGCCGCGTCGTCATGCGCATCGACTTCTAGGGCAAGGCAGGAATCAGCTAGAGAGGTACCGGTTACGCAGGGCCGCATCTGTCGGCCCGGGAAGGACGCCCGCGTCGAGCAGCTCCTCGAGGGTCATGCAGGAGAACGTCGACCGGATCGCGAGGAGGCTCCGGTATCGCTCGCACGCGTCGGCGACGCTCGAGTTGTCGGCCGGATGGCCGACGGCGTACCGGCCCCAGCTCCACGCACCGCTTGGATGCTGGAGCATCGAGAGCAGCAGAAGGTGCTCGAGCCACGTCACGCAGAGCTCCGACCTCCCCTTCACCTCCTCGGTCGCTCCCGGCTGGAAGGCGCCTGACCGCTCGGCGACCTCCAGGTAGCGCGAGAGGTTGCTCGGCTTGGGGACCTCGGGCTTCATCCACTCGTGGTACTTGACGTCGACGCCGACGACTCCCTGCGTCCCGTCGTCGAGGTCGAGCACGAACGCAGCGTCGAACTCGCGAAGGCTTCCGAGGTACGCCGGATCGAATCGGCCCGGAGAGTGGGCGAACCGAACGTCGACCACGGTGCCCGGCGCGTCCGGCCACCAGGCGTGGACGGCCCGGTCGGCCAGCTCGAGGTCGGCGGCCAGGTCGCCGAACAGGTTGAAGGCGAGCGACGGCGACCACAGGAGGTCGGCCCACAGTCGCTGGTGGTCGAAGGTCTGGTACGGCTCGATCGACGACGTGCGCGCCCTCGCGGCGTCGAGTGCACCGGCCGTCAGGAAGTTCGCGCCGGTCTCGCGCGCGTAGTCGAGCGGAAGGCGGCTCCCGACTGGGCGGGACGGCTTGCCTTGGCGCGGAACGATCGGCTGCGAGCCGATCGGGTGCCCCTCGGTCTCGCGCCAGCTCGCTTGGCGGTAGCGCAGCGTCCGACGGAACTCGGTCATCTCCGGTCGCCCCGGCACCTTGTCGTCGGCTTCCCAACAGTGCAGGGCTTCGAGCTCCTGCCTGGACGGGGCCTCAGCCAACGCGGTCGAGGAAGGCGAGCACGCGTTGCTCGAGGAGCGTCGCGGCGCTCTCGTCGTAGCTGGGCAGGCTGCCGTCGGCGAAGTAGTGCTGATCACCCGGGTAGAGGAACAGCTCGGCGTTCTCGGCCGACTCGACGAGCTCGCGGGCGGCGTCGATGTCGCCTTCGCCGACGAAGATGGGGTCGGCGTCCATCGCGTGGATCTGCGCCGGCACGTCCGCCGGCCACGTGCCGAACTCGGACACGGGGATGCAGGAATAGAAGAACAGCGCGCCTCGCGCGCCGGCCCGGGTCTGGGCGAGCTTCTGCGCCGGCACCACGCCAAGCGAGAAGCCGGCGTAGACGAGTTCGCTCGGCAGCCCCTCGGCAGCGCGCTCCCCTTGCTCGATGATCTCGCCGAAGCCGAGCTGCTCGACGTACGCCATGCCTTCGTCGATGCTGGCAAAGGTGCGGCCGTCGAAGAAGTCGGGAGTGTGCACGGTGTTGCCGGCCTGTCGCAGGTTGTCGGCGAAGGCCTCGAAGCCTGCCGTCTGGCCCTGTGCGTGATGGAAAAGGAGTACTTCCGCCATCTCGACCTCTTTCGTCCGTGGGTTGTGCGACCATGAACGATCCATAGTCTTCGATCGATCGAAGATACTAGAACGATCCAGAGATGTCGATCAATCCCTCGATACCGGACTACGAGCTCGCCGATCGAATCGTCGTGACCGCACCGGAGCAGCTCCGGGCGCTGGCGGACCCGCTGCGCGCGACGATCCTGGACCTGCTGCTCGAGCGCGCGGCGACGGTGGCTGAGCTCGCCGCGGCGGTCGAGCGCCCGAGGAGCACGGTCGCGCACCACGTCAACGTGCTGGTCGACGCCGAGATGTTGCGGGTCGTACGCACGAGGCGGGTACGCGCCATCGACGAGCGCTACTACGGCCGCACGGCTCGCATGTTCTACGTCGGTGTCGTGAACCGCCCTGGCGACGACGAGACGCAGGTACACGCCAACGCGCTGTCGGTGGCCGCGGCCGAATCCGTTCCCGCCCACGAGGCCGACGACCTGCGCACGAGCCTTCGCCACGCCCGCCTCCCCGCCCAGAGCGCTGCGGAATTCTGGGAGCGCGTGGAGGAGCTGGTTTCAGAGTTCGCGCAGCTGCCCCGCTCCGGCGACACCGTGTACGGCTTCGCCGCCGGCCTCTATCCGACCGACTATCCCACCCTGCCCGACCCGACCGACGATCCGGGAGACGTCCTCGAGCGCAGCTAGCGAAGTCTTCCCGGGAACTCGACCTTTTCAGTCGGATCGTCCGACACCCAGTCGGCCTCTGGGCCGACACCGAGCGTGCCGTTCGGACATACGGCCGCCGCCCGTACCTTGCACTCGCCGCGGTCTACGGCAGCTCTCGAAGGGGCGCGTAGTTGGATCTGAAGATTCGTTCGGCGGCAAGGCGCAGGGTGAGGTTTCGGACCATCGGGGGCAGGTTTCTCGTTCGGTCGCGGCGATGAGTCTGCTCCTGTACCCGGGCTACGCGCGCCTTGCGCCGATGCTCGTACCCGGCCAGCGCCTGGTCGATCGGTTGATCGGCGGTGAGCATCTCGGCGAGTACCAAGGCGTCCTCGACCGCCAGCGCCGCGCCCTGCGCCATGTTCGGCGAGCTGGCGTGGGCGGCGTCGCCGACGAGCGCCACACGCCCCGCCGTCCAGGCGGGCGGCACGACCTCCTCGATCGGTGCGAAGTACGCCTCTGTGGCGCGTTCGAGCAGGTGCGGGACCGGTTCGGCGAAGTCCACGAACGATTGTCGCCAGCCCTCGCGCGCCGCACCGGCCGCGTCGCCGGTGTTGAGGTCGGCGTAGCAGTACACGACCGCCTGGCCGAGCGCGACGGTGAGGAAGGAGCGGCGCCGGCCCAGCATGGCCGTCCAGTCGGTGATGTCGGGGAAGCCGTCGACGACGAACCGCCACGACGCCTGCCCCACGTAGCCGGCAGGCGGACCGCCCAGTGCTTTGCTGCGGATCGTCGAATGGACGCCGTCCGCGCCTACGACGAGGTCGTAGCTGCCGGTCGAGCCGTCGGCGAAGGTCACCCGCGGCGCCTCGCCGTTCTCGAGGCCCGTCACCGACACGCCGAGCCGGACCGGTACCTCCGCGGTCGCCTCGAGCAGCACCTCGTGCAGCGTCCCGCGCTGGATCGCCACGCAGCCACCGACACCGTCCCACAACCGGTCGACGTCGATCTCGGCGAGAGGCCGGCCGCGGTGGTCGAGGATCCGCTGCCGCCCGATCGGGTTCGCACCGGCGTCGAGAGCGGATCCGAGGCCGAGCTCGCGCAGAGCCCGTACCGCGTTGCCGGGGAGATACAGGCCGGCGCCCAACGGCTCCCACTCGCTCACCCGCTCGACGACCTCGGGCGTGACACCGCGTTGATGCAAGGCCCGGGCCAGCGCAAGGCCGCCAATCCCGGCACCGACTATCAGCACACGCAGGGCACTCACACCCCTCCGTTTCGCACCCGAGGACGGATGTTCCGGTTCGCCCGGAACCGGTTGTCCGGGTCATACCTGTTCTTGATCTCGACGAGGCGGTCCCAGTTGACGCCGTATGTCGCCTGGACGCGCTCCTCGTCCTCGTCGGCACTCTGGAAGTTGATGTACGTGCGACCGGTCGAGAACGGTCGGACACGCGCCCATCCATCACGGACCCACTGCCGAAACATCTCGGCGTTCGGCTCGCCCGCCTCCCACATGCCGTTCACGCCCAGAGCGAAACGAGCATCACGGTTCCCGACGGCTCCGTCGTCCTCGGCGCGCTCGTTGAGCGCGCCGCCGAGTTGGAGGAAGCCCACCTGAGCTTCGGGGATCGGGCACTCGGCGAACACGTCCCGTACCGCCGCCAGCAACCCGTCGCTCAACTCCGAGACGTACTCCGTCTTCCAGTAGTAGTGGGCGCCGTTGGGCTCGCTTTCGTCGAGAAACGACTGCTGCTGGGCGTACGGCCACTCCTGCAGCAGTTCGACGGCGGGATTGCCCAGGCCCCGGATCGGTGCCAGCGCCTCGTCGGCTCTGTCGAGATCGCCGCTGTAGCAGACCACCATCGCGCAGGTCTTGCGGCCGTGCCACTCCTCGGGCACGAAGGGAGCGGGCGGCGCATGGAGCAGCACCAGAAACGCAGCGAGCTCCCGTGGCGCATCGCTCGTGATCGTCCGGTAGGCGCTGAGAATCTCGTCGGCGCGCTCGAAAGGCCAGGCGATCAACCCTCCGTACACTGTCGGGCCGACTTCGTGCAGGCGGAACGTGAAGCGGGTGACGACTCCGAAGTTGCCGCCCCCGCCCCTCAGTGCCCAGAAGAGATCCGGGTGCTCTTCGCGGTTGGCAGTGTGGATCTCACCGTCCGCGGTGACGATCTCGACCTCCTCGAGGTTGTCGACCGTCCAGCCGAAGCGGCGCGCCAGGTAGCCGAGGCCACCGCCAAGCGTGAGCCCGGCCACGCCCACCTGGGAGACGAAGCCGAGCACGGTCGCCAGACCGTGCTCCTGGGTCGCCTGGTCGACGTCCTTGAGCAGGCACCCAGGCCCGACATGAGCGATCCTGGCCTCGGGGTCGACGGTGACCTCGCGCATGCGCGACATGTCGAGCGTGAGGCCGTTTTCGGCGATCGAGGTCCCGGCGATGTTGTGACCACCGCCCTTGATGCTGAGCCGGAGCCCGTGCTCGCGCGCGAACCCGACGGCGGTTGCGACATCGCGAGCGGAGGCCGGCCGGACGACAAGCGCCGGCAGCGCGGCCACCATGCCGTTCCAGACCAATACGGCCTCGTCCCAGCCTTCGTCGCTCGCTTGCAATATCGAGCCTTCGATCCGCGAGTCGAAGTCATCGAGCTGTTCCGACGTCAGGTTTACACGGCCGCCCTCGAGTGCGGCGATGTCGATCGTGCTGGTGTTCATGCTGCCTCTCTCCTTGGTCGACATGAGAAAGGCTGCGCGGAACGGAGACGTCGCGCATCGAGGCAACCGCCCAATTTCGACCACGATGATGTGGGTAATTTCGCCTAGCGAGCGGTCAGACGAGCTTCCGTTCGTAGGCGTAGGCCGTGGCCGCGGTTCGGGAGGACACACCGAGCTTCCTGAAGATGTTGCTCACGTGCCGGTCCACCGTCCTCTGACTCAGGACGAGCTCGACGGCGATCGCCTTGTTGGCCTTTCCGGCGGCGACCATTCGCAATACCTGAAGCTCGCGCGGTGTCAGCCCGTGAGCGTCGAAGGACGCAGCGCTTCGGGCGAGAGACTCGAGGCGGACAAGGTCCGGAACGGCTCCGAGTTGCACGAAGACACCACGAGCCGCTTCCAACTCCATCGCGGCTGTCTCGTCGTCCCCGAGGGAGCGGCAGGCCACCCCCACGAGCACGCGCGCCCGCGCTGCCTCGTAGGGTGCCTCGAGGTCATGCCACAGCTGCCATGCATGACGTAGCGAGACGAGGGCCGACCGTGGGTCCTCGGCCAGGTCGACCGCTCCGCGAGCCTGCTCGACCATCGCCGTCAGCATTTCGCTCTCGTAGCTCTCGACGATGCCGCCGAGCTCTTGGCAGGCGTCGCGTGCGTCCTCGACGTCGCCGGCTGCGAGCACGATCTCGACGTAGGCGGCGAGCAAGCCTGCGCGCTTCAGCGGTACGGAGACCTCGCCGGCCGCCCTGCGGATCGCGGCCGCCGCCACGTCGGTCCGGCCCTGTGCCAGCCGCAACTGCGCGAGCCCGGGCTGAGGCTCCCAGCCGGACCTGCTCGCCTCTCGATACGCCGCTTCGGCTGCGTCGAAGTGACCCTGAAGGCGAAGCAGCTCTCCCTGCCGGTAGTGAGCCAGCCCCGCCGCCGAGCTTCTCGTCTCCGCGAATCGAAGGCCCGCGCGTCGCGCCTCTTCCAGCGCGTCCGACCACGCGCCGTCGAGCTGCATGATCTCGGCCCGATGCACCAGGCACCGGCCGGTGAAGGCGACCAGATCGGGCTGGTCGGCGCACCACCGGGTCAGGGCCGCCGTCCACTCCCGGGCTCGGCGCACCTCGTACACCCCTTGACAGGCCAGAATCACCCCGCAGTAGACCAGCCCGGTGGGAATCGGCGACAGCTCCCCGGTCGTGACGGCGACCATGGCCTCGTCCAAGAGCCCGAGACCTTCCTTGACCCGCCCGTGCTTGATCAGAATGTCGCCCTGCGCGTGGACGGCAAGCGCGAAGAGGTCCGCGTCGCCGAAGCGCTGGCCGATCTCAGCGGCCTCGGCGGCCGCGGCGGCCGCGGACGCGTAGTCACCCGCGGCCTCGTGCTGGAACACGAGCGGCAGCAGCATCCAGCCCTGCTCCACGCTGTCCTGCCCATGGTGCTCGAGCATTCGTTGCGCGCGACCGAACCAACCCGTCGCAGCGCCGATCTCCCCTCGTAGCGTGCGGGTCACGCCGACCCAACCCGCGCAGTGAGCGGCGCGGAGAGGCTCCCCGGCGTCTGCGTACGCGTGGTGCGCGCGCTCGAGGATGTTCAGGTACTCGTCATCGCGGCCGAGCATGTACGCCGAAGTCGCGAACAGCTCGAGGTCCTCCGCGCCAAGCTGGCCAACATCGTCCGCACGTGCGAACGTCTCGTAGGCCTCCCGCCACTTACGTGTCGCGTACGATCGGCGGGCGCGCTCGAGTTCGCCCGAGTGCTGCGCCGGGTGTGCAGCTCCGGAATCTCCCCTGGCCTGCGAGGGGGACATGAGGGGCACTCTAGGCCCAGAAGGTCGATCGGTAGGTCGTCCGCCGTCGGCTTCGAAACACGGACCCGGGCAGGAGACCACCTGGGGAGATCTCCACGTCGGCAGCCGCAGCATCCTCACCGACGCCGGGTTCCTCGAGGTCAGCCATCCGACGCTCCGCCGCGTCGTGATGCGGATCGACTTCTGGGCGCGTTCCCTCGGCAGCAACGTGCGGCACTCGGCCGCCAGGCTGCGAGTCCGATCGGACCCGCAGCCCGGCAACCACGCCGAGTGCACGAACGAGCTCGGTCAGAACGACGACGGCCCGCCCGCGGAGTGATGTGACCGCTACCCGCGGCGCAGGCGCTCGGCGAACCCGACGTTCGGTGCGTGGACGTTGAGCATGCGGAGCTCGGACGTGCCGGCATTGCGGAAGCCATGGCTCACGCCCGGTGGGGCCGCCACGAAGCTTCCGGGCCCGGCACGAACGACGTCATCGCCGACCTGGAACTCGGCCTCGCCGGCGAGCACGTAGAACGAGTCGACGAAATCGTCGTGTGCATGTGCGTCGACGCCCTTGAAGTCGGGGCTGAAGCGCAGCTCGACGATCTCGAACTGTGGGAGCTCGCCGAGGATCCGGTGGTGTCGCTCCGGGCGCTCGACCCGCTCGCCCCCGTCGGGGCCGAGGGCGATGATGGCGTCCACCGGCGAAGTATGCAATGGGCGGCACGCGCTCAGCGCGTCAGGTGCTGCGCCACGTCCCAGGTCCAGAGCCACGTCCCAGGTCCAGAGCTCGACGACGTTGCCGGCAGGGTCGGTGACGTACGCCGCACGGCTGTCGGCGAACGCGTCGAAGCGATGCTCCTCCGGCTCGTGTCCGTGCACGCGGAGCCGATCGACCGCTGCGTCGTAGTCCGACTCCGCGATGTGCAGCGCGTAGTGGACGTGGGCACCGCCGCGTCCACCGGCAAGGCCGACGAACGGCCGCCAGAGGCCGATGCGCGTGCGCTCGCCGGCCATCACCCAGGTGGCGTCCTCGCCCAGCGCTCGACGACGGGAAAGCCGAGGACCTCCGTGTAGAAGTGTTCCGCAGCAGCGAGGTCCTCGAACTCGAGGACGAGCTCGCTCACTCCGGTCACCGGGATTCCCGGCATCCCCGACGACGGTACCTGACGGCCCGAGCTGCGCTAGGCGGCGGCGACCGCAGCGCCGACGCCTGCCTCGTGGCAGTCGCGGCACCGCGCCTCGTATTGCTCGGCCGCCCCGACGACGACCGTCTCGCCCGAGTACGGAGCGGGGCGGCCGTCCACGAGCCGTTGCGTCGTCGTGGCCGGGCCGCCGCAGCGATGGCAGACGGCCTGGAGCTTGTCGACGAACTCTGCGTGCGTGAGGAGCGCCGGCATGGGGCCGAACGGCAGTCGGCGGAAGTCCTGGTCGAGCCCGGCCGCGATCACCCGCGCGCCACCGTCCGCGAGCTCGAGTGCCGCCCCGACGACGGTCTCCTCGAAGAACTGCACCTCGTCGATCGCCACGACCTCGAAGCCGCGCGCGCGGATGAGGAGCTCGGAGACCGACGAGACGGGGACCGCACGCATCCGGATGCCCGCGTGGCTGACGACGTCGCCCGCGTCGTAGCGGTCGTCGATCGCCGGCTTGAAGATGACGACCGTCTGACCGGCGATCTCGGCCCGGCGCAGCCGCCGGATCATCTCCTCGCTCTTGCCGCTGAACATCGGGCCGCAGATGACCTCGAGCCAGCCGCCTCGCTGTGGGGGGATCCGGATCACGGGCGCGATCCTATTGAGGCGGCCGGTCGGACGACCGTCCGGGAGGTAACGAGGCGGTGAACTGCCTTGCGGCGAGGTCGCCGGCGTGGCAACACTTCGCTCGCATGCGCTTCGCGCTGATCTCGCGTCGCACGACGCCCACGAACGAGGCCCTCGCTGCGGCGAACGTCCTCGGCTTGCGCTGGGAGCTCATGACGCCCGAGCAGGCGCTCGACGTCCTCGTCGCCGGCGACGTCGCGCTCGGCCGGCTCGACGTGCTCCCGACGCTCGACGGCATGGACGACGGGCTGTGGGCGCTGGGAGCGCTCGCCGCACGCGGGGTCGTCGTGCTGAACGACCCCCCTGCGCTCCTCGCCGCCCACGACAAGCTGGTCACGGCCCGGCTGCTCCGAAGAGCGGGAATCCCGCATCCGCGCACGTTGCACGTCCGCGACGGGCGGCCTGCGCCGGTCCCGAAGCTCCCGGTCGTCGTCAAGCCGAGGTTCGGAAGCTGGGGGAGGGAGGTGCATCGGTGTGACGACTATGCGGAGCTCGAGACCGCGCTGGCGGCGGTCCGGGATACGAGGTGGTTCCGACGGCACGGTGCGCTCGTCCAGGAGCTCGTCACCCCGCGTGGTTACGACCTCAGGATAGTCGTCGCGGAGGGCCTGGTCGTCGGTTCCGTGTTCCGGATCGCGGCTCCCGGCGAATGGCGAACGAACGTCGCCCTCGGCGGCGTCCGCCGAGCGGTCGCCCAACCGCCGCGCGACGCGAGCACGATCGCGGTCGCCGCTGCGGCCGCCACGTGCGCGTCCCTCGTCGGAGTCGACCTCGTGCCAGACGGTGACACGTGGACCGTCGTCGAGCTCAACGGCGCGGTCGAGTTGACGCACGAATACGCGCCGTGGGGAGACGTGTTCTCGGAGATCGCCTTCGTGCTCGGAAGAGCCGCTCTCGACCGGCTCGCGGGCCGTGCACGCGTCGCCGCGGACATCGCTTGAGACCTCGGATCGGAGGGCAACTCGCTGCTACACTCTGCCGCGCGCGGCGGCGTAGCTCAGTTGGTTAGAGCAGCGGAATCATAATCCGCGTGTCGCAGGTTCGAGTCCTGCCGCCGCTATTGTCGTAGCGCTGGTCGAGCTTCAACCTGCTCAATCCCTTTCGTCCCACACTGCAACCGAGAGAAGAATGGCAACCGGAGTCCGAGTCGCGATCACGCTCGCCTGCACCGAGTGCAAGCGGCGGAACTACCAAACGCAGAAGTCCAAGCGGAACTCGCCGGACCGCATCGAGCTGAGCAAGTACTGCCGCTGGTGCGGGCGCCACACGGCGCACCGGGAGACGCGCTAGATGGCCCGCGAGACGCGCAAGCAGCGGCGCGCCGCCCGGGCCGCCGCGGGAGAGGCCGCCGGCGGTCGCCGGAGCCGGCAGGCCGCCGTACGGCCGGCGCAGCAGCCGGTCAAGCAGCAGACGGGCCGCAGGGAGACGAAGCAGCGCGGCCAGTTCGTGCGCGAGTCGTACGCCGAGTTGCGCAAGGTCGACTGGCCGAGCCGCAGGCAGACGTTCCAGGGCGTCGTCGTCGTGATCATCGCGTGCACGATCGTGGGCGCGTACCTGTGGGGCCTCGACCAGATCTTCCGCCCGCTCGTCGACCGCGTGCTGCTCTAGGGGTCGGACGATGTTCAACTGGTACGTGATCAACACCTACTCCGGGCACGAGAACAAGGTGAAGACGAACCTCGAGCACCGCATCGTCTCGATGAACCAGCAGCCGAGCTTTCGCCGCGTGGTCGTCCCGACCGAGCAGGTGATCGAGACGAAGGACGGCCAGAAGGTGCAGACGGAGAAGCGCGTGCTTCCGGGCTACGTACTCGTGAACATGAACATGACCGACGACTCGTGGACGGTCGTCAAGGGCACGCCGGGCGTCACGGGCTTCGTGGGCGCAGGCGCGAAGCCGGTGCCGCTCTCGCAGCCGGAGGTCGACCGCATCCTCCATCACGGAGCTCCGGTCGGCGCCCAGGCGCAGAAAGCGCTGGTCGAGTTCTCGCTCGGCGAGTCGGTCAAGGTCACGTCCGGCCCGCTCTCGGACTTCGACGGCGAGATCGTCGACGTGAACGCCGACGCGCAGAAGCTCAAGGTGCTCGTGGACATCTTCGAGCGCCAGGTCCCCGTCGAGCTCAGCTTCGACCAGGTGAAGAAGATCGACTAGGGCGCGGCAATCTCGCCCTACGACCGAGAAGAGACGAAATGGCAAAGAAGGTATTGACACTCATCAAGCTCCAGATCCCGGGCGGCCAGGCCAACCCGGCGCCGCCCGTCGGGCCGGCGCTCGGGCAGCACGGCGTCAACATCATGGAGTTCTGCAAGGCGTTCAACGCGCAGACGGCGCAGGAGAACGGCCGCATCACGCCGGTCGAGATCACGGTCTTCGAGGACCGCTCGTTCACGTTTATCACGAAGACGCCACCGGCCGCCGTGCTCATCAAGGAGGCGCTGAGCCTCGAGAAAGGCTCCGGCGAGCCGAACCGGGAGAAGGTCGGGAGGCTCTCGAACGCGCAGCTGCGCTCGATCGCCGAGACGAAGATGCCGGACCTGAACGCCCGCGACGTCGACGAGGCGATGAAGGTCATCGCCGGGACGGCGCGATCGATGGGAGTCGAGGTGGACTCGTGAGCGCTCGCGGCAAGCGATACAGCAATTCGATGCAGCAGATCGACCGTGAGCAGGCGTACTCGCCGCTCGAGGCGGTGCGGCTGGTGAAGGGCTTCGAGGGCGCGAAGTTCGACGAGACCGTCGAGGCACACTTCCGGCTCGGCCTGAACGTCCGCCACGCCGACCAGCAGCTCCGCGGAACGATCATGCTGCCGCACGGCATCGGCAAGGACGTGCGAGTCGCCGTGTTCGCGGAGGGCGAGAAGGCACGCGAGGCGGAGGAGGCCGGCGCGGACGTCGTCGGCTCGGCCGACCTCGCGACGAAGATCGAGGAGGGCTTCCTCGAGTTCGACGTCGCGATCGCGACGCCGGACATGATGGGCACCGTCGGGAAGCTCGGACGCGTGCTCGGCCCACGTGGCCTCATGCCGAACCCGAAGACCGGCACGGTCACGTTCGACATCGGCAAGGCCGTGCAGGACGCAAAGGCGGGGAAGCTCGAGTACCGCACCGATCGCGGCGGCAACGTCCATCTCCCGATCGGCAAGAAGAGCTTCGACGAGCGCGCGCTGCTCGAGAACTATGCCGCGCTGATCGAGGAGATCGTCCGCGCGAAGCCGTCGGCCTCGAAGGGGCGGTACATCCAGCAGATCACGCTCACGACCACGATGGGGCCTGGGATCCATGTCGACTCGACGAAGACCCGCGACCTTGTCGAGGAGCTCGACGGAGCGGCACCCGCAGAGGCAGCGGCGGAGGAAGCTACAGTTTCGGCCTAACCACCGACGAGTCCCGCCGAAGACAGCCGGCAGCCGCCCGCAGCTCTGAGCCGCGAGGCGTCGTAGGTCCGGCCGAGGCTGGTTCTTCCGAGCGCGCATCCTGCGCCGACGATCGAACCCGCCTCGTGCGGGTTTCGTCATCTCGGAGGAACCACATGCTGAAAACGGACAAGGAACGGATCGTCACCGAGTTGGCCGCCGAGCTGAGCGCGGCGGAGACGCTGATCGTCGCGGACTACCGCGGCCTGACGAACAAGCAGCTCGAGAGCCTGCGCGACGTGCTCCTCGAGCACGGCGCCCGCTTTCGCATCGTCAAGAACACGCTGACGAAGCTCGCGGCCGAGCGGGCGGGGGCCGACGCGCTGCTCGTCATGCTCGAGGGCCCGACCGCAATCGCCTTCATCGAGTCGAGCGGCGACCCTGCCGCTGTGGCGAAGGCTCTGGCGGCGACGGCGAAGGAGACGAACGTCGTCGAGCTCCGGGGCGGGATCCTCGAGGGCAAGACGCTCTCGAGCGACGAGGTCGCGCAGCTCGCGACGCTGCCGCCCGTGGACGTGCTCCGCGGTGAGCTCGTCGGGGCGATCGTCGCGCCCGTGACCCAGCTGCTAGCCCTCGTCTCGGCCCCGCTGCGCGACCTGCACGGGCTCGTCGAGGCCCGGATCGAGCAGCTCGAGGAGCAGGGAGAGATCGTCGAGGCCGCGGCGGCGCCGGTGACGGAGGTCGAGTCCCCCGACGAACCGGCGGCGGAAGCGGGCGAGCCGGAAGCGGCGGACGACGACGAGACAGGCGAACAGGAGCCGGAGGCGGGCGAAGAAGCTCAGGCCGAAGGCGCTGAAGAGAACGAGAGCTCGGCCGACGAGGACACGAGCTCGGAAGACACCAGTGACGGCGAGGAGGCCGAGTAATGGCAACTGACGTTTCGAAGGTTCTCGACACGCTCGGGAAGATGACGGTGCTCGAGCTCGTCGAGCTCAAGAAGTCGATCGAGGAGGAGTGGGGCGTGACTGCCGCTGCCCCGGTCGCGGTCGCGGCGGCTGGGCCTGCCGGCGGCGACGGCGCGGCGGCGGCAGAGGAGGAGAAGGACTCCTTCGACGTCGTCCTGACCGGCACCGGCGACAAGAAGATCCAGGTGATCAAGGTCGTGCGTGCGGTCACCGGCCTCGGTCTGAAGGAGGCGAAAGACCTCGTCGACGGCGCCCCGGGCGCCGTCAAGGAGGGCGCGCCGAAGGAGGAGGCCGAGTCGATCAAGGCGCAGCTCGAAGAGGCGGGAGCCGAGGTCGAGCTGAAGTAGGGGCGAGGCTCGCCTCGCCCCGGCGAGCGGAAGAAGGGGTCTGGCTGAAGCCAGACCCCAGCCGTCCCTGCACCGTCCGCCCAACGAGGCGCACCCGGTGCGCTACACTTCCACCCAGCATCTCCACCCGCTCCGAGGCGGTTGCGGTGGAGTGCGCTCGTGCGCTATCCTTCTGGGTTCCGCCGAGCTTCGCCCCGTCCAACCCTGCACGCGTTTATCAGTACTCCGGTACTAGAGGGAGCCACATTTGAGCAGCGTTGCTGTCGCGCCTCGCGCGCGCAAGAGCTTTTCGCGCCTGAAGCATGTCCTCGACCTCCCCAACCTGATCGACATCCAGAAGGCCTCCTTCGATTGGTTCATGGAGCGGGGCCTGCGCGAGACGATCGACGACATCTCGCCGATCGAGGACTACACAGGCACGCTGGCCGTCGAGTTCGGAGAGTACGAGTTCGGTGAGCCGCAATTCTCGATCCAGGAGTGCCGTGAGAAGGACCTGACGTACCAGGTCCCGCTCTCGATCACCGTCCGCTTCGTCAACAAGGAGACCGGCGAGATCCGCGAGCAGCGGGTCTTCATGGGCGACTTCCCGATGATGACTCCCTGGGGGACGTTCATCATCAACGGCACCGAGCGCGTCATCGTGACGCAGCTCGTGCGCAGCCCCGGCGCGTATCTGATGGAGCCGAAGGACGCCACGAAGCAGGTCTTCATGGCGAACCTGATGCCGTCGCGCGGGTCGTGGCTCGAGGTCGAGATCGACAAGAAGGGAATCGTCTACGCCCGCATCGACCGCAAGCGCAAGCTCACGGTGACGACGCTTCTACGCGCGCTGCCGACGGGCGAGCGCTTCGAGGAGCTCTTCGGCGACATCCTGCCGGCCGACCGGCTCGCCGAGTTCCAGGTCGACGCCTCGACCAACGAGAAGATCCTCGATCTCTTCGACGGCTCGATCTTCATCCAGAACACGCTCGACAAGGACCCGTCGACGCACGAGGACGAGGCGCTCATCGAGGTCTTCAAGAAGCAGCGGCCGGGAGAGCCACCGACGCTCGAGAACGCCCGCAATCTCGTGAAGGGCCTGTTCTTCGATCCCAAGCGCTACGACCTCACCAAGGTCGGCCGTTACAAGCTCGACCAGCGGCTCGGCCTCTCGGTGCCCGAGGACGTGCGGGTGCTCACTCCCGCCGACATCCTCGCGCTCGTTCGCCGGCTCGTCGACCTGCCCACGAACCTCGGGCTCCCCGAGGACTCGAAGGACTACGCGGCGGACGCCGCGCAGCTGTCGCGCGATCCGATCCGCGGCGAGCTCGACGAGTACGAGGACTTCGGCAATCGGCGCCTGCGCACGACCGGCGAGCTGATCCAGGAGGCGTTCCGCGTCGGCCTGTATCGGATGGAGCGCGTCGTCCGTGAGCGGATGACGACGGAGGACGTCGACACGATCACGCCGCAGACGATCATCAACATCCGGCCCGTCGTCGCAGCGCTCAAGGAGTTCTTCGGCTCCTCGCAGCTCTCGCAGTTCATGGACCAGACGAACTCGCTTGCGGGGCTCACGCACCGCCGGCGCCTCTCGGCGCTCGGCGCGGGCGGCCTGACCAGGGAGCGCGCGCCGATCGAAGTGCGCGACGTCCATCCGACGCACTACGGGCGCATGTGCCCGATCGAGACGCCGGAGGGCCCGAACATCGGCCTGATCGGATCGCTTGCGTCGTTCGCGACGGTGTCCGAGTTCGGATTCATCCAGACCCCGTACAGGGTGGTGAAGGGCGGCAAGGTCGGCGACGAGATCGTCTACCTCGATGCGGCCGAGGAGCGTCAGTTCACGATCGCCCAGGCTTCCGAGCCGGTCGATCCGAAGACGGGCAAGTTCCTCAACGAGCAGGTGCTCTGCCGCTCGAAGGACGGCGAGGCGGTCATGGCCGCGCCGAAGGACGTCGAGTACATGGACGTGTCACCGGCACAGATCGTGTCGGTCGGGACCGCGCTCATCCCGTTCCTCGAGCACAACGACGCGAACCGAGCGCTCATGGGCGCGAACATGCAGCGGCAGGCGGTGCCGCTGATGATTCCTCAGGCCCCGATCGTGGGCACGGGCCTCGAGTTCCGTGCCGCCGTCGACACGGGCGACGTGGTCCTCTCGCGCAGCGACGGCTCGGTCGTCGACGTTGACGCCGAGCGGATCGTCGTCGAAGGGCGCGGGAGCCGTGACGAGTACCCCCTGACCAAGTTCATGCGCTCGAACCAGGGCACGATCATCCACCAGAAGCCGGTCGTGACCCTCGGCGACAAGGTGAAGAAGGGCGACGTGCTCGCGGACGGCAGCTCGACAGACGGCGGGGAGCTCGCGCTCGGCGCGAACCTGCTCGTCGCGTTCATGCCGTGGGAAGGGTTCAACTTCGAGGACGCGATCGTCATCTCGGAGCGACTCGTGAAGGACGACGTGCTGAGCTCGATCCACATCCACGAGTACGAGATCGACGCACGCTCGACGAAGCTCGGCGACGAGGAGATCACGCGCGACATCCCGAACCGCTCGGAGGAGTCGCTCGCGAACCTCGACGAGCGCGGCGTCGTCCGCATCGGAGCGGATGTCGACGCCGGCCATCTGCTCGTCGGCAAGGTCACGCCGAAGGGCGAGACCGAGCTCACGGCCGAGGAGAAGCTGATCCGCGCGATCTTCAAGGAGAAGGCGCGCGAGGTCCGCGACACCTCCCTCAAGGTGCCGAACGGCGAGGGCGGCAAGGTCATCGGCGTCAAGACGTTCTCGCGGGACGCCGGGGACGACCTCCCGCCTGGCGTCAACGAGCTCGTCCGGGTCTACGTCGCCAAGAAGCGCAAGATCGCGGAAGGCGACAAGCTCGCCGGACGCCACGGCAACAAGGGCGTCATCGCCAAGATCGTCCCCGACGAGGACATGCCGTTCCTCGAGGACGGGCGTGCCGTCGACGTGGTGCTCAACCCGCTCGGCGTGCCGAGCCGGATGAACATCGGCCAGATCCTCGAGACCCATCTCGGGTGGGCAGCCGCCCACGGAGTCTTCGAGGACGGCGACCCCGTGAGCGCACGAGCGCCGATCAACGCCCCGGATCCGCGAGCGGTTGCGACGCCGGTCTTCGACGGCGCCACGACGGAGGACGTCGACGACGCCCTCTTCGAGTGGGCGCGCACGTTCGAGGGCGCGATCGCGATGGAAGTGGACAACCGCGGTGCCGCGGGCGAGCGGAGCTCCGGCAAGGTGACGCTCTTCGACGGCAAGACGGGCGAGCCGTTCGCCCAGAACGTGACCGTCGGCTTCATGTACATCATGAAGCTGCTCCACCTCGTCGACGACAAGATCCACGCGCGCTCGACGGGCCCGTACTCGCTCGTCACGCAGCAGCCGCTCGGCGGCAAGGCGCAGTTCGGCGGCCAGCGATTCGGCGAGATGGAGGTGTGGGCGCTCGAGGCGTACGGATCGGCGTACACGCTGCAGGAGATGCTCACGATCAAGTCCGACGACACGATCGGGCGCGTGAAGGCGTACGAGGCGATCGTCAAGGGCGAGAACATCGCCGAGCCGTCGATCCCCGAGTCGTTCAAGGTGCTGCTCAAGGAGATGCAGTCCCTGGCGCTCGATGTCCAGGTGCTCTCCGACGAGGGACGCGAGGTCGAAGTGCGCGAGGAGGACGACGAGCTCCTGCGCGCTGCCGAGGAGCTCGGCATCGATCTCTCGCCCGGCGGCTCACTCCAGGCCGCAGCTCGCCAGCCGACGGCCGAGGAGGTCGAGGAAGGCGGGGAGCACGCGGACGACGGGGGCGAGCTGGTGCTCGCCGCCGACGAGGAGCTGGGCAACGCGGACGGCGACACCCCGGCGGAGGTCGGAGCCGACGCCGAGGCCGAGGACTAGGGCGAGGCAAGTCTCGCCCCTACGGAAGAAGCGACGAGACCAAGGAATGAGGCGCTAGCACACGTGATCGACATCAACGATTTCGACGCGATCCGCATCGGGCTCGCATCGAGCAAGCAGATCCGCGACTGGTCGTCCGGCGAGGTCACGAAGCCCGAGACGATCAACTACCGCACGCTCAAGCCCGAGCGTGACGGTCTCTTCTGCGAGCGCATCTTCGGCCCCACCAAGGACTGGGAGTGCTACTGCGGGAAGTACAAGCGCGTCCGCTACAAGGGCATCATCTGCGAGCGCTGCGGCGTCGAGGTGACGCGGCAGAAGGTTCGCCGGGAGCGCATGGGTCACATCGACCTCGCCGCGCCCGTCTCCCACATCTGGTTCTTCAAGGGCGTCCCGAGCCGGATCGGCTACCTGCTCGACATCGCGCCCCGCGAGCTCGAGAAGGTGCTCTACTTCGCGGCCTCGATCGTCACCCAGGTCGACCGCGAGAAGCGGCAGGAGGACCTCGCCGACCTCGAGGACAAGGTCGCCGCCGAGAGCGAGCGCATCTACCTCGACCGCGACGAGGCCCTGTCGGCGCTCGACGACCGTCTCGGTCGGCGGAGGGACTACTTCGCCGCGGGCAAGGAGCGCAACTTCGACGAGGACGACGACTTCTGGGCCCGTGGGCTGTCGAACTGGGCCGAGGAGTCGGCTCTCCCGACGCTCGAGGAAGTGAGGAGCCTCGGCGGCAGCGTCTTCGTGCAGCTCGCGAAGTCGATCTCGAACGAGGACCCGCGGCGCGTGCGCGAGCTCGTTCGCCAGACGGCGACTCGCGACGACCGCCGGCTCGCTCCACGCGAGGTCGAGTCGGTCGCGGCTGCGGCGATGCAGATCGAGGCCGCGCTTCAGCCGCTCAGAGGCGAGCTCGAGAAGTCGTCAGGCTCCAAGAAGGGCGCCATCACGAAGCACCTGAAGCGCTTGCAGGAATCGCTCCTCGAAGGCACGGAGCTGAACGAGGAGGACGCAGCGCTCGCCGACTCCATCGACAAGAAGAACCTCGAACGTGCCCGCGAGATCGGCTCGGGGCTGCTCGCAGCAGTCCTCGAGTCCGTCGATCCCGAGGCCGACGCGGCAGCCGTGCGCGAGCTTGCGTACGACCTCTGCCTCGTCGAGGGCACGCGCAAGGAGGATCTCGACGCGGTGGGTCAGTGGGCGCTCAAGGTGCGCGAGATGGTGGCCGACATCGACGTTCGCCGCGAGGACACTCGCGAGGCCGCGGTCGACGCTGTCCGCCGCCTCGAGCAGACATGGATGCTCTTCAAGGAGCTCGAGCCGAAGATGATCGTCGGCGACGAGCAGATCTTCCGAGAGCTCAAGGACCGCTTCGGCTCGCCGTACGGCTTCGGGATCTACTTCCGTGGCGGCATGGGCGCCGAGGCGGTACGCGATCTCCTGCGCGACCTGGATCTCGAGAACGAGTCGCTGACGCTGCGCGAGGTCATCAAGACGTCGAAGGGCCAGAAGCAGCAGCGCGCGATCAAGCGGCTCAAGGTCGTCGAGGCGTTCATCAAGTCCGGCAACAAGCCGGAGTGGATGATCCTCGAGGCCGTTCCGGTGATCCCGCCGGAGCTCCGCCCGATGGTGCAGCTGGACGGGGGACGCTTCGCCACGAGCGACCTGAACGACCTGTACCGCCGCGTCATCAACCGGAACAACCGCCTCAAGCGGCTGCTCGACCTCGGCGCGCCCGAGATCATCGTGAACAACGAGAAGCGGATGCTCCAGGAGGCCGTGGACGCGCTGTTCGACAACGGCCGGCGCGGCCGCGCGGTGACCGGGCCGGGCAATCGTCCTCTCAAGTCCCTTTCGGACATGTTGAAGGGCAAGCAGGGCCGGTTCCGCCAGAACCTGCTCGGCAAGCGCGTGGACTACTCGGGCCGCTCGGTGATCGTCGCCGGGCCGAACCTGAAGCTGCACCAGTGCGGTCTGCCGAAGCTGATGGCGCTCGAGCTCTTCAAGCCGTTCATCATGAGCCGGCTCGTCGAGCGGAAGGCGGTCCAGAACATCAAGGCCGCGAAGAAGATGGTCGAGTCGATGATCCCCGAGGTGTGGGACGTGCTCGAGGAGGTCATCGCCGAGCATCCCGTGCTCCTGAACCGCGCTCCGACGCTCCACCGCCTCGGCATCCAGGCGTTCGAGCCGGTCTTGGTCGAGGGCAAGGCGATCCAGGTGCACCCATTGGTTTGTCACGCTTTCAACGCTGACTTCGATGGCGACCAGATGGCGGTCCACCTTCCCCTCTCCGCAGAGGCGCAGGCCGAAGCGCGCGTGCTCATGCTCTCGGCGAACAACATCCTCTCGCCGGCGAGCGGCCGGCCGCTGGCCACTCCGACCCAGGACATGGTGCTCGGGGCGTACTTCCTCACGTACTGCGCGTACGACCTCCTGGCGACGACGCCCGAGAAGCTCGCGAAGCAGCTCGGCGTGAAGGGCCTTCGCAGGTTCCGCACCGAGGAGGACGTCGAGCTCGACGTCGAGGCGGGGCAGCTCGGGTTCCAGGACCCGATCGAGTACGAGTGGCGGGGCGAGCGTCTGCTGACGACGCCCGGTCGCGTGATCTTCAACTCCGAGGTCGAGCGGGCACTCATCGAAGCCGGCGTCGGAGACGTCGAGAACCATCCGTACCTCAACAAGACGCTGTCGAAGCGCGAGCTCGACGGCTTCATCGGCGACCTCGTCGAGCACTACGGCCCCAACACGATCGCGGCGGCGCTCGACATCATCAAGTCGCTGACCTTCCGCTTCGCGACGCGCGCGGGGATCACGATCTCGAAGAACGACATCATCGTCCCGGAGGAGAAGGAAGCGATCCTCGCTCGCTTCGAGGCCGAGGTCGCGAACGTCGAGAAGGAGTACGACCGCGGCCTGATGACCGAAGAGGAGCGGCACGAGCGGATCGTGGCGATCTGGACCGAGGCCACCAACGAGGTCGGCGACAAGATGATCGAGACGCTCTCCGAGGTGAACCCGATCTACATGATGGCCAGCTCGGGAGCGCGTGGATCCTTCAACCAGATCCGCCAGCTCGCCGGCATGCGCGGCCTCATGGCGAATCCGAAGGGCGAGATTCTCGAGCGCCCCGTCAAGGCCAACTTCATGGAGGGCCTGACGGTGCTCGAGTACTTCATCTCGACTCACGGCGCCCGCAAGGGCCTCGCCGATACCGCGCTCCGCACGGCGGACTCGGGCTACCTGACGCGGCGTCTCGTCGACGTCTCGCAGGACGTCATCGTCCGCGAGCTGAACTGCGGGACGGAGGACTCGATCGAGCTCCCGCTGATCCTCGACGGCTCGCCCAACAAGAGCGTCGCGGGACGCGTGGCATCGGTAGACGTCCACAAGCCGATCAAGGACGGAAAGCCCGGCAAGGTCGTGATCGTCCCGAAGAACGAGGAGATCACGATGAGCCTTCTCCGCAAGCTCGTCGAGGAGTTCGGCGAGTACGCCGAGACGGCGACGATTCCGGTTCGCTCGGTGCTCAAGTGCCGCAGCGAGTACGGGATCTGCCGGCTCTGCTACGGCACGTTCCTCGCGTCGGGCGGCATGGCCGAGATCGGCGACGCGGTGGGCATCATCGCCGCGCAGTCGATCGGCGAGCCGGGGACGCAGCTCACGATGCGCACGTTCCACACGGGTGGTGTCGCCGGCGCGGACATCACGCACGGTCTCCCGCGCGTCGTCGAGATCTTCGAGGCCCGCAATCCGAAGGGTGCCGGGACGCTCGCGGACGTCGGCGGCAAGGTGGACATCGACGACTCGGAGCGCACGATCAAGGTCACGATCACTCCGACGGAGCTCGACGAGGACGGCGAGCTGCCGAACCCGAAGGAGTACTCCTTCCCGCGGCGGACGCGGCTCCGTGTGACGAAGGGCCAGCTCGTCGAACCGGGCGATGCCCTCAACGAGGGCTCGCTCAACCCGGCCGACCTGCTCCTGCTCAGAGGCTCGACGACCACCGAGCTGTACCTCGTCGGCGAGGTGCAGAAGGTCTACAAGTCACAGGGCGTCGAGATCCACGACAAGCACATCGAGCTCATCGTCCGTCAGATGCTGAAGAAGGTCCGCGTCGAGACGAACGGCGACACGGAGCTCCTGCCCGGACAGCTCGTCGACCGGGTCGTCCTCGACCGCGAGAACGCCCGCGTGAAGAAGGAGAAGGGCGAGCAGGCGACGTTCGAGCCGATCATCCTCGGCATCACGAAGGCGTCGCTCGCGACCGAGTCGTTCCTCTCGGCCGCCTCCTTCCAGGAGACGACGAAGGTGCTCACGGACGCGGCGATCGAGGGCAAGGTCGACCGGCTGAACGGCCTCAAGGAGAACGTGATCATCGGCAAGCTCATCCCGGCGGCGACCGGCCTCAAGCAGTACCGGAACATCGCCATCGAGCCGACCGAGCCGCTGCCGGTCACGTTCCAGCATCCAGAGGCCGAAGCGGAGCTCCTGGCCGCGCTCGAGGAGATCGGCGAGGGCGACGGCTTCGACCTCGACTCCCTCGGCCTCGGGCTCGACGCGCCTGCCCGGGACGACGGAGTCGCCGAGCTCGAGAAGCCCGCAGAAGAGGAATAGAGGCACCTCCGGCCGTTGAGCCGGAAGCGCCGGTACGACGAGGCAGATGCCTTCCGGGTCTCTGGAGGGCATCTGCCTTTTCTGCTACCTAGAGGCCTGATGTGGGTTAGGCGCACGCGCGGCTGGGGGCCTGCACACGGTGCATCGCGGCCGTCTCGCTCGACGTCCAGGCAGGCAAGCCTGCACGCCGAGCGAGCCGACCCCGCTGCTTGGTGCATGCCCTCCCCGACACGCACGCCTAACCCACATCAGGCCTCTAGAACTGCCGTGCGCCGCCTGCTGATCCTGCTCAGCTGTCTCGTCGTGCTTCCCTGGGCGCTCTCGTCGTCCGCGGGCGCATCGGCGAAGGCGATCTCCTGCGGTGTCCCGGAGACGCAGCCGGTCTGGGTCGACTACGTCGACGGGACCGTCGTGTTCTGGCACGAGCGCTTCGCCCAGCCGGGACTCGTCGTGGCAACGGGCGGCACGGGCATCGCCACCGAGGCGCGCGCGGCAGGCGCCGCGACGATCCACTTCGACCTCTACCTCCGCCGCCGCGCCGGAACGCCGATGGCTCCGACGGATCAGGCGACGCTCGACAAGCGCACCGACGGGCTCTTCGACTACGCGGTGCAGGTGACGGGCTGCAGCCAGCCGATGATCGCGCTGAACGAGCTGTGGGGAGCGTCGGTCCCGACTCCGTGGACGTCGAGCATGGAGCGCTACCGCGCGAATGTCCTGCGCCTCGTCCAGCGGCTCGCCGAGCGCGGCGCGCGGCCGGCGCTCCTCGTGTCGAGCACGCCGAACACCGGTGGGGAGGCGGCGGCCTGGTGGCGGGCAGTCGGTCAGGTCTCGGACTTCGTGCTGGAGAACTACTGGAACGCGAACGTGATCTCCCGCGCAGGGCCGATCGCGGGCTCGCGTCGGCTGCGGACGGACTTCCGACGCTCTGCGGCGACACTGCTCGCGATCGGGGTGCCTTCGTCCCGCATCGGGCTCATGCTCGGCTTCCACACGACCCCCGGGACGGGCGGGCGGGAGGGGCTGAAGCCCGCCGAGAAGTGGTTCGAGGTCGGGAAGCTGCAGGCGCTCGCCGGGCGTCAGGTTGCGCGCGAGCTCGACCTGGGGCACGTCTGGTCGTGGGGCTGGACGATGCGCACCGAGGTCGGCAAGGACCCCGACAAGACCTTCGCGGCCTGCGTGTGGCTGTGGGCGCGCGACCCGGCTCTCTGCGACGCGCCCGGCATCATCGGGCCGAAGTTCGACACTGACGTCCGCATCGGCCAGATCGACCTCCCGGGCCACGTGCGGTGCAAGCTCGGCGAGAGCGTGCTCACCTCGAAGAGCGTGAGCACGCTCCAGCGCCTTACGCGTGACTGGGAGCTCGCGCTGACCGCGCTCGTCGTGAGACGCATCGAGGGCGAGCTCACCGAAGTGAGCCCGGACGACGTCCTCGCCGCCGAGCGGCGCGTGGTCGCAGCGCGCTTCGGCGGCAAACGCTCTGCGTATCTGGCCGAGCTCTCCCGAGCGCGGGCGGGCGTCGTCGTCGCGAGAGGAATCCTCGGCGACGAGCTCCGCCGGCTCGAGTTGCTGCGGCGCTTCCCTGCACCGACACCGGCTCCGTCCACCGTCCAGCGCTTTCTGGCGACCCACGCCTCCGTCCTCGCGCGCAGCGTCACCGTGTCGCCCGCTCCGAGCTGGCTACCGAGCGGGACCGGCTACGTGCTGGCGACGTCCGCGCCGGCCTCGATCTTCCGTGTCGCGACCGGCGGCGTGCGGCGGGTGAGGACGGTCGAGGGCACCTTCACCGTGCGCATGCTCGACGACGCGACGCCGCTCGAGACGCTCCCGTTCGAGCTCGCGCGGCCGGCAGCCGTTCGAGCGCTCGGCCTGGCCGGCCGGGTCGAGGCGTACGCCGACTGGTCGCTCCGCAGACAGCGCGGAGCCGAGAACCGGCTCGTATGCCGGAACGACAAGCTGCCGGAGATCGGCGTCGTGACGCTGACGAGCTTCCTGCCGTTCCTCGCGCTGAGCGAGACGCCGGGTTCCGGGTAGGGCGGTCGGCGGTTGCGTCCGGCGGCCGGCGGTGACCACCGTATCCCGGCCGGAGCCCTTCGCGAGCGCGAGCGCCGCGTCCGCCCGCCCGAGCAGCGCAGCGGCATCGTCGAAGGGCATCAGCTCCGCGACGCCCGCAGAGACGGACAGCGCGCCGGCTTCGGAGAGCGGGCGCAGGCGGAGGTCGGTCTGAAGGCGCTCGAACAGGCGCTCGGCGTCGCGGTTGCTCCCCCTGGGTACCAGCACGCCGAAGCGGCCGCCGCCGATCCGGCACGGCAGGTCGTGCTTGCCGCACGCGGTGCGAAGGCGCGCCGCGATCTCCGCGAGCACTGCGTCCGCGGCGAGGTATCGGCGGCCGTATGCTCGCGCGCGACCTCCAGCAGTCGCATGACATTCCCGTGCTCCAGCGGGGGAGCGGGGGCTTTCCTCGGCTCGGCGGGGGACGAATCGTTCTCGCCGGTCGTCCAACGGGATCCGCCGCGCTCGTTCTCAACGGCCTCGGCGAGGCCGAGCCAGGCTGGGCCTACCAGGCCTGAGTGAGCACGCCGGGCGCGATCGCTCCCCGGCCCGTGGCGCTCTTCTCCGGCCGCGAGACGGTCGTTCCCCTCGCGGCAACGGTGCCACCGGGCGCGACCGTCGCCGTCACCCTCGAGCCCGCCGCCGGCTCGTTCGCGCCGACGCGCACGCCGAAGCTCTTCGTCGAGCGCCCGGTTTAGAGCGAGACGAATCGCCCTACGTGAGCGCGCCGCCGCGGAAGATGTCGACGCGGTCCTTGCCGAGGTCCTTCGCCCGGTAGAGGGCGCCGTCGGCGCGCTCGAAGAGGCTCGCGGCGGTGTCCCCGTGCTCGAGCTCCGCGATGCCGGCTGAGACGCGCAAGCGTTGCCCGTCGGGGCCGAGGGACGTCGCGCGCATCGCGTTGTGCACGCGGCGGTAGAGCTGGTCGACGTCCTCGGCGCTCGACTCGGGAAGGATGACCGCGAACTCGTCGCCGCCGATGCGGCAGGCGACGTCCACCGAGCGCACGGCGTCGCGCAGCCGCTCCGACGCCTGCGACAGGACGCGATCGCCGGCCAGGTGCCCGATCTCGTCGTTGATCGCCTTGAAGTCGTCGAGATCGAACACGATGAGCGCGAGCTTGCGTTCGTAGCGCTGGGCTCGCATCACCTCGCGGCGGAGCGTCTCGTGGAAGTAGCGCTGGTTGTACAGGCCGGTCAGCGCGTCGGTCTCGGCGAGCTTGCGCGCCTCGCCGTAGCGCCGTGCGTTCTCGATCGCGGGCAGCGAGCTCTCCGCGAGGCTCTCGGCCTGCTCGACCCGGTCGGAGCCCGGTTCGTCGCCCACGTGCCTCCAGAAGAGCGAGAGTGTGCCGATGGGGCGCAGCTCGCGCCCGACAAGCGGGATGAACACGCCGCCGCGGATCAGCTCCTCGTTCCGGAGGTCCTGGTCGCGGCCGTACCGGTAGCTCACCGTGATCGTGCCGGACAGCGCTCCGGCGACACCCGACGTCGGCGGTTTCGCCGCCTCCAGGGGCGACATGCCTCTCGTCGCGACGACCGGCACGCCGCCCTGGCCCTCGACGACCATCATCGCCGCGTCGATCCCTTGGAGCTCCATCGCCGCGTCGAGGACGCGGTCCATCACCTCCTCGAGGTCGATCGAGCCGCCGAGCTCGCCGAACAGCCGGTTGCGGCGGGTCTCGCGCTCTGCGCGGTCGAGCGCCTCGGAGAGGTCGTGGGCGAGCTCGTCCATCTTGCCCCGCATCTCGTCGACCGCACGGACGAGCTCCGTATTGCGCGGCCGCGACGGGCCGCGCCATCTGAGGACGACGAAACCGAGCGCCGCCGCCAGCGCGGCAGCGGCGACGAGGATCACCGCAGTTGTCGCCACACCGAACCCTTCCTCGTGCAAGGTACGCGGCCGGTAGGGGCGAGATATGTCTCGTCCCTACGGTCCGGCGGACTGTACTCGGCCACGTGGATGCCGACCATCATCGCCGGGACAAGGTACGCGCTCCTGCGGCGCGATGTGTGCGTGCGAGCCGAATCCGAGACCCCTTCCGGGCGTTCTCTGCTACCATCCCGCGGCTTCGTTTTGGCGGGGCCGCAGTCTGCCCGCCTGCCTTTTCCTGAGAAGTCCGCCGACCATTCCGTAGGAGTAGCGTGCCCACCGTCAATCAGCTCGTGCGCAAGGGCCGAAAGGCCTCGCAGTCCAAGACCAAGACTCCCGCGCTCCGCGGTGCTCCGCAGAAGCGCGGCGTCTGCACGCGCGTGATGACGCAGACACCGAAGAAGCCGAACTCGGCGCTGCGCAAGGTCGCCCGCGTCCGGCTGACGAACGGCATGGAGGTCGGCGCCTACATCCCCGGCGAGGGCCACAACCTCCAGGAGCACTCGGTCGTGCTCGTGCGCGGGGGTCGCGTGAAGGACCTCCCTGGTTACCGCTACAAGGTCATCCGCGGCGGGCTCGATTCCTCGGGAGTCCCGAACCGGCGGCAGGCGCGCTCGAAGTACGGCGCGAAGAAGGCGTAGATATGCCGCGCCGCGCCGAAGTACCGATTCGTCAACCCGAAGCCGATGCAGTTCACGGATCGGTGCTCGTCTCGCAACTCGTCAACCGCGTCATGCTCGACGGAAAGAAGTCGATCGCCGAGGCGATGGTGTACGACGCGCTCGCGATCGCGGCCGAGCGGACGGGCAAGCCCGAGCTCGAGGTGCTCGAGCAGGCTGTGAAGAGCGTCACGCCAGTGCTCGAGGTTCGCTCGCGACGCGTCGGCGGCGCCAACTACCAGGTTCCCGTCGAGGTGCCGCAGCGTCGCGCGCGCACGCTTGCGCTGCGCTGGCTCGTCCAGGCCGCGCGCGAACGGCGCGAGAAGGGCATGCCGCAGAAGCTCGCCGGCGAGCTCATGGACGCGGTGAACCAGCAGGGCGGAGCCTTCAAGAAAAAGGACGACATCTACCGGATGGCGCAGGCCAACAAGGCCTTCGCGCACTACCGCTGGTAAAGCAGGGTCTCCGATGACGACCGTTGCCACACCTGTCGCGCTCGACCGTGTCCGGAACATCGGGATCATGGCGCACATCGACGCGGGCAAGACGACGACGACCGAGCGGATCCTCTACTACACCGGCCGCACCCACAAGATGGGCGAGGTGCACGAGGGCGCCGCGACGATGGACTGGATGGCGCAGGAGCAGGAGCGCGGCATCACCATCACGTCGGCCGCGACGACGGCGTTCTGGCGTGACTATCGAATCAACATTATCGACACGCCCGGGCACGTGGACTTTACCATGGAGGTCGAGCGAAGCCTCCGAGTTCTCGACGGCGCCGTGGCGGTCTTCGACTCCGTTGCCGGAGTCCAGCCGCAGTCCGAAACGGTCTGGCGCCAGGCGGACCGCTACCGCGTGCCGCGGATCGCGTTCATCAACAAGATGGATCGCACCGGCGCAGATTTCGACGCGGCCGTCCAGTCCATGCGCGATCGGCTCGGCGCGGCCCCGGTGCCCATCCAGCTTCCGATCGGCGAGGAAGACGCGTTCTACGGGATCGTGGACATCGTGGAGATGAATGCGATCGTGTACACGAATGCCCTCGGCACGGAGTTCGCGATCGAGGAGATCCCGGCCCAGCTCAAGGAGCGCGCCGAGGCGCTTCATCACGCGCTCATCGACGCCGTCGCCGAGTTCGACGACGAGCTGACGGAGACCTATCTCGAGGACGAGAGCGCCGTGACGTCCGAGATGATCCGGCGCGCGCTGCGAGCCGGGACGCTCGCCGGCAGCGTGACACCTGTGCTTCTGGGCTCTGCGTTCAAGAACAAGGGCGTGCAGCCGCTCCTCGACGCGATCGTCGACTACCTGCCGAGCCCGGTCGACGTGCCGCCCGTGCAGGGCGTCGATCCGAAGAGCGCCGAGGAGGCGACCCGGCCGCCTGCGGTCGAGGCGCCCTTCGCTGCGCTCGCGTTCAAGGTCATGACCGACCCGTACGTCGGCAAGCTCACGTACTTCCGTGTCTACTCGGGCCAGGTGAAGGCCGGCGACCGCGTCCTCAACACGACGACGGGGAAGACCGAGCGGATCGGCCGCATCCTGCAGATGCACGCGAACCACCGCGAGGAGCGGGAGGAGATCGCCGCAGGCGAGATCGCCGCCGCGGTCGGGCTCAAGTCCACGACCACGGGCGACACGCTCGCCGTCGACTCGGCACCGATCGTGCTCGAGTCGATGACGTTCCCCGACCCGGTCATCTCGGTGGCGATCGAGCCGAAGACGAAGGGCGACCAGGACAAGCTCGCGACCGCGCTCCAGCGCCTCGCCGAGGAGGATCCGACCTTCCGGGTCTCGACCGACGACGAGACGGGCCAGACGATCATCGCCGGCATGGGCGAGCTGCACCTCGAGATCATCGTCGACCGCCTCCTGCGCGAGTTCCGCGTGGAAGGAAACGTCGGCCGCCCGCAGGTCTCGTACCGCGAGACCATCGGCCGACCGGTCGAGAAGGTGCAGGGACGGTTCGTGCGGCAGACCGGCGGCTCGGGCCAGTACGGCGACGTCGTCATCAACCTCATTCCGCAGGAGCCGGGCGGCGGCTACGAGTTCGAGGACAAGATCGTCGGCGGAAAGATCCCGCGCGAGTACATCAAGCCGGTGGACGAAGGCATCAAGGAGGCCATGAGCGCCGGCATCCTCGCCGGCTACCCCGTGGTCGACGTCAGGATCGAGCTGGTGGACGGCTCGTACCACGAGGTCGACTCGAGCGAGCGCGCCTTCAAGATCGCCGGCTCGATGGCGTTCAAGGAGGCGATGAAGCGCGCGAACCCACGGCTGCTCGAGCCGATGATGGCCGTGGAGGTCGTCACACCCGAGGAGTACGTCGGCGACGTGATTGGTAACCTGAACGGCCGCCGGGGCAGGGTCGAGCAGCTCGAGCCGGTCGGCGGGTCGCAGTCGGTCCGCGCGAGCGTCCCGCTCGCGGAGATGTTCGGCTACGCGACAGACCTGCGCTCCATGTCGCAGGGCCGCGCCACGTTCACCATGCAGTTCGATCGTTACGAGGAAGTCCCGGCGTCGATCGCCAGCGCGATCGTCTCGGGCGACGGAGGAAAGGAATCAGGCTAGGGATCCCTAGCTTCGACCGGAGGTAGAGAAGGAATGGCCAAGCAGAAGTTCGAGCGCACCAAGCCGCACGTCAACGTCGGCACGATCGGTCACATCGACCACGGCAAGACGACCCTCACTGCCGCGATCACGAAGGTGCTCGCCGATTCCGGCACCGATACGTCCGTCATGTCGTTCGACGAGATCGACAAGGCTCCGGAGGAGCGCCAGCGCGGAATCACGATCAACACGGCGCACGTCGAGTACGAGACGGCGAATCGACACTACGCGCACGTCGACTGCCCGGGCCACGCGGACTACATCAAGAACATGATCACGGGCGCCGCCCAGATGGACGGCGCGATCCTCGTCGTCTCCGCGGCCGACGGTCCGATGCCGCAGACACGCGAGCACATCCTCCTGGCGCGCCAGGTTGAGGTGCCGTCGATCGTCGTCGCCCTGAACAAGGCGGACATGGTCGACGACCCCGAGCTGCTCGAGCTCGTCGAGATGGAGGTCCGCGAGCTCCTCTCGAAGTACGAGTTCCCGGGCGACGACATCCCCGTGATCCAGGTCTCCGCGCTCAAGGCGCTCGAGGGCGACCCCGAGTGGACGCCGAAGATCCTCGAGCTCATGGAGGCCGTGGACACCTACATCCCGGAGCCCGTCCGCGACGTGGACAAGCCGTTCCTCATGCCGATCGAGGACGTCTTCACAATCACGGGCCGCGGCACGGTCGTGACCGGCCGCATCGAGCAGGGCAAGATGACCGTCGGCGAGGAGATCGAGATCGTCGGGATCCATCCCGAGATCGAGAAGACCGTCATCACGGGCCTCGAGATGTTCCAGAAGACGCTCGACTACGCCCAGGCAGGCGACAACGCGGGCGCGCTGCTCCGCGGCGTCAAGCGCGAGGACGTCGAGCGCGGCCAGGTGCTGGCGAAGCCCGGCAGCATCACGCCGCATACCCACTACAAGGCCGAGGTGTACGTCCTCTCGAAGGACGAGGGCGGACGCCACACGCCGTTCTTCGACGGCTACCGGCCGCAGTTCTACTTCCGGACGACCGATGTCACCGGCTCGATCAAGCTGCCCGAGGGGCAGGAGATGGTCATGCCGGGCGACAACACGAACATGGAGATCGAGCTGATCCAGCCGATCGCCATGGACCAGGGCCTCCGCTTCGCGATTCGCGAGGGCGGGCGCACGGTCGGCGCAGGCGTCGTCACGGAGATCGTCACGTAGGAGCCGGGCATGCCCGGCTCCAACCGTTGAGACCTATGGCACAACAGAAAATCCGCATCCGGCTCAAGGGCTACGACCACCAGCAGGTGGATCGCTCGGCGTCCCAGATCGTCGAGACCGCGCAGCGCACCGGCGCGACGATCACGGGCCCCGTGCCCCTGCCCACCGAGAAGAACGTCTACTGCGTGATCCGGAGCCCATTCAAGGACAAGGACTCGCGCGAGCACTTCGAGGTGCGCACGCACAAGCGGCTCATCGACATCCACAGCCCCACGCCCAAGACGGTCGACTCGCTGATGCGGCTCGACCTGCCCGCCGGCGTCGACATCGAGATCAAGCTGTGATGTCGCTTCGTGACATCACGGCGGGCGAGGCAAGCCTCGCCTCTACGGGAGCCGTTCGGTGAAGGGCATCCTCGGACGCAAGCTCGGCATGACGCAGGTCTTCGACCCGGAGACGGGGGCGATGGCCGCCGTCACCGTGATCGAGGCCGGCCCGTGCCCGGTCGTACAGGTGAAGACCGTGGACACGGACGGGTACGACGCGGTCCAGCTCGCGTTCGACCCCGTCGCCGAGCGCAAGCTCGCGAAGGGCGAGATCGGCCACCTGGCCAAGGCCGGGGTGGCGCCGCACCGCCATCTCGTCGAGATGCGGGGACCGAGCGGCCTCGCGGTCGGGGAGACCGTGACCGTCGAGTCGTTCGAGCCCGGCGAAGCGGTGAAGGTGTCGGGCGTGTCGGTCGGCAAGGGGTTCCAAGGGACAATCAAGCGGCACGGGTTCACGCGCGGGCCGGTCTCGCACGGCTCGCACAACGTGCGCAAGCCGGGCTCGATCGGGGCCTCGGCGTACCCGTCGCGCGTCTTCAAGGGGATGCGCATGGCCGGCCGCATGGGCGGCACGCGCGTCACTCAGCCGGGTCTCGTCGTGCACGAGGTCGATACGGAGCGAAACCTTCTCCTCATCCGGGGATCGGTCCCCGGCCCGAAGAGCGGGATCGTCGAGATCAGGAGCGCCCACTAGTGGCCGCGCCCAAGGCACCCGTGCTCGGCGGCAAGGCGAAGGAGGTCTCGCTCGAGGCTTCCGTTTTCGCCGCCGACGTGAAGCCGCATCTCGTCCACGAGACGGTGCGGGCGGAGATGAACGCTGCGCGCGCGGGGACGCACGCTGCCAAGAGCCGCGGGCTCGTCGCCGGCGGCCGTGGGAAGCCGTGGCGCCAGAAGGGCACCGGCCGAGCGCGCGCCGGGACCACCCGCGCGCCGCAGTGGACGGGCGGCGGCGTGGCCTTCCCCCCGACCCCGCGCGATTTCGAGGTGAAGGTGAATCGCAAGGCGCGCCGCGCCGCGCTGCGGGGCGCTCTCAGCTCGCACGCCGCGAACGACACGTTCGCGCTCCTCGCCGGAGAGTCGTTCGCCAAGCCGTCCACGAAGCAGGCCGTCGCGCTCCTCGGCGACTGGGGAGGCGAGGCCCCGACGCTCGTCGTCGCCACCGAGGACGAGGAGGCGTTGATCAAGTCTTTCCGCAACCTCGACCGCGTCGTCGTGACGATCCCCGCGGAGCTCGAGGTCGCGTCCGTCGTCTGGGCCCGCTCGCTGGTCGTCACCGAGGCCGCGTTGCCGCTGGTGCTCGCGCGCGCGGGCGCCACCGCAGGTGAGGAGATCTCCCAGGTGGAGACGACACCATGAGCCTCCATCCGAACGAGGTCCTGATAGCACCGGTCGTGTCGGAGAAGAGCTACTCGCTTATCTCGGACCGGAAGTACACGTTCCGCGTGCACGAGAACGCCCACAAGACGCAGATCCGGCAGGCCGTCGAGCAGCTGTTCGAGGTCGAGGTCGCGAGCGTGAACGTCGTCAAGGTCCAGTCCAAGCCGAAGCGCCGCGGGATGATGCGTGGCAGCCGCCCGGGCTGGAAGAAGGCGATCGTCCAGCTCAAGGAAGGCCACGAGATCGAGATCTTCGAGGGGGCGTCCGTCTGATGGCGCTCCGCAAGTACAAGCCCACGAGCCCTGGCCGCCGGTTCATGGCCACTCCCGGCTTCGAGGAGGTCACGAAGACCGAGCCGGAGAAGTCGCTCGTCGAGCCGCTCGCGAAGAAGGGAGGCCGCAACAACCGCGGCCGCATCACGACGCGCCATCAGGGCGGCGGGCACAAGCGGCAGTACCGCAAGCTCGACTTCAAGCGGACGAAGGATGGCGTTCCCGCGAAGGTCGCCTCCATCGAGTACGACCCGAACCGCTCTGCGCGCATCGCGCTCCTGCACTACGCGGACGGAGCGAAGTCGTACATCCTCGCGCCGTCGCGGATCCGGGTCGGAGCGACCGTCGAGTCCGGCCCGAACGCTGACATCAAGCCCGGAAACGCGCTCCCGCTCGCAAGCATCCCGACCGGAACGCTCGTGCACTCGGTCGAGCTCAAGCCGGGTCAGGGCGGCCGGATGGCTCGCTCGGCGGGGTCGTCCGTGCAGCTCGTCGCCAAGGACGGCGACCACGGCGTTCTGCGCCTGCCGTCCGGCGAGCTCCGCCGCGTGCTCCTCACGTGCCGCGCGACGGTCGGCCAGGTCGGCAACTCCGACCACGCCAACGTCGCCAGCGGTAAGGCCGGCCGCAGCCGGTGGCTCGGCAAGCGCCCGACCGTTCGCGGCTCGGCGATGAACCCGGTCGACCACCCGCACGGCGGTGGCGAGGGCAAGTCGAAGGGCGGCCGCCACCCGGTCACTCCGTGGGGCGTGCCGACGCTCGGCAAGCGCACGCGCCGCAAGCACAAGGAATCCGACCAGCTCATCGTCCGCGGCCGGCGCCGCGGCAAGGAAAGGAAGCGCTAAGTCGTGAGCAGATCGTCGAAGAAGGGGCCTTTTGTCGAGGACCGGCTGATGAGCCGGATCGAGGCCATGAACGCAGCAGGGGAGAAGCGGATGATCCGCACCTGGTCCCGCGCGTCGACCATCTTCCCCGACATGGTCGGGCACACCATCGCGGTCCACGACGGCCGTAAGCACGTTCCCGTCTTCGTCACCGAGCAGATGGTCGGTCACAAGCTCGGCGAGTTCGCCCCGACGCGGACGTTCCGCAGCCATGCCGGCGACAAGCAGACCCAGGTCCAGAGGCGATAGTGGCGACGAGCACCGCCAACGACGACCGCATGACCGTCCGCGCGCAGGCGAAGTGGGTACGTATGTCCCCGCGCAAGGCGCGCCTGGTCCTCGATCACATCCGAGGGCGCACCGTGCCCGAGGCGCGGACGATTCTCGCGTTCACTTCACGTGCAGCCGCGGTCGAGATCGAGAAAGTGCTTCGCTCGGCGGTAGCGAACGCCGAGGCGAACCACGGCCTCGACGGCGACGAGCTCGTCGTGGAGGTCGCGTACGCGGACGGGGGCCCGACGCTGAAGCGCTGGAAGCCCCGCGCGCGCGGTCGTGCGAATCGCATTCGCAAGCGGACCTGTCACGTCACGCTCGTGCTCGCGGAGCAGGAAGCTCCGGCACGTCCGCGGCGACGGCAGCGAGCCGCTGCGGCGGACACCGCGAACGAGGCCACGGCCGAGGCTGCGTCGAAGCCGAAGCGCCGATCGCCGGCGAAGAAGCCGGCCGAGAAGAAGAAGGAGGCGGTTACCTGATGGGCCAGAAGGTGCACCCCGGCGGGTTCCGCGTCGGCGTCATCCACGACTGGAAGTCGAACTGGTGGACGGGCACGCCGGAGTTCTCGGACTACCTGCTCGAAGACGTGAAGATCCGCGAGCACATCCTCCGCAAGCTCTCGCATGCGGGGCTCTCGGACATCCTCATCCGGAAGGACAAGCAGCGGATCACCGTCGACATCTACACCGCCCGCCCCGGCATCGTCATCGGGAAGTCGGGCGTCGAGGTCGACGCGCTCCGTCGTGAGCTCCACGCGATCACGAAGAAGAACGTCCACATCAACATCAACGAGATCAAGCGCCCGGAGCTCGACGCGAAGCTCGTGGCGCAGTCGATCGCCGAGCAACTCCAGAACCGGGTGAGCTTCCGCCGCGCGATGAAGCGGTCGCTCGCCTCTGCGATGCGCTCCGGCGCCCAGGGCATCAAGATCACGGCCGCGGGACGACTCGGCGGCGGCGAGATGAGCCGGCGCGAGATGTACTCCGAAGGCCGTGTGCCGCTGCACACGATCCGCGCCGACATCGACTACGGGTTCGCCGAGGCGCGCTCGAGCTTCGGTGCGATCGGCGTGAAGGTCTGGGTCAACAAGGGCGAGATCATGCCGGAGGGTTACGAGGGCGCCGGCGGGCGCGACGCTCGCCTCGGCGACCAGGATCAGGCACGGCGCCGTCGAGGCGCGTCCGCCGAGGGCCTCGGTGCGTCGCGCGAGCGCGGCGGGCGGAGCGCCGACCGGGAGGGCCTCGGGATCGTTCCCCGCAAGCGTCGGGGTCAGCGCCCCGGCGGCCGCGGCCCGCGCCGGGGCCCGGCCGAGCAGGCGGCTCCGGAGCAGAGCGTGACCGACGCTGCGATCGAGGAGACCCCGGTCGAGTCGCCGGCCGTCGAGCCAGGGGCTCAGGCGGCGCCGGAGGCGACCGTCGAGGTTGCACCGGACGCTGGGCCCGCCGCTGGGCCCGCCGCTGGGCCCGAGGCGGCTCCCGAGTCGTCCGAGGCGACGCCGGAGAACGGAGACGAGTCCTGATGCTGATGCCGCGCAAGACGAAGTACCGCCGCTACCACCGCGGTCACCGCAGGGGCATCTCGAAGGGCCAGACGGACGTCCAGTTCGGCGACTACGGCCTGAAGGCGCTCGAGCAGGGTTGGATCACGAACCGGCAGATCGAGGCCGCCCGCATCGCCGCCACGCGCAAGATCCGCCGAACCGGGAAGGTGTGGATCAACCTCTTCCCGGACAAGCCGGTCACGAAGAAGCCGGCGGAGACGCGCATGGGCTCCGGCAAGGGATCGCCCGAAGGCTGGGTGGCCGTCGTCAAGCCGGGCCGCGTGATGTTCGAGCTCGCCGGCGTCCCGGAGCCGCTCGCGAAGGAAGCCCTCCGCCTCGCCGGCCAGAAGCTCCCGATCAAGACGAAGTTCGTGAAGAGAGAGGCTGATCTCTTTGAGAGCTAGAGAGCTGCGCGAGCTCACCGACGACGATCTCGACCGGAAGATGGCCGAGACGCGGCAGGAGCTCTTCAACCTTCGCTTCCAGACCGCGACGGGCGTCCTCGAGAACAGCGCGCGGCTGCGCCATGCCAAGCGCGAGATCGCCCGCATCCTGACCGTGAAGCACGAGCGTGAACGAGGATCGAGCTAGATGACAGACGAGACAGAGCAGAACGAGAACGAGCAGGCCGAAGCCGTGGACGAGATCCAGGGCGAGGACCAGGCTCAGCCCGCGGAGGCGGTGGCAGACGAGGTCCAGGAGGCCGAAGAGGCTCCTGCAGACGAGGCATCCGCGGAGGAGCCCGTGGCGGAGGCCGCGACTACCGACGAGGAGGCTCCGACGGAGGAGCCCGTCGCCGAAGCTGCGGTGGAAGCCGAAGCCGAAGCCGAAGCCGAGGCCGCGCCCGCCGACGACGAAGCGCCCGCCGCCGAGTCCGAGGCAGCCGCGGTCACGACCGCGAAGCCGAAGAAGAAGCGCCTGCCCCGCTCCCAGCGGCCTCCGCGCTCGAAGCCGAAGCGCGAGAAGCCGGCCGAGCGCAAGTCGATCACGCGGCTCCCGAAGCCGGAGCACGTGCGCGGGCGGAGCCAGGAGCGGCAGGGCAAGGTCGTCTCGGCGGCGATGGACAAGACGATCGTGGTCCGGGTCGACACCGTGAAGGTGCACCCGCGCTACAAGAAGGTCATCCGCCGCAGCTCGAAGTTCCACGCGCACGACGAGCAGAACGAGGCGAAGGTGGGGGACACGGTGCTCATCGTCGAGACGAGGCCGCTCTCGCGCATGAAGCGCTGGCGCCTTCAACGCGTCGTCGAGGCCGCGAAGTAAGGGGAGAGGCGAGGGCGTGATCCAGCAGGAATCGAGACTCAAGGTGGCGGACAACACGGGGGCGCGCGAGCTCCTCTGCATCCGCGTGCTCGGCGGCTCGCACCGGCGCTACGCGCGGGTCGGCGACGTGATCGTTGCTACCGTGAAGTCCGCAACGCCCCAGGGCTCGGTCAAGAAGGGCGAGGTCGTGAAAGCGGTCGTCGTCCGGACGAAGAAGCCCTTCAGCCGGGACGACGGCACGCTCATCGGTTTCGACGAGAACGCCGCCGTCCTCATCGATGCACAGAACAACCCGCGCGGGACGCGCATCTTCGGGCCCGTCGCGCGTGAGCTTCGCGAGAGGAACTACATGAAGATCGTCAGCCTGGCGCCGGAGGTGCTCTAGCCGATGGCCGTCAAGATGAAAGTGAAGAAGGGCGACCTCGTCCAGGTCCTGGCCGGGAAGGACCGCGGCAAGCAGGGCCGCGTCATCGAGGCGCGCCCGTCCGAGCGCCGGGTGATCGTCGAGAACCTCAACGTCGCGAAGCGGCACACACGCCCGCGGCCTATCAAGGACGCCTCCCGGATGGGCGGCACCCAGGTCGTCCCGGGCGGGATCATCGACAAGCCCGCGCCGATCCCGGTCTCGAACGTGATGGTCGTCTGCCCCACCTGTGGCAACCCGACTCGTGTCGGGATCCACGAGAAGGAGATCAAGGGCGAGATCGTTCGCGTCCGCGTCTGCAAGCGCGAAGGCTGCGGCCAGGAGCTCGACCGGTGAGCGCGACCGCCGCTCCCGAGACGTACGTCCCGCGCCTCAAGCAGCGCTACGAGGAGGAGATCCGCGCGCAGCTCCAGGAGGAGCTCGAGCTGTCGTCGGTCATGGAGGTGCCGTCGGTCACGAAGGTCACGCTGAACATGGGCGTCGGCGACGCGAAGACGGATGCGAAGGCGCTCGACGCGGCGATCGACGAGCTGACGCTGATCGCGGGCCAGCGCGCGCAGGTTCGACGTGCGAAGAAGTCGATCGCGAGCTTCAAGCTCCGCGAGGGCATGCCCGTCGGAGCCAAGGTGACAATTCGCGGCGCCCGCATGTACGAGTTCCTCGACCGCCTGGCGTCGATCGCGCTACCGCGGATCCGCGACTTCCGTGGGCTCGACCCGGCGGCCTTCGACGGGAGGGGCAACTACTCGATCGGCATCCGGGAGCAGATCATCTTCCCGGAGATCGACTACGACCAGGTTCCCGCGATCCGCGGGCTCGACGTCGCGATCACCACCTCGGCGAAGACGGACGACCAGGGGCGCGCGCTGCTCGTCGCCCTCGGCATGCCGTTCGCCGGAGAGAGAAGGGATTCGTAACGCATGGCCAAGAAATCGCTTCGAGCGAAGCAGGAGCGGAAGTCGAAGTACGCCGTGCGCGCGTACACCCGCTGCACCCGCTGCGGGCGTCCGCGCGCGGTCTACCGGAAGTTCGGCGTGTGCCGGATCTGCCTGCGCGAGCTCGCGCATCAGGGCGCAATCCCCGGCATGACGAAATCGAGCTGGTAGGAGGAGCGACGGTGCTCACAGACCCGATTGCAGACATGCTCACCCGGATTCGCAACGCGAACCGCGCGCTGCACGACAGCGCGACGATGCCGACCTCGCGCGTGAAGGAGGAGATCGCCCGCATCCTCAAGGAGGAGGGGTACATCCGCGACTACCACGTCGAGCCCGGAGAGCCGTTCTCCTCGCTCGTGATCGAGCTGAAGTTCGCGAAGGACCGTCGCCGCGTGATCACCGACCTCAAGCGCGTCTCCAAGCCCGGACGCCGCGTCTATGCGCGCAAGGACCGGCTCCCGCGCGTGCTCGGTGGCCTCGGCATCGCGATCATGTCGACGTCGGGTGGGCTCATCACGGGCCGCCAGGCCGCCGAGCGCGGCGTGGGCGGCGAGGTCATCGCTTTCGTCTGGTAGCCCATGTCGCGAATCGGAAAACAGCCAATCGAGTTGCCGGCCGGGGTCATGGTCGCTCTCTCGCCCGGGCGCGTGCAGGTGAACGGGCCGCTCGGCGAGCTCAGCCAGACGGTCCCGGCACGCATGACGATCGAGAAGTCCGAGGAGCAGATCATCGTGACGCGCCCCACCGAGCGTGGGCCGGATCGCGCGCTGCACGGTCTCACGCGGACGCTCATCGCGAATATGGTCGAGGGCGTGACGAAGGGCTTCGAGAAGCGCCTGGAGATCCAGGGCGTCGGCTACCGCGCGCAGCTCAAGGGCACGGACCTCGAGCTTGCGGTCGGGTTCTCGCACTCCGTCGTCGTCAAGCCGCGGGCCGGAATCACGTTCGACGTCCCGAGCCCGACGCAGATCGTCGTGAAGGGCATCGACAAGCAGATGGTCGGCCAGACCGCCGCCGAGATCCGCAAGGTGCGGCCGCCCGAGCCGTACAAGGGCAAGGGCATCCGCTACGTGAACGAGCAGGTTCGCAGGAAGGTCGGGAAGCGAGCATGAGCAACGTTCGCCTTCGGCTCAATCACGGGCGGGAGGCCCGCCCATGAGCGTGTTGACGAAGCGAGAGGCCCGGATTCGCCGCCACCGGCGCGTCCGCTCGAAGGTCTCGGGTACCGCAGAGCGGCCGCGGCTCGTCGTCTTCCGCTCGAACCGCGGCATCTTCGCGCAGCTCGTCGACGACGCGAACGGGCGCACGCTCGCCTCCGCGGGCTGGACGTCGCTCACCGGTAGTTCCGGTTCGAAGACAGAGCAGGCGAGCGAGGTCGGCAAGGCGCTCGCCGCCGAGGCGAAGAAGGCCGGAATCGAGCGTTGCGTGTTCGACCGCGGCGGTTACCTATTCCACGGACGTGTGAAGGCGCTCGCCGAGAGCGCCCGAGAGGGAGGGCTCCAGTTTTGAGTACCAGGAACAGGGACGTTGCCGACTCGCGCGAGCTCAAGGAGCGCGTGATCGAGATCAACCGCGTCGCCAAGGTGGTCAAGGGTGGACGGCGGTTCTCGTTCACCGCGCTCGTCGTCATCGGCGACGAGACCGATCGCGTCGGCCTCGGCTACGGGAAGGCGCGTGAGGTCCCGCTCGCCATCTCGAAGGCGGTCGAGGACGCGAAGAAGAACCTGTTCACGGTGCCGAAGCACGGCCAGACGATCACGCACGAGATCATCGGCCGATTCGACGCTGCGCGGGTCGTCCTGCGTCCGGCCAGCGAGGGCACCGGGGTCATCGCGGGAGGCGGCGTGCGCGCCGTCCTCGAGCTGGCCGGGATCCGCGACGTACTCGCGAAGAGCCTCGGCACGACGACGCCGATCAACATGACGCGTGCGACGGTGAACGGGCTCCAGCGCCTCGTTCGGCCGGAGGACGTGGCCGAGCTGCGCGGCAAGACGGTCGCCGAGGTGCTGCCGTTCCGGCCGCCCGCCGAGACGACCGACGAGCCGCCTGCCGACGAGCCCGCCGCCGAGCCTGCCGCCCAGGAGGTCGTCGAGCCTGCTGCCGAGCCGGCCGCCGAGGAGGCAGCCGAGCCGGCCGCCGAGGACGCAGCCGAGTGAACGCGGTCAAGATCACGCAGGTGCGAAGCACCGTCGGCCAGTCGTATCGCCACGAGGGCACGCTGCGCGCCCTCGGGCTCGGCAAGATCGGTCGCACCGTCGAGCACCAGGACACTCCCGAGCTGCGCGGCATGCTGCGCCACGTGAACCACCTCGTCCGCGTCGAGGGGGAGGGAGAGACGGATGCCTGACGAGCTCAACCTCTCGAATCTCAAGCCGGCGCAGGCGCGCAAGGACCGGAAGCGCGTCGGTCGTGGGCTCGGGTCCGGCAAGGGCCGCTACTCCGGCCGCGGGATCAAGGGCCAGAAGGCGCGCGCGGGATCGCACAAGATGCCGGCGGGGTTCGAGGGCGGTCAGATGCCGATCGACATGCGCATGGCCAAGCTCCGCGGGAACACGTCCGCAGACGCAATGCCCGTCGGCCCGTTCCGGACGTACAGCCAGCCCGTGAACGTTGCCGACCTCGAGGCTCGCTTCGACGCGGGCGCCGAGGTGACACCGGAGACACTGAAGGCGGCCGGGCTCATCCGGAAGCTCTCGGTCGACGTGAAGGTGCTCGGCCAGGGCTCGCTCGAGACGACGCTCGCCGTTTCGGCGCACGGTTTCTCGAAAACCGCGGTCGAGAAGATAGAGGCCGCCGGCGGCACGGTCACGTGGCTCCGCGGCGAGCCCGTCGAGAAGAAGAAGAAGAGGCACAAGGCCGCGAAGCCCGTTGCGCCCGAGCTCGAAGACGAGCCGACGGCCGAGGCCCAGGCAGAGGCAGAGACAGAAGGCGACGCGCCGGCATCGTCGGACGCCGAGACGGGGGACGAGGAGTAGCGGATGTTCAGCTGGCTCGCGAACGCATGGAGAGTCCCGGAGCTTCGCCGCCGCGTGCTCTTCACCGCGATGATCCTCGCCGCGTACCGGCTGGGATCGTGGATTCCCGCGCCGGGCGTCGATCCGAACGCGATCGAGAACTACTTCTCGGGCCAGGGCGGCACCGTCCTCGGCCTGCTCAACCTCTTCTCGGGCGGCGCGCTGTCGCAGTTCTCGCTGTTCGCGCTCGGGATCATGCCGTACGTCACGGCGTCGATCATCCTCCAGCTCCTGACCGTCGTGATCCCGCGGCTCGGCGAGCTCCAGAAAGAGGGCGAGGCGGGCTACGCGAAGATCACGCAGTACACGCGCTACCTCACGGTGTGCCTGGCGGCCGCGCAGGCGACCGGTTACGCCTTCCTCTTCCGCGACCAGAACATCCTCGACGCGGGGGCCGGCGAGACCGTCCTGATCGTCGTCACGCTCACGGCGGGGACGACTCTCCTCATGTGGATGGGCGAGCTCATCACGAAGCGTGGCGTCGGCAACGGCATCTCGATCCTCATCTTCGCCTCCATCCTCGTCGGCGCCCCGATCGGCATCGCCGCCTGGTGGAACGGCGGACCGATGGAGAAGCTCTTCTACCCGCTGATCGCCGTGGGCATCTGCGCCGCGGTCGTCTTCGTCCAGGAGGGCCAGCGCCGCATCCCGATCCAGTACGCGAAGCGGATGGTCGGCCGGAAGATGACTGCAGGCGGCTCGACGTACCTGCCGCTGCGCGTGAACATGGCCGGCGTCATCCCGATCATCTTCGCCGCCGCGATTCTCGCGTTCCCGCCGACGATCGCGCAGTACTTCCCGACGACGCAGGACTTCGTCAACGAGTACTTCCAGCCAGGCGACTGGATCTATCTGCTGTTCGAGGGCCTGATGATCGTCGTCTTCACGTACTTCTACACCGCAGTCCAGTTCAATCCGGTCGACCAGGCGGACAACCTGCGCCGCTACGGCGGGTACATCCCCGGGATCCGTCCGGGCCCGCCGACCGCGCAGTACCTCGACCGCGTGCTCTCGAGATTGACCCTGCCGGGGGCGCTCTTCCTCGCGCTCGTGGCCGTGCTCCCGAGCCTCTTCATCGCCTACGGCGGCTTCTCCCAGGCGAGCGCCGGGGCGCTCGGCGGCACGTCCGTGCTGATCGCGGTCGGCGTCGCGCTGGACACGATGCGCCAGATGGAGTCGCAGATGATGATGCGCTCCTACGAAGGCTTCCTCAAGTAGGAGCCGGGCCTGCCCGGCTCCTACCGTTGAGACATGAGGATGTTGATTCTCGGCCCGCAGGGATCGGGCAAAGGAACGCAGGCTAAGCTGCTCGCAGGCTCGCGCGCGCTCGCGCACGTCGCGACCGGCGACATCCTGCGGTCGGCGATCGCAGACGGAACCGAGCTCGGCCGTCGTGTTGCCCCGATCCTCGAGCGCGGCGACCTCGTTCCGGACGAGCTCATGATCGACCTCATCCGCGAGCGGCTGGAGCGTGAGAACGGCTTCGTCCTCGACGGCTTCCCACGCACAATTCCGCAGGCGGAGGCACTCGAGGCGATGCTCACGGAGATCGGGAAGCCCCTCGACGCGGTTGTGCTGCTGTCGGTTAGCGACGACGTCGCGACCGAGCGGCTGCACGCGCGGTCGATCTCGGAGGGCCGCGCGGACGACTCGCCCGAGGCGATCCGGAACCGCCTCCGGCTCTACCACGAGCTCACCGAGCCGCTCGTCGAGCGCTATCGCGATGACGGCACGCTCGTCGCGGTCGACGGGGAGGGTACGGTGGAGGAAGTGGCCTCCCTGATCGAAGAAGCGCTGTCGCAGGTCGGGGCGCGCTCGGCATGATCATCCGCAAGGGCGCACGCGAGATCGAGAAGATGGCGGCGGCGGGAGCGCTCGTCGCGGAGACGATCGCGCACGTGGGAGCGCTCACCGTGCCCGGCGTGACGACCGCCGAGCTCGACGACGCGGCCGGGTCGTTCATCCGCGAGCGCGGCGGAATCCCGACCTCCGAGGGCTACAACGGGTATCCGCGGGCGATCTGCATCTCGCCCAACGAGGTCGTCGTGCACGGGATCCCGGGGTCGTACGAGGTCGCAGAGGGCGACCTCGTGACCATCGACGTCGGCGCGACGCTCGACGGCTACATCGCGGACAGCGCCTACACCTTCGGCGTCGGCGAGATCGAGAGCGAGGCCCAGCGGCTTCTCGACGCCGCGCAGGACGCTCTCGACGCGGGCATCGAGCAGGCTCGGGTCGGTAACCGCGTCGGCGACGTCTCCCGTGCGATCCAGGACGTGGTCGAGGGCGCGGGGTTCGCGGTCATCCGCAGCCTCGTCGGGCACGGTGTGGGCCGCTTCTACCACGAGGATCCACACATCCCGAACTTCGGCGAGCCCGGCCGCGGGCCACGGCTCTCCGAGGGGATGACGATCGCGATCGAGCCGATGATCACGGCCGGCGGTCCCGACGTCGTGATGGCCGACGACGGCTGGACGGTCTCCACCGCGGACGGGTCGCTCTCGGCGCACTTCGAGCACACGGTCGCGATCACCGGGGATGGCCCGCGAATCCTCACGCCGCGCGTCGGAGTTCCGGCACGAAACGTCCAGAAAGCCGGGAAAAACAGTGTGCTACGATGAGCGACCGCGGCGCAGCTGCATGCTGTGCTGTACGTAGCAGTACTGGCCTTTCGAGGTTGGTCGAGGAAAAGAGCGAGCGAAGTCGCGAGGTCCGCGGTCGAGGACCTGCGTGAAAGGGAGAACAGCACGAGCGAGAAGTTGGCCGTCAAGGAAGACAAGATCGAGGTGGAAGGAGAGGTCGTCGAAGCGCTCCCGAGCACGATGTTCCGGGTGCAGCTCGACTCAGGCCACGACGTGCTCGCCAAGATCTCCGGGAAGATGCGCAAGAACTACATCCGCATCCTCCCGGGTGACCGCGTCAAGGTCGAGCTGTCTCCCTACGACCTCACCCGCGGCCGCATCACGTTCCGACTGAAGTAGAGAGATGAAAGTCCGCCCCTCAGTCAAGCCGATGTGCGAGCGCTGCCGCGTCATCAAGCGGCATGGGCGCACGATCGTCATCTGCTCGAACCCACGTCACAAGCAAAGGCAGGGCTAGACGCATGGCAAGAATCGCCGGAGTCAACCTCCCCACTCAGAAGCGGCTCGTGATCGGGCTGACATACATCTACGGGATCGGCAACTCGACCGCCGAGAAGATCTGCCGCCAGCTCGAGCTCGACCCCGACGAGAAGGTTCGCGACCTCACCGACGAGGAGGTCACGAAGCTGCGCAACTTCATCGACTCGGAGCTCGAGGTCGAGGGTGACCTGCGGCGCGAGCGGGCGCAGGCCATCAAGCGGCTGACCGAGATCGGCAGCTATCGGGGCATCCGACACCGTCGTGGGCTCCCGGTCAACGGCCAGCGCACGAAGACGAACGCGCGCACACGCAAGGGCCCGGCGAAGACCGTCGGCCGCGGCAAGAAGCCGCCGGCGGCGAAGTAGTGGCCCCGCCTCGCAATCGCGGACGCACGAGGCGCCGCGTCAAGAAGAACATCGCGATCGGACAGGCGCACATCAAGACGTCCTTCAACAACACGATCGTCACCCTGACCGACCGCGAGGGGAACGTCATCGTGTGGGAGTCCGCCGGCTCGGCCGGCTTCAAGGGCTCGCGCAAGTCGACGCCGTTCGCCGCGCAGGTCACGGCTGACAGTGCCGCCCGCAAGGGCATGGAGCACGGGCTCCAGAAGGTCGAGGTGTTCGTCAAGGGCCCGGGCTCGGGCCGCGAGACCGCGATCCGCTCGCTCCAGGCAGCAGGCCTCGAGATCCTCGGCGTCAAGGATGTGACGCCGCAGGCTCACAACGGCGTCCGACTTCGGAAACGGCGGAGAGTCTGATGGGTTTTCGGGCTTCAGGGCTCTTGCCCGCGGAAAGTGCGCAGCACTTTCCGCGGCTGAACGGCGTGCGGCTGCGCAAGCGGAGGAGGGTCTAGCGTGGCCCGCGACCTCGGCCCAAAGTGCCGCCTCTGCCGCCGCGAGGGCCTGAAGCTCTTCCTCAAGGGCGAGCGCTGCCTGACGGAGAAGTGCGCCGTAGAGCGCCGGAGCTATCCGCCGGGCGACCACGGCCGCGGCCGGATCAAGCAGAGCGAGTACCTGCTCCAGCTGCGCGAGAAGCAGAAGGCGCGCAGGTACTACGGGCTGCTCGAGAAGCAGTTCCGGAACACGTACGAGAAGGCGACGAGAGGCCTCGGCGCACCGGGCGAGAACCTCCTGCGGATGCTCGAGACGCGACTCGACAACGTCGTCTACCGGCTCGGGTTCGCAGGCTCGCGCGCGCAGGCCCGCCAGCTCGTCCGGCACAACCACTTCCTCGTCAACGGCAGGCGCGTGAACATCCCGAGCTACGCCGTACGCTCGGGGGACGTGATCAGCCTGAGGCCCGGGAGCGCCGTGGAGCCGCTCGTGCGCGATGCGACCGACCTGACTGCCTCCGTCGCGCCGTGGCTCCAGGCAGACCACGACGGGCTTACGGGCACGGTGCTGAAGCTGCCGGAGCGCTCCGAGATCGACGCGCCCGTCCAGGAATCGCTCATCGTCGAGCTGTACTCGAAGTAACGCCGTAGGGGCAAGGGTTGCCTTGCCCGGTTTGAACAAGAAAGGAATACCTTGGCTACACGAACAAGCTTGATGGAGTTCCAGACTCCGCGAATCGTCCACGAGGAGACGGACGAGAACCGCGGCGTGTTCGTGATCGAGCCGCTCGACCGCGGCTTCGGTCACACATTCGGGAACTCGCTTCGCCGCGTGCTCCTGTCGTCCCTCGAGGGCGCGGCCGTTACGGCGGTGAAGATCGAGGGCGTCGCCCACGAGTTCACGACGCTGCCGGGCGTGCGCGAGGACGTCACGGACATCATCCTCAACCTCAAGAACCTGATCGTGCTCCTGCACGGCGCGTCGCCCGAGATCGAGGTGTACATCGCGAAGAAGGGAGCAGGAGCGGTCACGGCAGCCGACATCGAGGCGCCCGCCGACCTCGAGATCCTCAACCCGGAGCTCGAGATCGCGCACGTTTCGGACAAGGGCAAGCTCGAGATGACCCTTACGATCGGCCGTGGCCGCGGGTACGTGCCCGCCGAGCTCAACCGCGGGCCCGAGACGACCATCGGCGTGATCCCGATCGACTCGATCTTCTCGCCGGTCCGGCGAGTCGCGTACGAGGTCGAGGCGGCCCGCGTGGGCCAGCGGACGGACTACGACAAGCTCGTCCTCGACGTCACGACGGACGGCTCGATCGACCCGCGCGACGCGATCGGCCAGGGCGCCGAGATCCTCATTCGCCAGCTCGCGATCTTCACCGACCTCGACCGAATCGAGGGCTTCGGCGAGGCGAGCGTGGAGGCGGCTGCAGAGGCGCCCGTGACGCACGGGATGGAGAACTTCCCGATCGAGGAGCTCGAGCTCGGAGTGCGCTCGTACAACTGCCTCAAGCGCGTCGGCATCGAGACGATCGGCGATCTGACGTCGAAGTCGGAGAGCGAGCTCGTCGCGATCCCGAACTTCGGCCGCAAGTCCATCGAGGAGGTCCGCTCGGCGCTCTCGGCGCACGGGCTGACGCTCAAGGGCGAGGAGACCCTCGGTTAGGTGAAACACCAGCGGTCAGGCAAGAAGCTCGGGCGGGACTCCGCCCATCGCAAGGCGCTCTACTCGAACCTCGCGGGCGCCCTGATCGAGCATGGCCGCATCGAGACGACCGAGGCCAAGGCGAAGGCCGTCAAGCCTTTCGCCGAAAAGATGATCACGCTGGGCAAGCGCGGCGACCTCCATGCCAGGCGGCAGGCGCTCGCCGCGCTTCGCTCGAACGACGTCGTCCACCAGCTCTTCGCCGAAGTCGCTCCGCGCTTCGCCGAGCGGCCCGGCGGCTACACCCGCATCGTCCGGATCGGGCCTCGTCAGGGGGACGCCGCCGAGATGGTCTACCTCGAGTTGGTGGACTACGAGCCCGTCGCGACGCCGCTCGGTCCACGCGCCCGCACGACCGAGCAGCCGGCCGAAGCGCCTGCCGGCGCCTGACGCCGGCTTACCGGCTCCGTAGGGGCGAGGCTCTGCCTCGCCCGGTCCTCTTTTTCAGCCGATGAGTACGCTCACGGCGTGCTCTTCCTCATCGCGCTCGTCCTCGCGATCTTCGTGCTTCCCGCCCCCTGGGGACTGATCGCGGTCGTCGTCGCGGGGGCGATCGATGTCGCCGAGACCTTCGTCTTCATGTGGTGGTCGAAGCGGCGTCGTCCCAGCGTCGGCGTCAACGCGCTCGTCGGCAAGGCGGGAGTCGCCACGTCGGAGCTCTGGCCCGAGGGTCAGGTGAAGGTGGAGGGCGAGATCTGGCGTGCGCGCTGCGAGGGCGGGTGTTCCGTGGGCACAAAGATCGTCGTGCGGGCGGTGGACGGGCTCACGCTCGTCGTCGATCCCGGGTAGAGACGCCGGGTACAGTCTCCGCATGGCGCGGCTCGCGCCCGTCCTCTTCTTCGTCCTCGTGCTGGCCGGCCAGGGAGCGGCCGCCTCGCAGGACTGGGAGTCGCGAGCGAGCCTGCCGGTTCCGCGCACCGAGGTCGCCGCGGCCGTCGTCGGAAGCGAGATCGCCGTCGTCGGCGGGTTCAACGCCGACGGCAGCCACTCGGCCCGCGCGGACGCGTACTCGCCGGCCCAGGACCGCTGGCGCCGGCTACCGGACCTGCCGGCGTCGGCCCATCACGCGATGGCCGTCGGCTTCGCGGGTCGCCTCTATGTCCTCGGCGGCTACGGCCACACCGGGAACCCGCTTCGCAGCGCCTACGTCTTCGAGAACGGGAGCTGGCGGGCGCTGCCACGCCTCCCGTTCCCGCGCGCCGCTGCCGGCGCAGCCGTCGTCGGGAGGCGCATCGTCGTCGCGGGCGGCGTTGTCCGCGTGAGCGGCGCGCGGCTTGCCAGGAACGCGCTCTCGTTCGACCTTCGCAAGCGTCGCTGGTCCGTCGTCTCCGGGCCGACGCCGCGCGAGCACCTCGGCGTCACGGCGCTCGCGGGCACCGTGTACGCGGTCGCCGGCCGGACGTTCGGGCTCGACACGAACGTGACGCACTTCGAGTCGTGGAGACCGGGGCAACGGCGCTGGAACCGGCTTCCGCCCGTGCCCGACCCGCGTGGCGGGACGGCGGCTGCGGGCATCGCAGGACGCGTGGTCTCGGTCGGAGGCGAGGAGCCGGCCGGGACGATCCCGGAGGTCTACGCGTACCGAACGGCTACGCGGAGCTGGCAGCAGCTCGAGAACCTGCCGACGCCGCGGCACGGTCTCGGGGTGGCGTCGCTCGGCGGCCGCGTGTTCGTCATCGGCGGCGGGCCCGAGCCGGGGCTGACCGTGAGCGGTGCGAACGAGGCGCTTTCCGTCACGCCGTAGGCGAGGCAAGCCTCGCCCCTACGTGTCCCAGGCGACCGGGAGCGAGGCGAGGCTGCGGAAGAGCGGGATCGGCCGCCAGTAGAGATCCTCCTCCGCGATCGCCAGCCGCAGATTCGGAAGACGCGCAAAGACGGTCCGCAACGCGATCTCGGCCTCCTGGCGCGCGAGCGGCGCGCCCAGGCAGTAGTGGCTGCCGCGGCCGAAGCCGACGTGTTTCGTGTCGCCACGCGAAACGTCGAGCACATCGGGCGTATCGAATCGGGCGGGATCGCGATTGGCCGACCCGATCACGGCGATCACGAGCTCGCCGCGGCGGATTGTGTGGCCGCCGAGCTCGACGTCCGTCGCCGCCCAGCGGGTGATGGTTCGCTCGACGGGGCTGTCGTAGCGGAGCAGCTCCTCCACGGCGGCGGGCAGCAACGTCGGATCGGCACGAAGCTCGTCCAGTGCCGTCGCGTTCGAGAGCAGCGCGACCACCGCGTTGGCGACCAGGCTCACGGTCGTCTCGTGGCCCGCGACGATGAGGAGAACGACCATGCTGTAGAGCTCGTCCTCGCTCAAGCGGTCTCCCTGCTCCTCCGCCCGGACGAGCGCAGAGACGAGGTCCTCGCGCGGGTCGGCCCGACGCACCCCGAAGAGCTCGTCGAGGTACGCGATGAACTCCTCCGTGTGTGCGACGAACTGCGCCTGGAGCTCCTCGGTGATGGGCGGAAGCACGAACGTGTTCGACCACGTGCGGAAGCGGTCGCGATCCTCGACCGGGATCCCCAGGAGCTCCGCGATGACCGTGATCGGCAGCGGGAAGGCGTAGTCCTCCACGAGGTCCATCTCGCCTCGGCCGGCTACACGGTCGAGGAGCTCGTCGGCGATCTCCTGGATGCGCGGGCGGAGTCCCTCGACCATCCGCGGCGTGAACGCCTTCGTCACGAGGCGGCGCAGGCGGCGATGGTTTTCGCCGTCCTTCGTCAGCACGTGGTTGTTGACCCGCTCATCGACCGGGAACGGGCTGGCCTTCTCCATCTCCTCGAGCTCCTCCGCGGTCAGCGCGAGCTTCGGGTCGAGGACGAACCGCTCGTCGTCGAGCAGCACGGCGACGACGTCGTCGTAGCGCGTGACGAACCAGATCGGCGTCTCGCCGTCGAGCCCCGGCTGGCGGAACACGGGGTCGTCGTCGCGCATGCGCGCGTAGGTCTGGTGGGTCGTCGAACGGAAGTCGCTCGAGTACAGGTCGTACTTCTGCGACGTCATGCGACCGAACATGATGTCACGCGTGAGGCTCAAGCTCACGCTCGAGTACGACGGCACGGCGTTCCGGGGCTGGGCACGCCAACCCGGGCTGCGAACCGTCGAGGGTGTCGTGCGGGACGCGCTCGACACGGTCTTCCCGCGCTGGCAGGACCTCGCCGTGGCGGGGCGCACCGACACCGGGGTGCATGCAACGGGCCAGGTCGCGAGCGTCGAGGTCGAGGGAGGCCCACCGGCGGAGCACGCCTCGTCGGCCCTCAATCCGGTCCTCCCCGACGACGTCGCGGTGGTCGGCGCGGAGGATGCTCCGGCCGACTTCCACGCACGCTTCTCCGCCCGCTCGCGCGCCTATCGCTACCGCGTCCTCACGAGACGGACGCCGTCGCCGCTCGAGGCTCGGCGCCGACTCTGGTGGCCGCGGCCGGTGGACGCCGAGGCGCTCGCAGCCGCCGCGGCGCTCTTGCCCGGGGAACACCATTTCCGCGCTTTCACGCCGTCGGAGACCCAGCACGAGTCGTTCTCGCGCAGGGTCCTCGCGGCCACCTGGGAGCAGGACGGCGACGGGCTCGCGTTCGCGGTCGAGGCGGACAGCTTCCTGCGCCACATGGTGCGGACGCTGGTGGGGACGATGCTCGAGACCGGCCCGGACGCGCCCGATCGCGTGCGTCGTCTGCTCGAGGGCCGCCCGCGTGCCGAGGCAGGACTGACGGCTCCGCCGTGGGGCCTGTACCTCGAGCGCGTCACGTATTGAACCGCGTGCAACCTCACACCGGGGTCGGGCTGAAGCCCGACCCCCGACCCGGGCCTACTCCGGGGTCAGGCTTCAGCCTGACCCCGTCCTTGGATCGAAGTCGTTGCCCGTGACTAGCATCAACGGTGTGCGTTTCCCAGTCGTCCTCTTCGACCTCGACGGCACGCTGATCGACTCGGGGCCGATCATCCTCGCCTCGATGCAGCACGCCACACGCACCGTGCTCGGGCGAGATATTGCGTACGAGGATCTCGCGGCGACGATCGGAGGCCAGGGTCTCGTCTCGCAGATGCAGGCGCTCGACGCCGATCGCGTCGACGAGCTCGTGGAGGCTTACCGCGTTCACAACGACCCGCTGCACGACACGCTCGAGGCATTCGGCGAGGTGCTCGCGCTCCTGCCGCGCCTGCGCGCCGAGGGTCGCGAGCTCGGGATCGTGACCGCGAAGCGACACCGGACGGTCGCGCTCGCGCTCGAGCGCTTCCCCGAGCTCCGCGAGCACGTCTCCGTCGTCATCGCGCACGAGGACACCGATCGCCACAAGCCCGACCCCGATCCGGTGCTGGCCGCCGTCGAGCGCCTGGGAGTGGAGCCGTCGCAGGCGGCCTACGTCGGGGATTCGCCGTTCGACATCCGCGCCGCGAAGGCCGCGGGCGCGTTTGCGGTGGGCGTCGGCTGGGGCGGGATCCACTCCGACGAGGTGCTCCTGGCGGAGGAGCCGGACGCGTTCGTGCACAAGCCCGGGGAGCTGCTCGATGTCCTCTAGGACGAGCCAGAAGTCCTCCACTGGTGCCGCACGCGCCGACGAGCTCCGGGAGATCCTGAACGCCGCGCTCATTGCCTACCACGTCGAGGACGAGCCGATCATGACCGACGCCGAGTACGACCGGCTCTACGACGAGCTCGTCGCTCTCGAGGAAGAGCACCCCGAGCTCGCCGTCCCCGACTCGCCCACGCAGCGCGTGGGCGCCGCACCGTCCGAGCGCTTCCAGAAAGTCGACCACCTGGTCTCGATGGGCTCACTGGACAAGGTGACGAGCGAGGAGACGTTGCTCAAGTTCGCGGAGGACGTGCGCAAGCGGCTCGGCACCGACGAGCCCGTGGCGTACCTCGTCGAGCCGAAGATCGACGGCCTCGCCGTCTCGCTTCTCTACGAGCAGGGCCGCTACGCGCGCGGGGCCACCCGAGGCGACGGCGAGCGCGGAGAGGATGTGACCCCGAACCTGCGCACGATCAAGGCGATCCCGCTAGCGATGAGGGGGAAGAAGGGAGACGCGTTGCCGGGGCTGGTCGAGATTCGCGGCGAGGTCTTCATGCCGCTGTCGGGGTTCACCGCATTCACCGAGAAACAGGCGGCCGAAGGGAAGCGCGCGGCTCCGAACCCGCGCAACGCCGCCGCGGGCTCGGTACGCCAGCTCGACCCTGTGATCACCGCCGACCGGCCGCTCTCCATCTGGACGTACGGCGTCGGGCATGCCGAGGGCGTCGAGTTCGCGAGCCAGTGGGAGATCCTGCAGTGGCTGCGCGCGCGCGGCTTCCCCGCGAACCCGTTCTCCGAGCGGCTCGAATCGATCGAGGAGGTCGCGCGGGCGGCCGGGGCGTGGGAGACGCGACGTGCCGACCTCGACTACGAGATCGACGGGATCGTCATCAAGGTGGACTCGCTCGACCAGCAGCGGAGACTCGGCGCGCTGCACGGCCGGCCGCGCTGGGCGCGTGCCTACAAGTGGGCGCCGATGACGGCCCAGACGAAGCTCAGGCAGATCCACATCCGGGTCGGCAGGACCGGCGCGCTCAACCCGTGGGCCGAGCTCGAGCCCGTCCAGGTCGGCGGAGTGACCGTCTCGAACGCGACTCTCCACAACGAGGACGACATCAACCGCAAGGACCTCCGCGTCGGAGACACCGTGATCGTGCAGCGCGCCGGCGACGTGATCCCGCAGGTCGTCGGGCCTGTCCTGCCGCACGCGCGCGGCTCGAGGCGCTTCCGCATGCCGGCCAACTGCCCGTTGTGCGGCGTCGAGATCGTGAAGCCGGCGGGCGAGGTCATGCACCGCTGCCCGAACCGCGCCTGCCCGTCGCGCGGGCTCGAGACGCTGATCCACTGGGTGCAGGCCGCGATGGACATCGAGGGTGTCGGCGAGCAGTTCGTGCGTCGCCTCTGGGAAAAGGGCCTCCTCCGGTCGATGCCCGACCTCTACCGCCTGACGCCCGAGCAGCTGTCCGAGCTCGATGGGTACGGGGAGATCTCGTCGCGGAAGGCGATCGACTCGATCCAGGCGTCGAAAGTCCAGCCGTTCTCGCGCGTGCTCTTCGGGCTCAACGTCCCGAAGACCGGCTGGGTGCTCGCGCGCAACCTTGCGCGCCACTTCGGGTCGGTCGACGCGCTCCTGGACGCGTCGCAGGAGGATCTCGAGGAAGTCGAGGGCATCGGCCCGGACCGCGCCGAGCTGATCGCCGAGTGGTTCGCCGACGACGAGAACCGTGCGCTCGTCGAGGAGCTCCGGTCGCTCGGCCTGCAGATGACCGCCGGAGACGCGGAGCGGCCGGTGGAGGGGCCGCTCTCGGGCAGCCAGTACGTCATCACCGGGACGCTCGAGGCCTGGTCGCGCGACGAGGCGAAGACCGCGCTCGAGGCGCTGGGCGCGAAGATCTCCGATTCGGTCTCGAAGAATACGACCGGCGTCGTCGTCGGGGAGAGCCCGGGCTCGAAGGTCGCCAAGGCGCAGAAGCTCGGTGTCCCGGTCCTGTCCGAGGACGATCTGCGCGCGCTGCTCGCGGACGCCTAGCGCCGCGCGAGGATGGTCACGAACCGGTCCTGCGCGGCACGCGCCGACCAGGACGAGACGGGCGAGCCGTTCTGGAGGATCGCGAACGCGTAGCGGCGGCCGACGAAGCCGGCGAGGCTGCAAGAGCGCGAGGTGGTTCCCGTCTTCGCGATCACCTGCCGGAGCGTCGGTCGCCGGGCAAGCCTGTTGCGGAGCGTCCCGGACACCCCTGCCACGGGCAGCGAGGAGACGAACGCGGCACGGATGAGCGGGTCCGCCGCCGCCGTCGTCAACAGGGCGACGAGAGCGCGGGCGGTCAGGCGGTCGAGGCCCGAGAGCCCCGACCCGTCGACGATGCGCACGCCGGCCACCGGCACCCCGGCTTCCGCGAGCGACCTGCGCACCACGGCCGTCCCGGCGACGGTCGTCCCGCGTCCGACGCCGAACGCACCGAGCTCCTTCAGGAGCATCTCGGCCACGAAGTTGTCGCTCTCCCGGTTCATGCGCTGGACGATCACGCTCAACCTCGCCGAGTGGTCGACGGCGAGCGGAGCGCCTTGGCGGGCGGCGCGACCGGTCGTCGGCGTGCTCGCGACCGCGACCCCGCGGCGCGCGAGCGCGAGAGTCAGCGCCGTCGCGGCCGCGGTCGCAGAGCTGTTCGCACCCGAGAGCCGCACCCCGTTCACGACCAGAGCGGAGAGCGGCGGCGACTCGATGCCGAGGAACGACGGCTTCCAGCCGGGCGCCGCGCGGCGCGCGTCGTAGTGCCGCTCGTCGGCGACGATGCTGCCCGTCACGCGGCGGATGCCTGCCGCCTTGACGTCGCGCGCGAGGCGGCCGACGTCCGCGAGGCCGAGCGTCGGATCGCCGTGGCCGACGAGGTGGAGGTCGCCGCGCCACTCGCCGCCGACGAGCTTGCCGGCGCCGAGCACCTCCGTATGGAAGCGGTAGTCGGGCCCGAGCTCGCGGAGCGCGGCAAAGGCAACGGTCAGCTTCTCGGTCGACGCGGGAGCGAGCGACCGCTCGGGGTTCTGTTGGAACAGCACCTGCCCGGTCCTGAGATCCACCGCCAGCGCACCCGTTCGCCCGGCATCGACGTACGGCGACGCGAGCGCCTTGCGCAGCTTCGTCTCGATGCCGGCTTGGCCGCTCCCGACCGACGAGGCGGCTGTGCCCGCCGCCACGAGCATGCAGACGACGAGGACGAGACCGGCTCTCCTCCAGCGCATGTCGTAAATCTAGGCTCAGGTTCTGTCGGAGGTCGGGAGCCTGCCTACCGGAAAACGGTGATGACGACCGTCTTTCGGCCCCACTTGCGCGCGGCCGCGTCGTTCGGCATCCAGACGTCGATGATCCGCCCTTTGATGCCCCAGCCGACGTCGGCCGCGATCGCGCGGCCGTAGCCCGGAACGAAGAGCTTCGTGCCGAGCGGTATGAGCTTGGGGTCGACGGCGACGACACCCTTCGCGACCGGCAGGCCGCTGGCCGTGAGACCCGGAAGGTGATACGCGACGGCGTCCACCTTGAGCCGGTAGGCGGACGCTCCTCCGATTCCCCGGGAGGCCGTCGGCGCCGCCGGGCCGCTCACGGGAGCGACTGCTGCTGCCGCAATTCCACACAGGACGAGGACGTAGGTCGGTCCCCACCTTCGTGCTCCCCTACGCATCGAAGCGGCGACCCTAACACAGGTTCCATTTTGTGACGCCGATGAATGTGCCTCTTTGCAGTGATTTTGGCTCTGGTTGTAGGTTGCAGCCGTCCGAGCATGCTGGTAGGGTCTCCGACTTGTGACGGGCAGCGCCGCCACCGGCGGACCTGTTCGGGGTCGAGCCGGCGTCTCCAAGCTGGGTCGCTCGACCACCGGATGGGCGCCGATTCTGTTCGTTTTCGTAGCGGCCGCTGCGGCGCTTCTGCTTACCGTCGGAGCGGCTTCGGCTCAGACGATCAGCTCGAAGCGCGAGCAGGCGCAGGCGATCGCGGAGGAGGTCGAGCAGCTCGACATGGACCTCGCGAGCACGATCGAGGCGTGGAACTACGCCAACATCGAGCTCGACGCCATCGATCTCGACCTCGAGACGAACGCGCGTCACCTCGCGGCGGCGAAGAGAAGCCTCGGGGTCGCCCAGAGCCGAATCGCCACGCGCCTCCGCGACCTGTACGTCAACGGCAGCGGCGATTCCGCCCTCGAGGTGCTCCTCGGGGCCCGCAGCCTCGACGACGTCGTCTCGCGCCTCGACGCCATCGAGCGCGTCTCGCACCAGGACGCAAGCGTGCTCGGTGAGGTCAAGAAGTTCAAGCGAGACATGGAGGTCAGCCGCGCGCGCCTGCGGGACGCGCGCGCCGACCAGGCTCGTATCGTCGCCGAGCAGGCCGAGCAGAAGGCCTGGATCGAGTCCCGCCTCTCCGAGCGCGAGCAGATGCTCGCGTCGGTCAAGGAGGAGATCGTGCAGCTGCAGGCCGAGCAGCGGGCCCGCGAGGCGCGCCTCGCCGCGGAGGCGCGAGCGCGGCTCCAGGCAGCACAGGCCGCGGCCGCCGCTGCGGATGCATCTGCCTTCTCGGACCCGTACATCGAGCCGTCCTATTCGGACATCCCGACGGGCGCGGCGCCGCCGGACGGAAGCCGGGCGGCACAGGTCGTCGCGATTGCGATGCAGTACCTCGGCATCCCGTACGTGTGGGGCGGGTCGAGCCCGTCGCAGGGGTTCGACTGCTCGGGGCTCGTCAGCTACGTGTACGGGCAGATCGGGGTCTATCTGCCGCACCATGCGGCGTCGGCGTACAGCCACGGGGTTCCGGTCTCGTACGGCGAGCTCCAGCCCGGGGACCTGGTGTTCTTCAACGGCCTCGGGCACATGGGGATGTATGTGGGCGGCGGCTCGTTCATCCACGCGCCGCATACGGGTGACGTCGTCAGGATCTCGTCCCTCGGGGGATACGGATCGTTCGTCGGCGCCCGCCGCGTTCTCTGATCCTGCCGTCGAGCTTGCCCCGGTCGAGGTGAGGAAAAGCCTCGCCCTACGGAGCGTAGAGCTCGTCGACCTGCGCCTCGAAGTGCTCGAGGGCTGCGCGACGGCGGAGCTTCAGCGTCGGCGTGATCTCACCCGCCTCGGCCGTGAAGTCGCGCGGGAGGATGACGAAGCGCTTCACCTGCTCGAAGCGTGACCGCTCGCGGTTCGCGTCGTCCACGACGCCCTGGACGAGCGCCTGGACGTCGGGATGCGCGGCGAGCTCCGCGACGTCGCCGTCGAGACCGCGCTCCGCGGCCCACCGGCGGATCTCGGCCTCGTCGAGCGTGATCAGCGCCGCGACGTAAGGACGCCGGTCGCCGACGACGAGCGCCTGCGAGACCCACTTCGAGGTCTTGAGGTCGTTCTCGATGTTCTGCGGAGCGACGTTCTTCCCGCCGGCGGTGACGAGGATGTCCTTCTTACGGTCCGTGATGTGGAGGAAGCCGTCCTCGTCGAGCTCGCCGATGTCGCCGGTCTTCAGCCAGCCGTCCGGGCCGAGGACCGCGGCCGTCGCGTCGGGGTCCTTGTAGTACCCCTGGAACACCGTCTCGCTGCGGATCTCGATCTCGCCGTCGTCGGCGATCCGGACCTCGAAGCCGGGCAGCGGCTGCCCCACGGAGCCGAAGCGGTAGCGGTCGGGACGGTTGGTGCTCGCCGCCGTGGTGCACTCGGTGAGCCCGTAGCCCTCTGCGATCCGGATCCCGATCGCGTCGAAGAACTCGATGATCTCCCTGGCGAGCGGTGCGCCGCCCGAGCCGGGCATGCGGAGGCGCCCGCCGAACGGCTCACGCACCTTGCTGAAGACGAGCCGGTCGGCGATGCGGTGCTTCGCTCGAAGCCCTGCCGGCACGTCCTTCCCTTCGGCCTGCAGGCGGCTCACCTCGCGACCGACCGGTAGCGCCCAGTCGATGAGGCGCCTCTTCGCGCCCGTGGCCTCGTCGAAGCGGGCGAGCACGGCTGCGTGCACCTTCTCGTAGACGCGGGGAACGCTCGGCAGCAACGTCGGGCGCACCTTGGGGAGCGCCTCCGCGACGCGGAGCGGGTCCGGCAGGAACGCGATGGTGAAGCCCACGTGCGCCCCGAGGAGCAGCATCAACCTCCCGTAGTTGTGTGCGAGAGGGAGGTAGAGCAGCATGACGTCGTCCTCGAGGTAGTAGCTCTCCTCCATCCGGTCGACGACCGTCGCCATCTCGTGGTAGTTGCGGTTGCTCAGCATGCAGCCCTTCGGCGGGCCCGTCGTGCCGGACGTGTAGATGATCGTGTAGAGGTCTTCCTCCTCGATCGCGGCCGTCGCGTCGTCGAGCGCGGTCGGGTTCGCCGCTGCGAGGTCCTGCCCGTGCGCGGCGAGCCCGTCGAGGTCGTGGTAGGTGAGGACGTGCTCGAGAGCCGGCAGCTCGTCCGAGACCGCCTCGACCTTGGCCAGTTGCTCCGCGTCCTCGCAGACGATCCCCACCGCCTCCGAGTGCGCGAGCAGGTAGCCGACGTCCGAGGGCGCGCTCGAGGCGTACACGGGGATTCCGACTGCGCCGATGCTCGCGAGCGCAAAGTCGACGAGCGCCCAGTCGAGGCTGTTTCGCGCGAGGAGAGCGAAGTTGTCGCCCTTGCGCACGCCTCTGGCGAGGAGGCCGTTCGCGTACGCTCGAACGCGCTCGTCCGCCTCCGTCCAGCTCACCTCGCGCCAGTCGCCCTCGTGCTCGACGAGATACGCGGGCGTCGCTCTCCCGGCTGCGACTGCATCGCCCCAGAGGCGGGCGATCGTCCTGCGTTCGCCGAGAGAACGCGTCGTCCCGGGTGCGCGCGCGGTCTCCGTCACTCGTGCAGAGCTTACTCAGAGCTTTACACTCGGAAGGGGTTTCGTGCTCCTTCACGAACCTGGTCGGTCCACCTACAGTTCTTCCTTCACGCATGCGGACTTCCTGGAACGGCTCACTCAGCTTCGGTCTCGTCTCGATCCCGATCGGGCTCGCCCCGGCGACGAAGCCGGCCGCCCGCCAGTCGGACGTCTCCTTCCGCCTGCTGCACCGCGAGTGCGGGAACCCGATCAAGCAGAAGCGCTGGTGCCCGTTCCACGACCGCGAGGTGACGCAGGACGAGATCGTGCGCGGCTTCGAGGTCACGAAAGGCCAGTTCATCGTCGTGGAGGACGCCGACCTCGAGGCGATCGAGCGGCACGACGACTCGCGCTCGATCGAGATCACGCGGTTCGTCCAGCAGGACTCGGTCGACCCGATCTTCTTCGACCGCACGTACTTCCTCGTCCCGGAGGCGGGCGCCGCGCAGCGCCGGCCGTACGTCCTGCTGCTCGAGGCGATGAGCGAGACCGGCACGGCTGCGCTCGGCCGCTTCGTCCGCGCGGGGCGCGAGAGCCTCTGCCTCGTGCGGGCCAAGGAGGACGCCCTCGTGCTCGAGACGCTCTTCCTCGCCGATGACGTCCACTCGTCGGCGGAGATCGCAGACGCCGTCGAGGGCACCGAAGTGAAGAAGTCGGAGCTCGACCTCGCGCGCCAGATCATCGACGGACTCTCGGGCGACTTCGAGCCCACGGAGCTCACGAGCGAGTACCGGCGTGACCTCAAGGCATTGCTCGAGGCGAAGCTCCGAGGCGAGGAGCTCGCCGTGCCGGAGCCGGAGGAGGAGGTCGCTCCGGTGATCGACCTGATGGCGGCTCTCAAGGCCAGCGTCGCCGCCGCGAAGGGCGACGACGACGACAAGAAGCGCGCGCCCGCGAAGCGCAAGACTGCGGCGAGCGGCTCCAAGTCACGCAGCAAAGCCCGCTCCTAGCGCGGGCGAGGCAAGCCTCGACCCTACGTGTCCCCTGGGCGCCGCCCTTGAGCGCTAGGCCCTTAAGCGCTGGCGCCGGATCTGACCGTCCCGACCGCCTCGAGCGAGGCCTGGAAGAGCGTCTTGTCGATCTTGCCGTGGTAGATCGGCACGCCCTCCTCGACGCAGATGCGGATCACCTCGTCGCGATCGATCCCCATCTCCTTGGCGAGCTCGTCAGGCGTCAGGTGGTTGGCCATCAGCAGTTCCCTCCTCGAAAGACATGAAAAAGCGCTCACACGAAAAAGAGCCCTCGGCGCACGTAGCGCCGTCGGGCTCAGAGTCGCTCCAGTTCGCGGGGACCGGTCAAAGGCCCCGCTCCGTCAGAACATCCATCCGCCTCAGCATACTCGCGCCGTCGGCCCCTCCGCAACGGCCGGCTCGAGCCCGCCGTCGAGGAACTCGCAGGACTGGAGCGCGCGGCCCCGCGCCGCCGGCCGGCGCCCGCTAACGTATCCGGGCTCGGGGTGTGGCGCAGCCTGGTAGCGCGCTCCGTTCGGGTCGGAGAGGTCCCCAGTTCAAATCTGGGCACCCCGATATTGGATGTGGGGGAACCCCGGTTCCCCCAACAACCCCCCTCCCGTTACTGAAACCCGGCTGCCTATCCTTTCGTCCGTGCTGCGCGCGGTGCTCTTCGATGTCGACTTCACGCTCTTTCGGCCCGGGCCGGAGCTCGGGCCCGAGGGGTACCGGCGGGTCGGGGAGCGGCACGGGCTCGAGCTCGATCAGGAGCGGTACGACGAGTCGCGGCTGGCCGCGATCGGGGAGCTCCAGGCCCAGCGCGACCTCGTGCACGACGAGGAGGTGTGGATCGCGTTCACCGAGCACATCGTCCGCGGGATGGGAGGACACGACGACGGCGCGAGGACGTGCGCCGTCGAGATGGTGCGCGAGTGGGAGCGGCACGAGAACTTCTCGCTCTACGAGGATGCGCTGCCCGTGCTCGACGAGCTGCGGCGGCACGGGCTCCGGATCGGCCTCGTCTCGAACGGGCAGCGCGACCTCGATGAGTTCGTGGCGCACCATGCGCTCGACGTGGACGCCGTGGTCGGCTCGAAGGCGCACGGGCGGACGAAGCCGCACCCGTCGATCTTCGTCGCCGCGCTGGCGGCGCTCGAGGTGGGGCCCGACGAGGCCGCGATGGTCGGCGACTCGTACGAGGACGACATCGAGGGCGCGCGCTCGCTCGGAATGCGGGCGGTCCTCCTCGACCGGGACCACCTCCGGCCGAACGCCGAGGACCGCATCGACACGCTCCTCGCGCTCCCTGCGGCGCTCGGTCTGCCCAGCACGTAGGCCGGGCAAGCCTGGCCCCTACGACCGGTTGCAGGCGGTCTGCACCCGTCTCTATGCTCGCGAGGTTGACTGACCGTTCAATCGCACTCGAGAGCAAGCGCAAGCTGCTGCTCGGCGCGGCGGTCCGCGTGTTCGCGCGCAGGGGATACCACGGGTCGCGCGTCGGTGACATCGCGGAGGAAGCCGGGGTCGCGCACGGGCTTCTGTACCACTACTTCGCCTCGAAGGAGGACGTGCTCCACACGGTCTTCCGCGAGAACTGGGGCGAGCTGCTCGGCCGCTTCCGTGAGGTCGAGGCGACGGACGAGCCGGCCGGCGACAAGCTCGCGGGGATCTCGAAGATCCTTCTCCGCACGTGGCGCAACGATCCGGACCTCGTCACGGTCATGGTGCGCGACGTCGCGCGCAGCCCGCATCTCCAGGAGCAGGTGGACGAGGTGGGCGAGGCGTTCGCGATCGTCCAGCGCGTCGTCGAGCAGGGGCAGGCCGAGGGCTCGTTCCGGCGTGACCTCGACCCTCGCCTCGCGAGCTGGATCCTCTACGGCGGGCTCGAGGAGATCCTCACCGGGTGGGTGCTCGGCGTGCTGCCGGACGGCGACGAGGAGGTCGCGCGCGCCGAGCAGACTGCGATCGAGCTCGCACTCGGCGGGCTGCGTTCCTAGGCTCTGGGACGGAGAGGACTAGACAGAGGCCGGTCAAAGTCACGGGATTTCCACGGTTTCTCGGGACCTCACGCGGCGTAGCGTGAAGCGCATGCAATCCGCGTGGTCGAAGCCTCGTGCTCGAAGGAGGAGCAGGTCAGCTCCGTCGGGGGGTAGACGCAAGAGCGGATTTGTGAGAGGGTCGCCTCCCTGTAGGGAGGGGAAAACCTAACGAGGGGGACAGATGGGAAAGAAAACTAGACGCGCGTCTGCGCTTGCACTCGCTGGCGCCGTCACGCTCACGGCGTTCGTCGCCGTGCTTCTGGGGGGTGCCCAGGCGGCAACGCCACCGGTACTCAGCGATTCGGTGCGAACGTGGAATGCCCACGCGCTGGCCGCGATCTTCAACGCTCCGGCCGCGCCGGTACCGGGCGCGGGGCAGGCGCCGAACGTCGGGGTGCAGCACATGGCGATGACGCAGCTCGCGGTGTACGACGCCGTGAACTCGATCGCGGGCGGGCATAAGCCGTATCTCGAGGGCCTGCCCGAGGCCTCGCCCGACGCGTCCCTCGACGCGGCGGTTGCGACGGCAGCGCACAACGTACTGGTCGGGCTCGGCATCGCTCCAGTCCCGGCGTTGCCGCAGGTCGTCCGCGACCGGCTGGACAGCCTGTACGCGGATGCGCTCGCGGTCATCCCGGCAGGGACGTCGAAGGACGACGGGATCGCTGCCGGCGCAGCCGCGGCGGCCGCGATGCTCGCCGAGCGAACGGGTGACGGCCGCTTCGTGCCGTTGACGCTCCCGGTTGGCACAGAGGCCGGCGAGTGGCGGCCGACTCCGCCCGCGTTCGTGAACGATCCGTCCGCCTGGGTCTCGAAGGTGAAGCCGTTCACGCTCAAGAGCACGTCGCAGTTCCGGAGCAAGGGACCGCTCGACCTCGAGAGCAAGGCGTATGCAAAGGAGTACGACGAGGTCAAGCTCCTCGGCTCGTCGACCTCGGTGCGCACTCCCGAGCAGCAGGCGATCGCTGCCTTCTACCAGGCGAATCCGGTGGAGATGCTGCAGCGGGCGCTTCGCGACGTCACGAAGAACGAGGGAGTGGGGGTCGTCGACGAGGCCCGCTTCTACGGACAGCTGAACGTGGCAGCGGCGGACGCCGTGATCAACTGCTGGGACGAGAAGGTGTTCTGGGCCTTCTGGCGCCCGATCACGGCGATCCAGGAAGGCGACAACGACGGCAACCCGCGCACGACGGGGGATCCCGCGTGGCTGCCGTTCATAACTACCCCGCCGTACTCGGATCACACGTCCGGCTACAACTGCAACACCGGCGCGCTGATGAACACCGCCGAGCTCTTCCTCGGCCAGAAGGCGGATCTCCATGTCACGAACCTCGTCACCGGCGTGACGCGTGACTACACCCGCTTCGACGACGTCCCGAAGGACACGATCGAGGCTCGCATCCTGCAGGGCATCCACTTCCGCACGGCGGACGTGGACGGCGTGCGCATCGGGAAGAACGTCGCACGCTGGGTCAACACGCACTACTTCAAGAAGGCGAAGTAAGCGCGAGAGCGGGGCGGGCCGCAGGTGCGGCCCGCCCGGCGCTCGCCTCCGCTTTCGCCGCCGTTCAGAGAGCGCGTCTGTCGCAGTGCTCCCTCACCGTGCAGACGAGCTCGACGATGTTGACCGGCTTCGAGACGTAGCCGTCGAACCCCGCAGCGAGAAAGCGCTCGCGATCCCCCCGCATCGCCTGCGCGGTCAGCGCCAGCACGGGTGTGGAAGCGGTGCGCTCGTCCGCCCGAAGCCGGCCGAGCACTTCGACGCCGTCGATGTCGGGGAGCTGGATGTCCATGAGCACGAGATCGGGCCGCTCCGCGGTCGCCAGCTCGACCGCGCCCGCCCCGGTCGTCGCCTCCAGCGTGCGATAGCCCTTTGCCTGGAGCACGTCCCGGAAGAGCTTCATGTTCAGCTCGTTGTCCTCGACCACGAGGATCTGCTCGCCGGCCATGATCAGGCGGGCCTCGCGGGGAGCGTGAAGACGAAGGTGCTCCCTTTCCCGAGCTCGCTGTCCACCCAGATCCGGCCTCCGTGCAGCTCGACGAGCCGCTTGGACAGCGCGAGACCGAGGCCTGTCCCCTCGCGTCGACCGACTCCTACCTCGGTCTGCTGGAACTCCTCGAAGATGCGCTCGTGATCACCAGGCGCGAGCCCGGGGCCGGTGTCGGCCACCGAGACGCTCACCTCGCCGTTCACCTGCGCCGCGCTCACGTCGACGACCCCGCCCGCGGGCGTGAACTTCACGGCGTTCGAGAGCAGGTTGAAGATCACCTGCCTGATCCGGCGCTCGTCGCCCTCGACGAGGTCGACCTCCGGATCCGCGCGCAGCGCGACCTGAACGCCGTCCATCGTCGCCCGCTCGCGCACCATGACGACGCCGCTCTCGAGCGCCTGCCGCAGCGAGAAGGGCGCGACCTCGAGCTCGACCTGGCCCGCCTCGACCTTGGACAGGTCGAGGACGTCGTTGATCAGCGAGAGCAGATGGTTGGCCGAGGAGAGGATGTCGTCGAGGTACTCCTCCTGCTTCGCGTTCAGCTCGCCGAACATCCGCTCGCGCAGCACCTGTGAGAAGCCGATGATCGCGTTCAACGGTGTCCGGAGCTCGTGCGACATGTTCGCGAGGAACTCCGACTTGTGCCGGCTCGTCGTCTCGAGCTCCCGATAGAGGCGATCGAGCTCGTCGTTCATCCGGTTGACGTTCGTGGCCAGCGCGCCGAGCTCGTCGCGGTTGTCGACGTCGACATGTCCGGAGAAGTCGCCCGAGGCGATCGCGGCCAGCCGGGAGTCGATCCGCTGGATCGGCCCGACCAACGACCAGGAGAGTGCGAGCCCGAGCAGTAGTGCCAGGACGATCGCGACTGCGGCGACGCCGACGAACAGGTTCCGCTGACTCGTGTACGAGCTCGAGCTCTCCGCGATCACGTCCTCGGTCGTGACCCGCGTTGCGATCGCGAGGTCCGCAGCCGTCTGATAGAGATCGGTGGCGAGCCGATGTGATTGGGCGCGGAGGGGCTTCTGGTCTTCGTCCGACGCACCGCGGATGGCACCGCGGACGATGCGCTCCATCACCCTCGTGAGCTGCCCGCTCTTCGTCCGGATGTCGCGGAGGGCAAGTCGATCCTCGCCAGGAGGCACGAAGCCGAGGCTCTCCTCCCGCGTCTCGGGACCGATTCGGGAAAGCGCGTTTCGCACCGCCTGGTCGATAGCAGGCTCGTTCTTCTCGCGACCGAGCGGGACGATTCCCGGATTGATCTCGTAGAAGTCGGGCCCGGGATTCTCATAGAGGAGCAGGCGGATGCTCCGCGTCTGACTCTCGAGCTTGCCGTATGCCAGTGCTCGTTCCTGCAGCGCCCCGAGCCTCTCGGCGCGGTCGTTCGACTGGCCGAGGACGCGGAGCCCGATGAGCCCGACCGCGACGAGCAGCAGGGCCGTCCCGACGAACGCAATGAGGAGCTTGGTGTGGACCTTGGCCGGCAGGCGGCCGACACCCCGCACGAGGGCGGCGTCGCTCAGGCGGGGCGGCGACCGCCTGGCGGCCGGAGTCGCTCGCTCCTGCGCGGGCCGCGTGTCGGACACGGCCTACGGTCTGAGCGTCGCGGACGCTCCCGCAAGGCTCGTGATCAGCCAGCGCCCGTTGATTCTCGCAACGTCTCCATCGGCGGCCGTAACCGCAACAATCTCGCTGGTCGTGGGGTCGACGTAGACGCACTCGAAGTAGAGCGTGCCTCTGTCGCCGTTGACGTTGATGCGCACTTTGTAGACAGGAGTCTCGGAGATCCAGTTGTTGGTCATCGACTTGGACGTGACCCAGAACTGCCTGATCTCCTTCCTCCCGGCGGCGATCGTTCCGGGGAACGTGAACGTCGCATTGGGTGCGTACAAGCTCATCATCAGGTCGACGTTCTTCGTCGTCGTCGCCCTATGGAAGGTCCTCTGCAACTGGTCTATCTCCCACTTGTCGGCGCTTCGCTGCATCTGCTGTTCGGAAGCCGAGCTCGCGTTCGAGCCGCCGGAGGCGGCCAGCGCACCGACGAGAACACCTATTGCGACCGCGATTGCTGCGGCCGCTGCGATGAAGAGCGTTCGCATGCTCGTGACCCCCTCCGGTTTCGGGCTCGCCCTGCAGCGAGTACGTGACGATATTCACATGCTTCGGCCGATACGTCTAGTCGGCTGAAAGACGGTAGAAGGAACCCGTTCGCATGCCAACCGTGCTCGCTGGCGGCTCCGGTGGGGTGCTAGCACCCCCTACGGGCTCCGGATACGCGCGATCCTGTACCCGCTCGGCGACAGACCGATCTCGACGGTCTGGCGCGGCCTCAGGCGTCCATCGGGTCCACGTGCCGTTCCCTCGAGCCGGGCGAGGATGACCGCCGCCTGATCCGATCCGGCTTCGAGCCAGACCGTGAGTCGACGTATTTGCTCTGTGGGCCGTCGCTTCTGCAGGTCGGCGGCGATCCGCAGCGCCGTCTGCCGGTCGAGCTTCGAATCGACGCCCTGCGACGCCTCGATGACTACCCGCGGGAGCCGGTCCACCTGCGCGACAGGCTGCGCAACCAGTGCATCGGGCCGGGTGTGCGCGCCGGCCACTACCAAGGCCGCTGAGTACGCCACGAGGCCGGCCCAGAGTGCAACGGCGGTGCGAGTGCCAGGCCGGAACGACGGCACGATCGCGGCCAGCGGCCGGGCCGCGCAGACGACCGTGAGCGCGGCCAGCACGGCGACCTTGGCCCAGAACTCCGTCGGGGCGAGCGCGACCAGGAGCGCGGCGAGCAGCGCCACGGAGACCCCGAATACGACTCGCCGCCTCTGTCCTGCCGGAACCGTTTTCGGGTCCGTGAGCATGAAGAAGAGGAAAACGAGGATCTCTGGCGAGAACGCGAGAACCGTCCAGAAGTGGAGACCGTCAACGGGCCCGAGATGCCACCGCGCGGTCATTCCATGCCCAGTCGCCGCGACGACGGCCACCGCGGCGACGAACACGAGCCAAAACGCGAGAGCCATCACGAGCAGTCGGAGGCGCCAGAGGATGGCGAAGCCGCCGACGACGATGATCACGAGCGCGAGCGCCAGCGCCGGCGACAGTGGGCCCCACCAGAAGTCGAGCGGATCGGCGCGAGCCGGCCCGAGCAGCAGGAAGCAGAGGACGAGCCCGAAGTTCGACGGGTTGAAGACGTGGGCGCCCCGGACGCGGATCACGTACTTCGAGAGGAGCGACACGGCTGCGGTGCCGGCGAAGATCCACCAGCCGTTCGTGCTCCACCAGTCCCCGTGCTCGGTCCCGGGCACGCGGAGGATGAACGCGACGCCGTTGCCCGTGAGGAGCGCGCTCGCGGGCCAGACGAGCATGTGCTGTTGCCGGAAGACGATCGCGATCTCGAGCAGCGCGCACGTCCCGACCGAGATCAGGATCTGCGCGATCGACAGGCGGAAGTCGAAGGCAACTTGACCGAGCACCTGCAGCGACACGATCACTGCGGCGAGGTGCAAGCGCGGGTCGCGCACGCTCGGCAGCACCAGTGGGTAGCGCGTGCCTCCGATCGCGACGCCCCTGGAGTGCGGAAGCGCGGCAGGCACGCTCATGCTTCCGTCTCCGTGCAGTAGTAGCGCACTTCATCTGGGAACTCGCGGACGCTGATCGGCTTCGCAAGGTAGCCGGCGAAGCCACCGTCGAGAAGCCAGTCGCCGTTGCCTCCGAGCGGCACCGAGCTCAGCGCGACGACCGGGATCCCTGCGGTTCGCGGCTCCTTCCGGAGCCTCCGCGCCGCCTCCGCACCGTCCATGTCCGGGAGCCGGAGGTCCATGAGGACCACGTCCGGGAGGTGCTCGTCCGCGAGCAGGATCCCTTCGCTGCCGCTGGCAGCCTCGATCGTCCGGAACCCGGTGGCGCGCAGCACGTCCCGCGTGAGCTTCAGGTTCTTCTCGTTGTCGTCCACGATCAGCACGAGCGGCCGATCGCGCGCGCCTGGTGAAGAAGGCGTCACGGTCGTATCCTCGCGCCATGCCGATCCGGCTCGTGCTCGCAGATGACCAGTACCTCGTTCGCGAGGGCATCCGGCGTCTCCTCGAGACCGACGCCGACCTCGAGGTCGCAGCCGTGTGCGACGACCTCGATTCGCTGCTCGCCGCGGTCGACGCAGAGCGGCCCGACGTCGTCGTCACGGACATCCGCATGCCGCCCGGCAACACCGACGAGGGCGTTCAGGCAGCCGCGCGGCTGCGGGAGACGAATCCGGAGGTCGGCGTCGTGGTGCTCAGCCAGTACGCCACCCCGGCGTACGTGCTTGCGCTCCTCGAGAGCGGCAGCGAGCGGCGCGCCTACCTCCTGAAGGAGCGCGTGACGGACCTGGAGCAGCTCGTGGCCGCGATCCGCGCCGTCGCGGACGGTGGCTCCGTCATGGACCCGAAGGTCGTCGAGGAGCTCGTGGCGGAGAACGCCCGCGTCGACGACTCTCCGCTCAACCAGCTGACGCCGCGTGAGCGCGACGTGCTGCGGGAGATGGCCGAGGGGAAGAACAACGCGGCCATCGCCGAGACGCTGTTCCTGACCGAGAGGTCGGTCGAGAAGGTGATCCACAACATCTTTCTCAAGCTCGGGCTCACGTGGGAGGCGGCGGTCCACAAGCGCGTCAAGGCCGTGATCCTCTACCTCGCGGAGAGCAACTAGCGTCATCGCGAGACCGGGAGCGAGCCGGAGACCCGGATGCCGCCGCCGGGCTCGGTGAGCACGGACAGGCTGCCGCCGAGCGCCTCGATTCGGTCGCGCAGGTCGGCGGTTGCCGCAGTGTCGGCGCTGTCTGCCCCCACCTCGAAGACGAGTGCATCCACCTCGTCCCGCACCGTGACGGACGCCCGCGCCCCGTCGGCGGCGCGCTCGAGCACGTCCAGGCAGCAGAAGTACACCGCGCCGGCGATCTCGGGCGGGTAACCCTCCTCCGCTGTGACCTCGATGCGCGTCGGGATGCCGGTGCTCACCGCCGCCGCCCGAAGCGCGGCTGCGAGGCCGCCGGACTCGAGCAGCGGCGGGTAGATGCGGTGCGCGAGCTTCCCCGTCTCGTCCAGGGCCTGTCGCACGTCGCGTCCCAGCTCGTCGAGGAGCGCCTTCGCCGCGCCGGGATCGGTGTCGACCAGCTGGCGCGCGAGCTGGAGGTTGACCGCGAGCGCGACCAGCTGCTGCTGCGGACCGTCGTGAAGGTCGCGCTCGATCAGTCGCCGGTCGGCATCGGCGCCCAGGACGAGCCGCTCCCGGGACGCGCGCAGCTCCTCGACCTCGAGGCGCAGCCGGTCGAGCGACTGCTGCGGTGTCTCGACGTGCGAAAGCTCCAGGGTGATCGACCTCCTGCTCGAGGGCTCCCGGAAGTTGTCCGTCATCGCAACGGCGGCGTCAAGCAACCCAGCACCCCGTGCGACGGGTGGCAGCCTCCCGGCGCATTCGCCTGCCGCCACCGTAGTCCCGGCGGCAACGAGCTCCTAGCTTCCTGGGAGTCCTGTACGAGAACCCAAGGAGGGGGAGCATGAGAGGCAAAAGGAAGTCGGCGTCGGCGCTCGCACTGGCGGCCGCCGCGACGCTCACGGCGTTCGCCGCCGTGTTTCTGGGAGGAGCACAGGCGACGCCGCCCGTGGTCAGCGACTCGGTTCGCGACTGGAACGGGCATGCGCTGGCCGCGCTCACCAATCCGCCGACGGCGGCCGTTCCGGGTGCCGGCCAGTCGCCGACCGTCTCGGCCCCGCATCTCACGATGGTGCACCTCGCCGTCTACGACGCGGTCAACTCGATCGCCGGCGGTTACGAGCCGTACCTCGACGGGTTGCCGGCGGCATCGCCGTCGAGCTCGATCGACGCCGCGGTCGCGACCGCGGCTCATGACGTGCTCGTCGGGCTCGGCATCGCTCCGGTTCCGGCGCTGCCGCAGGTGGTCCTCGACCGGCTGAACAGCCTGTACGCAGACGCCCTGGCGGCCATTCCGGACGGGCCTGCGAAGGACGGAGGGATCGCGGCAGGTGCGGCCGCGGCCGACGCGATCCTGGCCGACCGGACGGGTGACGGCCGGTTCGTGCCGTTCACGATGCCGCAGGGAACGGATCCCGGTGACTGGAGGCCTACGCCTCCCGCTTTCGTCAGCGATCCCTTCGCCTGGCTCTCCAAGGTCAGGCCGTTCGCGCTCGAGAGCACGTCGCAGTTCAGAACGAAAGGCCCGCTTGCGCTGACGAGCCGTGCGTACGCGAAGGAGTACGACGAGGTCAAGACGATCGGGTCGCTCACGAGCACGAGCCGTACGCCGGAGCAGCTCGCCCTCGCGCAGTTCTACGTTCCGCACGGGGTCGAGCTCTTCAACCGCGCACTGCGCGGCCTCACCGAAGCGGAGAGCCTCGGCGTGGTGGACGAGGCGCGCTTCTATGCACAGGCGAACGTGTCCGCCGCGGACGCCCTGATCAACTGCTGGGACGACAAGGCGTTCTGGAGCTTTTGGCGCCCGAGCACGGCGATCCAGAACGGTGACGCCGACGGGAACCCGCGGACCGTGGGAGACACCAGCTGGACGCCGTTCCTCTCGAACCCGCCTTATCCGGATCATCCGTCCGGATTCAACTGCGCGGTGGCTGCGTTCATGAACTCGGCGCAGGCGTTCTTCGGCGAGAAGGCGGACTTCAGCGTCACGAACCTCGCCACCGGCGTGACCCGGGAATACGAGCGCTTCTCCGACGTCGTCGACGACCTGATCGATGCGCGGGTGTACCAGGGCATCCACTTCCGAACCGCAGACGAGCAGGGCGCTCGCCTCGGCAAGGACGTCGCCCGCTGGGTCGACAAGAACTACTTCGGACGCGCGAAGTAGCGGGGGACCGGGCGGGCCGCACAAGCGGCCCGCCCGGCGTGCGTCTCAGCGGAACGCGTTCTCGCCGGTCAGCGCCTGGCCGACGACGAGCGTATGGATCTCGTGCGTGCCCTCGTAGGTGAGCACCGACTCGAGGTTGTTCACGTGCCGGATCACCGGGTACTCGAGCGTCACGCCGTTGGCGCCGAGGATCGTGCGAGCGGATCGTGCGACCTCGAGCGCGCCGCGGACGTTTCCCATCTTCCCGAGGCTCACGTGCTCGGGACGAAGCGTCCCCGCGTCCTTCATCCGTCCGAGGTGGAGCGCGACGAGCGAGGCGCGGTTCAGCTCGAGGGCCATCTCCGCGAGCTTCTCCTGTGTGAGCTGGTAGCCGGCGATGGGCTTGCCGAAGACGATCCGCTCCTTCGCATAGGCGAGCGCCGACTCGAAGCACGCCCGGCCCGACCCCACCGCGCCCCAGACGATGCCGAACCGCGCCTCGTTGAGGCACGAGAGCGGGCCGCGGAGGGTCGTCGCCCCCGGTAGCACGTTCTCGTCGGGGACGCGGACGTCCTGGAGGACGAGCTCGGAGGTCACGGAAGCCCGTAGTGAGAGCTTCTTGTGGATCTCCGGCGCAGAGAAGCCGGGCATGTCCTTCTCGACGATGAAGCCGCGGATCGCACCGTCGTCCGTCCGTGCCCAGACGATCGCGAGGTCGGCGATCGTGCCGTTCGTGATCCACATCTTCGCGCCGTTCAGGATCCAGTCCGATCCGTCGCGACGAGCGTGGGTCCGCATCGAGCCCGGGTCGGAGCCGGCGTCCGGCTCGGTCAACCCGAAGCAGCCGATGACCTCGCCCGCGTGCATCGCAGGGAGCCAGCGCTCCTTCTGCTCCTCCGAGCCGAAGCGCCAGATCGGGAACATCGCGAGCGACCCCTGGACGGAGACCGCGCTGCGCACGCCCGCGTCGCCCGCCTCGAGCTCCATGCACGTCAGCCCGTAGGCGACGGAGCTCGCGCCGGGGAGGCCGTAGCCGTCGAGGTGCATCCCCAGGAGGCCGAGCTTTGCGAGCTCGCCGAAGAGCTCGTGCGGGAAGATCCCCTTGTCGAACCAGTCCCCGACGTCGTCGAGTACATGGTCGCGGACGAACTGCCGCACTGTGTCGCGGACCGCCTTCTCCTCGTCCTCGAGGAGGGCGTCGAGCGCCAGGAAGTCGAGTGGGTCGAGCGCCTGCGGCTCGCTGCTGGTGGTCGTCGCCATGGGCGCGACACATCCTACGGACGAGGGCTGCCGATCCCGCCTTGACCCGCGTTCCAGCACGTCCCTACACTTATTGACTGACGAGTCAATCGAAGGAGCGGAGACTGTGACGACGACGGTGGAGACGGGGATCGGGAGTGGGGTCTCGTTCGCGCTGACGACCGAGCAACGGGAGCTGCGGGCGCTCGCGAGGGAGTTCGCTGAGAAGGAGATCCGGCCCAGAGCGGCCGAGTACGACGAGCACTCGACACATCCGGCCGACGTGATCGCGAAGGCCCACGAGCTCGGCCTGATGAACCTCTTTATCCCGGAGTCCATGGGGGGTCCGGGTCTCTCCGCGCTCGACGGCGTGCTCGTCGGCGAGGAGCTGTCGTGGGGCTGCTCCGGCATCGGCACCTCGGTCAGCGCCAACACCCTGGGCGCCGCCCCGGTCCTCATCGCCGGCACCGACGCGCAGAAGGACACGTGGCTGCCGCCGCTGCTCGAGCAGCCGATCCTCTGCTCGTTCGGGCTCTCCGAGCCGGACGCAGGATCGGACGTCGCACGCATGAAGACGAAGGCCGAGCTACGCGGCGACGAGTACGTGATCAACGGCTCGAAGACCTTCATCACGAACGCGGGTCGCGCCGCCTGGACGGTCGTCTTCGCGAAGACGGATCCGAGCAAGGGGCACCGCGGCATCTCGGCGTTCGTCGTCCCCATGGACGCGCCCGGAGTCCAGATCGAGAAGCACCTGGACAAGATGGGCCAGCGCTCGACGGACACGTCCGCCTTCGCTCTCACCGACGTCGTCGTCCCCGTCGAGAGCCGCCTCGGCGAGGAGGGCGAGGGCTTCAAGATCGCGATGAAGACCCTTGACTTCACGCGGCCCGGCACCGCGGCCGGCGCTGTCGGCGTCGCGCAGGCCGCCTTCGAGCTCGCCGTCGAGTACGCGAAGGAGCGCGTCACGTTCGACGTGCCGATCGCGATGCACCAGGGCGTCAACTTCCTGATCGCGGACATGGCGACCGAGATCGAGGCCGCGAGGCTGCTCGTCTGGCAGTCGGCGTGGCTGCACGATCAGGGGGAGCGCGCGACGCTCCAGTCGTCGTTCGCGAAGCGGTTCGCCGCAGACACCGCGATGAAGGTGACGACCGATGCGGTCCAGGTCTTCGGCGGCTACGGCTACATCAAGGAGTACCCGGTCGAGAAGCTGATGCGCGACGCGAAGCTGTTCCAGATCTACGAGGGCACCTCGCAAATCCAGCGGCTGGTGATCGCGAAGGAGATCTTCCTGCCGCGGGACGAATGATTCCGACGACGCGGGCGCCGCCGTCCCGGTCTCGGTCGAGGTCGTAAACGAGATCGAGCGGGAGCCCGGCCACGCGGTCAACGTGAAGCTCGTGCGCTCGAAGGTCGCCCAGAGGGTGCGCTCCTCCTGACGGGAGTCGCCGGGGTTTAGGCGGCGAGCTCGCGCTGGAAGCGCGGGAGGAAGCCCGGCGCGAGGCGCACGTCCCCGAGCCAGTCCTCGACCCGCGCGGCCTCGGCCTCGACCGCGCGTACGGCGTCCGCGCCGATGTCCTCGAGCAGCCGGAAGACGATCTCCCCGTCGCGGCGCTGCGACCACCCGCCGACGACACGGCCGTCCCACCAGACGGTAGGCCCGGCGTTGCCGTTGCTGTCGAAGAGCAGGGACGCGTGCGGGCCGAGATACCACTCCCGCTCCTTCCAGCCCATCGTCGTCGGGTCGAGTGTCGGCAGCAGCGCAGCCGAGGGCCCCGGCTGCTCGGTGGGTGCGAGGTCGTCGGCGAGCACGAGCCCGGTCGCGCCGTCGAGGTCGACCTGGACATGCGGAATCTCGGCGAGCGCGTCTCGTGCCTCCCGCGCAGTCCAGCCGGTCCACCAGCGCACGTCCGTCTCCGTGGCGGGACCGAAGGCCGTCAGCCAGCGCCCGAGGAGCTCCGCCCGAGCGGCCGGCGCATCGATCACTTCGATCGCGGAGCCGAGCCACGCGACGGTCGGCACCCAGCGGTACTGGCCGTTGAGCCACGTGCCACGGGGCCGGCCACGGAGGATCCGGCCCTCCATCGACAGCTGAGGAAGGACGCGCGCGGCGGCGCTCTGCGTCGCCTCCCATTTCGTCCCCACGCCGAGGCGAAGCCGCTTCGCGAGCATGGGCACGGCTTTCGTCAGGTCGGCGGTGAAAGCCTCACCCTGACTCTCGAGCTCGTCCAGCGCCGCGGCTGACGCGCGCGCGAGCCAGGCTGCGGGCCGCTTCGAGATCTCGCTCTCCACGATCCACTGCTCGAGCCGCCGACGCTCGCGTGCGGCGATCGTGCACGTGCACGCCGCATAGACGACCGGAACGAGGTCGCGCGGCACGACGAAGAGCGTGCGGCGCATCCCGAGCACGCGCACGAGTGCCCGCTCGTCGTAGAGCTCGCGCTCGATGTCCGCCGGGTGGACGTCCGAAGTGCGCGCGTGCACGGACAGGAACACCGTGTCGGGGCCGGTGGAGTGCAGCGCGACGATACTGCGAGCCACGTCGAGCGCCGAGCCTGCCCGATCGCCGGCGCTCAGCCGATGCCGGCGAACGAGCCGTGCCCTCCGCTCTTCGACCGGGATCCTCTGCACGTGCCTTCTTCTACCACCGTAGGATCGTCCTCGTGCCGATCGAGATCGATCTCTCGGGCCGCGTCGCGCTCGTCACCGGAGGGTCGCGCGGGCTCGGGCGCGCCGACGCTCTCACCCTCGCCCGCGCCGGCGCGGACGTCGTCGTCGCGGACATCCTCGTCGAGTCGGAGGTCTCGGAGGAGACGGATCGCTGGGGGTCGCTCGCGACCGTCGCCCGGACGCAGGGGCTCATCCACACGGAGTCGACTGCCGAAGAGATTCGCTCCATGGGACGCCGCGCGCTGGCGCTCAAGTGCGACGTCACCGATAGAGAGCAGGTCGAAGCCACGGTGGCGAGAACAGTCGAAGAGCTCGGCGCAGTCGACATCCTCGTCAACAACGCCGCGACGCTCGACCACGTGGGGCAGTTCCACGACCAGCGCCCCGAGCTGTGGGAACGAGACCTGCGCGTGAACCTGAGCGGGTCGTTCAACTGCGCGCAGGCCGTCTGGCCGCACATGAAGGAGCGGGGCTGGGGGCGGATTGTGAACATGGCGTCAGTCGCCGGGACGCTCGGTGGGTTCGGCCAGGCGAGCTACTCGACGACGAAGGCAGGCGTGCTCGGCCTCACGAAGACGCTTGCGATGGAAGGCGGGCGGCACGGGATCACGTGCAACGCGATCGTCCCAGGCGTCATCGGCACCGAGGCTTTCAACATGGCGAACCCGGTGATGAACGAGCGCATCGTCGCGCGGACGGTGCTCAAGCGGCCCGGCGAGCCGCAGGACATCGCGAACGCGATCGCGTTCCTCTGCTCCGACCTCGCGGGCTACATCACCGGCGTTGGGCTGTACGTGTCGGGCGGGGTCGAGCTCTTCGTCTTCTAGCGCCTCGCGCCGCAAAGACCGCGCTTCCAACGGGGCACCCCGGCCCACCACCCACTGCCGATCCTAACGGCGAAAAGCGTACGAGTGGCTTGCGAGTGGTGACAAATTGGTGCCAGTCGGCTGTCGCCCTAGCGGTCGCGAAACTGCGGAAACCGTCACCTGTCCGCCGCTAGACTTCTGGCTTCGTGCGCGCGGATTCGCCAATCTTCGCGTCGAGCGTACGCCGGCGGGGCGGCGGACGCTCGCTGCTCTGGTCACTGGGCCTCCTGCTCGTGGCCGTGCTCATCCTCGTCCTTCTCGTGGGGCTTGCGTTCGCGGGCTCGTCGGCCGAGCTGGCCGAGGGCACGCACGTCGCCGGGGTGGAGGTCGGTGGCCTGACGAAGGATGCGGCGGCCGGGAAGCTCGAGCGGGAGTTCCGGCAGGTCGCGGACGACCCCGTGAAGTTCGTCGCCGGAGACTCATCGTTCTCCTTTGCTGCCTCGCAGCTCGGAATCGAGCCCGACTGGCGGGGAGCTGCCGCCGCAGCCGCGAGCTCGAGCGACGGGTTCGGGCCGGTCCGCGGTTTCCGCAGGCTGCACACGCGCTTCTTCGGCGCCGACGTCCAGCCTTCGCTCGCCGTCTCCAACGCCGCCCTGGAGTTTGCACTCGACCGCATCGCGGCCCGGGTCGACCGGAAGCCGAAGAACGCTGCGGTCGTGCGTCGTGGACTCCGGATCTCCGTGGTCCCGGAGCAGTCCGGGACGCGGCTTGCACGCGAGCCGGCGGCGGAGCTCGTCGTCCGCACCCTGGGCTCGATCGAGCGCAGCGGAGGCCCCGTGGCGCTCACGGTCGAGACCGCGAGCCCTTCGGTCAGCGCGCAGATGCTTGCGGGCCCGGCTCGGCGCGCCCGCCTCGCCGTCTCGGCTCCGGTCTTCCTGCGCTCCGACGCCCGTAGCTGGAGACTGTCGCGAGCGCGGATCGCGGAGCTGCTCGAGCTTCCGAGAAACGGGGCGCGCCGCCTCGCGATCGCGGGCGGCGCGGCAACGTCCTACTTCCGCACGCTGGCGGGCCGAGTGGAACGGCCCCCTGTCGACGCCGGGTTCGCCGCCAGCGGGGAGACGGTCGGGGTCACGCCCGCCCGCTCGGGGCTCGAGCTCGACGTGGCACGGACCGCGCAAGCGCTTCTGCGCGCGGCGACCTCGCGGTCGAACCGCGTCGCCCAGGTCTCGGTCGTGCGGGCGTTGCCGGAGCGCTCGACCGCGGAGGCTCAGGCGATGGGCATCGACCGCTCGCTGGGCTCTTACAAGACCTACAACTCGGGCACGTGGGACCGGATCACGAACCTGCGGCTCGGCGTGACCCTGCTCGACGGCACGCTCGTCCCCCCGGGAGGCACGTTCTCGCTGAACGACGCGATCGGCGAGCGGACGGTCGAACGCGGATTCCGAACCGCGCCGGTGATCATCGGCACGGAGTTCGAGGAGGAGGTCGGCGGCGGGACGTCGCAGGTCGCGACGACCGCCTTCAACGCCGCCTGGGAGGCAGGCGTCCTGATCACCGAGCGGAACCCGCACAGCCTCTACATCAGCCGCTACCAGCTCGGCCGTGACGCAACCGTCTACTGGCCGTCGCTCGACCTCAAGTTCGAGAACGACACGAAGAGCTGGATTCTCGTCAAAGGGTTCGTCGAGCCGGACGGAATCCGAGTGGGCCTCTACGGCGGGGAGCGCCGCCGCGTCGAGAGCTCCGCGGGCACGTTCGAGATCACCGGCTCGCCGCCCGTCGAGCGCGTGGAGGACCCCACTCTCCTGCGCGGGCGGACCGTCGTCGACGCGACGGGCTCGTCCCCCAGCCGGACGTCGGTGGCGCGGACGATCTACGACGCGCGCGGTGACCTCATACGCACGGAGACGTGGAACACGTCGTACAAGGGCGAGACGAGGATCGTGCGCGTCGGGACGAAGCTCCCGGAGCCGGTGAAGCCGCCGCCTTCGAAGACACCGCCCGATCCCACTACGCCCGTCGTTCCGGTCAAGCCGGGCGACGTCGCGACTCCGCCTCCCGGCGGTAGCACTACCCCGCCGGCGCCTCAGCCGTAGCTATCGCGTCTGAGAGCCAGTCCGGCACACGCGTGGGCCTGTACGTCTCGCGGTCGACGGTCGCGTGCCTCGTCTGCGCCTCGGCGACGAGCTCGCCGTCTCGCTCGATGCGGTACTCGTACCGGAAGCGCGCTCCCCGGAGATCGGTGCAGCGAGCCCAGATCGTCAGCCGCTCGTCGAAGTACGCGGCCCGGTGGTACTTCACGAGCACCTCCGTCGTGAGCGCCTCGATGCCGCGGTCGCGGATCGCCTGGTAGCCGCCCGCGTGCTGTTCGAGGTAGGCGACGCGCGCAACCTCGAGGAAGACGACGAACGCGGCGTGGTGCGCGATCCCCTGGGCGTCGGTCTCCGCGAACCGGACACGGACCTCCGTCGAGAACGAGAAGCCTTCCACGAGCGGAAGCCTAAGAGCTTCCAACGTAATCAGCGCCCGTCGCGAGGCGGATGCTGGAGGCCGGGAGGCAAGGACGCAGGGAGCGTTGGGAAACTGTGCTGGGGTCAGACTTAAGTCTGACCCCAGCTCCTTTCCCTGGGCGCGACCGAGGACGCGGCATCACGGCGTCCAGCGCCGCATCGCGACATGGCCGTTCATTGCGGTGGGAGCTCTAAGATCCCGCGATGTCCATCGACGCACTGGCGGCGCTCGTGCGTGAGCGCCAGCCCTGCGTCGTCCTCACGGGTGCCGGAATCTCCACCGAGAGCGGCATCCCGGACTTTCGCTCCCCTTCCGGCATCTGGGCCGAGGTCGATCCCTTCGAGGTCGCGTCCCTGCACGCGTTCCTCGCCGACCCGGAGCGCGTGTGGGGCTTCTACGGGGCGCGCATCCACTCCTTGCTCGAGGCGGAGCCGAACCAGGGTCACCGAGCGCTCGCCGAGCTCGAGGGCCGCGGGCTCGTCGAGGCCGTCATAACCCAGAACATCGACTCGCTGCACACGCGCGCAGGCAGCCGCGACGTCGTCGAGCTGCACGGCTCGATCAGGTCCGCGGTGTGCCTCGAGTGCCACCGGGGCGAAGGGCTCGACGCCGTGCTCGCGCAGCTCGAGGGGCGGGCGACGCCGGTCTGCGTCGCGTGCGGAGCGGTCCTCAAGCCGGGCGTCGTGCTCTTCGGCGAGCTCCTGCCCTCGGGGGCGATGGCACGTGCGACCGAGCTTGCGCGGGCCGCGAAGCTCATGCTCGTGGTCGGCTCGTCCCTCGAGGTGTGGCCGGTGGCGGGGCTTCCGCTCGAGTCCGTGACATTCGCGATCGTCAACCGCGGCCCGACCGCCTTCGACGAGCGCGCGGCGCTCAAGATCGACGGGGGCGCGGGCTCGACGCTCGCGGCACTCCTCGCGGCCCTCGAGTGACGGTGAGGTTTACCCGGACCGGCTGCGGTGATATGACTGCGGCATGGCGCAGACGAAGACCGAGAGCACGAAGGGCAAGGACAAGGATCTCGTCACCAGGCTCGCCGACGCGGGAGAGGAGGCGCTCGGCCGGATCACAGACCTTCCGGGCGGAACGCGCGCGGTCAACGCGTTCAACGACCTGCGCACGCGCGTCGACGACCTGAACCGCAAGGTCCGCGGCATCGACGTGCTGGAAGCGCGCGTGGCGAAGCTCGAGAAGCAGGTCGCCGACCTCAAGCGCGCAAAGCCCGCACGCACGACGACGCGCAAGCCCTCGCCGTAGGCCCGAGCTACCACTCGCCCTGAGCTACCTCTCGCCCTGGGCGTCGGTCCGCGGCACGCGGAGCCGCAGCGCACGCGGGACGATCTCGAACCGCGCCGGCGTCGTCCCCGGCTGCTCGCCATCCAGCTCGATGGGGAGCGGCTCGTCGGCGTCCACACTGACGACGCGGCCTCGCAGAAGCTCGAGCCTCGGGTGGGGTAGGTGCTTCCCGCGGTACGTCTTCGGCAGCACGAACAGCAGATCCCGCTTCGTGACGTCCCCGAACAGGAGGACGTCGAACACCCCGTCGTCGGGCTCGGCCTCCGGGCACATCATCATCCCGCCCGCCACGTAGCGGCCGTTCGCCACGAGGACGTCGATCATGCGTCCGCCGCGGATCTCGTCGTCGACCGAGACCCTGAGCTCCCCCGTCTGCCAGCCGACGAAGACCGCGAGCGTCGACCAGTAGTACGAGACCTTTCCGCCGAGCGCCTTCGATGTCTCGTTCGCGCGCCGGGCGATCGCCCCGCTGATCCCCGCGCTCCCGACATTCGCGAAGTACGAGCGACCCTCCGCCCCCGCCCAGGTCCGAAACGAGACGAGCCCGAGGTCGATGGCTCGCACGGCACCGGACAGCGCCGTTGCGACGGCTTCGTCCAGGTTGCGCGAGATCCCGTAGGTCCGCACGAAGTCCCGGCCGGTGCCGTGGGGAAGCACCGCCAGTTCGAAGCCCTGGAGGTCGGCGACGCCGTTCACGACCTCGTTCACCGACCCGTCGCCGCCGACGACCACGAGCAGCGTCGCGCCGCCGTCCACGGCCTCGCGCGCGAGGGGCCCGAGCTGGCCCGGCTCCTCCGAGAGCAGCGCGTCGCCCTGCAGGCCGAGCGCTGCCGCGCGGTGCGCGATCTCGGGCCAGCGGCGCCCCGTGCTGCCGCCGGCAGACGCCGGGTTGACGAGGAAGACGGTGGCTCGGCTAATGGCCGGCAGTCGCAGTGTCGAGCGAGATCCGCGTCATGCGGTCGACGGCAGCGCGGAGCTCGTCGTCCGAGATGCGGACGAACTCGCCCTCGACGACGATGTCGCTCACGGTGAGCAGGCACCCCGAGAGGACGCCGCGGAGCGCCGCGAGCGTGAAGAGCGCCGCCGCCTCCATCTCGACCGCCAGGATGCCGCGCTTCGACCAGCGCTCGTACTGGCCTTCGTCCGGGTTGTAGAAGAGATCGCTCGAGACGATCGGGCCGACGCGCACCTTCTCGTCCCGCTCCTTGGCGACGTGCACGGCCTCGTGGACGAGCTCCCAGCTCGCGGTGGGCGCGTGCGGCTCGCCGCCCACGAGATGCGTCGCCGTCGCATCGGCAGGCACGGCGGAGATCGCGACGATCAGGTCGCCGAGCGAGTGACCCGGTTGGAGGCCACCGCACGTGCCGACGCGCAGCAGCCGCTTGACTCCGAGCTGGATCAGCTCCTCGAAGACGATCGTGGCGGACGGGCAGCCCATGCCGGTTCCCTGCACCGACACGCGCTTGCCGTCCCAGGCGCCGGTGAAGCCGAGGAGCCCGCGCTCGGCGTTCACCTGCGTCGCGTCGTCGAGGTACGTCTCGGCGATGTACTTGGCGCGGAGCGGGTCTCCGGGAAGGAGGCAGGCTTCGGCGTAGTCGCCCGGCTCGGCGCGGAGGTGGATCGGCATGGGCGGAACCCTATGGGTTTCCCCAGGTACGGCATCCGTCGAACCGTACGGCCCGTGCTCTCCTAGAGTTCTCTCCCCGAATGAGGCGCGAGCTCGTCAATCCGACCCTCGAGCAGATCCTGAGCTTCTGCGCGCAGGACCCGATCGAGCGTGTCTTCCTCGAGGACGTCGCGCGTCGCGGGCTCGGCCGCTTCGTCGGACTGGCCGAGGGCGAGGAGCTCGTCGCGCTCTGCCACGTCGGCGTGAACGCGGTCCCGTCCGGCCTCGGGTGCGACGAGTTCGCCCGGGACGTCGTGCGCGCGGGCCCCCGGATGCTCATCGGGGAATCTCGCGCCGTCAGCGAGCTCTGGGACGCCGCCGGCGCACGGCTTTCGAAGCCGCGCGAGGACCGGCCCGGGCAGCCGGTGTTCGTCCTGCGCGATCCTCCCGATGCGGGGGAGACGGGCCTGCGCCCGGCCACGCACGACGACTTCGAGCTCCTGCTGCCGGCGTGCGCCGCCGCGCACGAGCAGGAGCTGGGAGTCGATCCGATGCGCCGCGACGCGGAGGGGTTCCGCTGGCGGACGCGGTCGCAGATCGAGGAGGGGAGGTCGTGGCTGTGGGTCGAGGACGGGGCGATCCTGTTCAAGGCCGAGGCGTCCGCCTGGACGCCCTCGGCGGTCCAGCTCCAACAGGTCTGGGTCGACCCGTTCGTTCGCGGCGAGGGCTACGGCGCCCGCGGGCTGCGTGACCTGTGCCGGACCTTGCTCGAGTCCGTCCCCGCAGTCTGCCTTTTCGTGCGCGCCGACAATCTCCCCGCGATCCGCCTCTACGAGAGGATCGGCATGGAGCACGTGCTCGACTACCGCTCGCTGCTCCTCTGAGGACATGGAGACGCTCCTGCTCGTAAGGCACGCGTTCGCCTCGTCCAACCGCGACGGCGGAACGGCCTCGTGCACGCCGCCGGGGGAAGGGTTGACGCCAGAAGGCGTCGAGCAGGGCCGCCGCCTGGGGCAGGAGCTAGCAGAGGAGCGCATCGACCTCGGTGTCTCGACCGAGCTGCGTCGGACGCGCGAGACCCTCGAGCTCGCGCTTGCGGGCCGCGAGGTCCCCCGGATCGTCGTGCCCGAGTTGAACGAGATCCACTTCGGCCGCTACGACGGCGGCCCGCTCGACGACTACCGCGGGTGGGCCTGGTCCGAGCCGCCGGACGTGCCCGCGCCCGGGCGAGGGGAGAGTCGAGCCGACGGAGCAGCGAGGTTCGCCCGCGGGCTCCGGGCCCTGCTCGCGCGGCCCGAGCAAACCGTGCTCGCAGTCGGGCATGCGCTCGCCATCCGCTATGTGATCGATGCAGCGCAGGGCCTGGAGCCGTCGGCCAGGATGGCTCCGGTGCCTCACGCCGTGCCGCACCGCTTCTCGGCAGCGGAGCTCGACGGGGCCGCGGCGCTGCTCGAGTCCTGGAGCACGGCACCACGGTTCCGGGATCACTCGAACGAAGGTTGAGAGCGCGGATCGGCCGGTCGACGTCCGAGGTCATGGTGCGGCCCGTGCGTCTCGTCCTGCTCGCGCTAGTCGCGGCCCTTGTCGGCGTCTTCGCCCGCGGGCTGCGGTGGTGGCCACAGCGGCGGCAACGCGACGGCGCTTCCCGTCCTCGACGACCTTGCCCATGTCGCGGATGCGACGGAGGCCGCCGACTCCGCGCGCTTCGAGCTCGACTTCCAGCTCGAGCTGCCGTTGTTCCGCACGCCTCTGGCTCTCTCCGCCCACGGAGCCTACGACACGCCCGCGCAGAAGGCGGAGCTGACGGTGGACCTCGGCTCGTTCGCGAAGCTGATGAGCGGGCTCGGGGTCACGCTCGGCGGCGATGCGCCCGCCGGGATCGACGACCCGGCGAGCTGGAAGCTCGACCTGCTCCTGGACGGCACCGCCGCGTACCTGCGATGCCGCTGCTCGCGGGCGAGCTGCCGTTCGGCAAGGAATGGGCCCGGCTCGATCTCGCCCGCGCGGCGCAGATGCAGGCGCCGAGCTCGGCGAGCTGCAGTCGCTCGCGAACGGCAGCGACCCGCGGCAAGCGCTCGACTATCTGCGCGCGGTCGCGGGCAAGGTCACGCACGTCGGGACCGAGGAGGTGCGCGGCGTCCAGACCTCACACTACTTCGCAGTCATCGACTGGCGGAAGGCTCTCGGGCGGGCGGCGGCGGAGGCGTACGAGCCCGGTCTGCTCGACCAGCTTCAGAGCTTCGGCGGGGCCGTGCAGAACATCCCCGTCGACGTCTGGGCAGACCACGACAAGCTGGTTCGCCGCCTGACGATGGAGCTCTCGCTGTCCGGCGGCGGCCAGGAGGCGGCCGGGTCGCTCGCGCTGGAGCTCTTCGACTACGGCGAGCCCGTCACGGTCGAGGCGCCGGCGGCGGCGGACGTCGTCGACGCGCTCTCGCTCCGGCGCTCGTAACGTCGGCAGAATCAGGGCATGGCGAGCACCATGCCCGAGCAGGTCACCGAGCGAGTCGAGCGCTTCGTCCGCGAGCAGGAGCTGATCCCGCCGGGTGGGGACGTAACGTGCCTCGTGTCGGGAGGCGCGGACTCGACGTGTCTCTGGCACGTGCTGCGAGACCTCGGCTACGACGTCTCGGCGGTGCACGTCAACCACTCGACGCGCGGCGAGGAGTCCGAAGCGGACGCCCGGCACTGTCGTGAGCAGCTGGGAGCGGAGGTGATCACCCTCGCCGGGGCCGGGCATGCCCAGCCCTCGTCCGAAGCGGCGCTGCGCACCGCGCGCTACGACGCGACCGCGGGCCACGGGCTCCGTGCGACCGCCCACACCGCCTCGGACCAGGTCGAGACCGTCCTCTACCGCATGGTCTCGTCCGGCACGACGAAGGGGATCAAGCCCCGGCGCGAGGACGGCGTCGTCCGGCCGCTGCTTACTATCTGGCGCGAGGAGACGGAGGCGTACTGCCACGACCACGGTCTCGCCTTCCGCACGGACTCCTCGAACGCCGGCACGAAACGCGGGCTCATCCGCTCCGAGATCCTTCCGCTCCTCCGCCGCCTGCACCCGGCGGCGGACCGCAACCTGCTCGCCCTCGCGCGCGCGGAGGCGCGCCTGCCGCGCGAGCTCGAGCGGACGCTCGTCGAGCTCCTCGCGACGACAGCAGGGACGAGGCAGGCCGATCTCGGGCACGGGATCCGCGCGGTGCGCGAGTACGAAACGCTGCGGCTCGAAGGGCGGGTCGAGTTCGGGCCGTGGAGACTCGAGAGCGAAGCGCCCGGCCTCGTCGTCCGCACGCGACGCCCCGGCGACCGGCTCGCAGGCAGAAGCAAGAAAGTGCAGGATCTCTTCGTGGACGCAAAGGTGCCGAGCCTCGAGCGCGACGCCTGGCCGCTCGTCGTCTCCGGCGACGAGGTGGTCTCGGTCCCCGGGATCGCGGAGGCGCCGGGCTGGGAGGGGGTCGTGCGCGCGTGGAAGGATGGGAGCCGATGACCCAGGCGGAGCTGGCGAGCGGCGTGGGGGAGATCCTCATCGAACAGCCGACACTCCAGGCGCGGATCGGCGAGCTCGGTGCCGAGATCTCGGCCGACTACGCGGGTCGGGACCTCCTGCTCGTCGGCGTCCTCAAGGGCGCCGTCTTCTTCATGGCCGACCTGATGCGCGAGCTGACCGTTCCCTGCGAGATCGACTTCATGGCGATCTCGAGCTACGGCGCCGCGACCGACTCGTCGGGCGTCGTGCGGATCCTCAAGGACCTCGACATCAACATCGCCGACCGCGAGGTGCTGGTCGTCGAGGACATCATCGACTCCGGGCTCACGCTCTCGTACCTCATGCGCAACCTGCGGGCGCGGAAGCCTGCCTCGCTCGAGATCTGCGCGCTCCTGACCAAGCCCGAGCGGCGCGAGATCGACGTCCCGGTGCGCTACATCGGGTTCGAGATCCCGAACCGCTTCGTCATCGGGTACGGGCTCGACTTCGCGGAGCGCTACCGCAACCTCCCCTACGTCGCGGTCCTGCACCCGGACCTCGTGCCGGGCACCACATAGCGGCTCAACTGCACCGTAACCGCGAGGCGGGCAGGCGGGGGATGTGCCGGAGAGGCACGATGCTACGCTGCGGCAGACCATGAACCGCCTCTTTCGTGGCGCGCTCTTCCCGCTGATCGTCATCGTCCTGCTCGTCTACCTGGCGAGCCAGACGCTGCTGCCGAATCGCTCGGAGGAGCGGAAGCTCACGTACTCGCAACTCATCTCGCAGGTCGACGACGGGAACGTGGACGAGGTCCTCTTCACGCCGACGAAGCAGCAGATCTCCGGGACGCTCGTCGGCGGCGAGAAGTTCAAGGTCAACTACCCGACGCCCGAGTCCGCAACCGACTTCCAGCGGCTCCTCGAGCGGAAGAACATCCCGTTCGACTCCAAGGGCACGGGCTCGTCGGCCTGGTGGGCGCTCCTCATCAACTTCCTGCCCTTCGTCCTGCTCATCGGCTTCTGGATCTTCCTCATGAACCAGATGCAGGGCGGCGGCTCGAAGGTCATGAGCTTCGGGAAGAGCCGCGCCAAGCGCATGTCGCCGGACTCGCCGAAGGTGACGTTCAAGGACGTCGCCGGCGCGGACGAGGCCGTCGAGGAGCTGCACGAGATCAAGGAGTTCCTCGAGAACCCGAAGAAGTTCCAGGCGCTCGGCGCGCGCATCCCCAAGGGCGTGCTCCTGTATGGGCCGCCGGGCACGGGCAAGACGCTGCTCGCGCGCGCGGTCGCCGGCGAGGCCGGCGTCCCCTTCTTCTCGATCTCCGGCTCCGACTTCGTCGAGATGTTCGTCGGCGTCGGCGCCTCCCGCGTGCGCGACCTGTTCGAGCAGGCCAAGCAGGCGTCGCCCTGCATCATCTTCATGGACGAGATCGACGCCGTCGGACGCCATCGCGGCGCTGGCCTCGGCGGCGGCCACGACGAGCGCGAGCAGACGCTGAACCAGCTCCTCGTCGAGATGGACGGGTTCGAGATGAAGGACAACATCATCCTCATCGCAGCCACGAACCGCCCCGACATCCTCGACCCCGCGCTGCTGCGCCCGGGCCGCTTCGACCGCCAGATCGTCGTGGACCGCCCCGACCGGCTCGGCCGCCGCAAGATCCTCGAGGTGCACTCGCGCGGCAAGCCGCTCGGGCGCGAGATCGACCTGGACACGCTGGCCGCCGGCACGCCCGGCTTCACGGGCGCCGACTTGAGCAACTTGATCAACGAGGCCGCGCTGCTCGCCGCCCGCCGCGGCAAGAAGATGATCGAGCAGGACGAGCTCGAGGAAGGGATCATGCGCGTGATCGCAGGGCCGGAGAAGAAGGCACGCCTCCTCTCGGAGAAGGAGCGCAAGATCACGGCCTACCACGAGATGGGACACGCGCTCGTCGGCCACTACCTCGAGTTCACGAACCCGGTGCACAAGATCACGATCGTCTCCCGGGGCCAGGCCCTCGGCCTCACGATCTCGCTGCCGACCGAGGACAAGTACCTGACGACGAAGTCGGCGCTGATGGACGAGCTCGCGATGACGCTCGGCGGCCGCGCGGCGGAGGAGCTGGTCTTCCACGAGGTGACGACGGGCGCCGCGAACGACCTCGAGCGGGTGACCACGGTCGCGAAGCAGATGATCATGCGCTTCGGCATGTCCGAGAAGCTCGGCCCTCGCGTCCTCGGCCGCAACCACGAGCTGCCCTTCCTCGGCCGCGACATGGGCTCCGAGCCCGACTACTCGGAGGAGCTGGCCAAGGAGATCGACGACGAGATCAGGCGCGTCATCGAGGAGGCGCACGACTCGGCCGTCCGCGTGCTCCGCTCACACATGGACGAGCTGCACCGGCTGTCCGCGATCCTCATCGAGCGCGAGACGATCGACAAGGAGCAGTACGAGCGACTGCTCGCCGGAGAGTCCGAGGAATCGGTCTTCCCGGAGGAAGAGCCCGCGATCTCCGAGCCCGAGCCGGACGCCGAGAAGCGCCCGAAGCTCAAGCCGCAGCCGCGCCCGATCCCGGGCACGGCGATGCAGCCGCCGCCCGAGGGCGCGCCCTCGTAGGGCGAGGCTCGCCCTCGCCTCGCGCTATCCGGGCGCCCGCCGGGCGACGACGACGAAGACGAACAACGCCGCAGCCGCGGCCGCCGCGCCCAGTAGATCGAGCGCGAGACCACCTGCGCGGGCGAGATCCGCGACCGCAAGCAGGCCGGCGCCGGCGCCGAGCGCCACGATTGCGAGCACGAGCAGCAGGCCGAGCCGGCGGAGCGGCTCGCCTGGCTCGCTCACGACGCGTGCGCGCTCCTCGAGCGACCAGTAGGCGAGCTCCGCGGTCAGCAGGAGACCCGCGCCGAACAGCGGGGCCGTCGCGTCGAGGCTCGGGTCGTCCAGGCCGAGGTGCGTCGCGTATGCGGCGCCGAGCAGCCCGAGCGCGAGCGGGATCAGCACGCTCCAGCCGAGCACGAGCGCTGCAACGAGCGCGAGGAGGGCGAGCGCGCCGAGCCTCACGCCCACGACAACGGCGAGGTCGCCGGCGCCCACGAGGGCGAGGACGACGAGCCCGGCTGCACACGCGAGCGCGCCGACCGCCGTCGCTAGACGCGTGCGAGCCCGATCCGGCGGCGGAATGTCCTCACCTCCTCGAGCGCGGCTTGCAGCTCGACGTCGTCGGTCCACGTCGCAACGGCGATCCCGAGCCGCGACAGCCGCGCCCGCAGGACCTCACGCTGAAGGATCCAGAGCCGGTACGCGAGCCGGTCGAGCTCGGTCGGCCCCGGCTCGACGAGCGGCACGGGATCGACCTCGACGACCGCGACGTCGTAACGTCGGGCGCGCAGGTCGGCGACCGTGGTCACGAAGCGAGGGTCGACGAGCGGCGTGATCGCGAAGACGAGCGCTTTCGGCGGGAGGATCCTCGCGGGAATGACGTTCACGTCACGCCACGTGTAGGTCGGCTCGACGCCGGTCTCGAGCAGCGACTCGACGAGTCGGAAGCGCTGCGCCGGGCCCATCCCCGGCTGCAGCCAGCGGAGGACGCCTCCGAAGGAGACGAGACCGACCCGGTCTCGGCGGTCGAGGTAGCGCGCGGCGAGCGCGGCTGCCGCTCGCACGGCGTCGTCGAGCGTGCTCCGATCCTCGTCGCGCACGTCGGCGAAGCTGTCGACGAAGAGCACGACGTCGGTGTTCCGCTCCGGGTGCCGGTCGTTCACGACGAGCGCACCGGCGCGGCGTGCGGACGCGCGCCAGTTGATCGAGCGCAGCCGGTCGCCCGGGAGAAAGTCTCTGAGGTCCGCGTACTCGATCCCGTCGCCCTTCGCGCGCGCGACCTCGCTCCCGGTGAACGCCTGCGTCTTACGCGGCGGGACGATCTCGCGGAGCCGCTCCGCCCGTGGATACGCCTTCAGCCGGTGCGTGCGCTCGAGCGTCTGCTCCCAGACGACGATTCGGAGGAAGCCCCGGCACCGCAGCCTGAGCGCGCCCACGTCGTAGAGCCCCCACCTCGAGCACCGCAGCCGCAGGCGCAGCTCTCGTTCCTCGCCCGCCGCGAGCCTGAGGGCGACAGCGTCGGCTCCCTCCACGACCTCGACCCCGGCCGGAAGAACGAGCAGAAGCTCGAGCCGTTCGATCGCGGTCTCCGCCCGCACGCGGATCGTGGCCGCTGCCTCCTCACCCTCGAGGACGCGCTCGTCGTCGAGCGAGAAGGACACGTCGAGCGTCGGTGGAGCGCCCACGCGAAGGCCTGCGGCCAGCACGAGCGCGAATGGAGCGGCGACGACCGCCAGCTCGGGACGACGCAGCGCGAGCGCCGTGACGAGCCCTGCCCCGACGAGGATCGCGTAGCCCTCCAGCCGCGGGCTCGCAGCCCGCGTCATGTTGCCGCCGGGACGTCCTCGGCCTTGGGCGTCGGGACGGTGTCGAGCACTTCGCGCACGACGTCGTCGCCCGAGACCTTCTGCACCCAGAGCTCCGGCCGGAGGACGAGGCGGTGTGCGAGCGCTGACACGGCGACCGCCTTCACGTCGTCCGGGAGCACGAAATCCCGGCCGGAGACCGCGGCCTTCGCGCGCGCGAGCTTGAGAAGCGCGAGGCTCCCGCGGGGGCTCGCTCCCACCGCGACGTTCGGCGAGCTGCGCGTTGCGGCGACGAGATCGACGCAGTACTCGCGGACGCTCTCGGCGACGTGCACCTGCTCGAGCGCCCGCTGCATCCCGAGCAGCGTCTCACGGTCGACGACAGGGGCGAGGACGACCTCGTCCTCTTGGCGCTCGATCCGGCGTCCGAGCACCTCGACCTCGTCGTCGCGCTTCGGATAGCCGACGGTCGTGCGCAGGAGGAAGCGGTCGAGCTGGGCCTCCGGGAGCGGGTACGTTCCTTCGTACTCGATCGGGTTCTGGGTCGCGATCACCAGGAACGGCGGGCCGAGCGGACGCGTCGTGCCCTCGATCGTCACCTGGCGCTCCTGCATCGCCTCCAGCAGCGCCGCCTGGGTCTTCGGAGGAGCTCGATTGATCTCGTCGCCGAGAAGGAGGTTCGTGAAGATCGGCCCGGGGCGGAACTCGAAGTCTCCGTCCCGCTGGTTCCAGATCGAGGAGCCGGTGACGTCCGAGGGCATGAGATCGGGCGTGAACTGGACGCGCGTGAAGCGCATGCTCAACACCTGCGCGAAGGAGCGCGCTGCCAGCGTCTTCGCGAGGCCGGGGACGTCCTCGAGCAGGACGTGCCCGTCCGCGAGGAACCCCATGAGGACGACCTCGAGCGCATCGCGCTTGCCGACGATCGCGCGCTCGACCTCATCGAGGACGCGGTCGGAGAGCTCGTTCACTCCTTCGAGGTCGACAGTCGTCATGCGTTCTCGAGTGATTCGACGACGGGGGCGAGCTCGCGGATAGGAATGCCGCGTGCCAGTCGGTCCTCCGGCGGCGGGCGGTCCTCGCGCACGAGCTCCCACGTCTCCTCTCCGAGCCTCGCCCTCGAACGGCTCGGCTCCGCGTCCAGGTCGATGCCTCGGCGCGACGCGAGCAGCTCCGTCGCGAGCTCGCGGAGCCGCGGCCGCAGGCGGTAGTGGAGGTCGAACGCACCCGCGACGCCGAGTGCCGCGTGCGCCTCGAGGCGCGTGAGCGTCGCGGGCGCCTGGCGCGTATGGCGTGGGCGGCCCGTCGCCGGCCTGAGCGGCGTCGTCGGCGGGAACGCGCGGCGAAGCGCGGCGACCATGAGCACGAGCCCTACGCCGGCGAGGACGAGCGCATACACGCGGATCGCGAGCTCGATGCGTCCGGGCACGAACGCGATGGCGAACGCGAGCACGGCGCTCGGGAGCAGCAGAAACTTGCCCGCGCGTGCGAGGTCGAGCCGCAGGGCATTCGACGAGCCCTTCACGACGTCGTCGCCCGCTCCGGCCGGTCGAGGTCAACGGCCGGCGCCTCGGCCGTTCGTACCGCCGCCGCGCGGAGGTCGTCCCGGATGTGCTCCAGCGCCGCGATGGCCTCGAGCTTCATCTCCTCGCTCACGGCGTGGTTCGAGAACTTCGCCGCCTCGAAGAGATCGGTGAGCGTCCGCACCCCCCCGGGGTCGACCGGCAGCCCGCCGAAGATGCGCGGAACGTACTCCTCAGCGGTCTCCTGCCTTCTGCGAGGGAGCCCCGCCGCGGCGAACGCGCGCTCGACGCGCGCGTAGGCTGCGATGACGGCGCGGCGGGCATCCGGCTCGGCGCGGAGGTCGTCGACCGTCTCCTCGAGCACGTCTGCGAGCTGCTCGGCGACGGCAGCGTCATCGCCCGAGAGCGCACGTTGTCGCCGGCGCGACGCGAGCCCGAACGCTGCGACCGCGAGCACGAGTAGGCCCACGACGACTGCGACCGGGATCCAGGCGAACTCGGCCTCGTACAGCTTCCCCGTACCCGGATCGCCGCCGGGGGGCGGCGTCCGTTCGTTCGAGCCGATGTCCACGACGTCCGCGCCGCCCATGCCGAACGCGAAGCGCTTGTTCTCGAGCCCGAAGTAGACGGCGAGGCCGAGGAGGAACGCGAAGAAGACGAGCGTGGCGAGGGTCGAGCGGCGATAGCGTCCGGACGCGATCTCCTCCGCGATCTCCTTCCGCTGCATGAGTCCGTAGATGAGGAGAACCGCTCCGGGAACGAGCGCGACCAGCGCGAGGCTGAAGAACGTGTCCAGGAGGAGCTCTCCCGGCGGGCGCGTGTCGCTCGAGCCACCGGGAGTCGAGCCCGTCGAGGCCACCGCGACGACTCCGACGAGGACGAAGACCGCGAGGACGGCGAGCGCGAGGGGGCGATTGAGGCGCCCCCTCACGTCGCGTACCTCGGTCCTCGTGCTAGGCGGGCGTCGCCGGCCCGGGAGCCGGGGGCTCGGGAGCCGCGGGCACCGCGACCGTTCCGGGCTGACTCTCCCAGTAGCGGTTCAGCCCACCCTGGATCTTCACGAACCAGACGATCGCCGGGACGATCAGGAGCCCGAACGGGAAGAGCCAGAGGCCGGTCCACCCGCTCACGGGCGGCTCCTTGCCGGCGCGCTTGTACATGTTCCCGACTTCCGACGGGATGACGAACGCGCTGACCGGGCTGACGAGGATCCAGACGACGAGCCCGAGGACGCCGCCCAGCCCGTCCCCGGTGTGCTGCTTCATCTCCTCCTGGTTCTTGTAGACCCAGTACCACCCGTAGAAGCCGATGGTGACGATGAAGAGGAGGATTCCGAACCCGATCCCGCGGGGCTTCCCCTGCGGGCCGCTTGGTGGCTCTTGAGTGCTCATGGGCCGGGAGTCTGAGGCATTCGCCGGACGCAGGCGGCGGTACGCTCCGCCTCATGACGGGAGGAGCACCGCTCGAGGAACGATTCCCGCGGCCGGCGATCGTCGGCGTCGTGAACGTCACGCCGGATAGTTTCTCCGACGGAGGCGAGTTCGTGCGACCCGCCGACGCGATCGCGCACGGTGAGCGGCTCGTCGACGAGGGTGCGGCGCTCGTGGACGTGGGCGGCGAGTCGACTCGCCCCGGCGCAGGCGCCGTCTCCGTCGAGGAGGAGATCAGCCGTGTGGAGCCCGTGCTCGAGGGTCTTGCCGGCATCCCGGTGTCGATCGACACCTCGAAGGCGGCAGTCGCACGGCGAGCGCTCGAGCTCGGGGCGGTGCTCGTGAACGACGTCACTGCGCTGCGCGGCGATCCGGATACCGCCGGCGTGGTCGCAGACAGGGATGCGTATGTCTGTCTCATGCACATGCAGGGAAAGCCTCGGACGATGCAGGTCGCACCTTCTTATGACGACGTCGTGTCCGAAGTGGCTGCATTCCTCGAGGAGCGGCTCGCGTTCGCGGTCTCGCAGGGGATCTCCGAAGAGCGCGTCTGCCTCGATCCCGGCATCGGCTTCGGCAAGACGCCGGACCAGAACCTCGAGCTGGTGCGCCGTCTCGACCGCATCGTCGCGATCGGACGTCCCGTCATGGTCGGGTTCTCGCGCAAGAGCACGCTCGGGAAGGTCCTCGGCGACGCGACCGCCGCATCGGGAACGGTGCCCGCCTCGCTCGGTGCCGCCGTCGCCGCGTTCGAGCGCGGTGCCTGGTTTCTCCGCGTCCACGACGTGCGGGAGACCGTGGAGGCCGTCTCCGTCGCGGCGGCCGTCGAACGGGGGCGGATCACCGCATGACCATCGAGCTCCTGGGACTCGTCGTCTTCGGCCACCACGGCTATCTCGAGGAGGAGCGGAAGCTCGGCCAGCGCTTCCTCGTCGATCTCTGGGCCGACGTCGACGAGGATGCGACCGTCAGCGACGACATCGACGAGACGGTCGACTACCGCCGGCTCGGAGGGCTCGTGAAGGAGGTCTTCGACGGCCCCTCGCGGCTTCTCCTGGAAGGGCTCGCCGGAGCCGTCGCGGACGGGATCATGGAGCGCTTCCCGCCGGTGCGCAGGGTCCGGGTCCGCGTCCGGAAGCCGGACGTCGTCCTCGACCCGGCCGTCGAGCACGCCGCGGTCATCGTCGAGCGGGAGCGCGCCTGACGACTCGCGCGTACGTCGGGCTCGGAGCCAACCTGGGCCTGCGGGAAGAGACGCTCGCCGAGGCGATCAGGCTGCTCGACGCGACGGAAGGCATCGAGGTCGTCGCTCGCTCGAGCCTGCGCGAGACGGACCCCGTCGGGGTGGTCGACCAGCCGCGCTTCCTGAACGGCGTTGTCGCGCTCGACACCGAGCTCACGGCGCCCGATCTGCTCGAGGTGCTGCTGGCCAGCGAGCGGCGGCTCGGCCGGGTTCGGGACGGCGTTCGCTGGGGCCCGAGGACGATCGACCTCGACCTGCTCCTCTACGGGGACGAGGTCGTCGACGAGCCTGGGTTGCGCGTGCCGCACCCGCGGCTCCACGAGCGGCGCTTCGTGCTCGAGCCACTCGTGGAGCTCGATCCGGAGCTCGTGGTACCAGGGGCGGGGACCGTGTCGGACCTGCTTGCAGCGCTCGATGCTTGAGGCCCGATCTCGCGCGTCCGGACCGCTCACGAGCGGCCAGCTCACGCCCCGGAGACGACGATCTCGGGCGTCAAGCATCTACACTGACGCGCGATGTCGCACCTCGACGAGCTCGACGAATTCGAGGCGGAGCTCGAGCTCTCGCTCAAGCGGGAGTACTCGGCGGTCTTCGCGCTCTTCCGCTACTGCGTGCTCACGCAGGATGCGACGTACCTCTGTAACAAGCTCGACCTGGAAGCGCTGCCGCAGTCGAGCTACCCGTTCTTCCACATCCGGATGGAGGACGTCTGGGTGTGGGACAAGAACCGGCCGAGCCGGATGATCCCGAAGGCCGAGGTGTACACCTCGGGGGACGTGACGGTCGAGGAGCTGCGCGGCGAGGGCGAGGAGCCCCGGCTGACCGCCGAGGACCTCGCCGAGCGAATCGGCCAGCCGCTCACGGGCGACGACGAGACGGCGTAGCCGCCGGCGCGTGGGGGGTGAGGGCGAGGCAAGCCTCGCCCCTACAATCTTGCGATGCTGCTGGCTGTCGACGTCGGCAACACGCAGACGGCGCTCGGGCTCTACTCCGGCGCCGAGCTGACCGATCGCTGGCGGCTCGCGACCGAGCGCTCGTCGACTGCCGACGAGCTCGGGGTCCTGCTCCAGGGACTGCTCGACTTCGAGGCCGTGGACGCGATCTGCCTCTCCTCGACCGTGCCGGTGCTCGTTCGGGAGTGGGAGGCCGTCGCCGAGAAGTGGGCGAGCGTGCCGATCCTCGTCGTCGGCCCGGGCGTGAAGACGGGAATTCCGATCCGCTACGACGACCCGCGCGAGGTCGGTCCCGACCGCATCGTCAACGCCGTAGCCGCGAAGGAGCGGTACGGCGCGCCGGTCGTGGTCGTCGACTTCGGAACCTCGACGAACTTCGACGTCGTCTCGCCTGCGGGCGAGTACGTGGGCGGCGTGCTCGCGCCCGGAATCGAGGTCTCCATGGAGGCGCTGTTCGCGCGCGCAGCCCGGCTCGTGAACGTGGACTTCGCCGCGCCCGCGACCGTGATCGGGAAGACGACCGTCGGTGGTCTCCAGTCCGGGCTGGTCTACGGCTTCGCGGGCCAGGTCGACGGCATCGTCGGCCGGATCCGCGAGGAGCTCGGCGCCGACGCGCGTGTCGTCGCCACAGGCGGCCTCGCCGACCTCGTCGCGCCGCACTCGAGCACGATCGAGCTGGTCGACCCGTTCCTCACCCTCGACGGGTTGCGCATGGTCTGGGAATTGAACCGGTGATCCCCGACCCGATGATTCCCGACGCTGGTCGGATTGCGGTCTTCACGGTCGCCGCGCTCGCGCTGCTGCTCGTACCCGGCCCGGCGGTGCTCTACGTCGTCGCGCGCTCGATCCATCAGGGCCGGCCGGCCTCGCGTCCGTCCTCGGGATCCACGTGGGCACGCTGATGCACATCACCGCCGCTACGGTGGGGCTCTCCGCGCTCGTCGTCTCGTCGGCGGTCGCGTTCACCGCGGTCAAGATCGCGGGAGCCGCGTATCTCGTCGTGCTCGGGCTGTGGACGCTGCTCTCGCGGAGCCCCGAGACCGAGATTGCGCTGGGAGGCGAGCGGAACCTGCGGCGCGCCTTCGCGCAGGGCATCGTCGTGAACGTCCTCAATCCGAAAACGGCGCTCTTCTTCCTCGCCTTCCTCCCGCAGTTCGTCGACCCCAACGCCGCGCATCCGGCAGTGCAGATCGCGTTCCTCGGCGTGCTCTTCGCGCTGCTCGCGCTCGTCACCGACTCCCTCTGGGCCCTCGTGGCAGGAACGGCGGGCGGGATGCTCCGTCGCTCGCGGCGTTTCATCCGCACGCAGCGCTACGTGACCGGCACGGTGTATGTCGGCCTCGGCGTCGCGACCGCGTTCGCGGGGCCTGCGGAGGACACGTAGGGGCGAGGCTTGCCTCGCCCGCGGACGACAGAGCTGGGTCTGACTGAAGTCATACCCCTGACGGATGGGGTCAGACCAGAAATGGTCTGACCCGTTCTATCTAGCCGCCTCCGTAGACGGAGATCGGCAGCTCCAGGGTGACCTCGTCGCCGCTCGGGATCTCCGCCTCGAGCTGCTCGACGAGCGCGATCGCTCCAGGGGCGGCGGCGAAGAGGCGGCGCTCGACCTCCTCCGTCGAGTCGAGCCGCAGCAGCTCCTGCTTGAAAGGCTTCGGGAAGCGGCCCTGACCGAGGTACCAGCCGTAGAACTTCTTCAGGAACCCGGAGGCGCGGCGCTCGCCCAGCTCTCGCACGGCCTCGCGGACGAACAGCACGAGCTCGGCGGCAACTTCCTCGCGCGTGGGCTCGCGCTCGTCCCCGTCGACGATCTCCCGCAGCACCCAGGGGTTGCCCTGAGCCCCGCGCCCGACCATCACGGCGGCCGCTCCGGTCGTCGCGAGCACGCTCTGGGCCTTCGCCCTCGACACGATGTCTCCCGACGCGACGACGGGGACATCGACGAGCGAGACGAGCTCCGCCGTCAGCGCGTGGTCGGCCGTCCCCGTGTACATCTGCTCCGCGGAGCGGGGATGCAGCGTGAGCGACGACGCACCGGCCTCGACCAGCCGCGGCCCGAGGTCGAGGCAGGCACGAGAGCCGTTCTCGACTCCGCGCCGGAGCTTGACCGAGATGGGAAGATCGACGGCTTCCGCGACGGCCTCGACGAGCCGCGACGCGCGGTCGGGATCCTCGAGCAGTGTCGCTCCGGCCCCGGTTCGAGTGACCTTCTTCACCGGGCAGCCGAAGTTGATGTCCACCAGGTCGGCGCCCGCTGCCCGCACCATCCGCGCAGCCTCGGCCATCGGCCCGGGCTCGGAGCCGAAGAGCTGGATCGCGAGCGGATGCTCGTCTGCGGCGACTCTCAGGTACCCGAGGGTGCGCTCGTTGCGATGCTCGATCCCGGCGCAGCTGACCATCTCCGAGCAGACGAGGCCGGCTCCGTAGCGTCGTCCCTGCCGGCGAAATGCCTGCACGCTGACGCCCGCCATCGGCGCGAGCACGAGGCGCGTGGGGATCTCGACGTCGCGGATCCACCAGGGTTCGTTGAGGTCGATTTCCACGGCGTCGAATGGTAGACGGCGGACGTTGACGAGCCTCTCTGACCGCAGCTACCATTCCGGGCCGTTCCGGGGGCCGTGGCCCCCGCACTATCGTCTATGGAGGGCTTCGTGAAGGACGTGATCCTCACTCCCGATGGCTTCAAGCGGCTCAAGGGAGAGCTCGACTACCTCCGCACACAACGACGTCGCGAGGTCGCCGAGCGCATCGCTGCGGCGCGCGAATTCGGCGAGATCGCCGAGAACGCGGAATACGACGACGCGAAAAACGAGCAGATGATGCTCGAGCATCGGATCTCGCAGCTCGAGGACAGGCTCGTGAACGCGCGGCTCATCGACACGAAGCGCGTCGACACGAGCGTCGTCTCGATCGGCTCGGTCGTGCGGTTGCGCGACGTGGACGCGAAGGAGACGATCGAGTACTTCATCGTCGGCTCGGCAGAGGCGAACCCGGCGGAGCGCAAGCTCTCGAACGAGTCCCCGGTGGGCAGGGCGATCATGGGCCGCAAGAAGGGCGAGACGGTCGAGGTCGCGACGCCGAAGGGCGCGAAGCTCAAGTTCAAGATCATGGAGATCAAGGCCGCGTAGGCAGAGTGGCGTAGGCTGGGGCGCCATGCCCGCGCCCAAGCGCTTTCCGGATCGAGACGAGATCGCGGCCGTACGGGCCGAGATCGAGCCGCTCGAGAGCGGCGGGCAGGCGGATGACGAACGGCGCCTTGCGGGACGCGTGCTGGCCCGGCGGGAGATGGGGAAGCTCGTCTTCCTCGACCTCGTCGACCGGTCCGGGCGCATCCAGCTCCTTTGCGACACGAGCCGCACCGGCGACGTTGACGTCCGCCTCGGGGACGTCGTCGGCGCCGCCGGGAAGCCGGCGAAGTCGAGGCGCGGCGAGCCGTCGCTCGCCGTCGAGTGGCTCGAAGTCCTCGCGCCCAATCGCAACCCGTTGCCGGACACGTTCCACGGGCTGACGGACGTCGAGACCCGCTATCGCAAGCGCTATCTCGACCTGCTCGTGAACGAGGACTCGCGCGCGCTCTTCGTCTTGCGCGCCCGCATCGTCGCCGCGATCAGGAAGCACCTCGACGACGACGGCTTCGTCGAGGTCGAGACGCCGATCCTCCAGCCGCGCTACGGGGGCGCGTTCGCGCTGCCTTTCGTGACGCACTCGGCGGAGCTCGAGACCGACCTCTACCTGCGGATCGCGACCGAGCTCTACCTCAAGCGCCTCATCGTGGGTGGGCTCGAGCGCGTGTACGAGATCGGGAAGGATTTCCGGAACGAGAGCGTCTCGTACAAGCACCAGCCGGAGTTCACGATGCTCGAGTGGTACGAGGCGTACGCCGACTACCGCGACACGATGGAGCGGATCGAGCAGCTCGTCGAGCGGGTTGCTCTCGACGTTCTCGGCACGACGAGCGTCACGTTCCGGGATGAGCCGATCGACCTCGTGGCGCCGTGGCGCCGTGTGCGCTTCGTCGAAGCGCTCGAGGAGCTGGAGCTCTGGACCCGGGACGAGGCGGAGCTCCGGGCATGGCTGACCGAGCGCGGGGTGGAAACCGGCGCGGACAAGGACTGGCCGCAGCTCGTCGATCACGCCTTCAGCCACTTCGTCGAGCCCGGTCTCGTCCAGCCGACGATCGTCCACGACTATCCGGTCGAGCTCTCCCCGTTCGCACGCCCGACCGACGACGACCCCACGCTGACGGAGCGGTTCGAGTACTTCGCGGGCGGGATGGAGCTGGGCAACGCGTTCACCGAGATCAACGATGCGGAGGAGCAACGGCAACGCTTCGAGGCCCAGTCGGACCACGTGCTCGGCGAGCGTGGCGACCCGGACTACGTCGAGGCGCTGTCGTACGGCATGCCGCCGACGGGCGGGATCGGGCTCGGAATCGACCGCCTCACGATGATCCTGTCGGGCCGCGAGACGATCCGCGACGTGATCCTGTTTCCGGCACTCCGCACGACCTGACGTGGCCGTAGGGGCGAGGCTTGCCTCGCCCTCGACTTGGCACACCGTTGGCACAGTTCCGTGCGGCGGACAGCGGAAGACTGGCGGTATGTGGCATCGAAAGCGCCCCCGTCTCCTCGCGTTCGACTATTCGAGTCACGGTCTCTACTTCGTCACTGTTTGCACCCACCGCCGACGATGCCTCTTAGGCGATGTTGGGCGGGGCTTGCCTCGCCCTCCTCTTCGCTCTCGCCTACGCCGGCGCCTCGACCCTGCTGCGCTCGAATGCGATCACGTCTTCGAGGATCTCGTCGAGCAAGCGTGTGGGCGCCCACCCGATCGCAGCGCCGATCTTCTCGATCGAAGGGACGCGATGGAACATCTCCTCCATCGATCCGTGCGGGAAGACCTCTTCGTACGGCACGAATTTGATCCCCGAAGAACTGCCCGCCTTCGTGCGCACCCGCTCGGCGAGCTCGCGGATCGCGATCCGCTCCTGCGAGCCGATGTTGAAGAGCTCTCCCGACGTGGCCGTGTCCTCCAGGAGGCCCTTGAGCCCGCGGACCGTGTCCGCGACGTGGCAGAAGCACCGCGTCTGCGTTCCGTCGCCGTGCACCTCGAGCGGGCGGCCGCCGAGGGCGGATTGGACGAACCGCGGGATCACCATCCCGTACTGGCCGCTCTGCCGAGGCCCGACCGTATTGAACAGACGCGCGATGACGCAGTCGAGGGCTCGCTCCTCGTGCCAGGCGAGCGCGAGGAACTCGTCGATCGCCTTCGAGTCCGCGTACGCCCAGCGCCGCGCCGTCGTCGGCCCGTAGATGCGGCGCGCGTCCTCCGCCAGGAGCTGCTCTTCCGGATGGTCGCCGTAGACCTCGGAGGAGGACGCGACGAGCACCCGCTTCCCGAATTTCGTGCAGTACTCGAGAACGTTCTCGGTGCCCTGGATGTTCGTCAGCAGCGTGTGACCCGGCTGCTCCACGATGAGCTGGACGCCGACGACCGCCGCGAGGTGGTACACGACGTCGCACTTGTGCACGAGCTCGCTCACGACCGCCGGGGAGAGCACCGACTCGACGACGAGGTGGAAGTCGTCGCGCTCGGTGAGGTGCGCGACGTTCTCCATCGAGCCGGTGGACACGTCGTCGAGCGCGTACACCTCCCAGCCTGCCTCGAGCAGGAGCTCGGCCAGGTGCGAGCCGATGAACCCGGCGCCGCCGGTGATCAGGGCCTTGCCCATCGGCCGGAGACCGGCCGATGAGCGTGGAGGGGTGGGGGAACCGGGAGGTTCCACACGTTTTCAAGAAGAGGGGCAGATGGGGAACATGGTTTCCCCCATCAACGCGAGCCGAAGGCGAGCGTTGGTCACGGCGCTAGCCTAACTCGCAGGACTTCCTGCCGGATTCGACCGGTCCTCGTCCAGTGCGTCGAACCGACGGCAGGGGTTTCACGACCCGATCAGAATCCGTGAACGAATCTGTAAAGACGGCAGCGGAAGGGAGTCGGCTACGATCAAGCCTCTATCTCCGACCCGGGGTGCGGCAATCCTGTCGGCCTCCGGGGACGTAGACGGAAAGGAGGGGCGAAGGAGTTGTTCGAGCGATTCACCGAACGGGCCAGGCAGGTCGTCGTGCTTGCCCAGGACGAGGCGCGCGCGCTGAAGCACAACTACATCGGGACCGAGCACATCCTGCTGGGCCTGCTGCGCGAGGAGGAGGGCCTTGCGGCCCGCGTCCTCGAGTCGCTCGACATCACGGTCGAAGAGGTGCGCGCCCAGGTCGCGCGCATCGTCGGTCAGGGAGACGAGGTCACCACCGGCCAGATTCCGTTCACGCCGCGCGCCAAGAAGGTCCTCGAGCTGGCGCTGCGCGAAGCTCTCTCGCTCGGGCACAACTACATCGGCACCGAGCACATCCTCCTCGGCCTCGTGCGCGAGAACGAGGGCGTTGCCGCCCGCATCCTGCTCGACTTCGACGCCGACGCCGAGAAGATCCGCAACGAGATCATCCGGATGCTGTCCGGCCCCGGCCGCCGCCAGACCGGCGCCGGCGCCCCGGCGGGCGAGAAGACGAAGAGCTCGAAGCTCCTCGACCAGTTCGGCCGCAACTTCACGAAGCACGCGGTCGAGGGCAAGCTCGACCCGGTCGTCGGCCGCCAGACCGAGATCGAGCGGATCATGCAGATCCTCTCGCGCCGGCAGAAGAACAACCCCGTGCTCATCGGCGAGCCCGGCGTCGGCAAGACCGCCGTCGTCGAAGGGCTCGCGCAGCGGATCGCCGGAGGCCAGGTCCCCGAGCTGCTGAAGGGCAAGCAGATCTACTCGCTCGACCTCGCGGCGCTCGTCGCGGGATCGAAGTACCGCGGTGAGTTCGAGGAGCGCCTGAAGAAGGTGATGAAGGAGATCACCCAGCGCGGCGACATCATCCTGTTCATCGACGAGCTCCACAATCTCGTCGGCGCGGGCGCGGCGGAGGGCGCGATCGACGCGGCCTCGATCCTCAAGCCGGCGCTGGCGCGCGGCGAAATCCAGACGATCGGCGCGACCACGCTCGACGAGTACCGGAAGTACCTCGAGCGCGACGCGGCGCTGGAGCGGCGTTTCCAGCAGGTGCGCGTGGAAGAGCCGTCGATCGACGAGACGGTGCTCATCCTCCGCGGGCTCCGTGACCGCTACGAGGCGCATCACCGGTGCAAGATCTCGGACGACGCGCTGCACGCGGCCGCCGTCCTCGCCGACCGCTACATCCAGGACCGGCACCTCCCCGACAAGGCGATCGACCTCATCGACGAGGCCGGCTCGCGCATCCGCATCGCGACGATGTCGGCCCCGCCTCGCTATCGCGAGCTGGAGGAGGAGATCGACAACGTCCGCGCTGACAAGGAAGCCGCGATCGAGGCGCAGGAGTTCGAGAAGGCGGCGCAGCTGCGCGACAAGGAGCGCAAGCTCACGCAGAAGAAGAAGGAGCTCGAAGAGGACTGGCGCAACCAGGCCGACGAGGAGCAGCCGGAGATCGGCGAGGACGAGATCGCGGACATCGTCTCCATGTGGACGGGGATCCCGGTCTTCAAGCTCACCGAGGCGGAGTCGGAGAGGCTCATCAACATGGAGGACGAGCTCCACAAGCGCGTCATCGGCCAGCACCAGGCGATCGTGGCCGTGGCCAAGTCGATCCGGCGCGCCCGCGCGGGCATCAAGGACCCGAAGCGGCCGACCGGCTCGTTCATCTTCCTCGGGCCGTCAGGCGTGGGGAAGACCGAGCTCGCCCGCACGCTCGCCGAGTTCCTCTTCAGCGACGAGGACGCGATGATCCAGGTGGACATGTCGGAGTACATGGAGAAGCACTCCGTGTCCCGGCTCGTCGGCTCACCGCCCGGCTATGTCGGCTACGACGAGGGGGGTCAGCTCACCGAGGCCGTGCGTCGCAAGCCGTATTCGGTCGTCCTCCTCGACGAGATCGAGAAGGCACACCCGGACGTCTTCAACATCCTGCTCCAGATCCTGGAGGACGGGAAGCTCACCGACGCCCAGGGCCGCAAGGTCGATTTCCGCAACACGATCGTGATCATGACGTCGAACCTCGGCGCCGCCCAGATCTCGAAGAACCAGACGCTCGGCTTCTCGATCGGCGACGAAGCGGGCCTCTCGTACGACGAGATGAAGGAGCGGGTCATGTCGGAGCTCAAGAAGGTGTTCCGCCCCGAGCTCCTGAACCGCATCGACGAGGTCATCGTCTTCCACAAGCTCGAGCGCGCCGAGATCCTCGAGGTCGTCGACCTGCTGATGAAGCGCGTGCGTGAGGAGATGGCCAAGCACGGCACGGTGATCGAGCTCACTGACGCCGCGCGCGAGCTGCTCGTCGACCAGGGCTACGACCCGGCCATGGGCGCCCGGCCGCTGCGCCGCGCGATTCAGCGCCTGATCGAGGATCCTCTCGCCGACTTCATCCTCGGACGCGAGCTCACCCCTGCGTCCACGATCGTCGTCGATCGCCGCGAGAACCCGGAAGAGGGCGAGTCGCTCGTCGAGATCCGGCTGATCGAGGGCCCGCCCGTGCCTGCCACGGTCGGTGCTCCCGACGACGCCGACGGCGAGATGCCCGCCGACGATCAGCCGGTCGAGAGCTAACGCGGCCGGCAGGCCCGATCGCCGGCGAGCAGCGCGGCCTGCTTCTTGTCGGCTTCGAGGTCGAACGCACGGTCGTACGTCGCGGGCGGCCGTGCCTTCCCAGAACGCGTCCGGGAGGACTCCGGGCCCGCTGACGCTGATCCGGTAGCGCTCGCCCATCCCGGACGGGCGTGAGCCGTGCGGGTAGAACCCGTAGCAGAACCCTCCGCCGCCGACATGGCTCAGGAAGCCGTTCTCCCGCTTCCAGCCCGGCCCGTACGCGGAGTTGAAGGTGTCGACGTAGAGATTCCGTCCGAACGAGTCGAGCGGTAGGCCCGCCGCGTGTCGCGTGCGAAGCCGTGGATCCCGTCGCCCGCGCCACGTGTAGCGCCCGAATGAGCGGTGGTACCTCCCGTACGCCCAGCCGATGCGACCCGAGAGGACGCTGGCACGGGCCGCGGTAGACGCTCGCCTACACGTGGGATCGGAGGACGGAGCTCCCAGTCGGCAAGGCGGCGAAGGGATCGCGATCGCCGCGACACAACCGGCCGGTGGCAAACTCGCGTTCGCCTCTTCTTCGCTCACTTCGTCCCGTTCGCCGGTAGGCCGTAGTTGCGGAGCCCGCGCTGCCAGCTCTGGAGCGCCCAGTACGAGCCGTCCGGTGCCTGGCAGGCGGTCACGAGCCAGCCGAGCTCGATCTTCGCCGGCTTGCACACGTTCGCGGAACCCCTCCTTCGCCGGGCGCCGAAGTGGTTCGCCATCTTCGTGCAGCCCCCAGTTCGAGCCTTCCGGTGCCTGGCAGGCGGTCACGAGCCAGCCGAGCTCGATCTTCGCCGGCTTGCACACGTTGCGGAACCCGTCCTTCGCCGGGCGCCCGAAGCTGCGCCAGCCGCCGGAGTAGTCGACGCGGAAGGCAGCCTGAGCGCGCTTCTTCGTGGGGTGAATCGCATTTACCGCGCCCCACACGAGCACGTGCCTCGTGCGACCCCCGGTGCGGTACGTCACCAGGGCCTTGCCGCTCGTGTCGACCTGCAGCTTGCGGCGCTCGAGGGAGTCGACGGCGTCCTGTATGCGCAAGGCACGACGAGCTATTCGAAGGCGAATCCGTTCGAGGCGATCGGACCGGCGAGTTCGTACCCTTACCCGGGCCCGTCGGGCCCGATCCCGAGCGCGCGGCTCGAGCAGCTGCGCGACGGGATCGAGGACTGGGCGATCTTCAACCTCGTGCGCGCACGCCGGGTGCGCGTCGCGCGCGATGAGCTGCGAGGCGGCTGCCTCGCGCGTGGGAAGAGCCAGGCCGCGAGCGCGGTCGCGACAACGGCAAGGGCGAGAGACCGGGCTCGGGCCACTTGGACGTGAGATCGGGACAGAGCGCTGCGGACCGCGCTTACCCACGCGCGAGTGATTCCGCGCGTCTAGCCTGCAGGCGCTGGGCGTCACCATCCGCCACGCACAGCCTTCGGACTACGGGCGCGTGATCCAGCACGTGAACGCATGGTGGGGCGGGCGCGAGATGGCCCCGATGCTGCCGCAGCTCTTCTTCCTCCACTTCGAAGGCACGAGCTTCGTCGCGGAAGGCGGCGACGGCCGTCTAGCGGGGTTCCTCGTCGGCTTCCTCTCCCAGACCGATCCCGCGGACGCCTACGTCCACTTCATCGGTGTCTCGCCCGAGCACCGGGGCTCGGGGCTCGGGCGAGACCTGTACGAGCGGTTCTTCACTGCCGCACGCGACGCCGGGCGCTCGACCGTTCGCTGCGTCACCTCACCGGTCAACGAGACGTCGATCGCATTCCACGAGGCGCTCGGGTTCGAGGTCGACCGGGTTGCGGGCGACTACGACGGTCCAGGGGAGGACAGAGTCCTCCTCGTGAAGCGCCTCGGCTGAGCCTCGGCTACGTCTTCTCGGGCTCCGACGTGTCGTCTGGCGTGACGTCCGGAGTGACGTCCGGAGTGACGTCTGGCGTCACGTCTGGTGTCACGTCGGGAGCCGCGGGCGGCGGCGTTGCCGCCGGGGGAGCCTCGGCTGCGGCGCCGGACCCGGTCAGGCTCGACGCCTCGGTTCTCAGCGTCTCGACGCCACCGGCTTCCTGAACGGTCCTCCACGCGCCGACGGCGATGATGACCGCCAGGACGAGGCCGACCCAGGCCCAGATCGTGGCCTCGTCTCCGAGGATCGTGACGATCTTGATGATCGCGAAGATCAGGATCAACGTCCCGAGCAAGCCCGCGGTCATCGCGGTGGAGACCGGAAGCGGGATGTTGACCGACGCGATGCGGACGATGAGCCACGCGAGCAGGATGATCGTCAACAGACCGAGGACGACCCCGGCGAAGCCTCGCCAACCGCTGAAGCTCGCATCGACGCCGAGCTCGTCTGCGAGCCCGCCGATGTCGAAGTCCTGCCACGGCAGGAACATGTCGATCAGGAGGAGGACCGCGCCGATGAGCATCAGCTGCGCGCCCCGTCCTAGTGCGTTGAACCTGTCCATGACGATCCGTCCTTTCGTCGTGATCGCGTCGGTATTCAACGGGCACTCTGAATAGCCTGCCCGAGAGTTTCAAGCGGAAATGCGCACTTTCGTGACGAACGGCGTCGGGTGCCGATCCTAGACTGGCTCGATGGCGCGTCAGGCGACCCAGCACGTGTGCAGCGAGTGCGGAACGGCGAGCCCGCGCTGGCTCGGCAAGTGTCCCGGCTGCGGCGCGTTCGGCACCCTCGTCGAAGAGCGCGTACAGCCTGCAGCGAGTGCTGCCTCCGCGAGACCCGCCGCTCCGCTCGCGCTCGGGGACGTGCGGGCGAACGAGGCCGAGCGCCTCGTGACCGGTGTTCCGGAGCTCGACCGCGTGCTCGGAGGCGGGCTCGTCCCGGCCTCGCTCGTCCTCGTCGCGGGGGAGCCCGGGGTCGGGAAGTCGACGCTCCTGCTGACCGCGTTGCGCGAGCTCAGCAGGAGCCGTAAGACGTTGCTCGTTACGGGCGAGGAATCCCCTGCGCAGGTGAGCCTGCGAGCAGCGCGTCTCGGCGGCGCGGGCGGGATCGCGATCCTCGCCGAGACCGAGCTCGACACGGTCTGCGCGACGCTCGAGAGCGAGCGGCCGGACGTCTGCGTCGTCGACTCCGTGCAGACGCTGCACGCGTCGGACATCGCGTCTGCTCCCGGATCGGTGGCGCAGGTGCGCGAAGCTGCCGGCCGCCTCATGCGCGTCGCAAAGGAGGCCGGAGTCGCGACGATCCTCGTCGGCCACGTCACGAAGGACGGAGCCGTCGCCGGACCGCGCGCCCTCGAGCATCTCGTCGACTGCGTGCTCCAGTTCGAGGGGGACCGCTACCACGCCTATCGCATCCTCCGTGCGACGAAGAACCGCTTCGGGTCGACGAACGAGCTCGGCGTCTTCGAGATGACCGGCACGGGGCTCGTAGGAGTGCCCGACCCGTCCGAGCTCTTCGGCTCGACGCACGTCGGCGAGATCGGCGCAGCCGTCGGCTGTGTGCTCGAGGGCAGCCGGCCGCTGCTCCTCGAGGTGCAGGCGCTCGTGGCGCAGACCGAGCTGGCGATGCCGCGACGCGTGGCGACGGGAGTGGACGCGAGGCGGCTGGCGATGATCGTCGCGGTGCTCGGCCGTCACGCCGGCGTCGGGCTCGGGAGCTCCGACGTCTTCGTCAACGTCGCCGGCGGCGTGCGGATCGAGGAGCCGGGAGCCGACCTCGCGATCGCGCTCGCCATCGCATCCGCAGCGCGAGGAATTCCGGTTCGAGAAGGTTACGCAGCGTTCGGGGAGATCGGCCTCACGGGCCGTCTCAGGCCTGCCTCGCAGGCCGAGCGGAGGCTCGTCGAGTGCAGGAAGCTCGGCATCACGGCCGTCGTTGCGCCCGAGGGGACGCCGAACGGAGGCCGTCCGCGGGTGCTCCCTGCCGATGTCCTCCGGGCCGCGATCCGGAGCGGGCTCGCTCCACGGCAAGAGGCGGCCGCTGCTGCGCCCGACCCGGCCCTGGCGGATCAGGCCCTGGCGGATCAGGCCCTGGCGGATCAGGCGCTGGCGGATCCGGCCGGGGACGTGCTGTCGAGAACCGCTTGAGAGGCGTCGCCGCTCAGGCCTGAGCTCCTCCGTCGGCGCGTTGCTGTTCCGTTAAGGGCCTGTGCGAAACCCGCTATCATCTGTTGCGGAAGCTGGCAGCGATCGACCTGCCGGCCTTTTTTTTTGATGGCGTCGAACGACTTGACACGGGAGGCTGGCTTGTTCGATATCGGAGACAAGGTCGTCTATCCGCACCACGGGGCGGGAACGGTCGTGAAGAAGGAGAAGCGCGAAGTCCTCGGGGAATCGCGGGAATACCTGACAATCCAGATCCTCCACAACGACATGACGGTGAACGTGCCGTGCGACAACGCCGAGCTTGTGGGGCTGCGCCAGGTCATCGACCAGCGCACGGTGCAGATGGTCGTGCGCACGCTCTCCGGCGGCTCCACGGAGATGCCGAAGAACTGGAACCGCCGCTTCAAGCACAACCGCGACAAGATGAAGACGGGCAACATCTTCGAGCTCGCGGAGGTCGTGAGAAACCTCGCCGTCCGGAACAACGAGAAGGGCCTCTCGACGGGCGAGAAGCAGATGTTCGTGAAGGCGAAGAAGATCCTCGCCTCCGAGCTCATGTACGCGAAGGACATGTCCGAGGAGGAGGCCGCGGCCTGGCTCGACGACGTCCTTTCGCGCGCCGGCCAGACCAAGCCGAGCTCGCGCGCGAAGCCCAAGGCAGCAGCCGCGAGCGCATAACGCAGTTCCTGGGACGAGCGGTGCGGACGACTACTGTCCGCGGTTGCCGTGGCCGACACGCATAGTGGTGCACTAGGCACTTCCGGTGCGACCGGGGGCGTCTGGGCGATCATCGTCGCCGCGGGCGCGGGTGAACGGCTCGGCCTCGATCGGCCAAAGGCCTTTGCGCCGCTGGGCGGACGTCCGCTTCTCGCCGAGAGCGTCGACCGCCTCGACCGGTGCCCATGGATCGACGCGATCGTCATCGCCTCGGCCGTTGGCTGGGAAGAGCCGGCGATTCTGCTGACGGAAGAGATCGTGGCGACGAAGGTCGTCTCCTGCGTGACCGGCGGAGCGACCCGGGCCGAGTCCGCGCGGGCGGCGCTGGTTGACGTGCCCGAGGACGCGCTCGTGATCCTCGTGCACGACGCAGCGCGGCCGCTCGTCACGGATGCGGTCGTCGAGCGAGTGCTGGAGCCGCTCGGCGAGGGCTACGAAGGCGCGGTGCCGGCGGTCGCGCTTGCCGACACGCTCAAGCGCGCGTCGGGCGGTGCCGTGGTGGAGACCGTGTCGCGCGACGGGCTCGTCGCGGCGCAGACGCCGCAGGCGTTCCTCGCTCCTGCGCTTCGCCGCGGGCTGGACGGCGACCTGGCGGGCGCGACGGACTGCGCCTCGCTCGTCGAGCGCAATGGCGGGAGAGTTGCGGTCGTCGAGGGCGACCCATTGCTGCTGAAGGTGACGACGAAGGCCGATCTCGCGCTGGTCGAAGCGCTGCTCGCGAGCGCTTAGGCGGTGCCGTGCGGTGTCAGGAACCCGGCGTTCGAAGCCGTGTTCCTCGACGTGGGCGAGACTCTGGTCGACGAGGAGCGCTACTGGCGCGAAGTGGCCGCCGCTGCCGGTCTCGAGCCCCGTGTGGTGCTTGCTGCGCTCGGGATGACGATCGCGCGCGGCGAGGATCACACCATGCTCTGGAAGCACCTCGGGGTCGAGAGGCCCGAGTCCGCGAAGGAGATCGTGTACGCGGATGAGGATCTGTATCCGGACGCGCTTCCGTGCCTCGAGGCGCTCCGGGCGCTCGGGCTCCGCGTCGGCCTCGCCGGAAATCAGTCGGCGGCGCTCGAACGCTGGACCCGCGCGAGGTTCCCCGGCTTTCCGGTCGGCTCCTCGGCCGGCTGGGGTGTGCGCAAGCCAGACGCTGCGTTCCTCGAGCGGATGCTCGCCGAGGCGGGCTGCGAGCCCGAGCAGCTCGCGTACGTCGGGGACCGCGTGGACAACGACGTCGTGCCGGCGCTCGCCGCCGGTCTCGTCGCCGTTCACGTGCGGCGTGGGCCATGGGGACGCCTCCAGCGCGCTCCGCGCGGCGCACTCGTCGTCGAGTCGTTGTCCGAGCTGCCGGACGCGTTAGCCTCGCACGCGTGAGCGAGCTCAGGATCGGCCTCGGGGTGGACGCACACGCGTTCGCCGAGGGCGTTCCGCTCGTTCTCGGCGGCGTGCAGATCGAGCACCCGCGCGGCCTCGCGGGCCATTCGGACGGCGACGTCGTCACGCACGCGCTGATCGATGCGTTGCTCGGCGCCGCCGACCTGGGAGACATCGGCTCGTTCTTCCCATCGGATGACGCGCAGTATCGCGGGGCTTCTTCGCTCGACCTGCTCTGGAAGGCCTATCGGGAAGTGTGCGATGCGGGCTGGGAGCTCGTGAACGCAAGCTGCGTGCTGATCGGCGAAGAGCCGCGCGTCGCGCCGGTCCGCGAGGAGCTCGGCGAGCGGCTGTCAGAGGCGCTCGGCGTCGAGCACGGCCGCGTCACCGTGCATGCGACGACGACCGACGCACTCGGCTTCACCGGACGGGGCGAGGGACTCGCGGCCCAGGCGGTCGCACTCCTGGCCCGCAGATGAGCCTCCGCTTCTTCTCGTACGCCGAGCGTCCCGAGCTCGAGCCGCTCCGGGACCCGGCGCTGGAGGCGTGGCCTGCCTTCATGTTCGAGGACGCGGTCGCCAACCGCTGCTGGCATCTTCTCTACGAGCGCTTCGGCGCGTTTCAGCACTTCCTCTACGACGAGGACACGGAGGAGGTCGTCGCCGAGGTGAACTCCGTTCCGGTCCAGGTCGAGCTCGACGCGCTGCCCGAGCGAGGGTGGGACGACGTCCTCGAGCGGGGGACGGCCGCCGCCGAGGAGCCGACCGCCGTTACCGCGATCTCGGTCGCGATCCGGCCGGGGCGGCTTGGCCAGGGCCTGAGCCGTCTCTGCCTGGAGCGCATGCGCGCGGTTGTCGACGAGCACGGGTTCGAGCATCTCGTCGTGCCGGTCCGGCCGAGCTGGAAGGCGCGGTGTCCACTCGTTCCGATCGAGCGTTACGTCGGCTGGACGACGAGCGACGGTCTCCCGTTCGACCCCTGGCTCCGGACGCACGCGCGCCTCGGCGCGGAGATCGTTCGGCCTGTGGCGAGTCGATGACGATCGACGGGACGGTGGCCGACTGGGAGGGTTGGGCGGACATGCCCTTCCCGGAGAGCGGCGACTACGTCGTCCCGGGCGCCCTGACGCCGGTGAGCATCGATCGCGAGTCGGATCGCGGCCGCTACGTCGAGCCGAACGTCTGGATGCACCACCGCCTCTAGGCGGCGCACGCGAAAACGTGCGCAACGAGCGGCCTCCGTCGTCTTAACAGTGCCTGGCACTGTAAGGGTGGAAAAAGAGCGCCGATGTATTCACAGCCCGCTCGTCCGTTGGGCAGGTGTCAGGACGCGGGCAGCGTGAAGCAGACGCGGGCGCCGCCGCCCTCGCGATCCTCCGCCCAGATGCGCCCGCCCTGCGCTTCCACGAGGCCGCGGGCGATGGCGAGCCCGAGGCCCGCCCCGCGCGAGGACCGCGAGCGGTCTCCGCGCCAGAAGTGCTCGAACATGCGCGCCTGTGCCTCCGCGTCGAGGCCCTCGCCCGAGTCCTCGACGGCCACCTGGACCGCGCCCGCGACCGGCTCCGCGCGAACCGCGACCGCACCGTCGCTCGGCGTGTGCCGAAGCGCGTTCGTGAGAAGGTTCATGAGGACGCGCTCGACCTTCTCGGGCGCGAAGCGGGCGGTGAGGCTCTGGTCCACGTCGGCTGCGAGCGTCACGTGCCGCAGGCGGGCCTCTGCCTCGACGCCGCGCAGGCTCGTGGACACGACCGGGGCGACGGGCAGCTCCAGGAGCTCGAGCGTCAGCGCGCCCGAGTCGATGCGCGCGAGCTCGAACAGGTCGTCGACGAGCCGAGAGAGCGCCTGCACCTGCTCGCGCAGTGCCGGGCCGTACTCGTCCACATCGCCGAGGCCGTCCTCGAGTGCCTCGATCATCGCCTGCATGTTCGCGAGCGGCGTTCGCAGATCGTGGCTCGCCCAGGCGACGAGCTCGCGTCGCGAGTCGAACAGGCGTCGGAGGTTCTCGCCCATCTCGTTGAAGGACGCGGCGAGCTCGGCGACCTCGGCCGGGCCGCCCTCGGGCGCTCGGGCCTCGAGGTCGCCGCGCGCGAGCTCGACCGATGCCTCCCGCACCCGGTCGATCGCGTCGGCGATCGTGCGCGCGACGACGAGCGCCGCGACGAGCGCGGTGAGCGCGGATGCCGCGGTCACGGCGAGGATTTTCACGTCGTCGCCCATGTGGAACATGACCCAGCCGGAGAGCAGGACGGCGCCGAGCGGCAGAAGGACGGCGAGCACGGCCAGCCCGGCCAGCTGCAGGCGCACGGTGGGCAGCCGCCGGAGCGCGTACGCGAGCACGAGCCCGATCGCGAGGGTGGCGACTGCCACGACTGCTGCAGTCGCGATCACGGCGTCAGCCTGTAGCCGACGCCCCAGAGCGTCTCGAGATGCTCCGGGCTCGAGGGGTCGTCCTCGATCTTCTCGCGGAGTCGCCGGATGTGAACCGTCACCGTTCCCGTGTCCAGCGCCGCCGTGTACCCCCAGACGCTCGCCATGAGCTGGTCGCGCGAGAAGACCCGCCTCGGATGGCTTGCGAGGAACCAGAGAAGCTCGAATTCCTTGGCGGTGAGCCGGATCTCCCTGCCGCCCTTGCGCGCGTCCCGGGTCGTGCGGTCGAGCTCGACCTCTCCGAAGGAAAGCCGCTTGCCCGCGCCCGAGGGGGCAGGCTGCGAGCGGCGCAGGACGCTGCGCACGCGAGCGGCGAGCTCGCGCGGCGAGAACGGCTTCGTCACGTAGTCGTCTGCGCCGAGCTCGAGGCCCACGATCCGGTCCGCCTCCTCTCCGCGGGCGGTGAGCATGATCACCGGCAGGTCTGAGCTCGACCGGATCCAGCGGCACAGCTCGAGCCCGTCGGTGCCGGGCAGCATCACGTCGAGCACGACGAGGTCCGGCTCCGCCCGCTCGATCGCCGCCCGAGCTGCATCTCCGTCGGCGGCTTCGAGCGCACGATGACCGTCGCGCGCGAGGTAGCGGACGACGACCTCGCGGACGATCGGCTCGTCGTCTACGACGAGGACGGTTGCCATGGACGGCATTGTGCTGGCCCGCGTATTACGCGGGGCTGAATTCACCTGGCGTTCAGACCGTCGTGAGCCGCCCGTAAGAGCTTCGACCTAGCGTCCGAGGCACCGATGGAAGGAGAGAACGATGAAGAAGCTCGCGGTCTTGCTCGCCGTGCTCGCGGTCGCATCGATCGCGGCTGTGCTTCCGGCCGCCGCTGCTGACGGCCCGGTGAAGACGTTCTCCCAGGACGTCACGCTCGGCTTCTACCGCGGCCAGGTCGTCTCGTACCTCGACTTCGGCCCGGTGAAGCTCCAGGCCGGGAACAAGGTTGCGCCGATCTGGGCGTTCACGAACGGACACGCGGATCAGCGCAATGTCATCGACACCGTGCCGGGACGGAGGGACTACACGCCGCTCTGGGCCGTGAACATGGTCACCTGGAACGACAACGAGACGCCGCGCGTCCTGCGCTCCGCGGCCGCAGTGCGAGCGGCACGACGTGCGGGGGACGTCACCATCAGGGCGATGCCGATCGTCGTCAACTGCCCTGTCCTGTAGGGACGAGGCTTGCCTCGGCCCTCACGAGGGCAGCGCCACCGTTCCCCCCTCGACGACCACGAGGCCGTCCTGCTCGAGCGAGCGGACGGCCTGGTCGTCGAGCCTGTCGAGCGGTCGGGCCGACTCGGCGACGAGGCGGAGGACGGCCGCGCGCCGCTGACGGAACGATCCCTCGAACGGGCCTTGCTTGCGGGCGGGCTCCTCGCGGGTGCCGCGCGAGGGGCAGTGCTCGGCGAGCGGGCACTCGCTGCAGCGAGGGATGCGCGCGAGGCAGATCGTCGCGCCGAGGTCCATCAGCGCGTGCGCGGCGGCAGACGAGAACGTGCCGCCTGTGCGCCGCACGACGCGCGACACGTTCACGTCCACGGGCAGCACGTCCTCGCCGAGCGCGAAGCGGCGGATCGCCGCCGCCGTGTACGCGCCGACGCCGGGGAGGTCGGTCAGGTCCGCGGGCCACCCGTCGCGCGCGATCCTGGTCGCCGCGCGATGCAGGTTGAGGGCGCGGCGGTTGTAGCCGAGCCCCTGCCAGTCGCGAATCGCCTCGCCCGCGGGCGCTGCGGCAAGCGACTCAGCAGTCGGCCAGCGCTCGAGCCAGGCGAGGTAGCGCGGGACGACGCGCTCGACCTGCGTCTGCTGGAGCATCACCTCGGAGACGAGGATCGCATACGGATCCTTCGTCCTCCTCCAGGGGAGATCCCTGCCTACGCGGCGGAACCACACCAGCAGAAGGTCTTCCATGCGGGCGAGGGGAGGGCCCGTTACAGCTTCAACCTCCACGCGGAACCTGGACTCCGACGACCCGGTCGGCCGCAACGTTCCGGAGGTGGGTCATCCGCCCGTCCGGGTAGCGGACGACGAGCTCGCGCACGGTCCTCGCAGTGCCGAGCCCGAAGTGGACGCCTGGGTCTTCCGAGGAGAGATAGCTGCTCCCGGCCTGGACCTCGCGCACGAGCCTTCGGCCGCTTGGCAGCACGGCCGTGACGCGCGCGCCCGGCGAGAACCTCGCGAGCTTCACCTTCAGCCAGTGCCCTCGGGCACCTGCGTTCCGGAGCAGCACGAGCGGCCCGCCGATCGAGTTGATCGCCACGTCGACGTCGCCGTCGTTGTCGTAGTCGGCAGCCGCTAGGCCGCGCCCGACGAGGTATGGGCCTGTGGCAACGCCGACGGATGCGCTGGCGTCCGCGAATCGCGCTCCTCGGCGCTCGAAGACCTGAACCGGCTCCGCGTCGCGCGTCAGATCCGTCACCGGAATCGCGCCGTTCGCGACCACGGCGTCCAGGTGGCTGTCGAGATCGAGGTCGACCCAGGAGACGCCCCAGCCCGCGAGGGTCGTGTCGAACGCGCCCGAGAAGCGCGGTCGCCCGTCCTCGAACGACGGAGGCCGAACGGCCCGGTTTCCTCGGCTCTCGAAGACGCCGTGTAGCTGCAGATGCGAGTTCGTGACGAAGAGATCCGAGCGTCCGTCGGCGTCGAAGTCGCCCGCTGCGACGCCCATGCCCGCGTTCCGGTCGTCCACCTCCTCACGAGCGCCGCGCTCCACGAGCCGGAAGCCGAGCCGACTCGTATCCGGCACGTTGCGATACAGACGGTTCGGATCGAGATCGTTCGCCACGTAGAGATCGATGCGGCCGTCGCCGTCGAAGTCCGTGAACACGGCTCCGAGCCCGTGCTCGACGTGCGTCGTCTCGATCCCCGCGGCGAGACCCACTTCGCGGAACCTGGCATGTCCACTCCGGCCGGCTCCGAGATTGAGGTAGAGCCGGTCTCGCACCCCCGCGTGCGAGGTTGGAAACGGCGCTCCGGCGTGCTCGGGGACGAGGGCGTTGACATCCGCATACCCGGCGACGAACAGATCCGGCAGCCCGTCGCCGTTGACGTCGCCCACGGCGGCTCCTGCGTGCCACCCGTACGTGTCGATTCCCGCGGCGCGCGCCCCTTCGACGAACTTGCCGCCCCCTTCGTTCCAGAGGAGCGCGTCGTATCCGGTTGCGGTGACGTACAGGTCCGTGCGGCCGTCCAGGTCGAAGTCCGCGGCGACGCACCCGTTCCCGCGGAGGGACGCGTCCGCACCGGAGCCGCGGCTCACATCGACGAAGCGGCCCTTCACGTTCCGGTAGAGGGCGTTGCGCGGGAGGCCGCCCTGCCTCCGCCACATCGCGACGTCGACCGCAACGGAGTGCGAGTTCACCGCGTACAGGTCGAGCCAGCCGTCGCCGTCGTAGTCGATCCAGCAGAGCCCGCCGCCCATCATCGCCACGGTGTCGCGAGAGACTTCGAAACGGAACGCGCCGTGCCGGAAGTCGAGGCCGACCCGGTCTGCGACGTTCGTCAGGCGCACGCCGGAGAGCGCCGATCCCGCTTGCGGCTCGGGGGCGACGATGCTCGGCCCGGTCGGCTGGTCGCCACGGTCGCCGATGATCAGGTAGCGGCCGTCCTGTAGCTGGAGCTCGAGCGTCTGCTCGAACGGCGCCGGATCGGAGCGGTGGCGGAGCACCGGCGGCGACCCCGCGTACGTCGCGTGCATCAGCGTCCCCTCGAGCTCGGCGACCACGAGGGGCTGGCCCTGTCCTTCGGGTAGCTCGAGCGAGACCGCGAGGTCCTCGACGTCGTAGTGCGGGACGACCACCGAGCCGCGTCCGGAGTCGATTCGCTCCCACAGGGCCGCGAGGCGCTCGCCCGCGGCGCCCGCGGTGGCGCGGGCGAGATCGCGCTCGAGCATCGCCTCCCCTTCGATGCGAAGGTCCTCGACGAGGTCGCTCGCGATCTGCCGTGCCGTGCGCGGGTCGAGCCGGGACGCGATCTCCTCCGACGCGACGACCGTCACCGAGGGCAGGTCGCTCGTCGAGGTCGCCGGCGCCGCCGTGGCGGCCGCGCCCGGGCGGGCAGGGATACCCGCGAGCACGACGAGCCCCGCGAACCCGATTGCCCCGGCAAGCGCGAGCGCCCCGATGCTCCCGCGACGTGCGTCGGGACCCGGGCCTCCTGCGCCCGCCAGACGGCCGGCACGCGCGGCGAGCCCGTCGAGCGAGCGGGCCCTCGAGCGGAGCAGCAACGCGACCGGACGGGCGGCGCAGACGAGAGCGAGCGCGACGAGGACAGCCACCTTCGTGGCGAACTCCGTCGTCTGCGGCGCGATCAGCAGGACGGCGAGGAGCCCGATCGCGATCGCGTACGCCCTTCGCCCACGACTGCTCTCGGGGATGGTCCGCGGGTCGGTGATCATGAAGAACAGGAAGACGAGGATCTCGGGAGAGAACGCGAGCGTGTGCCAGAACTCCCAGCCCGAGATCGGGCCCAGGTGCCAGCGGGCAGTCATCTCGTGCCCGCTCGCGGCGAGCACGGCGAGGCCGGCGGCGAAGGCAATCCAGAACCCGAGTGCGATCCCGAGCAGGTGCAGCCGGGAGAGGATGGCGAGGCCGCCGACGACGATGATCACCAGCGCGAGAGCCATCCACGCAGACATCGGCCCCCACCAGAACTCGAGCGGATCGGCGCGCTCGGGCCCGAGCAGGAGGAAGCAGAGGACCAGGCCGAAGTTCGACGGGTTGAAGACGTGGCGCCCCCGGAACTGGATGAGGTACTTGGAGAGGAGCGCGACGGCAGCGGTGCCGGCGAAGATCCACCAGCCGTGCATGCTCCACCAGTCCCCGTGCTCGGTTCCCGGCACGCGGAGGATGAACGCGACGCCGTTTCCCGTCAGCAGCGCGCTCGCGGGCCACAGAATGACCTTCTGGCGCCGGAAAGCGATCCCGGCCTCGAGCACCGCGCAGGTGATCACCGCGACGAGGATCTGTGCGATCGACAGGCGGAACTCGAATGCCACCTGGCCGAGCACCTGCAGCGACACGATCACCGCCGCGAGGTGCAGGCGCGGGTCGCGCAGCGAAGGCAGCAGGACCGGGTAGGACGTGCCTCGAATGCGAAGCGTCGGCCGGTCAGGGTCGACGGCCATCACCGTCGAGATGCTACTTGCGTCGGTTCTCCGCGTACCACTGCACCTCGCGCGGTCGCTGAAGGACATGGGCGGCGTGCCGCGCACGGCAACCAGCGGTCGCTCTGGGATGGGGGCTGCCGCTTCGACTTCGCGAATCCGGACTACCGCTAGCCGAGGAACCACCGGATTGCGGCCTGCGAGACGCCGAGCGGGACCTCGTGCCCGCCTGCGAACCGCCGGTAGGTGACCCTGTATCCAGACGACCGAAGCCGGCGCACTACCTCGTCGCTCATGCGCGGCGGGATGACGCGGTCGCGCGAGCCGTGGGCGACGAGCACGCGGGGCTTCCCGACCGCCTTCTGGACGATGACCCCGGCCGGGGCAATCGCGATCACGGCGTCGAAGAGGTCGCCGTTCGAGAGCCCGAACGTCAGCGCGTTTCCTGCCCCATCCGAGTGGCCGCCGACGGCGATTCGGCGACGATCGATGCGGCAGCGGGCAAACGCTCGCTTCAGCGCCCGGTCGACCGGGTTCAGGTCCGATCCGAGAAACGGATTCCAGCCCTGGCTCTCGGCCGCAGCCGCGACCACGACGAGCCCACGCCGATCCCAACCTCCGCGAAAGATCCACAGACCGGCGGAAGAGGCGCCGCCGTACCCGTGGAGCGCGACGAGCAGCGGGCGTCTCCCGCCCGTGCCGCCCCGGCCGACCCGCATGAGGGCCTTTCGTCCCGGCCCCAGGTGGAGCGTGTGCGTGCCGGGAGAGCAGTTGGCGCCGCCCGGTCCGGGCCGTGCGGTGAGGCGAGCGGCATGCGGCTCGCCGACCTGTGCGTGGGTGCGCGCAAGACCTGCCGCCGCCACGAGCGAAGCCGCGACGAGCACGGCCAGCCCGGTCCGGCCGATGGCCACGGATCCAGCGTACGCGGAGAGCGTACGGCCACGGATCTAGGATTCGGGAGTGCTCCTCTACAACTCCGCGGTCTCGGGCAACTGCTACAAGGTTCGGCTCCTGCTCGCGCAGCTCGGCCTCGAGTACGAGACTGTCGACGTCTCCGTGGTCGACCGCTCGAATCGCGAGGAGCTGCTCGGCGACCTGAACCCCGGCCTGCGCGTGCCGACCCTCGTACTGGACGACGGGCGCCCGCTCGGGGAGTCGGGCGCGATCCTGTGGTACTTCGGCGAGGGCACGGATGTCGTGCCCGAGGATTCGTACGAGCGGGCGCAGACGCTCCAGTGGATGTTCTTCGAGCAGTACAGCCACGAGCCGTATCTCGCGGTCGTGCGCTTCTGGCTCGCCTACTCGGGCACGCCCGAGAAGTTCGCCGACCAGATTCCGGCGCGCATGAAGGGCGGCTACGCGGCGCTCGACGCGATGGAACGCCACCTCGCGGAGCGCAGCTTCCTCGTGGGCGAGCGGTACACGCTCGCGGACATCGCGCTGTACGCCTATACCCACGTCGCACACGAGGGTGACTTCGACCTCGCTCGGCATCCGGCGATCCGGGAGTGGCTGGAACGAGTGGCCGCGCAGCCGGGTCACGTCACGATCGACGCCTGAGCGATGGCAGGGCCCGACGTGGTGCGTGTCCGCTTCGCGCCGAGTCCGACGGGCTCGCTCCACCTCGGGAACGCTCTGACGGCGAGCGCGAACAGGCGCTTCGCCGACGAGCACGGCGGCGTCATGGTCCTGCGTCTCGACGACACCGATCCGACGCGGACGGTCGAGGGAGGCGAGGCTGCGATCCTCGACGACCTCGACTGGCTCGGGATCGAGCTCGACGAAGGCCCTATGCGCCAGAGCGAGCGAGGCCCGCTGTACGCCGAGGCTGCCGAGCGCGCCCTCGCGTCGGGTGGCGCCGAGCGCGACGACGAAGGCGCCGTTCGCCTCGCGCGGGACGAGACGACGCTCCTCCGCGCCGACGGCACGGCGACGTACCAGCTCGCCTCGGTCGTCGACGACCTCGACCTGCGCATTACGCATGTCATCCGCGGCTCCGACCACCGGCCGAACCTCGAGCTTCACCGACGGATCGCGCGGGCAGTCGGCGGCGAGCTCCCCGAGGTGATCCACCACGGGCTCGTCCTCGGCCCTGACGGCAAGAAGCTCTCGAAGCGACACGGACATTCTTCGATCTCGGAGCTCCGCGACGAGGGGTTCCCGGCGAGCGCCGTACGGGCGTACCTCGACGAGCTCGGCCTCCCCGAGCACGATGTGCACCTCGACCTCGCGCGACTGCGGCGGCTCGCGGTGGACGCGATCGCAGCGATGGCCGACGAGGAGCTCACCGCGGCTGTTGGCGCGCCGCTCGAGCTCGCACCCGCTCTGCGCGGAGCCCGGTCTCTCGTCGAGGCGAGTGAGTACGCGCGTCTCGTCGCCGAGCCCGACCCGGCGGATCTGCCGACGGACGCCGCATCGACGCTCGAGCGCTTCGTCGAGCTGCGCTCGAGCGCGCCCGACCGCCTGGATCACGCCGAGGCGCGCTCGATCGTGCGTGAGCTGAAGGCAGTCCGCGGCGACCTGCGTGCGCTGCGGCTCGCGCTCACCGGAGCCGAGAAGGGGCCGGAGCTCGCTGCCGTCCTCGCTGCGCTCTCCCGCGACGAGGCTTTGGCACGGGCGGCTGCGTCGATCGGCGCCTGAGTACGATCGTGCGATGCGGGTCTACGACACGCTCACGCGCGCGCCGGTCGAGCTTCCGCCGCCTCCGGGACCGATCCGGATGTACGTCTGCGGCTCGACCGTGTACCAACGCATCCACGTTGGCAACTCGAGGCCGTTCGTCCTTGCGATGTGGCTCCGAAGCTGGCTGCGCGAAACCGGGTACGACGTCAGGCTCGTGCACAACATCACCGACGTGGACGACAAGGTATACGCCGAAGCCTCGAAGGAGGGTATCGGCAGCCGAGAGCTCTCCGAACAGGCGACGACATGGTTTTTCGAGGACACGGACGATCTCGGCCTCGGGCGCCCCGACTTCGAGCCGCGCGCGACCGAGACGATCCCGGAAATCGTCCGCTTCATCGAAGACCTTCTCGAGAGCGAGCGCGCCTATGTCGCGAACGGGGACGTGTACTTCAGCGTTGCCAGCTACCCCGACTACGGCCGGCTATCAGGAGCGAGGCTCGAGGACATGGTTTCGCAGGAGACGAGCCCGCTGAAGCGAGACCAGCGCGACTTCGCGCTCTGGAAGTCGCAGAAGGCCGGAGAGGATGCCGCCTGGGGCTCGCCGTGGGGCTCCGGGCGCCCGGGCTGGCACATCGAGTGCTCCGCGATGGCGGAGAAGTTTCTCGGCCCGGCGTTCGAGATCCACGGTGGAGGAACCGATCTCCGCTTCCCGCACCACGAGAACGAGCTAGCACAGTCGGGAAGCCTGGGCCATCCCTACGCCCGGATCTGGATGCACAACGGCATGCTCGAGCTCGACGCGACGAAGATGTCGAAGTCCCTCGGGAACGTCGTGACGCTTCGCAATGTGCTCGAGGTCTGGGGTCGCGAGACGCTGCTCGTCTACCACCTGACGGGGGCATGGAGCAAGCCCATCGACTTCTCGGACGATGTGCTGGATGCCGCTGCAGCGCGCGCCGAGAGCTTCCGCGAGGTCTTCCGGAACCCGCACGAGCCCGCGCCACCCGACGCGTGGGAGCGCTTCTCCGCCGCGCTCGAGGACGACTTCTCGACGCCTGCGGCGCTCGCCGTCATGCACGAGTGGCGGGATCACGACCTGCTCCGCCGCGCGCTTCGGATCTTCGGGCTCGAGGCGCTCGCGGAGGAAGAGGACGCGCCTCCGGAAATCGTCGCCCTCGCGGAGCAGCGGCAGGCGGCTCGTGCGAGCCGCGACTTCGAGGAGGCCGACCGCCTGCGCGCCGAGATCGAGAGCGCAGGCTGGGAGGCGCGCGACGAGGCCGACGGCTTCCGGCTCGTCCGGCGCCAGTGACGGCGACGCCGGAGCTCGTCTACGGCCGTAACCCGGTGCGCGAGGCGCTGCGGGGGCCGCGTGAGGTGCACGAGATCTGGGCGACGGAGCGCGCTGTTGCGCACATCCCCTGGCTCGAGCACGCGCTCAACCAGCAGGTGAAGCCGGAGCGCGAGCTCACCGAGGCGGCCGGCACCCGCGAGCACCAGGGCGTCGTCGCCTGGTGCGACCCGTTCCGCTACGCGGACGCGCACGAGCTCGCATCGTCCGAGGTGCCGCTCCTGGTCTGCCTCGACCAAGTCACGGACCCGCAGAACTTCGGTGCGGTCGTGCGGAGCGCGGAGGGCGCGGGAGCAACGGGCGTTGTCGTGCCCGCACATGGCTCCGCCCGCGTCACCCCCGCGGTCGCGAAGGCGTCGGCGGGCGCCGTCGAGCACCTCCCGGTCGCCGTCGTCCCCAACCTCGCCCGCTACCTCGCCGACGTCAAGGGCCCGGACCTCTGGGCGTACGCCGCCGATGCGGAGGGAGCGCTGCCGCTCTGGTCGGCCGACCTTTCGGGCGGCGTCGCGCTCGTGCTCGGAGCGGAGGGAAAGGGGGTGCGGCCGCTCGTGCGACGTACCTGCGACGGCGTCATCGCGATTCCGCTGGCCGGCCGCGTCGGCTCCCTCAACGTCAGCGTGGCCGCGGCCGTGCTTCTGTACGAGGCGGCTCGGCAGCGCGCAGCGGCGTAGTCGTGGAGCGCGGCTCGCGCGGGCCGGGCATGCCCGGGCCCTACGGCCACAGATCGTTGGCCACGGCGTCGTAGGTGCCGGGCACGCCCACCACAGGCACGATGTCCGGATGGTGGACCCGACTCTCTACCTCTTCGACGGCCACAACCTGCTGCACGCCGGGGACTTCGCCGACGAGCGCGAGCTCGTGGACACGCTGGCGAGCTACGTCGCCGGCCGCGGCGCGCGCGGAGTCGTCGTCTTCGACGGTGGCGGTGAGGAGCGCGTGATCGGCCCGCTCGCCATCCGCTACGCGGCGCACGCCGACGACGTCCTCGAGCGACTGGCCGCGGCGAATCGAGTCGACGAGTACGTATGCCTCGTCTCCTCGGACGCCGTCGTGAGACGCGTCTCGGGCCAGGAGGTCCGAAAGCTCGCCTCACGAGCGTTCCTCGCCGAGCTCCAGCCCGAGGCGCATCGCGACCACGAGCAGCGTGGAAGCGGCAGCAGGGTCCGGGACCGTCTCGACCCGGAGACACGGGAGCGCCTCGAACGTCTTCGACGCGGCTCGGCGTAGGGGGCGAGATACGTCTCGCCCTGAAGCAGTCTCAGGTCCGGAGGTAGAGCAGCACGGCGAGGACGCGGCGGTGGTCGTCCGTGCTCGGAGGCAGGCCGAGCTTCGAGAAGATGCTCGTTACGTGCTTCTCGACGGCGCGGAGCGTCACGTACAGACGATCCGCGACCGCCTGGTTCGTGCGACCCTCCGCCATGAGCTCGAGCACCTCGCGCTCGCGCGGCGTGAGCACGTCCAGGGGATCGTCCTGCCTGCGGCGGCCGACGAGCTCGCTGACGACCGTGGGATCGAGCGCGGAGCCGCCTTCGGCGACGCGCCGCACGGCGGCGGCGAACTCCTCGAGGTCCGCGACGCGGTCCTTGAGGAGGTAGCCGACCCCCTCCGCGCTCTCCGAGAGCAGGTCGAGCGCGTACCCCGATTCGACGTACTGCGAGAGCACGAGGACGCCCGTCCCCGGATAGCGCTCGCGGATCTCCCGCGCGGCGCGGAGGCCCTCATCCGTGTGGGTCGGGGGCATGCGGATATCGACGATGGCCACGTCGGGCTTGTGCATGCCGACGTGGCGGAGTAGGTCCTCGCCGTTCCCCGATTGCGCGACCACGTCGAAGCCCGATTCGGTCAGGAGCCTCGCGACGCCCTCGCGGAGGAGCACCGTGTCGTCGGCGAGCACGACGCTGATGGAGCTCCCGAGGGTCGAGATCGTGTTGCGGAGGGGCGGGAAGTCGCGCGGGAGGTCGTCTGCCAGGAGTTGGTGGACCCGAACGGGCTCCGGCAGGCCCTCGAGCTGGTGCTCGCCGAGATCGCGGCTCGAGACGGCTCCGACGACCTCGAGTGTCGCCTCCGACAGCACGATCTGGCCGCCGTGTCCGGCGTTCGCGATCCGCGACGCACGGACGACGTCCACGCCCGTGTAACCCTCCACGCCGATCGACGGCGACCCGGTGTGGAGCCCGATCCGAACGCGGACGCCGAGGCCGTTCGGCCACTCGGCATCACGCAGCGAGCGCTGCGCTGCCAATGCGGCGACGACTGCGCCGTCGGGCTCCGTGAAAGCCGCGAGCAGCTCGTCGCCGACGGCGTCGACCTCATGGCCCGCGTTGGCGGTCACTGCCGAGCGGAGGATCTCGCGAATGCGGCCGATCACGCTCTGGTAGTCGAGGCGGTCGTTCTGCTGCATCGCCGTCGAGCCCTCGACGTCGGCGAGGAGGAACGTGACGGTGCCTGCCGGCGTGCTGTTCACATGCGCGAGTCTACGGAGACTATCCGGGCGTCGGGCGGGCTGGATGCAGCGGGATCTCGGCGGTGATCGTCGTCCCGCGGCCGGATGGGCTCGTCACGAGGAAGCTGCCCTCGAGCGCCTCGACGCGGTCTGCGAGCCCGCGCAGGCCGGATCCCCGGTCGGGATCCGCTCCGCCCACGCCGTCGTCCGACACCGTGACCCGCAACGTTCCGTTCGCCGTGGCGAGCGACACCTGTGCTGCCGTCGCTCGCCCGTACCTCGCCATGTTCGTCAGGCTTTCGGCCACGACGTAGTAGGCGGCCGCTTCGACGGCCGGCGCGAGGCGCTCTTTCGGCGTGTCGAGCTCGACGGGAATCGGAGCGCGGTTCGCGAGCGCCTCGAGCGCGGGCCCGAGACCACGGTCCGTGAGGACCGCGGGATGGATTCCGCGTGCGAGCTCGCGCAGCTCCTCGAGTGCACGAGCGAGCTCCTCCCGGGCTCCTCCGAGGATCTCGAACGCTTCGTCCGGTTTCTCCCGCAGCTTCGACTCGACGAGGCGGAGAGCCACCGAGAGCGCCACGAGTCGCTGCTGGGCGCCATCATGGAGGTCTCGTTCGAGCGCCCGCCGCGCCTCGTCACCGGCTCGCACGATCCTCGCGCGCGACGCGCGGATCTCCTCCTCCTGCCGCCGCCTGAGAGTCACGTCGCTACCGCTCAGGAGGACGAGCTTTCGCCCCTCCGGGTCGAGAACGGGGCGCGCCGTCCAAGCGACGAGCCGAGCCTCGCCGTTTCGCGCGAACCACCGGGACTCTTGCTCTTCCTGGGAAAGCTCGGCAGCGTCGGCGATCGTCGTCGCGACGAGCTCCTGATCCTCCCGGGCGATGAGCTCTACGAAGCTCTTGCCGCGGAGCTCCTGCTCCGTCCACCCGAACGCATCGCGGAACGCGAGGTTGCTCGCGTCCTCGACGAAGACGCCGCTCGGGTCGACCGCGATCAGGAAGCTCGGCACCGCGACAGTGATCGCGTTCAGGAAGTCGCGCCTGCGCTCGGCCTCCTGTTCGCGCTCCATCCGCTCGGTGACGTCGACGCCGCTGATCAGGAACAGCGTGCGTTCGTCGAGCCGCGGGAGAGCGGTACACGTCCACGCGATCAGGAGCTTCCGGCCGGAGCTGGTGTGCCAGTGGTGGTCGTGCTCGCCCACGGTCTCGCCCGCGATGACCCGCTCGACGATGCGCCTGACCTCGTCGGCTTCGGCGGGGTCGACGTAGCGCTCCCAGAAGACATGGCCGCCGGTCTCCTCGGGCGCGTACCCGAGCGTCCGCTCGAACGCGAGGTTCGTTGCCCGATCGGCGAGTCGTCCCTCGTCGTCGACGAGGCAGAGCAGGCTCGGCGCGTTGTTCGCGATCGCGTTCAGAAACTCGCGCTCGCGCTCCTTCTCCTCGGCAAGCTGCTCCCGTTCGGTGATGTCGAGGCCGCCGGCAATGATGCTCAGGACGGACCCGTCCTCACCGAGGACCGGCGCGCTCCGCCAGTAGATGATGCGGCGCTCTCCACGCCGGTTCGTGAATCTGTTCTCGTACTCCCCCGCGGGGAACTCCGGAGCGGAAGCTCGGAAGCGCGCGATGACGTCGGCCCGCTCGTGCTCGTCGATGAACACGTCCCAGAAGTAGCGGCCGCGAACCTCGTCCTCGTCGGCTGCCCCGGCGACGGCGACCGCAGCGCGGTTCTGGTTCAGGATCTTTCCCTCGGAGGAGACGTTGACAAGGAGGCTCGGCGCCGTGTCCGTGACGGTCTCCAGGAACGCATACTGGGCACGGAGCCCGGCGCTCAACCGCTCGTTCTGAATCGAGAGCCCCGCAGCGGCTGCGACGGCGTCGATGAGCTCCGGGTCGGCTGCTACCTCCGCGTCGTAGTCGAAGACCGCGATCGGCAGCCCCGCGCGCTCGATCGTCGTCTGCGCGCGGCCCGGTGTCGGCGAAGGCTCGGGCACGGCGCGCCCGTGGACGTCCACCCAGCGAGGGCTGCCGGTGAGCCGGTACGCGACCTCGAGGGATGGGTCGCCGAGAGCTTCCGCGAGCGCGTCCCGCAGCGGAGCCCCTTGCTCGAGCGCGACGATGACCTCGCCCACCGACAGGCCGCTGTCTTGACTGTCGGCCCCGGCGCTCATGTCGTCGCCCTCGGTGACCTCAAGCGACGAGCGCGGCGAGCGCCTCGCCCGAGAGCTCGGCCTTCGGCAGGAACCCGCGCGCGCAGGAGTCGTCGACGAGCTCGCCGTAGTCGGCCACATCACGGCTCGAAGTGAGGACGATCGCGGGCGGCGGGCCGTCGTGCTCGAGCAGCGCGCAGACGTCGAAACCGGTCATGTCCGGGAGCTGGACGTCGAGGAGGACGACGTCGGGGTGGTGCTGCGCCACCGCTGCGACCGCGGCCTCGCCGTCGGACGCTTCCGCGACGATCTCGAACGCCCCCTCTTCGAGGATCGCCCGTGCGGAGGCGCGGAAGCTCGGATGGTCGTCGACGATGACGACGGTGTGGGTCACGCTCGGATGGTGGCAGACAGGTGGAGGCGGCGTGGTACGGAGAACCCCACCATGCCGGGATACGGTGGGCGAACGTATGTTCTTAGCATTCTGCAATTTCCGCAAAGGGCTTGTAACGCCTCGCTGATGGTGCTAGCTTCTCCCTCAACTTCAACGTGAGACTTGGCTCGGAGGGCAATCCGCCGGGGCCGAGAAACCGCGACACCGACGCCGTCCAACCCCGGGGGGAACACATGGCCGCTCGCACCGCCGTAGCACCGAGGGTCGCCCAGCGAGATCCCGCGAAGCGAGCCCAGCGGGAGCTCGAAGACCTTCAGCTCGTGCTCAAGGCCCGGAACGGCAGCCAGGAAGCCCTCGACGGGCTCATGCGTCGGTACGCAGGCTTCGTGCGGCTGAAGGCGAGCTCGTACTTCCTTGCCGGCGGCGACGCCGACGACCTCGTGCAGGAGGGCATGATCGGCCTGTACAAGGCCGTGCGGGACTTCCGGCCCGACAAGGAGACGTCGTTCCGGAGCTTCGCCGAGCTCTGCGTCACCCGGCAGATCATCACCGCGATCAAGACGGCGACGCGCTACAAGCACGCGCCGCTGAACACCTACGTCTCGTTCAGTCACACGCCCGCCGGACAGGAGTCCGAAGGCGACTGCACGCTCGGCGACGCCCTCCCGGGCCCAGGCGTGAACGACCCGTCGGTGTGCGTGATCTCGACCGAGGAGCTCCAGAGCCTCGTGTTCTGCCTCGGCACCGGGCTCTCGTCGCTCGAGGCGGAGGCGCTCCGCCTCTACCTCGAGGGCCACTCGTACGAGGAGATGGCCGAGGGCCTCGACTGCGACACGAAGACGATCGACAACGCCCTCCAGCGCGTGAAGCGGAAGATCATCGCGCACCAGAAGACGCGCGAAGTGCTCGCGTAGCCGACACCGAGACCTTCGCAATCTCATAGACCGCCGCGACGCGAACTCCGCGGCGTTGACCGTTGCGGGCCGGACTCACTCGCAGCGTCCCCTGTACGTTCGTCTCGAGTTCTGACAACGGGATTAGGTAGACGCCTGTCGTTTCAGGGCAGTGGACGGCGAAGAAGTCCACCTGTCCGTGGTAGTTCCGTCGCGCGGAGCGTGGGTTCGCATGGTGCGCGTAGCAGCTGCACGTCGCAAACCGGATCGCACCGTCGCGAAGTCGGCCTGTCTTGCACTGCACGCGCGCCAGGTTCTGTCCGTCGTCAATGACGAGGTCATAGCGAGTGTTCTCTCCGAACGGAACGAGAACCGAATAGCCCATCACTCGCAACGCCTGCATCACGGCAAGTGTCGTGCGATCGCCGACGTCCTTAGGGTGATCCATGCTGCGACAGTAGCTCGTTGCTCGGACGGACAACGAGAGCCGGAGGTGGGACTCGAACCCACGGCCTACTCATTACAAGTGAGTTGCTCTACCAGCTGAGCTACTCCGGCGTCGTCGGAAGAGTACGCGGTCGGCCGACGAGGCTCCGGGTTGCCTCGGCGAGGTCTGGCGTTCGATAATCGCTGGCTGACATGTCATTGCGCGAGCAGACCGCCTCCGAGCGCATAACGGAGGAACGAGCCCGGTACGTGACTCCGGGGGTGTCGACGCCGCGGCTCGTCGTCGCCGAGGCGGAGGGCGCGCGCGTGACCGACGTGGACGGACGCACGTTCGTCGACTTCGCAGGCGGCATCGGCTGCCAGAACACGGGCCATCGCCACCCCGCGGTCGTCGAGGCGATCAAGGCGCAGGCCGACCGCTACCTCCACCAGTGCTTCATGGTGGGCACCTACGAGCCGTTCGTGGACGTCTGCAAGCGCCTCGCGGAGCTCTCGCCGTGCGGCGACGGCGAGCAGCGCTCGATCCTCGTGAACTCGGGCGCCGAGGCCATCGAGAACGCGGTCAAGATCGCACGCGCCGCGACCGGGAGGCAAGCGGTGGTCGTCTTCGAGAACGCGTTCCACGGACGGACGCTGCTCGCGATGACCATGACCGCGAAGGTGATGCCGTACAAGAAGGGCTTCGGGCCGTTCGCGCCCGAGGTGTACCGAGCGCCGGCGCCGTACCCGTACCGAGGAGTCAGCTCGGACGCGGCGATCGAGGCGCTCGAGGAGCTTTTCCTCGCCGCGGTCGACCCGAAGTCGGTCGCCTGCGTCGTGCTCGAGCCGGTGCAGGGCGAGGGCGGCTTCATCCCGATGCCCGCCGACTACCCCGCGCTGCTCCAGGAGCTCTGCAGAGAACACGGGATCCTCTACGTCGACGACGAGGTGCAGTCCGGCGTCGGCCGCACGGGCCGGATGTGGGCGATCGAGCACTACGAGGGTGTCGAGCCGGATCTGCTCGTGTCCGGGAAGTCCCTCGGTGGCGGCCTGCCGCTCGCCGGCGTTACCGGACGCGCCGAGGTGATGGACGCCGTGCACGCGGGCGGCCTCGGCGGGACGTTCAGCGGCAACCCGCTCTCGTGCGCAGCCGCGCAGGCCGTGCTCGAGATCGTCTCCGAGCCGGACTTCCTCGAGGCGGCCACGAAGTTGGGGGAGACACTGCGCACGCGGCTCGAGGACCTCGCCGCGCGGCACGAGGAGATCGGCGAGGTGCGTGGCCTCGGCCCGATGCTCGCGTTCGAGTTCGCGGAGCAGACCGCGGATCGCGCGAAGGCCGTCGTGTCCGCGGCATTCGACCGCGGGCTGATCCTGCTCTCGTGCGGACTGTACGGAAACGTGATCCGCCTGTTGCCACCGCTCACGATCACTGCCGAAGAGCTGGACGAGGGTCTCGCGCTGCTCGAAGAGGCTCTCGCCGCCGGTGAGTGACGCGGCGACGGCTGTTCGGCCTGCAGACATACGCCTGCGGTCGTTGACGAAGCGATTCGGGGACGTCGTCGCAGTCGATGCGGTCGACCTCGACATCGCGCCCGGCGAGTTCTTCACGCTGCTCGGACCGTCCGGCTCCGGGAAGACGACGACGCTGCGGATGATCGCCGGGTTCGAGCCACCGGACGAGGGCTCGATCGAGCTCGCCGGCCAGGACGTCTCGGGCCTCCCGCCGTACGACAGGCCGGTGAACACCGTCTTCCAGGACTACGCGCTTTTCCCCCACATGACCGTGCAGCAGAACGTCGAGTACGGCTTGCTGGTGAAGAGAGTGGCCAAGGAGGAGCGGCGCGGACGGGCCGACGACGCGCTCCAGATGGTTCGCCTCGGCGGGTACGGCGGGCGGAAGCCGGCGCAGCTCTCCGGGGGCCAGCGCCAGCGGGTTGCGCTCGCGCGCGCGATCGTGAACCGTCCGCGCGTGCTTCTCCTCGATGAGCCCCTCGGCGCCCTCGACCTCAAGCTCCGCCAGGAGATGCAGATCGAGCTGAAGCAGATCCAGCAGGAGGTCGGCATCACGTTCGTCTACGTGACGCACGACCAGGAGGAGGCGCTCACGATGTCCGACCGGCTCGCGGTCTTCAACGAGGGGAAGGTCGAGCAGGTCGGGCCGCCGGCCGAGGTGTACGAGCATCCCCAGACCGAGTTCATCGCAGCTTTCGTGGGCGTCTCGAACGTCATCGAGCGCGACGGGAGCAGGTACACGGTGCGGCCGGAGAAGATTCGCCTGCTGGACGAGGGCGCGCAGCCGCCGGCGGGCGTACACGTCGAGCACGGGCTCGTGCGCGACGTCCAGTACGCGGGCCCGATCACGCGTTACCACGTCACGCTCGAGCGAGGCGGCGAGCTCCAGGTGCTGGCACAGAACCTGGAGGGGGGCTCGGGGCAGGTGCTCGCGTCGAAAGGCCGCCGCGTGCGGCTGGCGTGGCGACCGGAGCAGCAATCGGAAATCGAGGAAGCGGAGGAGGACACGGTATGAGTGAACGCAGGCACCGCCTCGTGTGGTGGACGATGTTGGGGTTGGTCGTGACGGGGCTCGCGGTCGTCGCGGCGGGATGTGGAGGAAGCGACGACGAGAGCAGCACGAGCACCGAGCTCGAGGGACTCGGGGCGTCGCTCGACGAGATCCAGCAGTTGGCGCGAGACGAGGGCCAGGTGAATCTGATCGCCTGGTCGGGCTATGTCGAGAAGGACTGGGTGACGCCGTTCGAGCAACAGACCGGCTGCAAGGTGAACGCGAAGCTCGGCGGTACCTCCGACGAGATGGTCACGCTCATGCGGACCGGCAACCACGACGGCGTGTCCGCGTCGGGCGACGCGACGCTACGGCTCATCGCCGCCGGGGATGTCGCACCCGTGAACCACGATCTGATCCCGAACTACGAGAACGTCTTCGAGGGCCTCAAGGATCAGCCGCACAACACCGTCGACGGGGTGTCGTACGGGGTTGCGCACGGCCGTGGGGCAAACCTGCTCGCGTGGAACACCGACGAGATCCCCGGGGAGCAGACGAGCTGGAGCATCGTCTGGGAGCCCGACTCCCCGGCTGCCGGGAAGCTCTCGATCTACGACAGCCCGATCTACATCGCGGACGCCGCGGTCTATCTCATGGCCACGCAACCTGATCTCGAGATCACGAACCCGTACGAGCTCGACGAGACGCAGTTCAACGCCGCGGTCGAGCTGCTCAAGCAGCAGAGCGAGATGGTCGGCGAATACTGGAGCGCCGCCGCATCGCAGATCCAGTCGTTCGCGGGTGGTAACTCGACGGCCGGGACGACCTGGCAGTACCAGGTCAACCAGCTGCAAGGCGCAGATCCTCCCGCGCCCGTGCAGGGAACGCTGCCCGAGGAAGGCTCGACCGGATGGTCGGACACATGGATGATCTCGTCCGAGTCGGCCAACCCGAACTGCATGTACCTCTGGATGGACTACATCATCAGCCCGGAGGCGAACGCGAAGGCGACGGAGTACTTCGGGGAGGCGCCGGTCAGCGAAGAGGCATGCGGTCTCACGCAGGACCCGGACCACTGCACGAAGTTCCACGCCACCGACGAGGACTACTTCTCGAACGTGTACTACTGGAACACGCCGGTGGCAGATTGCGGCGACGACCGCGGAGAAGTCTGCAAGGACTACTCCGAGTGGACGCAGGCTTGGACGGAGATACGCGGCTAGGCGCTGCTTCGCGGCGGGGTGGCCGGATCCGACCCGCTCCCCCGCCGCGTTGCGCATGCTCGTGACCACGACGGATCCCAGCGAGCCGCCGGAGGGACCCGGGATCGGCAGAAGGATCTCGACGTTCTTCCACCGGCATCCGCGGGTGCGGCTCGGTGCGTTGCTTGCCGGTCCCGTCGGCTGGCTCGTGATCGGGTACATCGGCTCGCTCGCGGTCATGCTCGTGTCCGCGTTCTGGTACCTCGATCCGTTCACGGCCGAGATCGTCCACGAGCCCACGCTCGACAACTTCGAGACGCTGGTCACCGAGCCCGTCTACCGCGACATCACGCTGCGCACGGTCGGCATGGCCGCGGCCGTGACGGTCGCGTGCGCGATCCTCGCGTTTCCCATCGCCTACTACATGGCTCGCATCGCGTCGCCCAGGGCCCGGCGCCTGCTCGTGGTGGCGATCCTCATCCCGCTCTGGGCGAGCTATCTCGTCAAGGTCTACACCTGGCGCACGATCCTGGCCGAGAACGGTGTCCTCAACTGGCTGCTGGAGCCGTTCGGGATCGAGGGGCCGGGGTACTCGCTCGTGGGCACGTGGCTCGTGTTCACGTACCTCTGGCTCCCGTACATGATTCTCCCCATCTACGCGGGGCTCGAGCGAATCCCGTCCTCGCTGCTCGAGGCATCCGCCGACCTCGGCGCCCGCTCGGGACGGACGTTCGCCCGCGTGGTCGTGCCGCTCGCGTTCCCGGCGGTCGTCGCCGGCTCGATCTTCACGTTCTCGCTGACCCTCGGCGACTACATCACGCCCGAGGTGGTGTCGAGCAAGCAGTTCATCGGCAACGTCATCTACGACAACATCGGCGTCGCGAACAACCTGCCGTTCGCTGCGGCGTACGCGTTCGTGCCGATCGCGGTGATGGTCGGGTACCTGTACGTCGCCAAGCGGCTCGGAGCCTTCAGGAGCCTCTGATGGTCGAAGGTCGCGCAACGCGCTGGTTCTTGCGGATCGCGACCGCGCTCGTGCTGGTGTTCATCTACTTCCCGCTCGTGATCATCACGCTCTACGCATTCAACGGGAACGTCACCCAGGCGTGGCCGATCGAGAACTGGACGACGAAGTGGTTCTCGGTCGCGTTCCACGACGAGGATGTCCGCGACGCGCTCTTCCTCTCGCTCAAGGCTGCGTTTCTCGCCACGCTGATCGCACTCGTGCTCGGCACGGCGCTCGCGTTCGCGCTCTCCCGGTACAGCTTCTTCGGCCAGAACGCACTCTCGTTCCTCGTCGTGCTCCCGATCGCGCTGCCGGGAATCGTCACGGGTATCGCCCTGAATGCCACGATCACGACCGTTCTCCAGCCGCTCGGAATCAGCTTCGGGCTCGCCACGATCGTCATCGGTCACGCGACGTTCTGCATCGTCATCGCCTATAACAACGTGGTCGCCCGCCTTCGCCGCACGTCGAGATCGTTCGAGGAGGCGTCGTCGGATCTCGGCGCGGACAGCTGGACGACGTTCCGGCGTGTGATCGTCCCCGCAATGGGAACGGCGCTTCTGGCCGGGGGCTTGCTGGCGTTCGGGCTCTCGTTCGACGAGGTGATCGTCACGGTGTTCACGTCCGGAGCCGATCAGACGCTCCCGATCTGGATCTTCTCGAACCTCGCCAGGCCACAGCAGCTTCCGGTCATCAACGTCGTCGCGTTCGTCGTCGTGCTGCTGTCCGTGATCCCGGTGTACGCGGCCCAGCGGCTCGCCGGCCCGGCAGAGGGCGACGAGGCGAAGACCGTCGGCGTGCCCGCGCCGTAGCAGAGGCGCGAGCGCCGGGCTGCCTGCAATCTTCTTCTCTTGCGAAACGATCGCGCACCCTGGCTCCTGGCCAGCCACGTCCGCTCTCTCGCGGTCGTCGGACTGTTGCTCACGGCGCTGGTCGCAGCGACCGCCGCCGGCTGCACGCAGGGAAGCGGCGGCGCCGGAACGGTCGAGATCGATGGCCTCGGGTCCTCTGTCCGCGAGATCCGCCGGCTTGCCCGCGAGGAGGAAAGCCTCGAGCTCGTCGTCTGGCCCGGTTACGCCGAAGGGGCGTGGATCCGCGCGTTCACGCGGCAGACCGGCTGCCAGGTGAACGCGAAGGAGGCGGTCGACTCCACCGACATGCTTTCGCTCTTCCGAACCGGCGACTACGACGGGGTCTCGGCCTCGGGTGACGTCAGCGGCCTCCTGATGGCGGGCGGGGAGGTGGCGCCGGTCGATCCAGGGCGCATCCCGAACTACGACCTCGTACTGGAGGGCGTCAAGAACCGGTCGTTCAACAGTCGCGAAGGCCGGCCGTACGGCATGCCGCAGAGCCGCGCTGCGAACCTTCTCGTGTTCCGAACGGACGCGGTGCCCGAGGAGACGGCGAGCTGGGACGTCATCTGGGACCGGGCGCGGCGATACAGCGGCCGCCTGTCGATCCCCGACGACGCGATCTTCATCGCCGATGCAGCGCTGTTCCTGAAGGCGACCCGGCCGGACCTCGGGATCGAGGATCCGTACCAGTTGAACGAAGACCAGTTTCAGGCCGCGCTCGACCTGTTGCGAGCGCAGGCGCCGCACGTCGGCGAATACTGGAGCCGCAGCGAATCGATGCAGGTGGCGTCGTTTCGGAGCGGCGAGAGCGTCCTCGGAACGACTCGACCCGAGCGCCTGAGGGCGATGGAGGACGCGGGCATGCCGGTGAGGGCGGTCAAGCCCGAAGAAGGTGCGACGGGATGGTCGGACACATGGATGGTCTCCTCATCCGCCCGACACCCGAACTGCATGTACCTCTGGATGGACTACGTCGTCTCCCCGGGCGTGCAGGCGCAGATTGCGGAGTCCCTGGAGCAGGCGCCGGTGAACCTCGCCGCATGTGAGCTCACGGAGGTTCGGGACCACTGCGCGAAACTCCAGGCCGGCGACGAGGCGTGGTGGGAAGACGTCCACTACTGGACGACGCCGAGCGCGGACTGCGGGGACCCGATTCGCGACGAGACGTGCAAGACGCTCGACGACTGGAAGTCGGCCTGGGCCGAGATCCGCGGGTCGTAGCGGCGGCGACCGCCGATCCGACCCTACTAGGTCGCGACGCCGGTGCCGACCGGGCAGGAGACGCCCGTGCCGCCGAGCCCGCAGTAGCCGTTCGGGTTCTTCGCGAGGTACTGCTGGTGGTACCCCTCCGCGTAGTAGAACGGGCCGGCCTCGGCGATCTCCGTCGTGATCGCGCCGTACCCGGCCTTCGCGAGCTCGGCCCGGAAGCGGTCGCGCGACGCGAGCACGGCGTCTCGTGCTGGCCCCGTTCTCGAAGTAGAGCGCTGAGCGGTACTGCGTCCCGACGTCGTTGCCCTGCCGCATGCCCTGGGTCGGGTCGTGCCCCTGCCAGAAGATGCGGAGCATCTCGTCGTAGCTCGTCCGCCCGGGATCGAAGACCGCGAGCACGACCTCGGTGTGGCCGGTCCGCCCGGAGCAGACCTCCTCGTACGTCGGATTCGGCGTCAGCCCGCCCGCGTAGCCGGCCGCCGTCGTGTAGACGCCCGGCGCCTGCCAGAACATCCGCTCGGCGCCCCAGAAGCAGCCCATGCCGACGACGATGCGCTCGTGGCCTTCTGGGAACGGCGGAGCGAGCGGGGTTCCGAGCACGAAGTGCGTCGAGGGAACCTCGATCGGCGTGTCGCGACCCGGAAGCGAGGTCTCCGGAGTCGGGAGCTCGAGCGGCTTGCGGGTGAAGAGCACCTGAGTACGGTAGCGATTGCGAGCTACGGCTCCGCGGCGGCCTCCCACCCGTCGTACTCGCCTCCGTTCGCAGAGGCGATCCGCTCGAACACGGCGCGGTGGGTGTTCACGGTGGTCTCGTCCACGACTCGCGTCCCCTCTGCTCGAACGGCCCACGTCGAGGCGTCGTCCTTCGGCGGCACGACCGTCGTCTCGAAGCCCGCGCCTTCGGCGGCTTCAGCGGCGCTTCGCGCCGACGACTCGTCCGGGAAGTCGAGGAAGTGGAGGACGTGCCGCGGGAGGGCGAGATTCGAGCCCTTGCCGCGGAGCTGGTCGAGGATCACGCGGTCGAGCTGCGGCGCGGGCGGGCGCTCCTGGCGGAAGCGGTCGAGGAGCCCCATCGTTACGCGGCGACCTCTCCGCGCTCAGCGCCTGCTCGAGGTCCGACCAGAGCGCCTCGGCGTCCTCGAGACCGATCGAGAGGCGCAGGAGCCCGGGAGGGACGCGCTCCCCTTCCCAGCGCGAGCGGGCTTCGATCCGTGACGTCACCCCGCCCAGACTCGTCATGTTCCTGAAGAGCTTCGTTCCGGTCTCGACTCGCCTAGCCGCGTCGGCGTCGGCGACGTCGAACGAGAGGAGCCCGCCGAAGCCGGCGTAGCGAACGACCTTTACCGCCGCGTGCCCGCCGAGCCGTTCTGCGATCGCCGTCGCCGACTCCGTCTGCCGGGCGAGCCGCAGCTCGAGCGTCGCGAGTCCGCGCAGCACGAGCCAGGCGACATCGGGCGCGACGACGGGCCCGGTTCGCGAGCGGAACTCGCGTAGCCTGGCGGCGTCCTCGCTCCGGCGGCAGACCACGACTCCGGCGAGCGCGTCGTCGTGACCGGCGAGGTACTTCGTCGCCGAGTGCACGACGAAGTCGCAGCCGAGCTCGAGCGGTCGCAGGTGGAGAGGCGTCGCCGCCGTCGCGTCGCAGGCGACCGGCGCCCCGTGCGCTGTCGCCGTGGCGAAGTCCGGCATCGTGAGGAACGGGTTCGAGGGAGCCTCGAGCCAGACGAGATCCGCGCCGTCCGGTGGAGCGCGGCGCTGGTCGAACTCGACATGGCGCAGGCCCCAGCGCTCGAGCTCGCGAAGGAGGGTGCCGGTCCCGTAGTACGCGCCTTCGGCGAGGGCAACGATCTTCCCCGGCTCGAGCAACGCGAGGACGAGGCTTGCGGTTGCCGCGGACCCTGACGCGAAGAGCAGCGCTTCGCCGCCGTCGAGCTCGCCGAGGGCTCGCTCTGCCTCGGCGACCGTCGGGCTCGAGAAGCGCGTGTACGTGAACGGTCCGGGCTCGCCGTCGACGTACGGCCAGGTCGTCGAACGATCGAGCGGCGTGCTCGGCACGCCAAGGAGAATACGGCTACCGAGCACGCGGCCGGGATCGCCCGGGCCGCTCGTTCAGACCTCGTCCGTCTCCATGAACGACAGCAGGAATCTTTCCCGCACGGCGATGAGGTTCACCTCGCAGACGTCGCAGACGAGCTTTGCCATGTCGCGGCCGGACGAGGGAATCAATACGAGCGCGCGCTCACGATCCACGAGCTCGCGCTCGCAGAAGCCGCAGCGAAGCTCGCGCAGTCGCTGGACAGAGCGCAAGCGCCCTAGCAGGGAGTGCTTGCCGCCGCGCATTCGAGGTCTTCGTAGGGTCGCCGCATCTGGTTCGAACTCTCCAACTGTCGAGTAGTCGAACGGTAGAGCCGGAGTGTCGGTCTTCGCCCGCCCGAACGGTTAGGTACGAATTAGGTTCCGGTTAGCGAGCTGAGGGGTCGCCCTCTCCACGCGAGGGACACGAGCGACGGGCCTGCGCCGTATCTCTTGACGATGACGAAAGCGCTCGCCGTGATCGCCGCCGGAGTCGTGTTCGCGGGAGCGGCCGGCTGGCAGAGAGGCGCGCCGATGCCGTCGCCACGGAGCGAGGTTGCGGCCGCTCCGTTCCAGGGCGCCGTCGCGGTTCTCGGCGGGTTCTCTCCGGGACGCAACTCGAAGCGCGCCGATCTCTACCTGCCGAAGCGGAACCGCTGGCGCGCGTTGCCGGATCTTCCCGTTGCCTCCGACCACGCGATGGCCGCCTCGGCGGGCGGGAAGCTCTACGTCGTCGGCGGGTACGTTAGGGCGCAGAACCCGTTCCTGCGGACGACGCTCGTGTTCGACGGCAAGCGTTGGCGGCGCCTCGCTCCGATGCCGCAGGGACGTGCCGCGGGCGGCGCAGCCATCGTGGACGGGAAGCTCTACGTCGTCGGCGGCGTCGCGCCGACCGGGCTCGCGGAGACCGCGTTCGTGCTCGATCTGCAGTCGGGCGTGTGGTCGTCGATCCCCGGCCCGACTCCGCGCGAGCACCTGGCGGCGATCGCCGTCGGCGGCCGGGTCTACATGGTCGGCGGACGGCTCGGCGGGGTGGACTCGAACGTCGGCACGTTCGAGGCGTACACGCCCGCGACCGCTCGCTGGGAGACCCTGCCGTCGATCCCCGAGCCTCGCGGAGGCGCGGGCCTCGCCTTCGCCGACGGGCTCCTCGTCTCCGTCGGCGGCGAAGGGCCGAATGCGTCGACCTTCGAGAAGGTGTACGGCTACGACCTCGCGGGCGGCACCTGGCGCCGGCTCCCCGACCTGCCGACGCCGCGTCATGGGCTCGCGGTCGTCGGGATCCGCGGGAAGGTGTACGCGATCGGCGGGAGCCCGATCGCGGATCTCGGGTTCTCGACCGTGAACCAGCGGCTCGACCCGATTCCTTGACGGTAGGCGAGGCGAGCCTCGCCCTCATCTGCCGAGCGTGGCGATTCATCCACGTCGTTAGGCTCCGCGGCGGTGGCCGAGACGCACGACACGACCGAGGCGAAGCTCCGTTGGCTCGAGGAGCTCGAGGCCGAAGCCAGACCCGCAGAGGACGGCAAGGCCGTCCTCCGGCAGCGGGAGCGTGGCAAGCTCCTCGCCCGCGAGCGCCTGGGGAGGCTTCTCGACCCAGGTTCCTTCGTCGAGCTCGACCGGTTCGTCCGCCACCGCGAGGTCGAGTTCGACATGCGTGAGAACCGGCCGTGGGGCGACGCCGTCGTCACCGGCCACGGGACCATCTTCGGACGCAAGGTGTTCGTCTTCTCGCAGGACTTCACCGTGTTCGGGGGCTCGCTGTCGGAGGTGTTCGCGGAGAAGGTGTGCAAGGTGATGGACCTCGCGGTCACCTACGGGTGCCCGGTGGTGGGCATCAACGACTCGGGCGGGGCGCGGATCCAGGAGGGAGTCGTCTCGCTCGCCGGCTACGCGGAGATCTTCTGGCGGAACGTCCAGGCAAGCGGGGTCGTGCCCCAGATCTCGCTCGTGATGGGCCCGTGTGCGGGCGGTGCCGTCTACTCGCCTGCGATCACGGACTTCGTGCTCATGGTCGAGGGAACCTCGAACATGTTCATCACCGGGCCCGACGTCGTGAAGACCGTGACCGGCGAGGACGTGAGCTTCGAGGAGCTGGGCGGCGCGGCGACGCACGCGACGAAGTCGGGCGTCGCGCACGTCACGGTTCCGGACGAGGAGACGTGCCTCGAGGAAGCGAGGTACCTCCTCTCCTTCCTGCCGCAGAACAACCTCGAGCCGCCTCCGTACGCGCAGCCGTCCGATCCCGTCGACCGTGAGGATCCGGCGCTCGACACGATCGTCCCGGACAGCCCGCAACCGGCCGTACGACATCAAGCACGTCGTCGAACGCGTCGTCGACGACGGGAACTTCCTCGAAGTGCAGCCGCACTTCGCCGAGAACATCGTCTGCGGCTTCGCGCGACTCGGTGGGCACTCGGTCGGCGTCGTCGGCAACCAGCCGGCGGCGCTCGCGGGTGTGCTCGACATAGCCGCTTCGGTGAAGGCGGCACGCTTCGTGCGGACCTGTGACGCGTTCAACATCCCGCTCCTGACCTTCGTGGACGTGCCCGGCTTCCTCCCGGGTACGGCGCAGGAGTGGGGCGGCATCATCCGGCACGGCGCGAAGCTGCTGTACGCATACGCTGAGGCGACGGTGCCGAAGCTGACCGTGGTCACGCGCAAGGCGTATGGAGGCGCGTACGACGTCATGTCGTCGAAGCACATCCGCGCGGACTTCAACGTCGCGTGGCCGACCGCCGAGGTCGCGGTGATGGGGCCGGAGAGCGCGGTAAACATCGTCTTCCGCCGCGAGCTCGAGGAGTCCGACGACCCGGACGCGCGGCGCGCCGAGCTGATCGCGGAGTACAAGGAACGCTTCGCGAACCCGTACACCGCCGCCGAGCGCGGCTACGTGGACGACGTCATCGCGCCCCGCCGCACACGACCCTGGCTCATCGCTGCGCTTGAGACGGCGCTGCCCAAGCGCGAGCCGAAGCCGAAGCGCAAGCATGGGAACATCCCCCTCTGATGACGACGCCCGACACCGCCGCGCAGCCGCGCAGCGCCGTGCCCGCCGAGCGCACATGGGACGCCGAAAGCGTCTTCCCGTCGGTCGAGGCGTGGGAGCAGGAGCTCGAAGCGCTCGTCGCGTACCTCCCGCGGGTGGAGCGGCTCAAGGGGAAGCTCGCGGACGGTGCCGCCGTGGCGCTCGAGGCCCTCGCTGAACGCGACGAGCTGACGCGGCGCCTCGGTCATGTCGTCACCTACGCGGTCGTCGGCTACGCGGTCGACACGACCGACCAGGAAGGGGTCGCCCGCTACGGGCGCGCGCAGACGGTGTACGGGCAGGTAGCGGCGGCCACGTCCTTCGTCGACCCCGAGCTGCTGGCGCTCGGACGCGCGCGGCTCGACGAGTGGTCGGAAGCCGACCCTGCCTTCGCGTCGTACGCGCACTACCTCGACGACCTGTTTCGGCGCGGTGAGCACGTGCGCTCGGCCGAGGTCGAGGAGCTGCTGGGGCTGCTCGAAGACGCGCACTTGGGCCCGTTCGCCGTGTACAGCGGCCTCACCGACAGCGATCTGACCTTCGCGGCGGCCACCAGCTCGTCGGGTGACACGACCGAGGTCACGCAGGGGTCGGTCGAGACGCTGCTCGCAAATCCCGACCGGGGTCTCCGCCGCAGCGCGTGGGAGAGCTACGCGGACGGGTATCGCAGCGTCCGGAACACGATCGCGGCGAACTACGCGACCGCAATCAAGCAGGACGTCTTCTCGGCCCGCGCACGTCGTCACGAGTCGACGCGTGCCGCCTCGCTCCATCTCTCGAACATCCCGGTCGAGATGTTCGACAACCTACTCGCGACGTTCGAGCGGAACCTGCCGACGTGGCACCGCTTTTGGCGCGTGCGTGCCTCGCTCGTCGGCGTCGACTCGCTTCAGCCCTACGACCTCTGGGCGCCGCTTGGCGCCGACCCGCCTCCTCTCGCCTACGAGCAGTGCGTCGACTTGATCTGCGAGGCGCTCGCGCCGCTCGGCGACGAGTACGTCGCCACCGTCCGCCGCGGCTGTTTCGAGGACCGCTGGGTCGACGTCTACCCTAACCAGGGCAAGGCGAGCGGCGCGTTCTCCGCGGGCGCGCAGGGAACGCGGCCGTTCATCGTGATGAGCTTCGACGGCACTGCAGTCAGCCTCGGCACCCTCGCGCACGAGCTCGGACACTCGATGCACTCGTACCTCACCTGGGAGACGCAGCCGCAGATCTCGAGCCGCTACTCGCTGTTCGTGGCCGAGGTCGCTTCGAATTTCCATCAGGCGCTCCTGCGCGCCCACCTCCTCGAGACGATCGCGGACCGCGAGCTCCAGCTCGCCGTGCTCGACGAGGCGATGGCGAACTTCCACCGCTACTTCTTCATCATGCCGACGCTCGCGCGCTTCGAGCGGGAGGCGCACGAGCGGGTCGAGCGGGGCGAGGGTCTGACCGCAGAGTTGCTCGGGGAACGCATGGCCGACTTCTTCGGCGAGGCGTACGGCCCCGACTTCGAGTTCGATCGTGAGCGAGTCGGGATCACGTGGGCCCAGTTCTCCCACCTCTACGCGCCGTTCTACGTGTACCAGTACGCGACCGGCATCTCGGGCGCCCATGCGCTCGCGCGCGGTGTGCTCGCCGGCGAGCCCGGCGCGGCCGAGCGCTACCTCGACTTCCTTCGTGCCGGAGACTCCGACTATCCGCTCGAGGTGCTCCGTCGGGCGGGCGTCGACCTCACGTCGCCCGAGCCGGTCGAGGAGACGTTCGCCGTGCTCGCCTCGCTCGTGGACCGGCTCGAGGCGCTCGCCTCGGCCTAGATGGTTGAACGGAAAATCACGACGGGCCGAATGACGGCCACGACACGGCGCCGGATCGTCACCCTCGCGCACCGCACAGGCTTCTAGCCTGCACGGCGCACGAGTGCGGCGCCCGGCTTGGTCGTGACCGCCCCCGGCGGCGCGCCATTTTCCGATCAACCATCTAGCCGCCTGCGAGGTCGCGGAGCCGGGCGACGCGCTCCGTGTCCTCCTCGAAGGACGGGTCCGCTTCGGGGAGGAGGGAGAGCGCGAGCCGGGAGTTGCTCCTTGCGTCGTCGTCGCGGCCGAGCGCCGCGGAGCTCTCCGCGAGCGCCTCGTGGTACCAGCCGTCGGGCGCTCCCTCCGACTCCGTCCAGGCGATCGCGAGCTCGAGCTCCGCTGCGGCCTCGTCGTGTCGGCGGAGCGCCTGGAGCGCTCTCGCGACCGCGTACCGGCCGAATGCGATCGCCTCCTGGTTGTCCGGATCCTGCTCGCGGTGCTCGAGCGCGCGCCTGAACGTCTCGAGCGCGTCGTCGTACTCGGCCGCCTCGAACCGGTCCCAGCCGAGGTTGTTCAGCAGCGGCCCGATCCAGTAGCGGCCGTCGCCGTCGCCGGACTCGGCTAGCTCGATCCCGCGCTCGGTCCACACGAGCCGCTCCTCGCGGCTCGGCGCGGCAATCGCCGCCATGTGCGCGGCATCGGCGGCGATGAAGAGCTCCCCCTGCTCGGCTGCCTGCTCGGTCGCCCGCACGAACAGCGGCATCGCAGCCTCGGAGTCGCCGCTAGAGCGCAGGAGCCGTCCGCGCTCGAGGTCGATCCGGATGGCGGCGCGCGTGCTGGACCCGGCCAGCGCCTCCGCCTCGCGCAGCCGCTCCTCGCCGTGCTCGAAGTCGCCTCGCAGGCCGGCGACCCGCGCGAGCTGGGTGAGCAGCTCCGCGCGTACGCCGACGTCTGGCTCGACCCGCAGGCGCTCCTCGAAGCGGCGCTCCGTCGCGTCGAGGTCGCCGAAGTTCCAGAGGGGTCGCAGCTCGTCGCTCACGTAGCCGGTCCACGCGCAACGAACGCGTAGTCCACGGAGTCGCACACGGGCTCGTACCCGATCTCGCTGTAGATCCGGTTCGAGGTCGGGTTCTCGAGGTCCGTGTAGAGGAAGCAGAAACGCCGCCCGGCGGCGAGCAGCTCGGCCGAGACCCAGGCCGTCAGCGCGCTCGCGTACCCGCGCCGACGCTTCTCGGGCGGCGTGTAGACCGGCCCGATGCGGACGCCGTTCGGCGTCTCGCCGCCCCAGCCGACGAGCGACACGGGCTCCTCGTCCTCCCACAACGAGAACCCTCCGGTCCTGCGCTCGAGCCGAGCTTCCACCTGACGCTCTGCAGCGTGTGCGTCGACGTCCTCGAAGCTCTCGTCCGCGAAAGCGTGCACCCAGTCGAGCAGGAGCCCCCGATCCTCGGCCGTCGCCGAGCGTGGCCGCCCGCGGACGCCGTGCACGGGGCGCACCTCGGTCAGCCGGTAGATCCGCTGCTTCATCCGGGCCCGGCGCTCGAGACCCGCCTCGCCGACCCAGGCGTCGGCGAACTCCTCGACCTCCGGTACCGCCGCGGTCACGCCCGGAAGCTCGACCCGTTCGTCCCGGATCGCGTCCGCGAGCGCCTCGATTCCACCTTCCGCCGTCGGCCGCGCGAGCGCGAGGTTGTAGGGCGGAGTCTGGAGCGCTGCGGCCACGACCTGCCCGTCGTCTTGGACGAGCCAGCCGCGGAACTCGAGGTACAGGCCCGGGTGATCGCGCAGGCTGCCGGCGATCCCGAGCATGAGGTTGTGCCGCGCCTCGTCGGCGAGCAGGAGCGGTCCCGCCGCGCCGAGGAACGCGGCCGGGTCGTCGCACCGCTTGACCTGCACGCGCGGCATGATATATCTCCTAGGCAATGCCTAAGCAGAGCTACACGGCGGCCGAGGCGGCCCGAGCGCTCGGGATCTCACTCGACACGCTGCGGCGGTGGGACCGGGCCGGCCGCATCCGTGTCAAGCGTGACGCGGCGAATCGGCGCATCGTGCCCGCGTCCGAGGTCGAGAGGCTGCGCGGAGGGGAGGGATCGGAGGTCTTCTCCGCCCGCAACCGCTTCCGCGGCGTCGTGCGCTCGGTCGAGCTCGACAGCCTGCTGGCGAAGGTCGAGATCGACCTCACCGAGCCCGCCCGCGTCGTCGCGATCATCACCCGCGAGTCGGCGGAGGAGCTTGCGCTGGAGCCGGGAATGAGCGCGGCCGGCGTCGTCAAGGCGACGAGCGTGATGGTCGAACGGTGAGCGTGCGGCTCGTCGTCGCCTGCACTCTGGTCGCACTCGCAGCTGCGACAGCGACCGCCCTCGGTCTCGCGGCGCCCGCGCGGGAGGAAAGCGCTGCCGCTCGCCCGGTCGTCCTCGCAGCAGCGTCGCTAACCGAGGTGCTTCCGCGGATCGCGCCGGAGGCGACATACTCGTTCGGGAGCTCGAACTCGCTCGCCGAGCAGGTCCGCCGCGGAGCGCCCTTCGACGTGTATCTCTCGGCGAGCCCCGTCTACACCCAGGCGCTCCATCGCGAGAGCCTGACCCGTAAGCCGGTCGCGTTCGCGACGAACTCGTTGGTGATCATCGTCCCTCGCTCGAACCCGGCGAAGGTCAAGAGCGTCACCGACCTGGCTAAGCGCCCGAAGCTCAAGCTGGTCGTCGCAGGCCCGAAGGTGCCGATCGGCCTGTACACGCGCGAGGTCCTGAAACGGCTCGGGCTGCTGCGCGTGCTGAAGAAGACGGTGAGCCTCGAGCCGGACGTGAAAGGAATCGTCGGCAAGGTTGCCCTCGGGCAGGCTGACGCGGGCTTCGTCTACCTGACCGACGTTGCCCCCGTCGCCTCCCGCGTCCGCGCGATCCGGATCCCCGAGCGCGCGCAGCCCACCGTCGTGTACGAGCTGGCGATCGCGGCCGAGCCGGCGGACATCGAGGCGGCACAGGACTTCGTGATCGCGGTGCTCGGCCCCGACGGCCGCCGCCAGCTGCGCGCGGCGCGCTTCGGGCTCCCGTGAGGCCGACGCCCTTCGCGGCTGCCCTCGCCGCGGCCGCAGTCGTCTCGATCGTCTTCCTGCTGATCCCGATCGTCGCGATCTTCGGAGAGCTGACCTTCCGCGAGTTCCTCGACGGCATCACGAGCGAGGTCGCAGTGGACGCGCTCCGCGTGACCGCCGAGACGAATCTGATCGCGATGGCGCTCATCGTGCTCTTCGGGACGCCGACCGCGTATCTGCTCGCCACTCGGAGCTTCCGCGGGCGGGCGCTGCTCGTGACCCTCGTCGAGATACCGCTCGTCCTGCCCCCCGCAGTGGCGGGCATCGGCCTGTTGGCGGCGTTCGGGCGCTTCGAGCTGCTCGGGCGGACGTTCTACGCGCTCGGCATCGACGTCGCGTTCACGAAGGTCGCCGTCGTGCTCGCGGTCACGTACGTCGCCAGCCCCTTCTACGTGCGAACCGCCGTGGCCGCGTTCGAGGCCGTCGATCCCGACCTCGTGGCGGCCTCGCGCACGCTCGGCGCGGGGCCTGCGCGCACGTTCGCCCGCGTCGCGCTGCCGCTCGCCGCAGGAGGGCTCGGCGCGGGCCTCGCGCTCGCGTTCGCACGCGGGCTCGGCGAGTTCGGCGCGACGATCATGTTCGCCGGCTCGTTCCAGGGCATCACGCAGACGTTGTCGCTCGCCGTCTACCAGGCGTTCGACGTCGACTTCGATCAGGCGCTCGCCATTGGGGCGCTGCTCGTGCTCGTCAGCGCCCTCGTCCTCTTCCTCGCGAAGCTCATCCCCGCATGGAGACGCTCGAGCTCGACCTCGATCACGGTCTTCGCTCCTTCCGGCTCGCGCTAGGGCTCGAGCTCGGCGCGGAGACCGTCGCGCTCGTCGGGCCGTCGGGCGCCGGCAAGTCGAGCGTGCTCCGCGCCGTCGCCGGGCTCCTGCGGCCGGACCTCGGCGTCGTCCGGCTCGGTGACGAGCGGTGGCTGGACACGTTGCGCGGGATCGACCTTCCCCCCGAGCGCCGTCGAGTCGGTCTCGTGTTCCAGGAGTACGCGCTCTTTCCGCACCTGAGCGTCCGCGCCAACGTCGAGTTCGGAGGGCGTGCGCGTGCGGCCGATCTGCTCGAGCGCTTCCGGATCGCGCACCTGGCCGATACCCGGCCGACGGCGATCTCGGGCGGAGAGCGCCAGCGCGTCGCGCTCGCGCGAGCGCTCGCGCGTGACCCGGCCGTTCTCCTGCTCGACGAGCCGCTGTCGGCCCTCGATGCCTACACCCGCGCGCACGTCCGCTCCGAGCTACGGGAGCTCCTCCAGGAGCTGTCGCTGCCGACGCTGATCGTGACGCACGACTTCGACGACGCGGCCGCCCTCGCAGACCGTGTCGGCGTCCTCGTCGACGGGCGAATCCTCCAGGTCGCCGGGCCGTCCGAGCTCGTCGCTGCCCCGGCCGATGCGTTCGTGGCGGGGTTCACGGGCGCCAACGTGCTTCGGGGCGTGGCCTCGCACGGCCCGGACGGGCTCACGGCCGTGGCGCTCGAGGCCGGGTTCACCGCTTACACGGTCGATCCCGGACACGGCCGCGTGACTCTCGCCGTCTACCCGTGGGAGGTGTCCGTCGCGCGCGAGGCGCCGGACGACTCGGCGGTCAACCACGTGCGGGCCCCGATCGCCTCGCTGGTGCCGCTCGGCAATCGGACCCGCGTCCGCATCGGGCCGCTGACGGCGGAGATCACCGCACGCTCGGCCGAGCGACTCGGCCTCCGCGAGGGTGAAGTCGTGGTCGCGTCGTTCAAGGCGACGGGCGCGCGCCTACTTCAGCTAGAGCACGCCTCTCTTCTAGGCTGAGCCCGTGCCGCTCGACACGAGACCGCCGCTGCCCGATGACGAGCGCCTCGCGCTCGAACGAGCCCTCGCCGAAGCAGGGATACCGCTCGACGAGGCGCCTGCGCAGTACCGAGGCGCCTGGCAGCAGGCCGCTGCGGAGGAGGCGGTGGACTGCGAGCCGTCCGCGGACGGCTACGCGCGCTCGCCGCGAAGCACGCGCGGCGCGACGCGCGCGTAGTCGAGCCCCGAGACCCAGGTCGCGGCGAGCGCGACCAGCAGCGCCCACCAGGCGATGTCCTCGCTCCAGGCGCCGGCGGCCGCGTAGCCGGCGATCGCCGCGGCGAGCGCCTGCGCCCAGGTCTTCATCCGGCCGAGATCGCGCGCGCCGAGGACGACACCGCGCTCGAGCGCCGCCAGCCGAAGGCCCGAGACGAGGATCTCGCGCACGACGATCAACGCGACCATCCAGGCGGGCGCGACCCCCTCTCCGATCAGCATCACGAGCGCCGCCAGGACGAGGACCTTGTCGGCCACGGGGTCGAGCAGCTTGCCGAGTGGCGAGCTCGTCCCCTGCCGGCGCGCGAGCCAGCCGTCGATCTGGTCCGTCGCCATCGCGACGACGAAGACCGTCGTCGCCCAGTACGCGTGATTCTCGAAGTCCCAGGCGTAGAGGAGGACGACGACCGGGACCGCGGCCGCCCGGAGCACCGTGAGCTGATCCGCGAGAGTCACCGTTGGGGAGAATACGCCTCCCATGCAGCTGTTCTCGAAGGTGCTCGTGGCCAACCGCGGAGAGATCGCCGTCCGCGTCTTCCGCACCCTCCACGAGCTCGGAATCGAAGCTGTCGCGGTCTACTCCGAGCCGGACCGAGATGCCCTTCACGTCGCGGTGGCAGACGAGGCGTACCTCCTCGGGCCGGGCCCGGCTGCCGAGAGCTACCTGCGCGGCGACCGAATCATCGAGACCGCCCGGCGCTCCGGCGCGCAGGCGATCCATCCGGGCTACGGCTTCCTCGCCGAGAACGCATCGTTCGCGCGAGCGGTCGAGGAGGCGGGGCTGGCGTGGATCGGCCCGCCGCCGGACGCGATCGAGACCATGGGCTCCAAGATCGCCGCGCGCGAGCGGATGCGCGAGGCGGGCGTCCCGATCGTGCCCGGCGCGACCGAGCCGGCCGAGACCGTGGCCGACGTGCTCGCGGTCGCCGCCGAGATCGGCTTTCCGGTTGCGATCAAGGCCTCGTCGGGCGGGGGAGGGAAGGGCCTCAAGGTCGTCCTCGCCGAGGAGGACGTCGAGCGGGCGTTCCACTCGGCGCGGCGCGAGGGCGAGGCGTACTTCGCCGACCCTGCCGTCTACGTCGAGCGCTACCTCGAGGACCCGCGTCATGTCGAGGTGCAGGTGCTCGCGGACGCGCACGGCAACGTGATCCACCTCGGCGAGCGCGACTGCACGATCCAGCGACGCCATCAGAAGCTCGTCGAGGAGACACCGTCGCCGGCGGTCGACCCGGAGCTCCGCGCGCAGATCGGCCGCGTCGCCGTGGATGCGGCCGCAGCGGTCGGATACCGCTCGGCGGGCACAGTCGAAGGCCTCCTCGCGGCCGGCGGCTCGTACTACTTCCTCGAGATGAACACGCGGATCCAGGTCGAGCACACGGTCACCGAGGCGGTCACCGGCCTGGACCTCGTGCGGGAGCAGATCCTGATCGCCGCGGGACGCGAGCTCGACATCCGCCAGGAGGACGTCGTCCTCCGCGGGCACGCGATCGAGTGCCGGATCAACGCCGAGGACCCCGCACGCGGCTTTCTCCCGAGCCCGGGTCGGATCACCGCGTACCGCGAGCCCGGGGGGATCGGCATCCGCGTCGACTCGGCGATCCGCCCTGGCGACGAGGTCTCGGAGCTGTACGACCCGCTCGTCGCGAAGCTGATAGTCCACGACGTGGACCGTGAGCATGCGCGGCGGCGGATGCTGCGCGCGCTCGAGGAGTACGTGATCGAGGGCCCGACGACGCTCGTCTCGTTCCACCGCGCACTGCTCGAGACGCCGTGCTTCGTACGCGGCGAGACGTGCGCCGGCGTCGTCGAGTCGGAGGAGCTCGCTCGGCGCGCGCAGGAGCTCGACGAGGCCCGTCCGGAGGTCTGGCGCGGCTCAACTGCCTCGACCGATGGTGTAGGTACCCGGAGCCGTGTTCTCTCGGTCGAGCTCGACGGCCGCCTCCACGAGGTCCGGATTCAGACGCCCGAGGCGCCGTGGACCGAGTCCGCCCGTCGGCACCGCGAGCGCGCGAAGGGGCTCACGGGCGCCGGGACGGACGCCGTCGTGAGCCCGATGCAGGGCACGCTGCTGGCGGTCGAGGTCGCCGACGGCGACGACGTCGAGGCCGGCGCCGTGATCTGCGTCGTCGAGGCGATGAAGATGGAGAACCCGATCGTCGCGCACGTGGACGGCGTCGTGTCCGAGCTCCGCGCCGCCGTCGGCGAGCAGATCGCGAGCGGCCAGGTGATCTGCCTCATCCGCCCGGTTTCGTGAGGGCTCAGCGCTGCAGGTGGTACGCGCGATCGGTGATCCAGACGACATTGTCGGAGAGGACGTCGTTCGTCGAGCCGATTGCGATGAGCGTCCCGAAGACCACGCGCACCCAGCTGCCCGCCACGAGCGGGCCGGGAGCCGAGATGACGCCGCTCCAGGTCGCCTTCGGCTCGAGGATCTTCGGCAGGCTCGGCTCGTAGCGCTTCGCCTGGCGGATCGCCGGCAGCGTCTGCTCGCTGTTTCGCCTCTCGAGCTCCTCGATGTCGCCGGTCTCGAAGAGCATGAGGCCGAAGCTGCGGTCGAGCGTCGCGCGCGGGTCCCCCACCTCGTACGCGACGGACGTGTTGTTCGTCACCCGCAGCCACGCCTTCCAGCTGCGCTCGAGCACCTGGAAGCGCTCGACCTCGAACACGAGCTCCTGGCCGGCCGGCCCGAAGGTCTCGCGCCAGCGGAGATCCGTCGTCTGCGGCCCTGCAGCGACGCTCGTCTCCGGCGGAGACTCGTCGTCGTTCGACCGTACGGCGTTCGAGGAGAAGACGAAGCCGGCGAGGGCAGCGCCGAGGACCACGAGGACGAGTGCCGTGCTGCGGCGCATCGGCTCATGCTCGCACACGCTCGCGTGTACAGCCGCCTCGTCTCCGGAGCCCTCTAGTACACTCGCGCGCGCCTTGGACCTCTACGAGTACCAGGGGAAAGAGCTGTTCGCGCGGTACGGGATCCCCGTGTCGGAAGGGCGGCTCGCGCTGACCCCCGCCGACGCCGCGAAGGCTGCCGAGGAGCTCGTCGGTCCGGTGGTCGTCAAGGCGCAGGTGCTCACGGGCGGGCGCGGGAAAGCGGGCGGGATCAAGCTCGCCTCCTCACCCGAAGAGGCGGAAGCGCACGCGGACGCGATCCTCGGCCTCGACATCCGCGGGCATGTCGTCAAGAAGCTCTGGATCGAGCGTTCGTCCGACATCGAGCGCGAGTACTACCTCTCGCTCACGTTCGACCGCGGCGCGAAGAAGCCGCTCTTCATGTTCACGACCGAGGGTGGAGTGGACATCGAGGAGGTCGCCGCGACGAAGCCCGAGGCGCTCGTGCGGCTCCACGTCGACCCCCTCGAGGGCCACCATCCATGGCAGGCCCGGCGCCTCGTCTACGAGGCCGGCATCGCGGACCCCGCCGAGCAGAAGCAGATCGCTGCGATCGTCGGGAAGCTCTACGAGGCCTTCGTCGGCTGTGACGCCATGCTGTGCGAGATCAACCCGCTCATCGTCACGCCCGACGGCGAGGTGCGCGCGCTCGACTCGAAGTTCACGGTCGACGACAATGCGCTGTTCAGGCACCCGGAGATCGCCGAGATGCGCGACGTCGCCGATCTCGACCCCCTCGAACGCATGGCGCGCGAGAAGGGCGTCACGTACGTGAAGCTCGACGGCGACGTCGGCGTGCTCGGGAACGGGGCCGGGCTGACGATGTCCACCGTCGACGTCGTCACGTTCGTCGGCGGCCGTCCGGCGAACTTCTGCGACCTCGGGGGCGGCGGAGACGCGCAGGGGGTCGTCGACGCGCTCGGCGTCATCACGAGCGACGAGCAGGTGCGCGCCATCTTCTTCAACATCTTCGGCGGCATCACGCGCTGCGACGAGGTCGCACGCGGGATCCTCCAGGCGCTCGGGCAGATGGCGATCGAGGATCCGATCGTCGTACGGCTCGACGGCACGAATGCGGAGGAGGGCAGGCGCCTGCTGACCGAGGCCGCACCGCCGAATCTCCATGTCGAGGCGACGATGCTGGACGGCGCGCGGCGCGCGGTCGAGCTGGCGGGCTGACCATGGCGATCCTCGTCGATACCGAGACGCGGCTCCTCGTGCAGGGCCTGACCGGCTCGGAGGGGCGCTTCCACGGCCTGCGCAACAGGGGCTACGGCACGCAGCTCGTCGCGGGGGTCACGCCCGGGAAGGGCGGACAGGACGTCGACGGCGTCCCCGTCTTCGACACGGTGGCGGCGGCGGTCGCGGAGACCGGCGCCAACACGTCCATGGTCTTCGTCCCCGCGCCGTTTGCCGCCGACGCGGTGTACGAGGCGGTGGACGCGGCCATCGCCACGATCATCTGCATCACCGAAGGCGTGCCGGCGCACGAGATGCTCCGGATCCACGCGTACATCCACGGCCGCGGCGTGACGATGATCGGGCCGAACTGCCCGGGTGCGCTCTCGCCGGGCAAGGCGAACGTAGGGATCATCCCCGCCGAGATCTTCAGCGAGGGCGCGATCGGGCTCGTCTCGCGCTCGGGCACGCTCACGTACCAGATCGGGCACGAGCTCACCCAGCTCGGGCTCGGGAACTCGACGATCGTGGGCATCGGCGGGGATCCGGTCGTCGGCTCCTCGTTCGTGGAGATCCTGTCCCTCTTCGAGGCCGACGCGCAGACCGAGCGCGTGGTGATGGTGGGCGAGATCGGCGGCAACGAGGAGGAGAAGGCTGCCTCCTACATCGAGGCGGAGATGTCCAAGCCCGTCGTCGCCTACATCGCGGGGTTCACCGCGCCGCCGGGAAAGACGATGGGCCACGCGGGGGCGATCATCTCCGGCTCCGCGGGCACGGCTCAGGCGAAGAAGGATGCGCTCGAGGCGCGCGGCATCCGGGTGGGCACCACGCCCACCGAGACGGCAGAGCTCGTCGCCGGCCTCGGCTAGCTCAGGTCGAGGTCGAGGTCCACCGGCTTGCGACCGCGGCGGCGGCGGGGCATGAGCCGCATCTTCCCGTGCCTCGGCTTGAAGAAGTACAGCCTGAACTGCCCGAGTCCGAACCAGCCGAGAGAACCGAGGCGCTCGAGCCCCGCCTTGTCGACCGGGCCGATGCTGCTGCGGCTCTCCGGGAGGACGAAGCCCACCGCGCGCTCGAAGCCTTCATCGCGGAGCAGTCGCAACGCAGTGACATAGCCGACCGTGGCGATGTTGCGGCCGCGCAGCTCGGGGACGGTGTACGCCCCTCTGGCGTAGACGACCTTCTCGCCGATCGGCACCCGGGCGCCGACCGCGTCGAACAGAGCCTCCTCGAGTTCGAGCCAGCCGGCACCGACGATGCGGCCGTCCGACCAAGCTGCATAGATGCGCGATCCCGCAGCCAGCCGCCGCTCGACGGTCTTCGCGTCCGAGTTGGGGGCGAAGGCGGCGTACGCGCCCACTTCGTCGGGGGTGAGCCTCTTGATCGTCATCTCGACGTCGCAGGGAGGCTCCGCGTACTCGCGATTGATGTCGGCTCCGGCGACGACGACTCGTCGGTACACCGTGTGGCCGAGTACCTTCGCGACGACGCCACGCACACCCACGGTGCGGATCAGCTCGGGTGCCATGCGCAGGCGAGAGCGGCGGCGGCTCGCCGCGGAGCTCCTGTCGGTCGCCGGGTGGCTTTCGGTCGTCGTCATCTGGCGGGCAATCGAGCAGTCTGGACCATTGCGCGTTCCGATGGATAGTCTCGCGGACGTGTCGGCGATCTCTTTCGCCCGTGGCGCGCCCGCCCCGGAGCTCATACCCGCAGAGGAGCTCGCCGACTGCGCGCACGCGGTCGCGCTCCGGGAGGGTGCGAGCGTCTTCTCGTACGGGCCCGGTGGCGGCTACGCCCCGCTCCGGGAGTGGGTCGGCGCGCGCCACGGCGTCGCTCCCGAGCGCGTCGTGCTCACCGTCGGCGGGCTGCTCGGGTTCGTGCTCTATGCGGGCGAGCTCCTCGAACGGAGGCCGGGCCGCGTCCTCGTCGAGGGCCCGAGTTACGACCGTCCGCTGAAGATCCTCGCGCGGGAAGGGGCCGAGATCGTCCCGCTTGCGATGGACGACGAGGGGCTCGATCCCGACGCGCTCGAGGACGAGCTGGGGTCGCGTTCGGACGCGCCCTCGTTCCTGTACACGATCCCGACCTTTCAGAACCCGAGCGGGCGCACGCTCAGCGCCGACCGCCGCCGCCGCATCGCCGAGGTCGTGGCGCGCCACGGGCTTCCCGTCCTCGAGGACGACCCGTACGGCCTCGTCCGCTACGAGGGCGAGCCGCCGACGACCCTGCACGAGCTGGAGGGTGGCGAGCTCGTGACGTATACGTCGTCCTTCTCGAAGACGGTCGCGCCGGGGCTTCGCACGGGGTACTTCGTCCTTCCCGCGGACGATTCGGGCTCCTTCGAGGAGCGCGCGAGCTCGACCTACATCTCGCCTCCGTTCTTCACGCAGGCGACGATCGCCGAGTTCATCGACCAGGGGCGCTTCGAGCCCAATCTCGAGCGCGTCCGCGCGGGCCTGCGGGATCGCCGCGACGCGATGCTCGAAGCGCTCGCGGCCGGCTTTCCCAACGCCGCCTGGAGTCGCCCGCAGGGCGGGTACTTCGTCTGGCTCGACCTGGGGCCTGGGATCGACGCCGCGGACCTGGCCGAGCGGGCCGCGGGCGAGGACGTGGCGTTCGTCCGCGGCAGCGACTTCTTCCCGCGCGAGGCCGCCGGGCTCGGCGCGAGCAGTGCACGGCTGGCGTTCAGCTACGAGCCGCCCGAGCGGATCGCCGACGGGATCGGAAGGCTTAGCGCGTTGCTCGCAGCGACCTCGTAAGGGAGCCCGCGCTACCTCGACCTGCGCCAGCGGTCGAAGAAGAACCCCACGACGAATCCGAGCGCGAGGCAGAGGAATATGAGGACGAGCAGCCGGATGTTCGCGGAGAAGAAGAGGAAGTCGACCTTGACGCGATCCGAGTTGAGGATGGCGACGATGACCGCGTACACCGCAGCGACTCCGATGACGATCTGCGTCCAGGGCGTGTCGCGCTTCGCCTGCGGAGCGCCAGGCGGCTGACCTTGCGCTTCCATGTGGCGCGATCTTAGGCTGCCGCGTGCGCGACCGTCACGCCGGACAGCTGGCGCGCGACGAGCCGGGGCTGTGGCGGCGGCGCGAGCGTGCCTTCCACAGCGAGTCGATAGGTGGGGCAGGGCACGTTTCCGGGGAGAGCGCAGAGCCCCGCGCGCCGGAAGTAGCAGTCGTCGCAGGTCGCCTTCGCGCGTTTCAAGAGCGGTGTCCGCGGCGGTCGTGTCCCATCGGCAAGGTTGCATTGTCCTGGCCGTGGTCGGGGGCCCACAAGGGGCTGCGGAGAGGAATTCGCCGCAATTTGCGCCTGTTGTCAGGTCCGCAGAAAAGCCCTGCAAATTCAGCACTTCAGGTCGCTAGTTGCCAGCTTCTGCAACGCCTGTTGAAAACTCTCCACAGGGATGACCGGTAGCTCTTTCGCGTACTTGCGGGCGACTTCGGCGTTCTCCCCAACGGGGACGAGGAAGACATCCACACCCGTCTTGCGCGCGCCGACCGTCTTCTGCCTCAGCCCGCCGACCTGCACGACGGACCCGTCGAGCGCGAGCTCGCCGGTCGCCGCGACGTCACACCCGTGCGTGACGTCCTTTCCGAGCATGCGCGCGATCTCGAGCGCGAACGGAAGCCCCGCCGACGGACCGCCGACGTCGCCGAGATCGATGTCCACGTCGATCGGAAGGTCGATGTCGGCGCGTTGCCCGACTTCGATGCCGACGATCGGACGCGTGCGTGCCGTCGGGTCGGCGACCGTGCGGACGGTCACGTCCAGCTTCTCGTCCCCGCGCTCGATCGTGAGGCGCACCGGGTCTCCCGGGCCGCGCAGTCCGATCTGCTTCCGCAGCTCGTCCGTCGTCTCGACCGGTACGCCGTCGACGCCCACGATCACGTCGAATGCCTCGAGCTTGGCTGCCGCGGGCACGTCCGAGGCGACTCCGACGACTCGGGCTCCGGTCGGCTTCACGGCGACGTCGTAGCCGAGGGCCTGGAGCGCGACAGCCGACGCGATCCGTTCGGACTCCTGCATGGCCTCGGCGTTCTGGCGATCGCGCTCTGCCTCTGTCGTACCCGTCGGGAGCACGGCGTGCTCGGGGACCACATCCGATCCCTCGGGCTGCGTGAACGGAAGGAGCCGCTCGAGCAGCGTCGCCCGACGCACGAACACGTCCACGTAGAAGACCTCGCCGCGCGCGGGGTGGGCGCCTGCGACTTTGACCTTCTCGGCCAGCGGCCTCGCCTGACCCGGCGTGAAGATGAAGTCGTCTGCGGGAACCGTGTAGAGCGCGCCCGTCGCGACGACGAGCAGGACGAGCAGGACTGCGACGTAGCGGAAGCGCACTAGAGCCCGCGGGCGAGTCCGCCGTCGACCGCGATCAGGGTGCCGGTGATGTAGGCCGCGCGATCCGAGCAGAGGAACGCGACTAGGTCGCCGATCTCGCGCGGGGTGCCGAGCCTGCGCAGAGGGATCGACGCGAGGTCTGCCTCGGTCGGCCCGTCCGGGTAGACCTCACGGACGCGGGCCGTGTCGATCCGGCCGGGGGCGATCGAGTTCACGGTGATCCCCTTCGGGCCGAGCTCCCGCGCCAGCGTCTTCGCCCAGCCGACGACCCCGGGCCGGACCGCGTTCGAGAGCGCGAGGTTGTCCACCGGCTCGCGAACCGTGCTCGAGGTGACGTTGACGACCCGCCCGCCCTTGCTCCGCTCGAGGTGCGGCAGGCAGAGCGACGTGAGCCGGATTGCCGAGACGAGCATGAGCTGCACTGCGTCCAGGACCGAGTCTTCGCTCAGCTCCAGCGCGGTGGTTCTCGGTGGCCCACCCGAGTTGTTGACGACGATGTCGATGCCGCCGTAGGAAGAGACCGCGGTCTCGACGAGCCGTTCGAGATCGTCCGCGACGCTGACGTCGCCGGCAACCGCGACCGCCCCCAGCCGCTCGGCCCCGCGCTCGAGCACGTCTGCGCGGCGCGCGAAGAGCACGAGATTCGCGCCCTCGTCAGCGAGTGCCTCGGCGATGCCGAGGCCGATCCCCGCGGAGCCGCCGCAGACTACGGCGGTCCTGCCACTCAGCTCGAGATCCACGTGTCAGCGCGGCGGGTGGGCCCCGCCTACGACCTCTTGAGGATCGACACGACCTCGCGCACCGCGGCGGCGGAGGTACGGAGCATCTTCTTCTCGTCCGGCGTCAGCTTCAGCCTCTGGATCTCCTCGACCCCGCCCGCGCCGAGCTTCACCGGTACGCCCATGTACAGGCCGCGGATGCCGTACTCGCCCTCAAGGTACGCGGTGCACGGCAGGACGCGCTTCTGGTCGAGGCAGATCGCGTCCACCATCTGCGCCGCCGCGGCACCCGGCGCGTACCACGCCGACGTGCCGAGGAGGTTCACGAGCTCACCGCCGCCGAAGCGGGTGCGCTCGACGAGCTTCCGGAGCCTCGGCTTGGAGACGAGCTCGGCGAGCGGGATGCCGCCGACGGTGGTCGCCGAGACGACCGGCACCATCTGGTCGCCGTGGCCGCCCAGCACCATCGCGGTCACGTCCTGCACCGAGACCTCGAGCTCCTGGGCGATGAACGCCGAGAAGCGGGCGGTGTCGAGTATCCCGGCCATGCCGACGACGCGGCGCTTCGGGAAGCGTGAGACAGCTCGCGCGACATGGCACATGGCGTCGAGCGGATTCGAGACGACGACGAGGATCGCCTTCGGCGAGCGCTTCATCGCCTCCCGCGTCACCGCCGTGACGATGGCCTCGTTCGTCGCCACGAGGTCGTCCCGGCTCATTCCGGGCGCGCGCGGCCGCCCGGCGGTGATGACCACGACCTCGGAGTCCGCCGTCTCGTCGTAGCCGTTCGTGCCCACGATGCGGGGCTCGTAGTCGAGCACGGAGCCCGCCTGGTTCATGTCGAGCGCCTTGCCCTGCGGAAAGCTCGGGATGATGTCGACGAGGACGACGTCCGCGTAGTCGCGCCGCGCGATCTCCTGCGCGCACGTCGCGCCGACGTTCCCCGCGCCCACCACCGTCACCTTCGTCCGCATGCTCTCTCCGTTTCTCTAGCCGAGCCTGGAAATGATGGCGTCTGCGTACTCCGACGTGCCGACCGCACTCGGATCGTCCCTCGTGGGCTTCAGGTCGTACGTGACGCGCGCGCCCTCGGCGATGACCGCCGCGACGGCCTGCTCGAGCCGTCGAGCGGCGTCGCGCTCGCCGAGGTGATCGAGCATGAGCTTCCCGGAGAGGATCATCGCCGTCGGGTTCGCCTTGTTCTGGCCCTTGTAGCGCGGCGCGGAGCCGTGGGTCGCCTCGAAGACGGCGGCCTCGGTGCCGATGTTCGCGCCGGGCGCGAGCCCGAGCCCGCCGACGAGCCCGGCGGTGATGTCGCTGACGATGTCGCCGTAGAGGTTCGGGAGCACGAGCACGTCGTACTCCTCGGGCCGCTGCACGAGCCCCATGCAGAGCGCGTCGACGAGCACCTCGCGCGAGCCGATCTCCGGATACTCGGCGGCGACGTCTCGGAACACGGAGAGGAAGAGCCCGTCGGTGAACTTCATGATGTTCGCCTTGGTGATGCCCGCGACCTCGCGCCGGCCGTTCTCCCGTGCGTAGTCGAAGGCGAAGCGGATGATCCTGCGCGAGGCGTCCTCGCTGATCGGCTTCACGGAGATGCCGGAGCCCGGAGCGATCTGCTTCGGCTGGAGGCCGTTCAGCATCTCGATCACCTGCCGCGCGCTGTCGGTTCCGGCCTCGTATTCGATCCCCGCGTAGAGATCCTCGGTGTTCTCGCGGACGACCACGACGTCCACGCCCTCGTAGCGCGAGCGAACGCCCGGGTACGACTTGCAGGGGCGGACGCACGCGTAGAGCTGGAGCTCGTGGCGGAGCGCGACGTTGACCGAGCGGAAGCCGGTGCCGATCGGGGTCGTGATCGGGCCCTTGAGCGCCACTGCGTTGCGCTTGATCGACTCGAGCGTGTCGTCGGGGAGCGGCGTCCCGGCTTCCTCCATGACGTCGACGCCGGCCTGGCGCACGTCCCAGTCGAACTCCACGCCCGTCGCTTCGAGGACGCGCCGAGCCGCCTCGGTGAGCTCCGGGCCCGTCCCGTCTCCGGGGATCAGCGTCACGCGATGGGCCATGAGCGCGGCCGATCGTACCTGTGCACGGTCGAAACCCCCGTCAGGTAGCGTCCGTCGCCGAAAGGGGCGGATGAGCGAAACGACCGACTTCAGGCCGGGTCTCGAGGGCGTCGTCGCCGTCGAGACCGAGATCGCGGAGCCCGACCGCGAAGGCGGCTCGCTGCGATATCGCGGCGTCGACATCGAGGAGCTCGTCGGACAGGTGCCGTACGAGAAGGTGTGGGGCCTCCTCGTCGACGAGAGCCTCGAGCCGGGCATGCCCGAGCCGGAGGGCTACGAGCCTCCCCGCCTGACCGGGCGAGCGCCGGCCGACGCGCAGGCCGAGATCGCGCGGCTGTCCGGGGTCTGGGGCCTGGGTCAGCTTGCGGACATCTCGGACGAGCAGGCGCGCGACGACCTCGGACGGCTCTCGGCACAGGTGATGGCGATCGTCGCGCGCTCGGCACGTGTTGCCGACGGGCACGAAGATTCCGTCCCCGACGACGTCGTGGCCGCCGGCGCGACAGCGGCGGAAAAGTTCCTCTTGCGTTGGCGCGGGGAGGCCGATCCGGCGCACGTGAAGGCGATCGACACGTATTGGATCTGCACCGCCGAGCACGGGCTGAATGCGTCTACGTTCACGGCCCGCATCGCGGCGTCGACCGGCGCAGACGCGGCAGCGGCGCTCTCGGCCGCCATCGGCACGCTCTCGGGCCGCCTGCACGGAGGGGCGCCCGCGCACGTCATCCCGATGATCGACGAGGCCGCCGCCATCGGCGATCCGGAGAAGTGGGTGTCCGATCTCCTCGACCGCGGCGACCGGATCATGGGCTTCGGCCACCGTGTCTATCGCGCCGAGGACCCGCGCGCCCGGCTGCTCGCACGGACCGCGGGTGAGCTCGGGTCGCCTCGCGTGGAGGCGGCGAAGGCGCTCGAAGCGGCAGCTCTCGCCGAGCTCGGACGGCGCCACCCCGAGCGCGTGCTCGCCACGAACGTCGAGTACTGGGCAGCCGTCGTCCTCGACGTCGCGGGCATCCCCGCGAAGCTGACGCCGGCGATGTTTGCGTGCGCTCGCGTGGCCGGCTGGTCGGCGCACATCCTCGAGCAGAAGCGCGTCGGCCGGCTCATCAGGCCGGCGGCGCGCTACGTAGGCCCCGAAGCCCGGGCGCTGTCCGAGCTATGAACCTCGCCGAGGCGGCAGCCGAGGCTGACGCCCTCGCGCAGTCCGGAGACGAGCGCGCGCTCGCGTCGCTCCGTTCCGCGTGGGACGACGAGCTCGAGGCCGCGGCGCGCAATGCCGACTACCGCACGCGCGCCCAGGCCTACCGGGCGATCGCGCAGTTCCGGTTCCGCCAGAAGCTCGAGCTGCTCCGTCGCGGCCTCGAGGACGAGAGCCCGGCTGCGCGCGGCTCGGCGCTGATCGCCCTCGAGGGCCTCTCGCGCAACCACCCGGGCGACGTGAACTCCTTCCGCCCGCTCCTGCACGAGCTCGTCGCGCGCGATCCGAACGTGGCCGTGCGCAGGCTCGCGGTCATCTGCCTGAAGAACGGGACGCCGGCGCGGGACACGATCCAGATCCTCGAGGGCATCGCCGAGTCCGACGAGGAGGATGCCGAGCTCCGCAAGACGGCCCGTGTCGTCGCGGCCGCACTCAGGAAGAAGGAGCGCGCGCGGTGATGCCTAGCGTCGCCGTGGTCATGGGGTCGCGCTCCGACTGGGAGACGATGGAGCACACAGTCGACACGCTCGCGAAGCTCGAGATACCGCACGAGGTTCGCGTCCTCTCCGCGCATCGGACGCCGGACGCGCTCGACGAGTACGTCGCCGACGTGGAGGCGCGGGGCGCGCAGGTGTTCGTCGCCGCGGCCGGCGGTGCCGCCCATCTGGCCGGGGTCGTCGCGTCGAAGACCCTGCGACCCGTGCTCGGCGTGCCGATGGGGACGGCGCTCGGCGGCCTCGACTCGCTGCTGTCCACGGTCCAGATGCCCGCGGGGATTCCGGTCGGTACCGTCGCGATCGGCAGGGCGGGGGCTGTCAACGCGGCCTTGCTGGCCGCTGCCATCCTCGCGCGCTCGGACGAGGGGCTCGAGGCACGGCTGGGCGCGTTCCGCGAAGAGCAGGCGCGCGCGGTGCTCGAAATAGGCGATCCACGTTAAGATCACCCCTCGATCCAGGGGTTGTTGCCGACTTTTCTGGCACTATCCTGCGACGTGAGTCGGCACCCCGAGCGGGGTCGCCGCATGTACTGCGGTCGTAATCGGGGATGCAAAGGGGGATGGGATGCTCGTTGGTGGTCATCGGCGGTTGCTTGCCGCTGCAGGAGTTGCCGTCACAGCGGCGGCTCTCGTCGCCGGGCTGGTCGTAGGACCCGCCGCGGCGGCGGAATCGTGCTCGTACGACAGCGGAACGAAGACGGTGACCGCCTCGATGGCGGCCGGTGGCCAGGCGACGCTGGTCGTCGTCGGCGGTGCGCTCCACTTCGGGGCGTCGCCGACCGCGTGCGGCGCGGCGACTACCACGAACACCGACACGATCAACATCGCCGGTGAGACCGGAAGCTCCGAGGTGCTCGTCCTCGACCACCGGGGCGGCATCTTCGCTCCGGGCGCGACGGCCGAGTTCAACAACGTCTCCGAGATCGAGCTCAACACGACGCTGGGCGACGCCTCCGACCGCGTCGTCCTGCACGCGACGGAGGGCAACGACTTCTGGGCGCCCGGCCAGTTCGGCATGGCGCTGAATCAGGACGGCGACGTCGACATCACGTTCGCGCCGGGCATCTTCGAGCTCGAAGCGCACATGCTCGGCGGCGACGACTACTTCAACGGGCGCGGCCAGGGCGGTGCGGGCCTCCACTTCCTCGGGCCGATCACGCTGACCGGGGGCGCGGGCAACGACTCGCTCCTTCGCGGAAGCTCGGACCCCGACGTCATCGACGGCGGCATGGGCAACGACATCATCCAGGCGCAGGAGGCGAACGACCTCGTCACCGCGGGGCCGGGCAACGACACGGTCAACGGCGGCGGCGAGGACGACGACCTCGATGGCGGCCCGGGTGCCGACACGTTCCTCGGGTCGAGCGGGAACGACATCATGCGCGCCGAGGACGACGAGGCGGACACGTCGATCCACGGCGGAGCGGGCATCGACACCGCCTACTACGACACGGGCCTCGACCCGGCCACGGTGGCCGTGGAGAACAGGATCGGCGACGGCGACCCGCCGCCGCCTCCTCCTCCGCCGCCGCCTCCGCCTCCACCTCCACCGCCACCCCCGCCGCCTCCGCCTCCGCCTCCCGGCGGGTGCGCGTATGACGCGGCGTCGAAGTCGGTCACGGCGACGATCGAGGCCGGCTCGCAGAGGACGCTCGAGGTGTCGGCCGGGGAGATCTGGTTCGGCTCGGCCGCCGTGCGGCGCAGCGACGACGACCAACACGAACTCGATCGCGATCGCCGGCAATGCGGGCACCGTCGAGACGCTCGAGCTCGACATGTCCGGCGGGGCATTCGCGCCCGGCGCGACGCTGGAGGCGACCGGCCTCTCCGACATCGAGCTTGCGACCAGCCTGGGCGACGCCAGCGACGTGGTCGTCGTCCGCGGCACGACCGGTGATGACACGATTCGCATGGGTCAGAACGGGCTGGGTCTCAATGCGGATACGGATCTCGACGTCACCTTCGCTCCGCTGCCGGCCCAGATCGAGGTGCTCGGGCTCGGCGGCGCCAACGTCCTCTGGGCGAGGGGCGGCTCCGGGACCGGCGCTCTCTACCTCGGCAAGGTCGTCTTCCGGGCCGGGAACGATCCCGGCAACATCCTCGACGGGGGTGCCGGCAACGACGAGCTCTACGGAGGCGCGTCTGCCGACACCCTGAACGGGCAGGACGGCAACGACACCTTCGACGGTGCCGGTGGCACCGACACGATGAACGGCGGCAACGGGAACGACAGCCTCACCGGAGGCCCCGGCGCCGACAGCATGACGGCTACCGGCGGCGACGACACGATCCTCGCCCAGGACGACGAGGCAGACACGACGATCAGCGGCGGGTCGGGCATCGACACGGCGCACGTCGACACCGGCGTCGATCCCAGCACGATCGGTGTGGAGACCGTGATCGGCGACGGCTCGCCGCCTCCGCCGCCACCGCCTCCACCTCCGCCGCCACCGCCTCCGCCGCCGCCGCCTCCGCCTCCGCCTCCGCCTCCGCCGCCCCCGCCACCTCCGGGGGGCTGCACGTACGACGCGGCTGCGAAGTCGATCTCCGCAGTCGTCGCGAGCGGTGGCCAGGCGACGCTGAAGGTCGTCGGCAACGAGATCCACTTCGGGTCCACGCCGGCAGCGTGCGGCGCAGCCACGACTTCGAACACCGACTCGATCTCGATCGCCGGCACCGGCGGGACGATCGAGACGCTCGAGCTCGACATGTCGAGCGGCGCTTTCGCGCCCGGCGCGACCGTCGAGTCGACGGGCACCTCCGAGATCGAGATCGCGACGTCACTCGGCGACGCCAACGACGTCGTGGTCGTCCGGGGCACCCCGGGCGACGACACGCTCCGGATCGGCTCCAACGGAGTCGGGCTCAACGCCGACGCCGATGTGGACGTGACGTTCGCTCCGCTCCCGGCCCGGATCGAGCTGCTCGGGCTCGGCGGCGCGAACCTCCTGAGCGCCCGCGGAGGCTCCGGGACGGGGACCATCTACCTCGGCACCGCTGTGCTCCGTGCAGGGAACGACCCGGGCAACGTGCTCGAGGGCGGTGACGGCAGCGACGAGCTCTACGGAGGCGCGTCGAACGACCGGCTCGAGGGCCGTGAGGGTAACGACCTGCTCGATGCGGGAGGCGGCAGCGACATCCTCCTCGGCGCGGGCGGGAACGACACGCTGATCGGCGGCGCAGGCGCCGACGAGTTCCTCGGCTCGACGGGCAATGACACGATCTATGCCGACGACGACGAGGCGGACACCGCGATCAACGGCGGTCCGGACGTCGACACCGCGTACTACGACGTCCCGCTGGATCCGTTCCCGACGGCCACGGAGAACAAGATTCCGAACTAGGCTCGACCGCCCTCGGGGCGCGAGGTCTTCCTCCGCGCGTGCGGATGCGCGCTGAAGTAGACCTCGCGCCGCCGGCGGTCGGAGACATGCGTGTAGCGCTCGGTCGTGCCGAGGTCGGCGTGACCGAGCATCTCCTGGACGCTCCGTAGGTCCGCACCGCCCTCCAGCAGGTGCGTCGCGAACGAGTGGCGCAGGAGGTGGGGGTGCACCCGGGTCGGCTCGAGGCCGGCCTTCTCCGCCAGCTTTCTCAGGATGAGGAAGGCTCCTGCGCGTGTCAGCGGGCCGCCGCGCGCGTTCAGGAAGAGCTCCGGTCGGTAGCGCCGATCGAGGTGCGGCCGGCCGAGTGCGAGGTAGCGGCGAACGGCCTCGGCAGCGGGGCGGCCGAGTGGGACCAGGCGCTCCTTGCTCCCCTTGCCGAGCGCTCGCACGACGCGCGCCTCGAGATCGACGGCGCCCTTCTCGAGCCCCACGGCTTCCGAGACGCGGAGGCCGGCGCCGTAGAGAAGCTCCACGAGCGCGCGGTCACGAAGCGTTCGAGGTGACGAGCCCGTTGCTGCGTCGATGAGGCGCTCGGTCTCTCCCGGCGAGAGCGCTCGTGGAAGGCGGCGCGCGCGTTTTGGCAGGACGAGCGCTGCCGCAGGGTTGTCCTCGCGAGCGCCTACGAGCCCGAGGTGGCGGAAGTACGTGCGTGCCGCGGACGTGCGGCGAGCGATGGTCGACGATGCGAGACCTGCCGCGCGCATCTCGGCGACCCAGCGCTCGAGCTCCTCGACCGTAGCCTCGGCGACCGGCCCTCCACGAAAGGCGCCGAGTGCCGCGAGGTCTCTCCGGTAGGCGTCCACGGTGCGCGGCGAGCGCCGGGCGGCGAGGAAGAGGAGGAAGCGCTCGACGTCGGGGTCGGCATGAGACACGGCGGAACCGGATTCAACGAGGCTGGCCCGCCTCCTCCTGACAAGGCCGCAGCAGCGAGGAGCCCGGCACCGAAGTGCGCCAAGACGCGAACACTTCGCCCACAGCTCCAGCGCTGGTGGCGCCTTGCGCGGCGTGCGCCGCTCGGACGTCCTTACAGTGCCTGGCACTGTAAGCGTGCCGAGAGGCGAACAATCGTTCCCCAGCGGACACGGCTACGAGCGCGGGTGCGAGCGGTCGTACACGCGGCGGAGGCGGCGCGCGTCGACATGGCTGTAGATCTGCGTCGTCGACAGCGACGAGTGGCCGAGGAGCTCCTGGATCGTCCGCAGGTCGGCGCCGCCTTCGAGGAGGTGCGTGGCGAACGCGTGACGCAGCCGGTGCGGGTTCCGCAGGAGGCGACGGACGGTGCTCGTGTCGAGCCGGCGGCCGCGCGCGGAGAGGAAGAGGGCGTCCACAGCGCCGCGCGCAAGCTCTGGCCGACCGTCCCGGAGGTAGCGGGCGACGTGATGCGCGGCTTCCTCGCCGAGCGGCACCACGCGCTCCTTCCCGCCCTTCCCGTGCACGTGGACAACCTCTCGCTCGAAGTCGACGTCGACGAGATCGAGGCCGACAACCTCTGCGCTGCGCAGCCCGCACGAGTAGAGGAGCTCCAGCAGCGCACGGTTCCGGAGCGCGAGCGGCGTGTCGCCCTCCGCGACCTCGAGCAGCGCCGTGATCTCGCCCTCCTTCGGCGCGTCCGGAAGCCGGCGCGCTCGGGTCGGCGCGAGCGAGGCGTCCGGAACCCGGGCCGCGCCATACGTGAAGCGGATGCACGCGCGGATCGCAGCGAGCCGCCTCGAGATCGACGCAGGAGCAAGTCGTTCGCGACCCCGGCCCAGCTCGCCGACGTAGTCCGCGAGGACGGCCGCATCCACGTCCTCGAGCCGGAGGCCGGTGCGCTCGAGCCAGGCCGCGAACGAGCGCAGGTCGAACCCGTACGCCCGTCGCGTCGCCGCGGACAAGCCGCCGTGCTCGAGAAAGCGCTCGATCGCCGCGCCGGTGTCCACCCGGCCGACTTCGCCGCGCAGCTCCGGTCGCCTGCCATCGCCGCCGTACGCTTATGACGTGCCAGGACGACGCTTCGACAGCTTCAGCCCCGACCCGCCGCCCGAGCGGCCCTCCGACCCCGCGGTCCGGCGGGAGAACTTCCGCCGGATCGTCAAGCTCTTCCGCCCGTATCGCGCGCGTCTCGGCGTCGTCTGCGTGCTGATCGTCTTCTCGGCGGCGCTCGGCGCCGTCTCGCCGTTCCTCCTCCGAGAGGTGCTCGACGTCGCGATCCCGGAGGAGAACGTCGGCCTGCTGACCGCGCTCGTGGCCGGGATGGTCGCGATCCCGATCGTGACCGGCGTCATCGGCGTCTGGCAGACGCTGCTCTCGAACCAGGTAGGCCAGAGCGTGATGCACGACCTGCGCACGCAGGTCTACCGTCACCTCCAGCGCCTCTCCCTCGCGTTCTTCACGCGCACGCGGACGGGCGAGGTGCAGAGCCGGATCGCGAACGACATCGGCGGCATCGAGACCGTCGTCACGTCCACCGCGACGTCGGTACTGGCGAACGTGACGACCGTGCTCGCCACGGTCGCGGCGATGGTGCTCCTCGACTGGAGGCTGGCCGCGTTCTCGCTCGCTCTCCTTCCGCTCTTCGTCTGGCTGACGCGGCGGGTCGGCGAGCAGCGGAAGAAGGTGACCGCCGAGCGCCAGGCCTCGCTCGCGGACGTCTCCTCGATCGTCCAGGAGTCCCTCTCCGTGTCCGGGATCCTCCTCGGGAAGACGATGGGCCGCACCGACGACCTCGCGCAGCGCTTCGCGACCGAGTCCGGCCGGCTCGCCGAGCTCGAGGTGCGAAGCCGCATGACCGGCCGCTGGATGATGGCGGCGATCCAGACGTCGTTCGCGGTCATGCCGGCGCTCGTCTACTGGTTCGCCGGCTTCACCATCGCCCAGGGCAGCGCGACGATCACGATCGGCACGCTCGTTGCGTTCACGACTCTCCAGACCCGGCTCTTCTTCCCGATCGGCGGGCTGCTCGGGGTCCAGCTCGAGGTGCACAGCTCGCTCGCGCTCTTCGACCGCATCTTCGAGTACCTCGACCACCGGGTGGACATCGTCGAGGGCGAGCGGACGATCGAGCGGCCGCGCGGCGAGGTCGGCCTCGACTCGGTCTGGTTCCGGTACGAGGACGGCCCGTGGACGCTCCAGGACGTGAGCTTCGTCGTGCCGCCGGGGACGAAGACCGCGCTCGTCGGCGAGACGGGCTCCGGGAAGACCACCTGCGCATACCTCGTCGCGCGCCTCTACGACGCGACGAGAGGCACTGTCTCGATCGACGGGGCGGACGTGCGCGACCTCACCTTCGAGTCGCTGACGGCGACGGTCGGCGTCGTGTCGCAGGAGACGTACCTCTTCCACGCCACGGTGCGCGAGAACCTCCGCTTCGCGAACCCGGAGGCATCCGACGAGGAGATCGAGGAGGCGGCCCGCGCGGCGCAGATCCACGACCTCGTCGCGAGTCTGCCCGAAGGCTACGACACGGTGGTCGGCGAGCGCGGCTACCGCTTCTCGGGCGGCGAGAAGCAGCGGATCGCGATCGCGCGGACGATCCTGCGCAACCCTCCGGTTCTCGTCCTCGACGAGGCCACGTCGTCGCTCGACACGCAGACCGAGCGGCTCGTCCAGGAGGCGCTCGAGCGGCTCGCGGAGGGGCGGACGACGATCGCGATCGCCCACCGGCTCTCGACGGTCGAGGACGCCGACCAGATCGTGGTGCTCGACCGCGGCCGCGTGGTCGAGATCGGCACCTACCCCGAGCTCGTCGCCCGCGGCGGCCGTTTCGCAGCCCTCGCGGCGAGCGACGACTTCGTCGAGCCACCGGCGGTCGCGGCCGCAGACGCGTCGTAGGTCACGTCGGCGCCGGCCGAGGGCGCGTAGCATGCGACTTCGGGAATCGGGGTATGACGAGATGACGGTGCTTCTGTGATCGCAACGGTGCCCGGTCGCGGCTCGCTGACCGCCCACGGCATCGACGCCGCCGGCGAGGTGTACTGGCACCCGACGGTCTCGCAGCTCTACACGCACGCCCTGGCGCGCGCGGACGGCCAGCTCGCCGAGGGCGGCCCGCTCGTGGTCGACACGGGCGTGCATACCGGCCGCTCGCCGAAGGACAAGTTCGTCGTGCACGAGCCGGGGTCGGAGGACCGCATCGCCTGGGGAGACGTGAACGCTCCGATCTCGGAGGAGCAGTTCGAGGCGCTACGCGACAGGGTGGCTGCCCGGCTAGGTGAGGGTGACGTCTACGTCGTGGATGCGTTCGCCGGGGCCGATCCGGCGCACCGGATCGCCGTCCGCATCGTCACCGAGAGCCCCTGGCACGCGCTGTTCGCGAAGACGCTCTTCATCGACCCCACCGAGGACGAGCTCGAGCGGATCGAGCCGGACGCACTCGTCCTGCACGCGCCCTCGGTGATCGCCGACCCGGACGAGGACGGCACTCGGACGGAGACGTTCGTCATCCTCCACCCGAGCCGGTCGGAGGTGCTCATCGGCGGCACGTACTACGCGGGCGAGATCAAGAAGTCGATCTTCACGCTCATGAACGACCGCCTGCCGCTCGAGGGCGTGTTCCCGATGCACTGCTCGGCGAACGTGGACCAGGACGGCACGGTCGCGGTCTTCTTCGGGCTCTCGGGGACGGGGAAGACGACGTTGTCCGCCGATCCGTCGCGCCACCTGCTCGGCGACGACGAGCATGGCTGGAGCGACGAAGGCGTCTTCAACCTCGAAGGCGGGTGCTACGCGAAGGTGATCCGGCTCTCGGCCGAGGCGGAGCCGGAGATCTACAAGACGACGCGCTCGTTCGGGACCGTGCTCGAGAACGTCGTCGTGGACGAGCAGGGCGTGCTCGATCTCGACGACGACTCGAAGACCGAGAACACGCGCGGCGCCTACAAGCTCGAGCAGATCGCGAACGCGCTGCCGACCAAGCGGGCCGGGCATCCGCGGTCGGTCGTGTTCCTGACGGCGGACGCCTTCGGGATCCTGCCGCCGATCGCGCGGCTGACGCGCGACCAGGCGCTGTACTGGTTCCTGTCCGGCTTCACGGCGAAGCTCGCCGGAACCGAGATCGGTGTGACGGAGCCGCAGCCGACCTTCTCCGCCTGCTTCGGGGCGCCGTTCCTGCCCCAGGCGCCGGTCGTGTACGCGCGCATGCTCGGCTCGCGGCTCGACCGCCACGGCGCGACGGTGTGGCTCGTGAACACCGGCTGGACCGGCGGGCCGTTCGGCGAGGGCAGCCGCATGCCCATCCACGCGACGAGAGCGCTGCTGGACGCTGCGCTGTCGGGCAAGCTCGACGGCGTCGAGTACCGCACCGATCCGGTCTTCGGCTTCGGGGTGCCGGTCGGGGCCGAGGGCGTGGACGGCGCGCTGCTCGACCCGCGCACGACGTGGCGCGATCCCGATGAGTACGACCGGAAGTCCCGTGAGCTCGCGCGGATGTTCCGGGACAACTTCGAGCGCTTCGCGGACGACGCCGGCGAAGCAGTCACGTCGTCGGGTCCCCGCGTCTGAGCACCCTCCGCAACGGTGGCTTAATGGGCTTTCTTAAACCATCCTCAGCTGCCGCTGCGCATATAGCCAACGTGAGGCAAGCCCGCGCGCTTCGGCCGCTCGCCGTCGTCTTGCTCATCGCGCTCGCCGCGGCGGCGTCGATTGCCGCAGTCGGGTCCAGGGGCGGTTCGGGAAGCGTCGAGCCCTTCGACGAGCCGTCGTACGCCCGCACCGTCGCCGACCGGGTCGGCGTGCTCGAGCCGAGGAAGCTTCAGCAGGCGCCGATCACGTGGCGCGGCGGCCCGATCGTCACCTCGACCGGGGAGACGGTGAACGTGCTCGTCTCCGACGCGTTCCCGGTCGATCAGGTCACGCCCGAGAGCTGGGCCGAGTTCCTCGTGAAGCTCACGCACGGCCCCGAGCTCGCGCAGCTCACGACCTACATCGCGCCGCTCGACGAGATTCGGAGCGTCTGCGGCAGCGGCGCTCTCGGCTGCTACTCGCGCAACCGGTCGGTCGCGCTCGGCGAGGTGCTCCCGGACGGCACGACTCCGGAGGAGGTCGTCCGCCACGAGTACGGGCACCACATCGCCCTCTACCGCTCGAACCCGCCCTGGCAGGCAATCGACTGGGGCCCGAAGCACTGGGCGTCGGCTGCGGACGTCTGCGCGCGCGTGGGGCGCGGCGAGGCGTACCCGGGCGACGAGCGCGAGCACTACGCGCAGAACCCGGGCGAGGCGTGGGCGGAGACGTATCGGCTCATGGACGAGCGCAAGGCCGGGATCACGACCGCGACCTGGCAGGTCGTCGCGCCGAGCTTCTACCCGACCGAGGCCGCGCTCGTCGCGGCCGAGCGGGACGTCCTGCAGCCGTGGACGGCAGGGACGCGAGCCGTCTTCCGCAAGTCCGTCGCGAGGAGCAAGTCCTGGTGGATCCCGCTCTCGACGCCCCTCGACGGCTCGCTCGCCGTCACCGCGACGCTTCCTCGCGGCGGCCAGCACGCGGTGTCGCTCATGGCCGGGAACCGGAGGACCGTGCTCAGGCGCGGCTCGGCGACGGGAGCGCGCGGGCGCCGGATCGCGAGCACCGTCTGCGGGCAGCGCTCCCTCTTCGTGCGCGTGACGCAGAAGGGGAAGCCGGGGCCCGTCACCGTCGTCGCCACCACCCCGTAACACCGGATTCGCGTCGGTCCACGTTAGGGTGCGGGGCGTCTCGCGGGGAATCCGAACACCAGGACGTCAGATGCGCCCACTCTCGAAGCACGGCCGCCTCGCCGCCGGCGTGGCGATCGTCACCGTGGGACTCGGTCTCGCCGCGGGGCTGAGCCAGGTCGTCAGCGACTCCCAGAGGCAGGCGCGCCGCACGCTCATGGTCACGGAGGCGTCAGCCGCCAAGCTTCCCGACCGTCAAGGCCCGCACGAGCGCGACCTGGTGCGGGACGCCGTCGGAGCTCGACTCGAGGCCGAACAGCGTGTCGGGGAATCCCGTGCACTGGATCTACGCGATCCCGTCGGACGGCCAGAACCGGCTTTCGAGCTTCGCGAGCCTCATGCAGACCGACTGGGAGACGATCGACGGCTGGTGGCGGGGTCAGGACCCGACCAGAGCCCCGCGGGCGGACCTCGCGCAGTTCTCGTGCGGCAGCCAGCTCGATCTCTCGGTCGTCCGGCTCCAGCAGTCGGCCGATCAGCTCGCAGCGCCGGAGTCTCCGTTCGAGCTGATCTGGGACTCACTCGAAGCGAGCGGCTTCCAGTCGCAGCACACGAAGTACGTCGTGTACTACGACGGGCCGGTCGGCAACGAGAAGATCTGCGGGGTGGGCGCGTCGGTCTCGGGTGGAACGGGCCTCGCGGTTCTCCTCACCCGGTCGTGCGCCGGGGTCGAGCCTGCCCAGGTCGTCGCCCACGAGCTTCTGCACGCGCTCGGCGCCGTGCCGGGCTCCGCCCCGAACAACTGCCCGCCGCCGGACGACGGGCACACCTGCGACAACGACCGCGATCTCATGTACCCGTTCACGGACGGCACGCCGCTCAGCGGGCTGCTCCTCGATCCCGGCCGTGACGACTACTACGGCCACTCTGGATCGTGGCGGGACGTTCAGGACTCTGCGTGGCTCGTCCAGCTCGACCGGCAGGCGCCCTTCGCGCTCACGATCACGGGGCCGGGACGGGTCGGCGCCGACGTTCCCGGGCTCGACTGCGCCCAGAGCTGCTCGACGACGTGGAATGCCGGCACTCGGCTGACGCTCACGCCTACGCCGAGCCCCGGCGCAAAGCTCGTGCGCTGGACGGGCGCCTGCACGGGTGTCTCGCAGTGCCCCGTTGCGGTCGGGCAGTCCGCCGGCGCTACGGCGTTCTTCGCGCCCGCCGCGTATCGCCTGAGTGTCCGCGTCTCCGGGAGGGGCTCGATCCGCGGGCCGGCCGCGGGGATTCGGTGCCCGGGCCGGTGCGCGTCGCCGGTGCCGTCCTACCGGCCGCTCAGGCTGTTCGCGCAGCCCACCAAGGGCTGGAGGTTCAGGAACTGGGCGGGAGCGTGTCGCGGAACGAGGCCGACTTGCGCGGTGCCGATGACCGCGAACACGAGTGCTCGCGCCGTCTTCGTCAGAAGGTAGGGGGGTGCCCGACGGGCACCCCACCGTCAGGTGCCTGACTTCAGTCTGGCACCGCTCTCGCGCCTACTCGGAGCGCTCCGCGGGCGAGCGAAGACGGGGTGAGGCTGAAGCCTCACCCCCCGACAGCCGCCCGACGGTAGCCACGGTTCCGCCAGGTGCCTGACTTCAGTCTGGCACCGCTCTCGCGCCTACCCGGAGCGCTCCGCGGGCGAGCGAAGACGGGGTGAGGCTGAAGCCTCACCCCCCGACAGCCGCCCGACGGTAGCCACGGTTCCGTCAGGTGCCTGACTTCAGTCTGGCACCGCTCTCGCGTCCACCGGAGCGCTGTGCGGGCGAGCGAAGACGGGGTGAGGCTGAAGCCTCACCCCCCTCTAACAGCCCGGCGGTAGCCGCGGTTCCGCGGAGGTTCATCAGGTAGCGTCCTCGAGGAATGGACGCCGTCCACGACGTGGTCGTCATCGGCGCCGGCTGCGCCGGGATGCGGGCCGCGATCGAGGCTTTCGACACCGGCGCGGACGTCGCGATGATCTCGAAGATCCACCCCGTGCGGAGCCACTCCGGCGCCGCCGAGGGCGGGATCAACGCCGCCCTCGGCAACGCCTCCGAGGACGACCCGGTCAAGCACGCGTACGACACGGTCAAGGGCTCGGACTTCCTCGGCGACCAGGACGCGATCGAGATCCTCTGCAACGAGGCCCCCGACGACGTCTACCAGCTCGAGCATTGGGGCGCGGTCTTCTCCCGCACTCCCGACGGCCGGATCGCGCAGCGCCCGTTTGGCGCAGCCGGCGAGCCGCGCACCGCGTACGCCGCCGACATCACCGGCCATGTCCTCATCCACGTGCTCTACGAGCAGGTGATGAAGAGGGAGATCAAGACGTACGAGGAGTTCTTCGCCTGGAAGCTCGTCGTCGACGACGGCCGCTGCCAGGGTGTCATCGCCTGGGACCTCGTGAACGGCGGCCTGCACACGATCGGCGCGAAGACGGTGATCGTCGCGACCGGCGGGGCGGGGCGGCTGTACACGGGGACGACGAACGCGTACGCGTGCACCGGGGACGGCATGTCGCTCGCACTGCGTGTCGGGGTCGCCTTGAAGGATATGGAGATGATGCAGTTCCACCCGACCACGCTTGCGCCGACGGGCGTGCTCATCACGGAGGGCTGCCGCGGCGAGGGCGCGTACCTCCTGAACAAGGACGGCGAGCGCTTCCTCGTCCGCTACGCGCCGAACGCGATGGAGCTCGCATCGCGCGACGTCATCTCGCGGGCCGAGCAGACGGAGATCGACGACGGCCGCGGCATCGACGGCAACGTCATGCTCGATCTGCGCCACCTAGGCGCGGAGAAGATCCTCGAGCGGCTCCACGGCACCCGCGAGCTCTCGATGACCTTCGCCGGCGTCGACCCGATCTACGAGCCGATCCCCGTTCGCCCGGGGGCGCACTACCACATGGGCGGCGTGGACACGGACGTCTGGGGGCGCACCGAGCTCGAGGCGCTCTACGCTGCGGGCGAGGTGGCGTGCGTCTCCGTGCACGGCGCCAACAGGCTCGGCGGCAACGCGCTCATGGAGACGATCACGTACGGCAAGCGCGCCGGGAAGCACGCGGCCGATTGGGCGCTCTCCCACACGACGGTGGCGGTGCCGGAGTCCGTCGAGACCGACGCGGAGCGCGAGCTGAAGGCCCTTCTCGACCGCTCAGAGGGGGAGCGGCCGTGGAAGATCCGCGACGAGCTCGCGCAGACGATGCACGTGAATTTCGGAGTGTTCCGCCGCGAGGAGCAGATGATCGAGCAGGGCAACGTCGTCCAGCGGCTCCGCGAGCGCTACGAGCGCGTCGTCGTCGAGGACAAAGGCGACGTGTTCAACACCGATCTCACGCAGGCACTCGAGCTCGGGTTCCTGCTCGAGCTCGCCGAGTGCATGATCGTCTGCGGCCTTGCCCGCAAGGAGAGCCGCGGTGCGCACGCCCGTCCGTACGACTTCCCGGACCGGGACGACGAGAGCTTCCTGCGGCACACCGTCGTGACGTGGGAGGATGGCGCTCCGATACTCGAGTGGAAGCCGGTCACGATCACGAAGTGGCAGCCCGAGGAGAGGAAGTACTGAGGTGCAAGTCGCGCTGAAGATCTGGCGCTACGACGCGGTCAAGGGGGAGCGCGCCCTGAAGGACTACGAGTTCGACGCGCCGGAGTGGGTGACGCTCCTCGACTGCCTCGACATCGTCAAGGACCAGATCGACGGCACGCTGGCGTACCGCAAGAGCTGCCGGATGATGATCTGCGGCTCGTGCGGGATGCGGATGGACGGCGCGGCCGTCCTCGCCTGCAAGACGAGGATGTACGACATCGTCCAGTCCGGCCACGTGCCCGTGATCTCTGCGATGGGGAACATGCCGATCGTCAAGGACCTCGTCACGGACATGCAGCCGTTCTGGGGGAAGATCCACGCGATGTCGCCCTGGCTCGACCCGGGTTACGCGGACCCCGGCGAGAAGGAGCACATCGTCTCCCAGGAGCAGATGGACACGATCCACAAGGAGGCGCTCTGCATCATGTGCGGCTGCTGCGTCTCCGAGTGCAACTCGATGGAGGCCGATCCGGAGTTCCTCGGCCCCGCCGCGCTGGCGAAGGGGATGCGCTTCGTCGGCGACGCGCGCGACGCGGCCAAGGTCGAGCGACTCCAGGAGTACTCGAATCCGCACGGGATCTGGGATTGCACGCGCTGCTACTTCTGCCAGGAGCGTTGCCCGAAGGGCGTCGATCCGAGGGACGCGATCGCGAAGCTCGGCGCCGAGGCGATGCGCGAGGGCATCGACAGCGACATGGGCGCGAAGCACGCGAAGTGGTTCGTCACCTCTGCGAAGACGACCGGCTGGCTGCGCGAGACCGAGCTGGTCCCCAAGACGCAGGGCGTCGTGAAATCGCTGAAGGAAGTGAAGTTTGCGATGGGGCTGCTCAAGCACGGGAAGGTCCCGCCGCCGATCCCGCCGCACGTCGCGAAGGACGTCGATGAGGCGCGCGCGCTGTACGACCTCGTCAAGCAGCAGGGCCGCGACGGGGCCGCGGGCATCGTCCAGGGCGAGCATGCGCTCGAGCGCCTCGAGTTCGAGCAGAGTGGGCAGGCGGGTCGCGACCCGTACGGTGACGGCTCATTCGTCAAGCCGTTCCTGCCGGGCGAGGACGAGCAGCAGGAGACTGCGCCATGAGGACCGTCGCCTACTACAAGGGCTGCCTCGCCTCGCTCTCCGCGAAGGAGCTCGACATCTCGACGCAAGCGCTCGCGCCGAAGGTCGGCCTCGAGCTGATCGAGCTCGAGCGCGTCACCTGCTGTGGTGCGGGCGACATCCACGAGGCGGAGCCCGACTACTACCTGCACCTGAACGCGCGCATCCTCGCGTACGCGGAGGAGACGGGCTGCGACACGCTGATGACCGTCTGCAACGTCTGCACGCTCAATCTCCGGCAGGCGAACTTCCAGCTGAAGGGCGACGACGGGCTGCTCGAGCGGGTGAACCGGAACCTCGTCTCGGTCGGCGCTCCACCGTACCGCGGCGGGGTGGACGTCCAGCACTTCCTCTGGTTGGTCTCGGCCGGGGAGGGCTACGAGCTGCTGAAGGAGGCCGCGCACAAGGGTCTCAAGGGACTTAAGATCGCGCCGTTCTACGGCTGCCAGATTCTGCGGCCGTCGAAGCTCCTCGGGTTCGAGGACCCGGACCGGCCCGAGTCGCTCGAGCGCATCATCGAGGCTTGCGGCGGGACGGCGATCGACTATCCGGCGAAGATCAAGTGCTGCGGCTTCCCGATCATCCAGGCGCGCGAGGAGGTCGCGCTCGGCGAGCTCATCCAGCCGATCGAGCAGGCCTCGGAGGCGGGCGCCGACGCGATCGTGACGCCGTGCCCGCTCTGCCACCTCTCGCTCGACGCCTGGCAGTCGAAGCTCCGCGAGCAGACCGGCCGTGACTTCCGCATGCCGATCCTCCACCTCTCGCAGCTCATCGGCGCCGCGGCAGGGCTCCACGACTCCGAGCTCAAGTTCAAGCGCCACGTCGTCTCGGTCGAGCCCGTCGTCGAGCACCTCCGCGTCTGACGCCGACGGCCGAACCGCCAGACGAACTGACCCGGTTCCTCGGCGGTCTTGCGGCCGTTGGGGCTCTCGCTGCCACGTGGGGATGGTTCGAGGCCGGGTGGCTGCGGCGGCGCGTGCTCGAGGTCGTGCTCGCGGAGACACCGAAGGAGCTCGACGGCGTCCGCATCGCGCACCTCTCGGACTTCCATCTCGGTGTGCCCGGCCGCGGGCCGCGAGCAGTCGAGGACGCTGTGGCCTGGGTCGTGGAGCGCCGGCCGGAGCTCGTCTTCGTCACGGGCGACCTCGTCTCGCGGAAGTCCGGCCTACCCTTGCTCCAGCGGCTGCTCGGCCAGTTGCCGGGCTGCGTCGTCGTCCTCGGCAACCACGACTTCGCCGACAGCCGCGACCCGTTCTCGGAGCGGATCGACGGGGACGAGCTCGACCGGCTCGAGGGAGTCACGATCCTCTCGGACCAGGCGATCGACGTCGAGCTGCGCGGATGCCGCGTGCAGGTCGTCGGCGTCGATCCGCGGAGCTACGCGGTCGGAAAAGCGCGGCCGGGAGAGCTCGCCGATCCCGCTGCCGACCTGCGCATCCTGCTCTGCCACTTCCCGGGCGTGGTGCGACGGGTTCCGGAGAACGCGTTCCACCTCGTCCTCGCGGGCCACTTTCACGCGGGCCAGATCGTCGTGCCGTTGCCGGGCGGCGCGCGCGTTCGCCTCGCGCACCTCGGCGCGGGTGACGTCGGGGGGCTCTACCGGTACGGCGCCACGGCGCTGCACGTGTCCCCCGGGCTCGGGACGACGTTCGTGCCGTTCCGGTTCTTCGCGCGGCCGGAGGTCACGGAGCTGGTTGTACGATCGGCGTGATGGAGGGGCACGCGCTCATCTCTCCCGAGCTGCAGCCGCGGTACCCAGCCCCGAGCGAGTGACGTCGCGGCTCGAGGGGCTCACCGGCGCGACGCTCGAGTCGGCGCCGTCCGTCTGCCAGACGTGCGTCTGGTGGCAGTCCCGCGGGAACAAGGAGGCGGACAAGGCGCGCTGGATCGAACGGGCGGAGGAGGAGTGGGGACCGTGGGGGACGATCTATCGCGACGACGACGGCCGCGTGCTCGGCTCCATGCAGTACGGGCCGGCGCCGCTCTTCCCCCGCGCCGCGGATCTCCCGGCCGGGCCGCCCTCCGCTGACGCGGTGCTCGTCACCTGCTCCTACCTCGCCTCCGACTCGCAGCCCTGGGTCGAGCAGTCGCTCTTCCTCGCCGCGATCGGCGAGTCCCGCGACAAGGGCGCGCGCGCCCTCGAGGCGTTCGCGTACCGGTACCGGGAGGGAACCCCTGCGAACGAGCGCTTCCTCGTCCACCGCACGGTGTTCCCACGCGACTTCCTCGCCGACTTCGGCTTTCGCACGATCCGCTCGGTGGGGCGAATCGAGCTTGCGCGGCTCGATCTCGGCGGCCTCCAGCCAGTCGAGGCGGGTGCCCGGGAGAAGGTGCTCAAGGTCGTGCGTGAGGCGTTCCAGCCAGCCCCCGCCCCCGCCCCACCCGCCGGCGGCTAGCGCACCGGTTGCACTCCACCAAACTCCTCTTGATCGTGGCGCGGCGCTCATGCAGACTGTGCTCGGCTGGGGAGGGGGAATGGCGTCGATGGCATGCGAACCTCCTCGACTGCGGCGGATCTCGGGGGGGCGGGGCGCAGCGCCGACAACGCAATCTGCTCCAGGGGAGGGAGTGGCATGAAGAAGCCCACGCGGTTGACGGCGGCGCTGTTCGCCGTCGTCTTCGGTCTGGCGGTCGCGGCTCCGGTGTACGCGAGCGGTGGCGGCGGCGAGCCCAGGAAGTGCAACTCGGGCGGGGGCAACGGCAGCGAGACGTCACCCGCGGACGACTGCGATCCCGGTAACTCGAGCGGCCACAACAACGGCAAGGACTGAGCCGCGGCCGATCGACGTTCGAGAGGGCCCGTCCAGGGCCCTCTCGCGTTTCATCCGAAGCGCACTCCCGAAAGAGCTCGAGCGCCCGGAGGCGTCTAGCGGAAGCCCGAGCCGCGCTGCCCGCGCGCGGGAGGCGGGCGGAGCGAATAGCGGAGTGCGCTCGCGCCCAGCGTCCACTCGGCGAGCACGAGGCGTGGGAGGTGGCGGATGAACCGCGCGCGAAGCTCCGGCACCGGCCGAATGCGACGGAAGATCACGGGGAGGCGAAGGAGCGCGAAGTAGTGGAACGGCACGCGGGCGAGCACGCGCTTGTGCACCCCCTCCCGCTGCACGGGGCCGAGCCGGGCGAGACCGTAGGCCAGGCGCCGCTGCTGGCTGCGGAGGTCGCGGAAGCTCTCGCGACCGTGATCGTGGAGCGCGTGAAACCGCGGGTCGAATACGAGCTCGAGCCCGGCCGCGATCGCGTCCGCTGAGAAGACGCCGTCTTCCCCGCCGTAGCTCTCGTCCCAGCGGAGCGGTGCAGCTCGCGGGACCGCGAGGCAGAACGACGACACGAAGCGGCGCGTGTGCGGCTCCCCGAGCGGCAAGTACGGCGTCTCGAACTGGAGGTACGCGACCCAGCCCCAGGAGGTCGTCGGGTCGAAGGTTCGTGCGCAGCCGATCACCGCCCCTGGGTACTCGGCGAACGCGCGCACGAGGCCGGCGCTCCAGCCCGGCTCCGGAACCGCGTCCGCATCGAGGAAGACGACGACGTCACCCGACGCGACGTCCCATCCCTGATTGCGTGCTCCACCCGCGTACCCGACGCCCGTGCCGGGCACGACCTTGGCGCCGAGCGACGAGGCGAGCGCGGCAGTTCGGTCGGTCGAGGCGTCGTCGACGACGATCACGCTCTCGGGCGCCGGTACCTGCGCGCGGAGCGAGGTCAGCACCGCGCCGAGTGTGCGCTCCGCGTTGCGAGCGGGGATGACGACGCTGAACGTGGGGTGCGGGTCCGTCTGCACGCGCTCATTGTGACGGCGCCGCGCGAGGCGGCTGTCGCACGAGGCCCGCCGGCGGCGGGGCCTCGGCGGGCCTGTTGCCGGGCTAGGCCGGAGGGGACGTCGTCCAGCGCCCGTTCACCCAACGCTCGCAGGTGAGGTTCTGGAGCGTGAGCGGGCACGCTCGGACGACCTCTGCGTCGCCTCTCCCTTGACGCGGCGGGCGCTTTTGATGAGCCTATGTCCCGTGGGAGAAGCAGACAAGGAGCAGACCCCGTCAAGCGGCGGGCTGGCCGCGAGGATCCGCGCCCGCACGACAGGGTGGGCGAAGTCGAGCGAGCGGATCAAGCAGGGACGTGAGGATCGCTACCGGCTGTTCATGAAGCTCTGCGCCGTCCGTCCGGACGAGCGCATCCTCGACGTCGGCGCCGGGCAGGGCTCCGCACTCGAGCGCTTCAACACCGTGAACTCGATCGTCGCCGTCGACCTCGTGCCGCCGGTCGCCGAAGGCTGGCTCGCCGGCCCGAACGTCGAGGTCGGCCAGGCGGACGGGACGAACCTGCCCTACGCCGATCGCGAGTTCCCGGTCGCGTTCTCGAACTCCGTCATCGAGCACGTCCCGGCGGCGGAGCAGCAGAAGTTCGCGTCGGAGGTCAGGCGCGTCGCGGAGCGCTACTACGTGCAGACGCCGAACAAGTGGTTCCCGATCGAGCCCCACTACCAGCTGCCGCTCGTGCAGTTCCTCCCGGATGGGGTGATGCGGGCGCTCAACAGCCGCTTCTCGTTTGGCTTCCGGGAGAAGGGGCGCTGGGAGCCGGTCCGGCTCCTGAGCGCCGGGGAGCTCCAGCGGCTCTTCCCGGACGCGGTGATCCACCGTGAGCGGCTGTTCGGGCTCACGAAGAGCCTGATGGCCGTCCGGAGCAGCGCTCCGTCCGGGCCCGGCTCAGCCTAGATGCTTGACCGGAAATTGGCGCGCCGGCGGGGGCGGTCACGACCAAGCCGGGCGCCGCACTCGTGCGTCGTGCAGGCTCGAGAGCCTGTGCGACGTGCGAGGGTGACGATCCGGCGCCGTGTCGTGGCCGTTCATCCGGCTCGCGGGAATTTCCGGTCAAGCATCTAGAGAGCGCTCGGCGCGAATCTCGGAGACCGGCTCCAGGAGGAGCGGCGGCTCGTGCAGGTAGGTCGTCGCGCGGCGCTTCGCCTCGATGTCCCGGAAGACCCGCTCGACGTCTTCGGCAGCGAGGCCGGCCGCGCCGGATACCGCGTCCGCAGGGATTCCGTTGTTGTGTGCGTACAGACAGAGGTCGAGCACCTGGTAGGGGACGGAGAAGTAGAACTCCTCCTGGCTCTGCGGCAGCGAGTACGTGTCCGTCGTCGGCGGCCGTGAGCGGATCTCGTCCGGGATTCCGAGCTCCTCGGCGAGCTGGTACACCTGCGTCTTGTAGAGGTGGGCGATCGGCTTCACGTCGGCCAGGCCGTCGCCGCCCTTGACGAAGAAGCCCTGGTCGTACTCGAGCCGGTTGGGAGTCCCCATGACCGCCCAGTCGAGCCGGTCCGCGTGGTAGTACTCGAGCATCTTGCGGGTGCGTTGCTTGAAGTTCGTGGCGGCGACGACCGCTCGGTAGGCGTCCGCCGTAAGCCTGGCCTGGCTGCGCTCGCCCTCGGGCGACTCGACGACGATGGAGAAGACCGGCAGTCGCTCGCTCGCGAGCACGCTCGGCAGCACGAGCTTCGCCTTCCAGTCGGGCCCGAACTCGGGAACGACCACGCGGATCGCCTCGTCGCGCCGCCGGTAGCAGCCGGCCGCGTCGAGGATCGGCGTGATGTCCTCGACCACGGACTCGATGCCGAGGTGCTCGACGAGGAGGTTGCTGAGGTCGAGCGTGTCGCCGCTCGACTCGGACTCGGGGAGGAGCAGTGCCAGCACGCGTTCCGCTCCGAGCGCGTGGACGCAGAGCGCCGCGGCGACGCTCGAGTCGATCCCGCCGGAGACTGCCACGATCGCGCCGCGCTTCCGCAGGCGGCGAAAGACGAGCTCCGGAAGGCTCTCGGCGACCTCGCCCAGCGCCGCCGCGCCGTCGAGCCGGAGCGCGTCGGGCGTGAGCGGCCCGTCAGCCGTCGGCATTCGAGCTGCCGCCCGAATCGAGCCTGCGCGCGACGTAGCCGGAGATCGCGTCGATGGAGTCGAGATTCTCGGGCAGGACGTCGGCGTCGGGAATCTGGAATTCGTACGTCGACTCCAGGTGCTCGATGAGCTCGAGCACTCCGACGGAGTCGATCACTCCGACCTCGAGCAGCGAGTCGCTGCCGGCGAGCTCGGCGCCGCTTCCGCCGAGCGGGAAGTTGTCCGTGATGAACCGCCGGACGTCGCTCTCGATGACTTGGGTATCGGTCATGTCTCTGTCTCTCTGACGGGGTTGGGAGGGCTAGAGGGTATCCGCATTGCGCCTCGACCCTGGAGCCGAACCGTCGCCTCCTCCTTGCCGGGTACCGGGGGCGTCCATATCCTTGGGCGGGGCGACTGTGTGCGGGATCGCGGGCATCTACGCCCGGCCGGGGCGCGACGCCTCGCCGGAACTTCTCCTCGCCATGGCGGGAGAGCTGCAGCATCGTGGTCCCGACGGCGTCGGGCTCTACCTCGACGAGCGGTTCGGGATGTCGAACACCCGGCTCGCGATCGTCGACCTCGAGGGCGGCGACCAGCCGCTCTCGAGCGAGGGCGGCCGCTACTGGGTGATGCAGAACGGCGAGATCTACAACTACGTCGAGCTCCAGGACGAGCTCCGGTCCCTGGGTCACCGGTTCGAGACGTCCTCCGACACGGAGGTCATCGCGCACGCCTACGACGAGTGGGGCGTGGACTGCCTCTCGCGCCTGAACGGCGACTTCGCGTTCGCGGTCTGGGATCGTCAGCAGCAGGAGCTCTTCCTCGCGCGCGACCGGTTCGGCGTACGCCCGCTCTTCCTCGCCGAGCTCGACGGCGACCTCGTCTTCGGCTCGGAGGCGAAGGCGCTCTTCCGGCACCCGTCCGCCAGGCGTGAGCTCGATCCGCTCGGCCTCGTCGAGGCGTTCACGATCTGGTCGATCCTCCCGGACCGCTCGGCGTTCGTCGGCATTCGCGAGCTCGCGCCCGCGCACTACCTGCGCTTCGGCCCGGAGGGGCTGATCGAGGAGCGGCGCTGGTGGGACCACCGCTTCCCGCGGCTCGGGGAGAAGCGGACGGAGACGGAGGCGGAGCTCGAGGCGGAGCTCACCGAGCTCCTCACCGACGCGACGCGCATCCGGCTTCGTGCCGACGTCCCGGTGGCCGCGTACCTGAGCGGCGGCCTCGACTCCTCGGTGACCGCCGCGCTCGCGAGCAAGCTCTACCCGGGCACGCTGAACTCGTTCGGGATCGGCTTCCGCGACCCGCTCTTCGACGAGAGCGAGTACCAGGATCGCTTCGTGCGGGAGCTCGGGACCGACCTCAAACGGGTCGTCGTCGACTCGCCCGACATCGCCGAGCTGCTTCCGCGCGCGATCGAGCTCACGGAGAAGCCGACGCTGCGGACCGCGCTGACGCCCCTCTTGCGGCTGTCCGCGGCGGTCAAGGAGGCCGGCCTCAAGGTCGTCATCACGGGCGAGGGCGCGGACGAGCTCTTCGGCGGCTACGACATCTACCGCGAGGACAAGGTCCGCCGCTTCTGGGCGAAGGTGCCCGACTCGACGATCCGGCCGCTGCTCCTCACGCGCCTGAACGAGTTCATCGGCAAGGACCTCAAGCGCTCCGGCGCCTTCCTCTTCGGGTTCTACAAACGCGGGCTCGAGGACGTGGACGACCCGCTCTACAGCCATCGGCTGCGCTTTGCGAACACCCGCCGGGTGCTACGCCTCCTCGACGAGGGCCTCGTGGCGGAGGCCGCGCGCGAGGGCGACAGCCCTGCGCGAGTCGAGGCACGCCTGCCGGCGGACTTCGACCAGGTGACCGCGCTCGGCAAGGCGCAGTACCTCGAGATCATGACCTTCCTCGACACGTACCTCCTGCACTCGCAGGGCGACCGCATGCTCATGGGGAACTCGATCGAGGGCAGGTTCCCGTTCCTCGACTACCGGGTCGCGGAGTTCGCCGCGGCGCTGCCCGACACGATGAAGGTGCGCGGCCTCGAGGAGAAGTACCTGCTGCGCAAGGCCGCCGAGCCGCTGCTGCCGGCCGAGATCTCGGCGCGGCGGAAGCGCCCGTACCGCGCGCCGATCGTATCCGCCTTCGTCGGCCCCGACGCTCCCGCCTACGTGCGCGAGCTGCTCGATCCCGAGCATCTGCGATCGGTCGGGTTGTTCGAGCCCGACGCGGTCGCGCGTCTCGTCTCCAAGTGCGAGGCACCCGGCGGCGCCGGCGTGGGGGAGACCGACGAGATGGGGCTCGTCGGCACGCTCTCCGTGATGCTCCTCCACGACCGCTTCGTCGCGCGGCCGACGCTCGCTCCCACCGCCTCCGCGACTCGGTTCGTCGTCGGCGACCGGGTCCAGGAACCCGGCGCGGAGCCCGCTTACCTCGCGGCAAGGGCCCGCTAGTGCGAGTGAGCCGTCTTCTCCACGACAGCCTCACCGCAGCCGCGGAGGCCACGCCGGACAAGACCGCGCTCGTGGTCGACGGTCAGAGGCTCTCGTATGCGGAGCTTCTCGACTCGGCGCGCCGTTTCGCGGCCGCGCTCCAGGGGCTCGGGCTCGAGCGTGGCGATCGCGTGATCGTGTTCACGGACAACTCGCTCCCATGCGTCGTCTCGATCTTCGGGACGCTCATCGCGGGTGGCGTCTTCGTCGTCGTCAACCCCCAGACGAAGGAGGACAAGCTCGCGTACATCCTCACCGACTCCGAGGCGGCTTTCGTGGTCACGGAAGGGACGATCGCCCGCGTTGCCGGGCGCGCGAAGGAGCGCGTGCCCTCGATTCGGGCCACCGTCAAGGCCGGGGGCGGCGATCTCGACGGCATGAAGTCGTTCGAGGAGCTGGTCGCTGCAGCCGGCGACCCACCTGGCGACCCCGGCACGATCCCGCTCGACCTCGCTGCGCTCATCTACACGTCGGGCAGCACAGGGAACCCGAAGGGCGTGATGGTGACGCACGCCAACATGGTCTTCACGGCGGGGAGTCTCTGCGAGTACCTCCGCCTCGGGCCGGAACAGCGCATCCTGAACGTCCTCCCCCTGGCGTTCGATTACGGGCTCTACCAGCTCTTCATGGCCGTTCGCATGGGCGCGACCCTCGTCCTCGAGCGCTCGTTCGTGTACCCGGCCCAGGTTCTCAAGCGCATGGAGGAGGAGGAGGTCACGGTCTTCCCCGGCGTGCCGACCGTGTACGCGACGCTCGTGGGCATGCACGAGCGCGAGCCGCTCTCGTTCCCCGCGGTGGAACGCGTCACGAACACGGCCGCGGCGCTGCCGCCGAGCTTCCACGATCCCCTGCGCGAGATCTTCCCGAACGCCCTCATCTTCCGCATGTACGGCCTCACCGAGTGCAAACGCGTGAGCTACCTCGAGCCCGAGCTGCTCGACACGAAGCCGACGTCGGTCGGGAAGGCGATCCCGGGCACGGAGACGCTCGTCCTCGACGAGAAAGGGGAGCGCGTGGCGCCGGGCGAGACGGGCGTGCTGCACGTCCGCGGGCCGCACGTGATGGTCGGGTACTGGCGGCTACCCGACCGGACCGCGGAGATGCTCGTCGAGGGACCGCTTCCGGGCGAGCGCATGCTCTGCACCCACGACCACTTCACGATCGACGAGGAGGGCTTCCTCTACTTCGTCGGCCGGAGCGACGACATCATCAAGTCACGCGGGGAGAAGGTGAGCCCGGCCGAGGTGGAGGACGCGCTGTACGCGATCTCCGGCATCCGCGAGGCTGCGGTCATCGGCGTCCCCGACGAGCTGCTCGGCGAGGCTGTCCACGCCTACGTCGCGCTGGACGAGGGCTCGACGCTTGACCGAGCGAGACGTCATCGCGGGCTGCCGCGAGCGCCTCGAGGGGTTCATGGTGCCCGCACACGTCGTCTTCCTCGACGAGCTGCCGAAGACGGCGAGCGGGAAGATCCGGAAGAAGGGGCTCTCCGAGACAGCCAGCGCTCGCAGCGCGGACTCCTCGTAGGTGCCGGACCGGTCCGGCGCCTGGTGGCGAGGCACTAGCTCTCCGACCCGGTCTCGGCGAGCACGCGAGATGCCGCTCGCCCGGCGAACACGCCACGCATCATCCAGCCGAGCTCGTCGACGGCCACTCGCTGGAACCCGCTCTCGTCGAACGCGCTGACGAAGTCGGGCGGCCCGGTGACGACGGCGTAGGCCGGGCGCGGATGGGAATCGAGGGACGCCTGGATCCGCTCGAGCACCTTCCGGAGCACCGGAGGGCGGAAGGGGTGGAAGAAGTAGAGGACGAGGGGCTCCGGGGGCGGATCGAACTCGGTCGCATCCATGACGACCGTCTCGACCCGCTCCGCGTCGGCGCCCAGCGTCGCGATGTTCGTGCGCGCGATCCGGTCGAGCGACTCCGAGAACTCCACGCCGATGATGCGCTTGAACGGGTAGGCGGCGGCGAGCAGGAGGACGCGGCCCTTGCCGCTCCCGTAGTCGACGAACGTGAAGTCACGATGGTCGACCCGGAGCTTGTTCATGAGGAGCGCGAACTCCTCGACGCTCGATGGCGCGTACCGAACGGCGTGCTCGAGGTTCGCGCTGGAGGCGTCGAGGTGGGGGACTCGGACCCAGCTCGCGGTGTCCACACCGCGCTCCTCGTCGAACGCGCGGTCAGCGCGCGCCCGGCGCCGTCTCTCCGGCTGTTGCATCGCGAGCCTCTGGACGAGCACTGCGGTGCCGCGGAAGCCGCGCAGGCGCAGCGAGTCATGCAACAGTCGGAGGGCGGTAGTCGGTCTCACGCGCGGAAGGATCGCCGATTGGTGAGCATTCGACTACGTTGCCAGCCACGCTTACTCACGATTGCGCCTGCGGCTACTTCGGGGGTACCGGGACCCATCGACCCTGGAGCCACTGCTCGCAGGTGACGTTCTGGAGTCTCAGCTGCGCGGTATTCACGCACGGTGGCGAGGAGAAGAAGGTGCAGTTCGGATCGCTTCCGTTGTTCCTCCCGGATCGGAACTTCGCGCTGACGATGTCGTTCCCCTCGGCGGCGTTGTTTCCGTTCAGCCCCTTGTTGCAGCCGATGTACTTGCCGCCGAGCACGTCGACGTTCGAGATCCGGTTGAGCGAGTAGAACACGCCGCCGCCCGCCGTCTGGCACGTGGAGAGCCCGGCGTCGTAGTCGCCGCCCGCCTCGACGTTCACGAACGTGATGTTCGTCCCGCCCTGGAGCTGGATCGCGTCCTGGTGCGCGTTGGGCTCTCGCCGGCCGCACTGGATCGACCCCGTCAGGCGGATGTCACGCGGGTCCACGCGCGTCTTGAACGCGTCGATGCCGGAGCCGTACGGCGAGCGCGGGCCGGTGCCGCGGATGTCGACGATGAGGTTGACGTCGGTGCCGGGCGCGCCCGAGCAACCGGAGTTGAGCGTGATTGCCCCCGCGTCCTTCCATGCCCCGGTCGCGATCGAGACCACCTTGATGGGCAGCGGCCCGTAGCTCTCGAGGGGCTGGTCGCAGTGCCAGCTCTCGTTCGTCATCGTGATCGTCGTCCCCGCCTTGCACTGCTCCCATCGCCACTTTGCGTAGTCCGTCGTCGAGCAGCGCAGCGAGCCAGGCGGCGGCGGAGGTGACGGAGGCTTGCCCGGGACCAGGCGGCTCTCGCAGTCGCGTTCCATCCTGTCGAGCCGGTCGGCGATCACGCGATCCGCCCCGAGGCCGCAGTACACGCGGTCGCGCGCGCCGTCCCGCGCTCGGATGAGGTCTGCACCCGGGCCGCCCGAGAGCGTGTCGCGGCCCTTGCCGCCGTCCAAGGTGTCGTTCCCCTCGAGGGCCCGCAGCCAGTCGTTGCCGGCGAGCCCGAACATGCGGTCCTTGCCCGGCGTGCCCTTGAGCGTGTCGGCGCCCTTGGTGCCTCGGATGACGCCGCTTCCGGCGTCGGTCGCAGCCCAGACTGCCGCGACGGTCACGCCCGCAACGGCGACCACGCCGAGGACCGCGCCCAAGCGCAAAACGCGGCGACGCCGCCCACTCCTTCGATCTCCCCCGAACACCGCTGTCGAAGGTACCAGAGGTTCGGATGCCCGTACCTGGGCGCTACCGGGAGTTAACGCGGGGCGGTCGCCGCCGCCGGTGCCACGAGCTCGGCGATCTGGATCGCGTTCAACGCTGCGCCCTTGCGCAGGTTGTCGCAGGCGAGGAACAGCGCGAGCCCGTTGTCGGCCGCGGTGTCCCGGCGCACCCGCCCGACGAGCACCTCGTCGCCGCCCACCGCGCGGGCCGGCGAGGGGAACTGCTCGAGCCGGATTCCGTCCGCCGCGCCGAGAGTGCGCTCGGCCTGCTCCGGGGAGAGCGCGTCCTCCGTCTCGATCCAGACGGCCTCTGCATGCCCGACGGGGACGGGGACGCGGACACAGGTCGCGGAGAGCTTGAGGTCGGGGAGGTCGAGGATCTTGCGCGTCTCCGCGCGGATCTTCGACTCCTCGTCGAGCTCGAACCCGTCGAACGACCAGTCCATCCTCAGATCGTGGTCGTCCGGGCTCTCGGAACGGAGCCGCTCGAGCGACTGCGCGCCTGCCCCCGAAGCCGACTGGTACGTCGACACGCGAACCCGCCTGAGCCCGGCGGCATCGCGCAGAGGAGCGAGCACCATCGCGAGCGGGATCGAGCAGCAGTTCGGGTTCGCGACGATTCCTCGATGCTCGTGCGCGCGTTCGCCGTTCACCTCCGGCACCACGAGCGGAATGCCGTCCTCGAGCCGGAATGCCTCCGACTTGTCCACGCACAGCACGCCCGCGGCGGCCGTGGGCGGAACGAGCTCGCGGCTCGCGTCGGTTCCCACCGAGAAGAGGCAGATGTCGAGGTCGCCGGCTGCGAGACGCCCAGGTGTCGCCTCCTCGACCTCGAGCCCGTCGATCGTCGACCCGGCCGAGCGCGCCGACGCGAAGGCCCGGACGTCCGAGTACCCGCGCTCCCGGAGCAATCCGACGGTCACCCGCCCGACTGCGCCCGTCGCTCCCACCACGGCGATGCGTGGAGAGCCGCTCACGAGCGCTCACCGGCCAGGCTTTGCGGCTCGGCGCCACTCGGTGCTGCGGCGGCGAGCCCGAAGGCGTCGTGCAGGACGGCGACCGCGCGCTCGACGTCCGTTCGCTGGACGTGGCACGTGATCTTGATCGGGGAGGTGGACACGATGAGCGGCTCGATCCCGTTCGCCTCGAGCGTCGAGAACGCGGTCGCGGCGACGCCCGGATGGCTCTTCATTCCCGCACCGACGACGCTCACCTTCCCCAGCTCCGGGTCGGCGCTCCAACGTGAGCCGAGCTCGTCGAGCGTTCGCGAGGTCGCGTCACCGTCCTCGTTCGCGGCCGAGAAGACGATGTCGTCTCCCACCTGGAGGATCGTGTCGACGTTGACGTGCGAGTCCGCGAGGGCGGTGAAGAGCGTCGCGGCGGGGACGCCGCCGACGCGGTAGACGGTCTCGTCGACCGTGTGCGCGATCCCGGAGATCATCGCCTTCTCGAGCATCCGCTCCGACTCCTCCGTCGTCACCCAGGTGCCCTCGTCGTCCGAGAACGACGAGCGCACGTGCAGCGCGACTCCGTGGTTCCTCGCAAACTCGACCGAGCGTAGCTGGAGGACCCGCGCGCCCGAGGCCGACAGCTCGAGCATCTCGTCGTAGCTCACGACGTCGAGCTTGCGGGCGCCGGCGACGACGCGCGGATCCGCGCTGAAGACGCCGTCGACATCCGTGTAGATCTCGCAGGCGTCCGCGCCGAGCGCCGATGCGAGCGCGACAGCGGTGGTATCGGACCCGCCGCGGCCGAGGGTCGTCACCTCCGCCTCCGTGGACACGCCCTGGAAGCCGGCGACGAGCACGATCGCGCCGCGATCGAGCGCGTCGTGGATCCGCCTCGCGCGCACCTCGACGATCTTCGCCTTTCCGTGCGCCGTGTCGGTGACGATCCCCGCCTGCGATCCGGTGAGCGAGACGGCGTCGTGCCCGAGATCGATGAGCGCCATCGCCGCGAGCGCGCACGAGACCCGCTCGCCGACGGAGACGAGCATGTCGAGCTCCCGCTCGTGCGGGCGCGGCGAGATCTCCCGCGCGAGCGCGAGGAGCTCGTCGGTCGAGTGGCCCATCGCCGACAGCACGCCGACGATCAGGTTCCCGGCTTCGCGTGCGGCAGCGAGCCGCCGGGCGACGGCCAGGATTCGCTCTGGATCCGCAACCGACGTTCCCCCGAACTTCATCACGACGATGTCGGCCACACGGCCGGCTGTCGCGTGCTCGGCGTCCGTCCCGACCGCGGGGACGGCCTCGAACTCGATCGCCGGCATGAGAAGGAGTGTAGGGGCGGGGCCGGGCCTGTCTTCACCCGCGAAAAGCTCCGAACAAGACCCGGCCCAAAAAACTCGGCCCAAAAAACACTGAACCGGCTGACCCGAAGGCCCGCCGGTTCAGTAGTTGCAATCTATGAAGGACGGCGACCCGTTACAAGAGGCCTGGAAGCCGGAAAGACGCAAATTCCGCGAAGAACCCTGCGAACTACAGCTCGCGACGCCAGGACGCGGAGAAGGTGAGGCTCGGCCGAGCGGGGACGCCGGTCTCCCGACGAGCGTGCGTCGTGAAGTCCCGCTCGTGCGTCAGGCTTTTGCGCACTCGGTCTACTTCGATCCCTGCGGCGGGCAGTTGGAGCCGGCCGCTGCTTTTACGGCCCGGAATCGGCCGCCCGAGCGGAGCTGACCAAGCGCGAGCGAGAACTCCTGCAGCTCGTGGCAGAGGGGCACTCGAACGCGCAGCTCGCCCGGATGCTGTGGGTGACCGAGCAGACGGTCAAGTTCCACCTGTCGAACGTGTATCGCAAGCTCAACGTTGGCAACCGGATCGCCGCGATGCGATGGTCGCGTCGGCACTCTCGCACTTGGTACTCCCTACAGCGGGGTCCAGCGCGTCCGCCTAACCCGCGGCCCGTCCCCGATCCCGCGTAACCCGACCAGCAACCACGACCGCGGTTCCTGCATCGATCTCCCCGTCCGGGCGCGAGAAGGCGAACTCACTCTCGACTCGCGCGACGACCTTCCCGCTGGCCGCCAGATGCGGCGAATACGAGCGCTGCGCGGGATCGAGCAGCACCAACCCGCTCGCACCGGGCCGCATGGTGCGCACGGGCTGTTCCGGCAGCCAGAAGCCGTATGCATCCGGCGCAGCGGTTACGAGCGGATCAGAGCGGGAGAGAACCGGCTCGAGCTTCTGTGCGGTGCGCGAGAAAACGTCTTGATCGTGGGTCCCCGAGGACGTACGAACAAGCCCGATCGCCGCGATTGCGACGGCCGCCCCGACAGGAGCAACGAACCAACGCCACCGGTGAACAAGCACCGCAGCGCCGACGCCGACGAGCAAGGCGACGAGCGGCAGCAAGATCGCAAAATACCGTTCGAGGCCAGGGTTCTTCACCCAGTACACGGCACCGAGGAGGACGGCGACAGCAAAGATCCTGAACGCATGGCCGTTTCGATTCGGATCGAACAATGCGACCCCCAAACCCACGAGCCCGGCTCCAATGAGGGGCCACTCGTCATGCCAGACCTCGGCCAGGCCGGATGCTGACCCGGAGCCCGTGACGACGATCGTCACAAGCACGACCGCAGCACCGACTGGAAGCCAGTGGGCGGGTGCGACAGCGGCCGCGAAGCAGAGGAGCAGGAGAACGGGAACCGTCCAGAGCAGCTCGCCGTCCGGGAGCGCGATCGGCGGTCGCAGTGCGAGAAACACGAGCCCGAGAGTCAATGCGAACGCCATGGCTCCCCGCGTCGCGTCGGGACGCCGGGGAGGCGTGGCCACATAGACGATGAATGCAGCGAGAGCGACGAGGACGAGCTCGGGACGCGCGGCGACTGCAAGAGCGAGAAGGACTCCTCCGAGGCGCGGACGATGGTGGACGAAGGCGAGAGCTGCCCCGAGCCCGAGTGCCTGGGCCAAGGGTTCGGGACCAGAAAAGCCGGACCAGAAGGCGAGGCTCGGGCTCGCCAGGAGCAGGGCGGCCGCTGCAGCCCCAGCGAGCCACGTGCCGCCGAGGCGCGATGCAAGGAGGAAGACCAGGGCGACGACCGCAGCCGACGCGAGGGACGTGACGATGGTGGCGGCGCCCAGCCACCCGACACCAAGGAAATGCACGACAGCGATTGCGAACGGAAACAGCGGCTTGGCCGCCGCATCGGCGTTGGGCACGAACAGCTCCCCGCCGGGTCCGAGCATCGTCGTCGGCTCGAGGTGCTCGCTGATCCCGCGGGCCATCAGGAGGTACTGGTAGCCGTCCGGGTAGAGCAGCGCGGCATGGTGCTGGTCGAGTCGAATCGCAAGCGCCAAGCCGAAGAGCGCGATAGACACGACCGCGTTCGGAAGCCACGGCCTCGTCATGCCGGCTCCCGGCGAGGCCGAAGCCGTTCCGCGAGATACCCGCCGGCCTCGGCAATCCGGTACAGGTAGACGCGATCGCGCGTTACCGCGTAGAGGCACAGGCGCAGCGGAGTGGCGGCGAGTAGCCGGAGTCCTACAGCGGCGCGTGCATCCTTCGTGCGCGCACGGGTGATGCCCTGCCACCAAAGGCGGCGCCAGTAGTAGCGGGATCGACAGCGCTCGGCATGGACCGCGTGATCTACGACCGCAGAAGGCTCGAGCCAGATCTTCCACCCCACGCGCCGTACCGACTCGATCAGTGCCGAGTCGTCACCCGACAGCAGGCTCGTGACTTCTCGTCCCAGCGTCTCCGAGAAGGGTCCCGCCTGGGCGAGCACCTCGCGTCGAAACGCCATGTTTGCCCCGAAGGGCCACTCGGCGCTCGACGTGGCCTCCCGGGGATCGGGACCGAAACGCGTGATCGCGGCGAACTGGAGGAGCCGGTCGGAGAGCCAGGCCGGCTTGATCGCATCGCGGAAAACGGGGTGACACGCGCCGCCGACGCAGCCGATCGCCGGATCCGCCTCGAACGGCGCCAGGATTCGGCGAACCCAGTCGGGGCGGGGCGATGCATCGTCGTCGAGGAACGCGATGACGTCGCCGCTCGCCGTCGCGACGCCTCGGTTGCGGGCGCGAGAGAGCCCAGGTCGGTCCTCCCGCACGTACGTGAGGCTCTCGACCCGTGCTGCATAGCTGGTCACGAGCTCCCGGCATGGAGGCTGCGAAGCGGAGTCGACGACGATGACCTCGACCGGGTCGGCGAGGGCAGCGAGCGCCTCGAGGCACCGCTCGAGATCGAGCGGCCGGTTGTGCGTGCAGATGACGACGCTCAGCGAGATACCGGGCATTACTCGAAGACCTCTCGAAAGAGCGAGGCGTGCCTGACGGCCGAGGCTCGCCATGTCAGCTCGGCGGCCCTCACGGACGCGGCCCGCTCGAGCCCGGCTCGAGAGCTGGGGTCGCAGAGAGTGCCGAGCCCGGATCGGATCCCACCGGGCGTGCCGTCGCAGTAGAGAACGGAGTCGCCGGCGACCTCAGGGATCGAGCCGGTGGCCGTCGCGAGCACTGCCCGCCCGGCGCCGAGAGCATCGAGAAGCGGTGCGTTCGTCTCTCCGACGGATCCAGCCCGCAGGCAGAGGACGCAGTCCGAGGCGACGACGGCCCGTTCGTAGTCTGCATCGTTTGGATCCGCTAGCACGAAGGCTCCCTCGGCGCGCGCCGCCCTCGCAACGTCGCGGTCGCCGAGGCGCCCGACTAGCGCGAGACGCCAGTTTGGAATGCCCGACACCGCCGCGAGCGCCTCGCGGGCCAGCTTCACCGACTTGATCACGCCTGGGACGACGGCGATCAGCGAATCCTCGGGCCAGTCGAGCACACGACGCGCCTCGGATCGATCCGTGGCTCGGGGTCGCTGTGCGGGAAACTGGATCACCTCCAAGCGCGCGGGACGCCTCCCCACCTCCCTCAGGAGCATGTCGGCCGCGAAGCTCGTGTGAACGATCACGGCGGCACTTCGAGCGAGACGCGGATACGCGAGCGCCCGATATAGCGGGAGCAGCGCACGTGTCCGAGGAACGACGTCGTGAACGGTGACGACGAAGGCCGACGTGTGACCCGAGCCTCCCACGAGAAACGCACGCGAGGAGTTCGCGAGGTGGAAGTGCGCCCTGGCCGCACGCGTCGCGCGTTCCTCGAGGCGGTACTCGATGTGCTCGTGCGCGAGAGCTTCGGCCAGCCGCACGGCGTAGCGCGCGACTCCGTACGAGCGGGGATTGCGGACGCCCACGACGAGGAGACTGGAGGCGCCGGCTGTGGCGTGCCGGCTTCTCGCAACTGTTGCGCTCACGGTACGCCTTTCGCCCCGGCACGAGACGCGCTTCGGACGAGAAGCTTCTTCGGATCGAGCTTGTAGACAACGTAGTCGCGAGAGTCGAAGACGAGATTGCCGACGCGGTTGTTCGCGTAGAAGTAGCGGCCCAGGGCACGTCGCTGGGCGTCCGTGCGAAGCATCGAGGTCTGCCAGGTGAAGTCGGCGAGGCGCACGGGCTGGAGCGTCGTGTGTTTCTCGACGATCACGTAGCGGACACCGCGCCGCCACATCTGCTGGGCGGCACTCCACCAGTCTCGACCACCTGCGTAGTACCGCCGGAGGAGCTTGTAGCCGTCCTCGGCAAGTGCAAGCTCACGACGCGAGCTGGCATGCGCCTTATCCAGCGTCAGCACACGGTGCCCGGTCGCGGCCGGGATGAAGTACGCAGTCTTCGGATCCGTCGCGACGATGCCGGGGCCTGGCGGAACGTGATCGCCGAGTGCCCATGCAGCTTGCAGAGGACTGCCGAAGTAGGTGACCCTCGCGGACGAGTCGACCAGTGTTACGACCTTGACGCCGAACGCGAGACAGAAGGTCGCCAGGACGACGGCGGTCGTTCGACTTCGCCACGAACGCGCCACGACCACCGCGACTCCGAGCGCGAGAGGGATTTGGCAGAGGAGCAGGAAGCGATACCAGACGGGAAGCGGCAGGCCGGCGGCACCGAGCAGCCCTAGGCCGAGGCAGCCGGCGCACCAGACAGCGGGCACGATGCTCCCGCGCCGCGCAAGCGTCGCGAGCCCTGAGACACCGACAGTGGCGGCGACGAGCAGCAGCGGCCATTGCCAGCGATCGTTGACCCAGTAGATCGCGAGCCGAGCAGACTCGCCCGGCGGGGAGCGGACGAGCGCCCACTCCCAGGCGATGACGACCACGGTGCCAACCGCGCCGGCGATCGCGAGCCGCCAGATGACAACAGGCGCCTCGAGGCGTTCGATCGTATAGGCGACGACGCCTCGAAGCGAGCCCGGGAAGCGAAGCCCTCCGAGCACACCGGCAACGAGCGGGACCGCAGAGCAGAGCCCCACGAAGAAGACTCCCCGCAGGCCGGTTTCCGAGAACGCGCGATCGAGCGAGTACGCGGGCCAGAGCGCTCCGAGAGCGAAGCCGGCAACGAGGGCGATCGGTCCGCGCAGAAACGTCGCCTCCCGTCGGTAGGCGAGGCGGCAGCTCCAGGCCGTCGCTAGCACGCACAGCAAGACGCCTGTGAACGGGTGCACGAGCATCGTCGCCCCCGCACCGAGGCACGCGAGAGCGAGCGACACGTATCCGTCGCGACTCAGGGCGAGAAGCGTGAGCAGGGTCAGCGCGATCGCGAGGTTCTGCGGGAAGAAGCTCGCGTACAGCGCGCCGTGCAACGAGAGATCCGACGCCCAGATCACGTGAGGTGGACCGAAGAGACCGAGGAGGAGGGGAATCGGTCAGCCAGGCCGCACGACTCCCCGCGAGCCGTCGGGCGTAGAGGAAAATGGCGAAGAGCGTGAGCCCGAATACCGGGATCCCGACGAACGCGAGTAGGCGGCCGGTCTCCACCGGCTCGCGCGAGTCGCCGCCGAGGAAGCTATGGAGGAACGCGACCGCCTGCATGTACGGCGTCGCGTGCTGGGTGCTCGAACCATTTGCGAGAAACGGGCTCTGCTCGGCGAAGGGTCGTTCTGCCATGCCGGACACGAGCGCGATGAACGTCGGCGTGTCGGACGTCACCCGCAACGGGTAGTCGACGACCGCAGCCCAGATCATCAGGCCGAGGAGCCCGGAGAGCAGCGCAAGCACCCCGTGCCGCAGCGCCGGATCGAACCTGGAAGCTGCAGCCAGGCCCGCACGCTCACTCGCCGCCGCGGTGAGCGTCCGCTGTTGCTCATATGCGACTCCGAGTTCCGACCGAACCCGATCGACCTCCAGAGCGAGTCTCTGCACCCGCTGCTCGGCGTTCGCGACCGATCCCAGCCACTCGCGTTGATGGCCCCCGACGGCCATGAGACTCGCCTCGTTCGACTCGAGTCGGCGAACGAGCTCCTCGACCTGCCCGCCGTCGTCCGCGGGCGGCTCCAGGACCCTCAGCGGGCGCGGTTCGGTTCTTTGAGTGCCTGGCTTCATGCGAAGTGACCGTTCAAACCCCACCGGTGGGGTCCTTCCAGAGCGTCTCCGTTCGCGCGGATCACGTGTCCGCTCACGGCCGGGCCGAATCTGTAACGTCGACCCGCCTGCCCACCGACAGCGATCTCATCCGCGTCAGCCCAGGAAGCCACTGCCGAGCGGCTCGCAGGAGTAGAAGCAGGGCAACCGCCTCACAGGCGAGGGTTGCGAGCGACGCACCCACCGCCCCGAAAGCCGGAACGAGCAACGCGAGGGCGACGAGGTTGACAACCAGAGAGCATGCGACCTGAACACCGAGCGGACGCAGACGGCCGAGTGCGAGCAGCGCGGTCCCGACGACCCCGCTCGCCGCGATGAGCGGGATCCCCAGACAGATCAGCACAAACGGAAGTCCGGCTCCCGCGTACTCCGGGCCGAAGAGAGCCGGAATCGCACGAGGCCCGACCACAGCAGCCGCCACGGAGAGCGGAACAGCGATCGCAAGCGCCAAGACGAGCGCGGTCCGCGCGCAAGCCTCGAGACGTTCGACGTCTCTCTCGGCCGACAGTCGAGGGAGCAGCGCCGTCGTGATTGCGTTGGGGAGCATGAGGAGTCCGAACGCGAGCGTCGCGGCGATGGCGAAGGTCGCCGTAGCCTGCGGATCCGCGAGCACAGCGAGGGCGATCGTGCCTGTGCGGTAGTACGCGACCGTGACGAGCGCGAGTAGACCGATCGGCGCGGCACGGCGTAGAGCAGCCCACGAGCCCGTGGTGGGGGCGAGGTTCGCAATTCGCGGCGCATACACGAGGAGCGGAACCAGAGTTACGACAATTGCAAGCGCGAGCGCCCCGATCAGCACGTTGGCCCGCGGCACGTAGACGCCGACGAGAATCACAGCCGCAACGGAAAGGGTGGCTGCGGCAAGTTTCTGGAGGGCTTCGGGTGCGATGTCTCGGCACGATCGATAGAGACCGAGCACGGACAACGCCAACGCGCCGGAGAGGGAGAGCACCACGACCATGAGTACCGTCAGTGCGTCTCCCAGAACGAGTCCCAGCAGCAGCCCGCCGATCACGAGCGCGAGCGCCAGCGGACCTCGAGCTGTGATCAGCGCTCGAAACAACGCACCTCGGGACTCGGCGCTCTCCGTGCCGTCACGGGCGATGAGGGTTCCTGCACCGACGTCGAGCGCGATGGCCAGAAGCCCGGCGCACGCGAGCCCCGTGGCGATCGCTGCAAACTCGTCGGTTGAGAAGAGACGTGCTGACACCAGGAGCACCAGCAGCGCGCCAAGCTTGGACGCGACATCGCCCGCGAGGGCGAGCAGCGAGTTGGCCGGAAGCCCGCGTACCTTCACGGTCTGACGCCCACTAACGCTCCGTCGAGGATCTCCGTATAGCGGTCGAACGAGCTCGCTTCATGTTGCGACCGCACACCCGCGGCAAGGGTTTCGTGCTCGCGGGCCATTCTCTCGATCGCGCGGGCCAGCGCAACCGGGTTGCCGGGCTCGCACAGGAGACCATCGCGTCCATCCTCGATCGACGCTGGAAGGCCTCCGACCCGTGTAGCGATGACCGGACATCCGAAGGCAAACGAGAGCTGAACGACTCCGGACTGGCTCGCCGACCGGTAGGGGAGCAGCGCGGCGTCCGCCGCGGTGAACAGAAGCGCCGCATCGTTGTTCGATACGAACCCCACCTGGAACTCGACCTTCCGTTCCACGCCCAGCCGTTCCGCACGGGCGCGGAGCACACTCACCGGACTCCAGAAGTGTCCGGCGACGACCAAGCGAACGTCCAGGTCCGGGTCGACGAGCGCAAGCGCATCCACGGCCAGGTCGATCCCCTTGTATCGACGGACCGAGCCGAATGAGACGAGGAGGAGATCGGGATCTCCCCAACGCGCCCGCTCGGCAGCGACCTCCTCAGCGGTGGGTCGTCGAGCGAGATCGGATGCGACGAAACGCGGGTGGAAGGCGTCGACGACGGGGATCGAGCCGAGATCGAGCTCGGCGAGCTCCTGCTGCTGGTGAGGTGCATGCACGACGAGCAGGTCCGCGTGGCGGAGCACTGCGCGGGTCAGCCAGGCGACGCCCGAGTGGCGTTCGTGAGGAAGCACGTTGTGGCAGATCACGACGCGGGCTGTCGCCTTGGGGGCGTGCTTGAGGAGGAAGCGGTACGGCACCGACATGACAGGGTGCAGCCACGGCAAGACGAGTGCCTCCGCCTCGAACTCCTCCGCACGACGGAGCGCCCGCCGCCAGGTGCGCGGGTCGTGCCAGTCGAGTGTGAACGACGGCGTTGGATACGAGTCCGGAGGCGCCGAGGTATCCAGTGACGGGCCTCGGTAGAGCAGAGGTGGATACATTCGCCGCCAGCCGAGCAGCTCGACCGCGCTCTTTGCGGACATCGCCTTGACCATTGCCGCGTTGAAGTGCGCCGCACCGGCCGCATGTGGATACACCGCGGCGATCACCAGCTTGCGAGGAAGAGCCAGGACGGCCTCGCCTCCTAGGGCGCGTTGTGCCCGCGCCCTCTCGAGGAGGCTCTCTCGTCGTACGCCTGCGACTCCGCGGTGCGTTTGCGGCGCCTCGTGCTCGATCCGCCTCAGGTGGAAGAGCACTTCCTCCAGCAAGCGATGATTCGTGTTGATTCCGTCTGCAATCAGCCCACAGAGAAACAGGCCGATGCTGAGAGCGAGGGTAAACAGGGCTGCGAGCAGCGAAGGCAGATGCATCCCGCCGGATTGGTAGCCGACGAGGAACCAAATGGTCAGGCCTACGCTGGCCGCGAACATCGCCAGGGCAGCGCGGCCGAATACGGAGAGCGGGTTGGCGTGCAGAACGGTCCGGAACGCTTGTCCACCTGCAAGTCCGACATAGCGAACCACGGAGCGAGTCATCCTGGACTCACCGTTCTTCCGCGGCAGCACAGGCACGACGACTTCGTGGACGGCGAGGTGCAGCCTGGCAGCGCGGATCAGCGTCTCCAGCGTGTACGTGCAGTCGGAGATCACCGTAAGCCTCATCAGAGCCTCGCGCGAGAACGCTCGGTAGCCGGACGTCGCGTCGGTGATCGGGACCTTGAGGATCCGTCCGAAGAGCCAAGAGCCGAAACGGTTCCCTCCTCGGCGAATGGTCGACAGGTCTCTGGACTCGCCGAGAGGTCGGACGCCCACGACAACGTCGGCCTCGCCATACGAGATCGGTGCGACGAGGCTAGGTATGAGCTCAGGAGCGTGCTGCCCGTCGGCGTCGAGGTGGACGACGATATCGGCACCTGTAGCCAGGGCTGCGTTCACGCCACTTCGGAAAGCGGCCGCTAGCCCCCGATTGCGCCTGTGGCGTTCGACGTGATCGGCGCCGGCCGCCAGGGCCACGATCGACGTAGCGTCGCTCGAACCGTCATCGACAACAATCACCTCGACCTCGCGTACCTTGGGGATGCGACGTGGCACTCGGGCGATCACGGAGCCGATCGTCGCAGCCTCGTCGAGGGCGGAGATGACGACGGCGACGTTGTAACCGGTGCCAGCCGGGTCGGGGCGAGGGAGCACGCGAGCGACATCGGCCGCTTGTGCGGACCTATTGACGGTGGACCCGCTCAACACCTCGGACGACGTCCTTTCGATCAGCCCACGCCTCGTCGAACCCGGGGCCGCCGTAGACGGTGTCCCGCTCGCCGTCGCGCGACGTCAGCCTGTCGTTCCCTTTCTCGCCGAATAGAACATCTCGTCCGAAGCCCCCGAACAAGCGGTCGTTGCCCAGGCCACCTCGGAGCACGTCGTTTCCACGGACCCCACGGATCTCATCGGGACCACCCATTCCGGACAGATTCTCATTGCGATCCGTTCCAACAAGAGTGTCGGCTCCGCTCGTCCCCAGGAAGTTCGCAGGCGGCACAACCGTCGCCTTGGATGCGCTGCGTTGCGGCGTCACACCGCTCGCTCCGTAGCCAGCTACGCCCAGGACCAGTACAACCATGGCCCCGACGAGCAGGATCCTTGGCACCTTCATGGGTGTCTCCTTAGCGGCTTGGTCGGTCAACGAACCGGCCTCGTGCTTCTGCGGAAGGCGCGATACTAGCTATCGACTCGGAGGGATGCGGAGCCTACCCTCAAGTGGGGCTGGACCGGCGAGTCGTTACCTCACGGCGAGGCGCCTTCCTCTCGAATCTCCCTCTCGAGCGCGCAGAGCGCCGTGTCCAGGTCGGAGGGATATGCGCTCGGTGTCGGGCAGCCCGCGTCACTCGGAAAGAGATCCAGACTGTGCCCGTCCTGACAGTCAGCGCTCCGATATTGGCCGATCCGGGGCAGGTGTAAGTCGGTCCAGTACTCCTGAGCCATCGAGCGCGCCAGCTCCTCGTCCGCGCCGAGGGACACAGCTAACCGTGCATCGATCTGAAGCGCGATGCAGTCGGCCGTATGGTCGGACGGATCCAGCCAGAACGAGACGCCGAACCGGCCCGCCCACGGTGAGAAGTGAGCCGCCTGATCGGGAGCGGGGCCTGCGAGCTCCGAGTCCCACTGGAACGGCGTCACCGCCCACGACAAGGCCGGATCGAAGCCGAGCCCGTGCCCGAGTGCTCGCCACGAGACCGCGTCCTCGCATTCGATGGAGACGAGCCGGCCAGCGACGAGGCGGGCCACCGTCCCGGCCTTGGCCTCGAACGGCATCACGCTTCGAGCCACGTCCGTCCGGGACGACGGCTCGCCCGCTTGCCCAGCGCTTGCGAACACGAGCGCGACCAGCGCCCCTACAAGGACGCTTGCCCAGACCCATTCCCCTCTTCCCCAACGACCTTCGACGCTACCCCGAGCCCTGAGCTGAGTTCGACCGATTGTAGGTGGTGTCAACCTCTCCCGTCGCTGTCGCGAGGAGATCTCACAGCTCGCGTCAGCGAAGGCGAGCGAGCTCCTGGGCACGGAGTACGACTGTCAGTTCGCTTCGTCTCGGGCGTTTTCGACCATGAGGTAAGCGCACGGTCTGAGGTCCCGCGGGAGAGGCGAAGGGCCGACCTTCGCAACGGTGAAGCGCTGCCCGTCGAGCTCGATTGGCTGCCCCGGTTGGGGAGGCTCGCCGTCGCACTCTGTCATGGTGTACCCGCCTACTCGCAGGACGAATCGAAGATGACCCCGGCTCGACAGCTCCGCCGAGCGCATCGGAGGATCGGTCCCGACGGCCTTCACCTCTTCATGCTCGCTTCGCGCCTCGGCAAGCTCGGCCTCGAGCTCGGAGAGGCGGACCACGCGCTCCGCGAGCGCGGGCTCGAGCGTGCCGAGCTCCCGTTCGAGCGTTTCGACGCGCTTCGCTTCTCGCGACAACCGAGACTCGGACGCACGCACTGCGGCTGACGTCACTTCGGCCTGCCGTTCCGCAACTGTGCGCTCCTCCTCCCGCTCGGCGAGCAAGCGTTCGTGGTCGCCGGACAGGCCTTCGAAGCGGTCACGTGCTTCCCCGAGCGATCGCTCTGCGGACTGCGCACGGGCTAGCGCTCCGGCCAGAGCACGTTCGGATCCGTCACCCTTTACTCGCTCTGCTGCGAGTCGGCCTTCGAGCTCGGCTACAACCCGCTCGTGCGCCGCATTGTTGGCGTCGACCGTGGCCAGCTGCCGCTGCAGCTCCGCGAAGCGGCCCGCCTGCTCCGAGAGGCGCGCCTCGGATCGGGTCAGCGCGGCTGAGGCGTCCTCGGCTTGTCGCAGTGCGTCAGTGCGTGCCTCCTCCAGCGTCGGCAACAGGCGACTCAACTCGGCGATGACCACCTCACGCTCGGCGAGAAGCTCCGCGCGCTCGCCGGCCTCCTCGCGCAGCCGTGCGAGTTCCTCGCGCAGCGTTGCTACCTCGGCGCCGATCGCGAGCAGGTGCCGATCGGCCTCGGCGAGCTTCGCCATCGGCGTCGCCGGATCGTGCTCGTGCGGCCGCAGCACGCCTTCCTCACGGGCCGGCCTCGAGCGGAACTCTCGTACCTTCGACCGCCTCAATTGCCTTCGCTGTTCTTATGGGCGCGCCACCTGCCGGGCAGTATGACTGTTCTGCATGTGCTCTCGACAAGGGCGCGGCGAACGGCCTCCTGGTCAGCTTCCCGGCGAAGAAGAGCCACGTCGACGACGTCGAGAAGCGGCCAAACGGGAGATCCAACCACGCCGACGGACTCGAGCTCGACCTCGAGCCCGAGTGGCGCGAGCGGTAGCGCGCAGAGCCGTCCGGGATGCGTGTAAGGATTCGGTGAGAATCCTCGACGTTCGGCGACCTCGCTGACGGCGTCTGGTAGTCGTACCCAGCTAGATCGCCCGACCACTCATCCCCCGATGCCGTCAGAGGCACCCAGCACACTCCGTCTTCGACTTGCGATCTACACATCGCGAGAAGGCGCACAGCTCGTGATCTCGGAGCTCATGGCTAGCGCACACCGGAAGACGACCCGCCCGGAAGTTGACGCGACATCGCCCTCGTGCGAGCGCTCGAGCTCCGGAGCTCCGCTGCCGGTGCGGTGCTCGTGAGAGCCGCAACTCACACGCTTGCAGCCGCCGCCGTAAGACGTCGCGCATCGCTCCTCGCTCTCGCCTCAGTGCTAACTCTGGTCTTGCTCGCGACGAACTCCGTGGGCTTTTCGGCGCGCGCCGCTGTGGCTGCAGAGCCCGGGCCGATCGCGGGTCAGGGCTATCACCAGGTCTTCGGAGATGAGTTCGACACTTTCGACACCGGAACCTGGGATAAGGACCTGTGGTGGAAGTCTTCACCGCTCAACGCAGTAGCAGCCGAGAATGGCATTCTCCATCTTCGCTCGCGCCGTTCGCAAGGCTATCCCGACGTCGGGATCGTCACGCTCGATCCCAATGACCAGGCTCCCAATCGCTCCTTCCTCCTCGGCTACTTCGAAACGCGGATGCGCTGGACGGTGACGCCCGGTGCGTGGCCTGCCTTCTGGATGGGGACGATTGCGCATGCGCTCGGACCGCCGCCTTGTCCCTACGACAACGCCGAACTCGACATCTTCGAGGGGCAGGGGGACGAACCGACGACCTTCTACGGCACTGTTCACAAGAATACGAACAGTCCGTGCGGGATAGCCGACCAGACGAACCAGGGTTGGCGACAGGTGCCGAGCATGAGCAATGCCTTTCACGTCTACTCGGCACTCTGGACGAGTTCCCAGATCTGCTGGTACTTCGACAACGTACAGACCCATTGCGCGCCAACGTATGCGGCCTCGGGGCAGAACACGGGCACGAACCAAGCGATGTGGCTGGCGCTCGAGATGCAGGCGAACGGCTGGGACGCGACCAACCAGACGGGGCCACATAGCCCAGACGTGCTCGACGCCGAGATCGACTGGATGCATGTGTGGCAAAAGCAAGCAGGCGCGCCCGCGAACACGGTGCGCCCAGCCCTCTCCGGGACCGCCCGCCAGGGCGAGGCGCTCACCACCACGAACGGCACCTGGACGGGGACGGCGCCGATCACCTACAGCTACGGCTGGACCCGCTGCGATGCGAACGGGAACAACTGCAGCGCGATCCCGGGCGCCACCTCCCAGAGCTACGTCCTGACCGCCGCCGACGTCGGCTCCAAGGTCTCCTCGCTCGTCACCGCCACCAACGCCGCCGGCTCGGCCTCCCAGCGCAGCTACCTGAGCGCGCTGGTCGTCGGGACGCCGCCCGCGAACACGGTGCGCCCAGCCCTCTCCGGGACCGCCCGCCAGGGCGAGGCGCTCACCACCACGAACGGCACCTGGACGGGGACGGCGCCGATCACCTACAGCTACGGCTGGACCCGCTGCGATGCGAACGGGAACAACTGCAGCGCGATCCCGGGCGCCACCTCCCAGAGCTACGTCCTGACCGCCGCCGACGTCGGCTCCAAGGTCTCCTCGCTCGTCACCGCCACCAACGCCGCCGGCTCGGCCTCCCAGCGCAGCTACCTGAGCGCGCTGGTCGTCGGGACGCCGCCCGCGAACACGGTGCGCCCAGCCCTCTCCGGGACCGCCCGCCAGGGCGAGGCGCTCACCACCACGAACGGCACCTGGACGGGGACGGCGCCGATCACCTACAGCTACGGCTGGACCCGCTGCGATGCGAACGGGAACAACTGCAGCGCGATCCCGGGCGCCACCTCCCAGAGCTACGTCCTGACCGCCGCCGACGTCGGCTCCAAGGTCTCCTCGCTCGTCACCGCCACCAACGCCGCCGGCTCGGCCTCCCAGCGCAGCTACCTGAGCGCGCTGGTCGTTGCCGCGCCGTAACCACATGAAACGCCGCGTATCGCTCCTCGCTCTCGGGTCGGTGCTCACACTGGTCTTGCTCGCGACGAACTCCGGAGGCCTCTCGGCAAAGGCCGCTGTGCAAGCTGCTGAGCCGGGGCCCATCACCGGGCAGGGCTACCACCAGGTCTGGGGCGACGAGTTCGACGCTGTGTCGCCGAAGTGGGGAGGCACCTGGTGGAACCCCACCGTGCCGCCGAACTCGATCTACGTCCAGAACGGTGTACTGCATCTCGTCTCTCGCCGCTCGCAGGGCTACCAGGACATCTCGCTCTCGACAGAGAGTTCAGCGACGGGACACTGGAAGCAGGGCTACTTCGAGGCCCGGATGCGCTGGACGAAGGGGGCCGGAGCATGGCCTGCCTTCTGGCTCTCGGGCTACGCGCATGCGCAGGGGCGGGATTGCCCGCCGCTCAACGCCGAGCTCGACATCTTCGAGGGCCAGGGCAGTGAACCGAACGTCTTCTACGGAACGCTGCACAAGAACACGAACTCGCTCTGCGGCGTTCCCGACGAGACGAACGACGGCTACCACCCGGTCGGCGTCGATCTCACGGCCGGCTTCCACGACTACGGCGTGCTCTGGACGCAGTCCGAGGTTCGCTGGTATCTGGATGGCGTCGAGGTGACGCGCACACCGACCTACGCCTCCACGGACCAGGACCTCTACATCATCCTGCAGATGTGGATAGGCTGGTCGCAAGATCCTGACGGCTCGACGCCGGACGAGCTCCACAGCCAGGTGGACTGGGTGCATGTGTGGCAAAAGCAAGCAGGCGCGCCCGCGAACACGGTGCGCCCAGCCCTCTCCGGGACCGCCCGCCAGGGCGAGGCGCTCACCACCACGAACGGCACCTGGACGGGGACGGCGCCGATCACCTACAGCTACGGCTGGACCCGCTGCGATGCGAACGGGAACAACTGCAGCGCGATCCCGGGCGCCACCTCCCAGAGCTACGTCCTGACCGCCGCCGACGTCGGCTCCAAGGTCTCCTCGCTCGTCACCGCCACCAACGCCGCCGGCTCGGCCTCCCAGCGCAGCTACCTGAGCGCGCTGGTCGTCGGGACGCCGCCCGCGAACACGGTGCGCCCAGCCCTCTCCGGGACCGCCCGCCAGGGCGAGGCGCTCACCACCACGAACGGCACCTGGACGGGGACGGCGCCGATCACCTACAGCTACGGCTGGACCCGCTGCGATGCGAACGGGAACAACTGCAGCGCGATCCCGGGCGCCACCTCCCAGAGCTACGTCCTGACCGCCGCCGACGTCGGCTCCAAGGTCTCCTCGCTCGTCACCGCCACCAACGCCGCCGGCTCGGCCTCCCAGCGCAGCTACCTGAGCGCGCTGGTCGTCGGGACGCCGCCCGCGAACACGGTGCGCCCAGCCCTCTCCGGGACCGCCCGCCAGGGCGAGGCGCTCACCACCACGAACGGCACCTGGACGGGGACGGCGCCGATCACCTACAGCTACGGCTGGACCCGCTGCGATGCGAACGGGAACAACTGCAGCGCGATCCCGGGCGCCACCTCCCAGAGCTACGTCCTGACCGCCGCCGACGTCGGCTCCAAGGTCTCCTCGCTCGTCACCGCCACCAACGCCGCCGGCTCGGCCTCCCAGCGCAGCTACCTGAGCGCGCTGGTCGTTGCCGCGCCGTAGACCGAGCAGTTCCGGCTCCCATCGGGGAGGGCGCGTCCGTTCACCCGGACGGTCGACTTCCACCACGGGGCGCAAGCGCACGCGCTTGCGCTTGGGTCGGCTTAACGGGCAGATCTTCCTTATCGTGAGGGACTGTGCGAGCGACTGCCTGGATCGATGATGCGAGAACACGGTCTGTGGACGACCTCGAGTGGTGCGCCAGGTCAGCACCTCACGGAAGGCCGTGGCCAGCCTGAAGGTTCTCATCACGACTTCCTACTACTGGCCGGAGGGTGCCGGGAGCGCTCCGTACCTCACCGGCCTCGCGGAACACCTCGCCGCACGCGGCCACGACGTCGTCGTCGCGACTGGATTCGCACACTATCCCGAGTGGAGATCCTCGGCGCACGGTCGTCCTGCGGCATCGGAGGTGCACAACGGTGTGCGGATCCGCCGTCGCTGGCACTACGTACCGCGTTTGCAATCCGCAGCTCACCGCGCGGCGTATGAGTCCTCTCTGCTCGCGTTCGGACTGACGGCTCTTCCGCTTCACTGGAGGGCCGACGTGATCGTCGGGACATGTCCGACCATCGCGACGGGCGTCCTTGCGGCCACGGCATCGCGAATCCACCGCGCGCCCTATGGTCTCGTGTTCCAGGACCTCGTCGGCTTGGCGGCGGAGCAGAGCGGCATTACTGGCGGTGCCCGTGTAGCACGATTCGTTCAACGCATGGAGCTCGGGCTCGCAGAGCGTGCAGCTGCCGTGGGCATCATCGCCGAGGGGTTCAGGCCCTACTTCGTGCAGGGTGGAGTCCCGCCTGACAAGGTCGTGCGCCTGAGGAACTGGACGCGACGCGTCGAACCGACGGAGTCGGAGCACCAAACACAGAGGCGGTTCGGCTGGGAGCCCGATGACTTCGTCTGCGTTCACGGTGGAAACATGGGCCAGAAACAGGGCCTGGACAACCTCCTCGACGCTGCCGCTCTCGTGAACGGCGAACGGGTTCGAATCGCCCTCGTCGGTGACGGAAACGACCGTGCGCGACTCGAGCGACTAGCTCGTGAGCGCGGGCTCGCCAATGTCGATTTCATCCCGTTGCAGGGCCCGGGTGACTGGGAGGCGACCATGCAAGCATCCGACGTCCTGCTCGTCAACCAACGCGCCTCGGTTACAGACATGTCGCTTCCGTCCAAGCTCACGTCGTACTTCGCTTCCGGGAGGCCGATAATCGCCGCGGTATCAACCGAGAGCGAGACGGCGCGGGAGATCGAAGCGGCGCGAGCCGGACTCGTCGTCCCGCCCGCTGATCCGGTCGCTCTCCGGAACGCCATCGTCGCCCTCATGAGCGCTCCAACACGTGCTCAGGAGTTTCGCACGAGCGCGACGCACTACGCCCAGTCCGTTCTGTCTCGTGAGAGTGCGCTGGCGGAGTACGAGGAGTTCATCGACGCGATCGTGGCCAAGGGGTAGCCCCTCCGCGGCGGCTCGACCGCTCGTTCCCTCAGGCGCTCCGCCCGCGCGGCCGATCTCAGCTTCTTCGTGTTCGCGCGCCCAGACGTTCACCGGGCCGCTGCCAGCGGTCGCGATTGGCGTCTCGGATCTCCTCGAGGATGCGTCGAACGTCATACTCGAGTCTCCACCCGGGGTAGTGGGTCTCGAAGCGGCCGTTGTCGCCGATCCACCAGACATGGTCGCCGACTCGGCTGGTGTCTTGATACGTCCAGTCGAGTTCGTCGCCTCCGATTTCCTGCGCCAGGTAAATGGCCTCGATGACCGAAGCGTTGCTGAAGCGACCGCCTCCGATGTTGTAGACCTCCCCGACGCGCGGCGCACGAAAGAACTCGCGAAATGCCCGGATCAGGTCGAGGCTGTGGATTGCGTCTCGGACTTGCTTTCCCTTGTAACCATAGATCGTGTAATGCGTGCCTGTCATCACGCACTTCATGACGTAAGCCAGAAAGCCGTGCAGCTCCGCCGCTGAATGGCGGGGGCCCGTCAGCGTCCCCCCACGGAAGCAGGCTGTCCGAAGACCGAAGTAGCGGCCGTACTCCTGAACCAGGACGTCCGCCGCCACCTTTGAGGCACCGAAGATGCTATGGAGACACGCGTCGATCGGCATGTCTTCTCGGATGCCGTTCCAGTAGGTGTGCTCAGGTTCGATCTCCCACCGCGTCTCGAGCTCGACGAGTGGGAGGGAATTCGGCCGGTCGCCGTAGACCTTGTTCGTGGACGTGAAGATGAACGTCGCGTCGTCCGAGTGGAGCCGAACTGCCTCAAGGAGGTTGAGGGTCCCGACGGCATTGATATCGAAGTCGACGAGTGGCTCGCGTGCGGCCCAGTCGTGCGAGGGCTGTGCAGCCGTGTGGATCACGAGCTCGATGGTGCTTCCGTACCGGCTGAAGAGGGCGAGAATCGCTTCACGATCGCGGATGTCGAGATCGTGATGTACGTATCTCTTCCCGAGCGTCTGTTGCACGAGCGCCCGGTTCCAGCTCGTTGAAGCGTCTGAGCCGAAGAAGACTTGGCGCATGTCGTTGTCGATTCCGACCACATCGAGGCCGAGATCGCCGAAGTGGATGGCGGCCTCCGAGCCGATCAGCCCGCTGGATCCGGTAATTACCGCAATGCTCACGTGCCCTCCCCCTGTCCCTCCGTGCCGGCTCCGATTCGTAGCTCCCCGAGGCGCCGTACCGGCTGCAGCAGCTAGACCTCGTATGGCGCCGTCGCATTCTAGGGCCTATCGTTTGCAGGTGGGATGCCGCGCTCGATTTCGGTGCGGTGGGCAGATGGGGAGGTGGACGCTTCGATGAGCAGCAAGCTGTTGGACCATTGCCCTCCCTTTGCTGCGCGTCCCGGTGTGCCCTTGTTCTGTCGCCGTGGGGGTCCGATTGAGCCCCGAGCAGGGTGCTGGACGTCGGGTGCTTTCTGAGTCGTCAAACGCGGGATCTTGAGATCTGACGGCTAGCGAAAGTGCCTCGCCACGCTCTCGCTGGCGCGCTCGGTGGCAGACCGCTCCAGGGGCGGCGCGCTCGCTCCAAACCGCTCACTGCACGACCTCGTCGACAGGCTCGATGGGCACGGATCGGCGGTGTCCTGCGCCGGCGTGAGGCATGTTTAGGGGCCTGCACCCGCCGGGCGCACATCGCGCACCCAGGAGGGAGCACTTTACACCGCTAATCTGATCGTTATCGTTTGAAGCGCGTTTGCGGCCTGTCGCGGAGGAGGAGGACAGCTTGATCGGTGACTACGAGGCGAGGAATAGCCCTACCCTCTTGGACTACTTCCTGGTCCTGCGGCGACGACAGTGGCTCTTCCTCGCGCCGCTCGTCCTCGTTCCCGCAGTAGCCATCGTGCTATCTCTGCTAACTCAACCGTCCTACCAGGCTTCGGCGCAAGTACTCCTGAATAGCCAGAGCGTCACCCAAAGCCTGTCGGGAACTCAAGCTCCGTATGTCGATCCTGCGCGGGCGGCGCAGACCGAGGCACAGCTTGCGCGGGTGCCGGAGGTGGCACAGAAAGCGATCGAGGTCGTTCAGGCGCGCGACCTCACCGCGTCGGAGCTCCTCAAGTCCTCGTCGGTGTCGGCGAGCCCTGGCAGTGACTTCCTGACCTTCTCCGTGATCGACGCAGACCCGGACCGAGCCATTCGTCTGTCCAACGCGTACGCCGAAGCCTTCGCGACGTATCGGCACGACCTCTACACACAGGAGGTCGAGCGTACGGTTGACGCCATACGACAGCGGATCGATGAGCTCGAGGCGGCCGGCCTGACGGGATCAGCGCTCTACCGCAGCCTGGTTGAGAAGGAACAGCAGCTGACCGCCATAGAGGCGTTGCAGACGCCGACGGCCGTCGTCGTCCACGAAGCGGACGAAGCGACGAAAGTGGGGCCGCGGACAGTGCGCAACGGTCTGATCGCGCTCGCGCTCGGCCTCGTGCTCGGACTCGGTCTCGCGTTCCTGGGAGACGCGCTGGATACCCGGGTTCGCTCTGTCGACAAGTTCCGCGAAGACCTCGGGCTCCGTGTCCTCGGCAGTCTCCCGCCGCCATCGAAGCAGCTGCCGAAGGCTGGCCTCGTGATGTTGACCGCGCCGACGAGTCACGAGGCCGAACCGTTCCGCTTCCTGCGGGCGGGGTTCGACCTGGCCAACCGCGACTACCAGGCCCGCACGATCATGGTCACAAGCCCGGTCGGCGGCGAGGGGAAGTCGACGACGGTGGCCAATCTCGCCGTCGCACTGGCACGGGTCGGCCACCACGTCGTCCTCGTCGATTTCGACCTACGACGTCCAAGCTTGCACCGGCTCTTCGATCTAGGCGATCCACCGGGGCTGACCGACGTCGAGCTCGGGGACGTCGCGCTCGAGGATGCCTTGCGGCCGGTCCTGGTCACCGCGCAGGATTCGACGGCCCGGAACGGGAATCGAGCAAGCCACCGGGTGGGCAAGCTCGAGGTCCTGCCCGCGGGGCATGTTCTCCAGGATCCTGACCTGCTTGGGGAGCAGCCTGCAGCCGGGATCCTCCAAAGCCTGCGGAGCCGTGCCGACCTCGTTCTCATCGATTCCGCACCCCTTCTGCCCACCGCCGACGCGATCGCGTTGAGTGCACGGGTCGATGCGCTCATTCTCGTCGTTCGGCTCAACGCTCTCCGAAGCTCCGCGTTCGACAACCTGAGCCGTACTCTGTCGTCCTCTCCCGCGGCCAAGCTTGGGCTCGTCCTGGCGGGCGCCGAGCTGGGTGACGCGTACGCGCACTACACGTATCCCTCTTCACGCACAGATCGCATTCCGCGTGCATCGAAGCCGAGCGCGCCGGCGGTTCTACCGCAAGAGCCAGGCCGAAGCACTGAGGGCGTGTACGGCGAGCATCCTCCTCCGCAAAGGTCATGACTCCCTTCTCAATCTGCGGGTCGGCGAGCTGAGATCAGGCACATCCAGCGTCAGCTCCATGCGGCTCGCTGGGTGGGAGGTCTGGTACCGCGCCGAGCGCCGTGGCGTTCCACGGCCGGACGACGCGCGGTCTCGGCTCGACGGGCTACCGCTCGCAGGCGAGCGTCGCTCCCGCGACTTCGCACACATAGACGAGCGCCCGTCAGGAGGAGTCCGGCTTCCGTCGGAGTCGATGAGGATACGCTGGTACGGCCGACCGCAGCCGCGCACCTTCGCAGGGGTAGGGTGCAAGACCCACGGGCCACGGAGGTTGTTCCCGCATGACCAACCGAGCACAAGCCACATCCGACGCCGTCGCACAGGCTGCGAACGTGCGGATCGCCGACCTCGAGCACGTGATGGAGAAGTGTCGGGATGAGCTCGCAGAGCTCGCCGGCTCTCGGATCTTGGTGACAGGAGGCGCCGGATTCCTCGGTTACTACCTGGTCCAGGTACCGCTGCACTGGAATCGATCCCACACCGTTGACGAGCGCATACTCGTCACCGTCCACGACAACTTCACTCGCGGCCTGCCCCGATGGCTCGAACGGCTCGGTGATGGGGACGGTGCGCTCGACGTCGTTCGGCATGACACACGACACCCGCTGCCGTCCGAAGTCGCCGGCATCGATTGGGTCTTTCACGCAGCCGGAATTGCCTCACCAATCGTGTATCGCCAGCATCCGATCGCGACGATGGATGCGAACATCGTCGGCCTGCGTAACCTGCTCGACCACGCCGCTGAGCGTGAGCAAGGTGAACGTCCTCTTCGCAACCTCGTGTTCTTTTCGAGCAGCGAGATTTACGGCGACCCCCATCAGGACTGGATTCCAACTCCAGAGACGTACCGCGGATACGTCTCGTCCACAGGGCCGCGTTCGTGCTACGACGAGTCCAAGCGCTATGGCGAGACCCTTTGTGTGGCGTTCGTTCGGGAGCACGGCGTGCGCGCCTCGATCGTCCGCCCGTTCAACAACTACGGGCCGGGTCTGCGGCTTACCGACGGACGCGTCATCCCCGACTTCGCTCGCGACATCCTTGCCGGCCGAGACATTGTCATGTACTCCGACGGGGGTGCGACGCGGACGTTCTGCTACGTGGCAGACGCGGTATGCGGCTACTACAAGTCGCTCGTCCTCGGACGGCCCGGCGAGCCTTACAACATCGGCTCGGACGGACCGGAGGTGAGCGTTCGGGAGCTCGCCCAGCGCATGCAACGAATCGGAACGGAGCTAACGGGCTATGGGGGCGTAGTGCGCCACGAGACGTCGGCGGACGCTGAATATCTCGTCGACAACCCAACGAGGCGCTGTCCCGACTTGACGAAGTCACAGTCGGAGCTCGGATACGATCCCTCGATCGATCTCGACGAGGGGCTACGCCGCTCGCTGCTCTGGTACGCAAGCGACCCGGCCGCGGGGACATGAGTCGTGTAGCGATCGTCGGCGCCGGCTACGTCGGGCTCGTATCAGGTGCGTGCTTCGCCGAGCTGGGGCATGACGTGACCGTCATCGATGTCGACGCCGATCGCGTTGCGCTGATCTCGCGGGGCGAGACCCCGATCTGGGAGCCTGGTCTGCCGGAGCTGATCTCCCGGCACGCGGGAACGAGGCTGCATGCGACAACGCAGCTGACAGACGCTGTTCGCACGGCAGAGGTGACATTCATCGCCGTCGGAACACCGCCGCGAGCGGACGGCGCAATCGACCTCACGAGCGTCACGGGCGCCGCCGCCGAGATCGGTGCTGCATTGCGAGACGCGACCGAGGACCATGTCGTCGTGGTGAAGAGCACTGTGGTACCGGGCACGACGCGCGATGTGATCGCACCGACGATCGCAGACGCATCGGGCCGATCTGTCGCCGACGGCGTCGCGGTCGCCGTCAACCCCGAGTTTCTGACCGAGGGCCGGGCCGTACGAGACTTTCTGGAACCCGACCGTATCGTCGTCGGTGCGGATGACCAATCGACCGCCGGGGGAGTGCTTGCGCTCTACGCAGCTCTCCCAGCCGAGGTGCCGATCCTCCGAACAACGCGGACAACGGCAGAGATGATCAAGTACGCGTCCAACGCTCTGCTCGCGACTGCCATCTCGTTCGCGAACGAGATCGCCGATCTCTGCGCACGGTTGCCCGACACCGACGTCGTCGACGTGATGCACGGCGTCCACCTGTCGAGCTATCTCAGTCGCCTGGAGAGGCGAAACGGTGCTGAGCTCGCGCCGTTGTCGGCGTTCCTCGAGGCTGGCTGCGGCTTTGGCGGCAGCTGTCTTCCCAAGGATGTTGGCGCTCTCGTCGCACGCGGCCGTGAGCTCGGCCGATCGACACCGGTTCTCTCGGCGGTGCTCGAGGTCAACGCACGCAGGGCCGACGAGCTCGTTCGTGTGCTCGAACAGAGTCTGGGCCCGCTCGAGAACGTCGCTGTCACCGTCCTCGGTCTCGCGTTCAAGCCCGATACCGACGATGTGCGTGAGACTCCGGCGCTCCCGGTGATCCGGCTTCTGAGAGCGGCCGGAGCCCGCGTGACGGCGCACGATCCTGTCGTCAGCGCGCTTCCGCCGGAGCTCGCCGACATGCCGGGCATCGTCTTCGCCAAGGATCTCGAGGACGCCGTGAGGGGCGCAGACGCCGTCGTCATCGTCACGCGCTGGCGACAGTTCGAGGATCTCCCTGAGCTGCTACGCCGCATCGGGCACGCGCCCGTAGTTGTCGATGGCCGCCGAATGCTCGACAAGAACAGCATCGAGCGTTACGCGGGCATCGGCCTCGGCCTCAAGGCGTGACGTGATCATTCTCGACACTGCGCTCGAAGAGCGCGAGCGGGCCGGCCAGCCCCTGCGCCTGGCGCTCGTCGGCGCCGGTCATGTGGCCCGAGGGATCATGCCTCACATTCTCGACGGCCCACCTGGAATCCGACTTTCGGTCGTTTGCAGTCGGCGCCCAGATGCCGCCGCGGCTTTGCTTCGTGGGCTCGACATCGAGCCCGTCGACGCGCGATCCGTTGCCGACATCGAGCTGGCGATCGCGGCGGGAACAACGGCCGTCGCAGTCGATGCCCGCGCGGTGTGCGAGTCACCGTCGATCGACGTCGTTATCGAGGCGACAGGCGAGATCGAGCGCGGCGCGCAGATCTGCCTTGACGCGATCGCGTCTCGAAAGCACGTTGTCCTCGTAAACGCCGAGCTCGATTCCACCGTCGGCCCGATCCTCGCGTGGCAGGCGCGGCAGGCGGGCACCGTGCTGACCAACACGGACGGTGACGAGCCCGGCGTGATTCTCAACCTCGTCCGGTATGTCCGAAGCATCGGCCTCCGACCGCTCATGGTCGGCAACCTCAAGGGTCTCTTGGACCACAGCCGGACACCCGAGACGCAGCGCGCGTTCGCGGAGGCGACCGGCCAACGTCCCCACATGGTCACATCGTTCGCCGACGGTACGAAGCTCGCCATGGAGGCGACACTCGTTGCGAATGCGACCGGCTTCACGATCCTGCAGCGGGGGATGACGGGATTTCGCGTCGACCACGTCCGAGATGTGCTTGAGCACGTCGACGCCCGAGATCTCCTGGCAACAGGTGGTGTGATCGACTTCGTACTGGGAGCCGAGCCCGGCACCGGCGCGTTCGTCGTCAGCCACACCGACCACCCTTTGAAGCAGGAGTATCTCCGGAGCTTCAAAATGGGCGATGGGCCTCTCTACGTCTTCTATCAACCGTGGCATCTGCCGCAGGCGGATGTCGCGCTCACTGCCGCCAGGGCGGCACTCTTTCGGGACGCCGCCGTGTCGCCGCTGGGTGGGCCGGTCTGTGAGGTCATCGCAATCGCAAAACGTGACCTCCAGGCTGGAGACGAGCTCGACGGCATCGGCGGGTTCACCGCGTACGGCATGATCGAGCGCTCGGAAATTGCATCAAGCAGAGGATTGCTTCCAATCGGCGTCGCGAACGGCTGCGGCGTGCAGCGTGACGTGCTCGCCGGAACGGCGATCTCCTATGACGACGTGGATATTCCGCCGGGCCGGTTCGTGGACAGGCTCCGCGACGAGCAGCGGGCTCTGTTCTCGCCTTAACGCCGTTCGCCGGCGGCGGCGTTCAGATCGGCCCGGTACCACTCCACGGTGCGGCGCAGGCCCTCGTCGAGGGTCGTCGTAGGGCGCCACCCGAGCGCCGCTGCCGTCTCCTCGACTCGCGCGTACCGCTCGTGTTCGAGCTGCCGATCGGGAAGTTGCCCGAACTCCAGTTCGAGCGTCGGATCGATGAGTCGAACGAGGCGCTCCACGATCTCCCTGACCGACGTACGTTCCCCTCTGCCGACGTCGAGGACACGCCCGGAGATGTCGCTTCGTGCCGCTGCTATGAGGGCATCGACGACATCGTCGACGTACACCCAGTCGATCCTCCTACGCCCGCTCGTGAGAGGCGGTGCAACTCCCGATAGGAGTTCGCGGATCACGGACGGGACGAGGTGGGCGAGCTGGGTTTCTCCGGGGCCGTACACCATGAAGATCCTTAGTTCAAGGACGTCCAGGTGAAACAGCGCATGGAACATCTTCGCGTACGCGGTCATCGCGACCTTCGACGCAGAATAGGGGTGGCCGGGAAGCGCCTCCGGCTCGTCCGCCCCTGGCTCTTCCATCGAGCCGGCCAACACGACTCGAGGAGAGCCGTGCTCCACGGCGGCGGTCATCACGCCTATGGCGGCGAGGAGGTTCGCAGAGAGCGTTTCCTGGATAGCGTCAAGATCTCGTGCTGTGTTCACGGAGCCGGCCAGATGAAAGACGACATCCGGCCTGACCTGAGTCAAGACCTCAGTGCAGTGCTCGGCTTCTCGCAGGTCCGCCGGCCACCAGGTCACGGCATCGTTCGTCCGCTGTACGCGAGAGGTCCCATGCACTTCGATTCCCTGCTCGAGCAGCCGTCTACAGAGCCGCGCGCCGATGAAGCCGGATGCCCCGGTGACAAGTGCACGCCGAATTGGATCCGTTACCACGACACTTCGGGCGCACCACGAGCGGGAGCTCGCAGGGTGGCGCACGGCCTCATCCCGTTGACAACGATAACTTGCGGCACGTGAACGCCTCAGCGAATCCGTCCGGAGCTCGGGCCTCCATGCCGCGAATGCGCATCAGCCCGAGGAACAAGTCTTCGTCGAACCAATGCCTGTCGCGTTGACTCGGAAACGAGCGGGAGATCAACCGCGCTTTCTCTCGAGCGAGTTCCTCCGATACGGCGACGAACACGTTCGGCGCGCCGAGGTCGCCGTCGTACTTCGGGACCTCGTATTCCAGGATGAGGTGGTCGCGCCATGTGTTCCACGTCAACTCGCAAACGAGCCGATGGTCTTGATGCAGGTCGAACCGTGTGTGAGTGAGGATCAAGTCAGGATCGAGCCGGGTCTTGAGTTCCTCGAACACGTCCTTGACCTGCTCCCCGATGTGGGGGAAGTAGCCGTTCCGGAACCCATGAACGATTACCTCGGATCGCTCCGCTGACCCGAGGAATGTCTTCGCACTCGATCGAGCCTCACGCTCGCGTTCGCCGTCGGCGCCGAGCACGACCCACGTGATGTCGAGCGCCGGTTGTGCTCGCGTCAGAGAGAGCACCGTCGCGCCGCAACCGATCTCGATGTCGTCGGAGTGACAGCCGAGGACGAGGACGCGCTCCATCGCGCGTGCTGCTCCTGAGAGCGGCAGCCGCAGCATTACCGTGTGTGATTCTGGGTCTCAGGGTCCGCTCTCACCCACGGAGCGCGACCGCTGTCTGCAAGCGCATCAAGACGCTGCTTGTCCTTGATGGTGTCCATCGGCTCCCAGAATCCCTCGTACCGGTACGCGATCAGCGCTTCGTGCTCGATGAGCCGCCGGAACGGCTCGACGACAAGCTCTTCGCCGGGATTGATCGCGTCGAGCACTTCGCGACGGAAGACGAAGAAGCCGCCATTGATCCAGACGTCCGCCCGCTGAAGATCCTCGATGGAGCGGACTGTGCCGTCAGGATCGGTCTCGACGACGTGCTGATTGTAGACCAGATGGGACGAGAGAAAGAGCCCGGTCTTACCCGACGAGCGCAGGCGCTCGATCATGTCCGGCAGCGGTGCGTCCGTCAGCCCGTCGCCGTACGTTGCGAGGAAGAGCTCGTCGTCCCCGATGTGGGGCGCCACGGATAAGAGCCGCTCTGCGATCGTCGCTCGCGCCCCGGTATCGACGAACGTGATCCGCCAGCTCGAGAGGTCGGTTCCGAGCAATTCGACGTCGCGGCCGCCGTTCGAGAGCACGAAGTCATTCGAGAGCGCCTCGTTGTAGTTCAGGAAGTACTCCTTGATCTTGTCGCCCCTGTAGCCCAGGCAGAGGATGAAGTCGTGGTGCCCCCACGATGCGTACCACTTCATGATGTGCCACAGGATCGGGCGGCCGCCGACTGCAACCATCGGCTTCGGTATTCGCTGCGTCTCTTCTCCCATCCGGACGCCGAGTCCGCCACAGAAGATCACGACCTTCACGGGATGCCCCTCACAGCGATCTTCCCTTCACGACCATTCACGTCCCAGGTACCTCCCTCTATCAGCGGCGAACCCGCCCCCTCGGCCGGTGGTCGGACGCATTTCGCCTTAGTGTCAGACGGTTGTCAAGCGTTGCGTATCTCAGCGTATGGAATCGGGGTGATCAAGCGACCGCCCCACTCGGCGACGAATTCGAGTTGAGCCGCGATCTCGTCGATGAGGTTCCAAGGCAGCACGACGACGTAGTCCGGCTTGGTGGCCGCGATCCGTTCGGGCGCATGGATAGGGATATGCGTCCCCGGCGTATAGAGGCCGTGCTTGTAGGGGTTGCGGTCGACCGTGTAGTCGAGGAGGTCGGTGCGAATCCCGCAGTAGTTGAGCAGCGTGTTGCCTTTCCCCGGCGCGCCGTAGCCGACGACTTGCTTTCCCTCACGTCGAAGGCCGATCAAGAGTTCGAGCAACGCCCGCTTCGACTCCTTCACCTCGTCGGCGAACCGAGCGTAGCGCTCGAACATGCGAAGGCCGTTTCCTTCTTCGGACTCGAGCATGTCGCCGACAGCCTGAGTCATGGATCTCGGGCCGCCCTCATGCTGTGCAAAGACCCGTAGCGATCCTCCGTGTGTCCAGATCTCCTCGACGTCGTACACGACGAGCCCATGGTGGCGCAGGATCTCGGCGATAGTCGTGAACGAGAAATACGAGAAGTGCTCGTGGTAGATCGTGTCGTACAGCAGCCCGTCGATGAGGCGGAGCAGATGCGGGAACTCGAACGTCGCCGTTCCGTCGGCGCGAAGGAGAGTCTTCACACCGGAGACGAAGTCGTTGAGATCCGGTACCTGGGCAAGCACGTTGTTGCCGACGATCAGGCTGGCCCGTTTGCCCTCTGCGACAAGTTGCTCGGCGGTCTCATGACCGAAAAAGGCAACCAAGGTTGGCACGCCACGTTCCTCTGCTGCCTTGGCCACATTCGCCGCCGGATCGATTCCGAGAATGGGAACTCCCGACTCGATGAAGTGCTGCAGGAGGTACCCGTCGTTCGACGCGAGCTCCACGACCAGGTCATCCGGCGCGAGCGCGAGACGCTCCGCGATCATCTCGACGTATTGGCGCGCGTGCTCGACGAAACTCGTCGAGTACGCCGAGAAGTAGGCGTACTCGGTGAATATCTCGTCCGGGGAAACGAACTCGGGGAGCTGAGCGAGGAAACAGCGGCTGCAGAGTCCCACATGCAAGGGGTAGAACGGCTCCATGGCATAGAGCTTCTCGGGTGTGACAAAGCTCTCGCAGAGCGGTGACATCCCGAGATCGACGAGTGCATGCTCGAGTGGCTCCGCGCAGAAGCGGCACCACCGATCCCCTCTCCCACCGTCGCGCTCCCCTGTCATCCGGCCTTCCGTTCGATGTCCCGGCGCATATCGTACGCACGTTTCCGATCAGTGCGGCTGCCAGTGGTAGGCCGGAGTATCTCGGCCTCGGGCGAGAGCGACCAGGAGTGGACCCGTGGTTCCACTGGTGCCTGCAACCTGAGCTGACCGTGAAGTCGAGGTCGAGATTGTGCGCGCGCTTTCGCCTGTGCCTCCGCCAACCATCAAGTCCACCACGACGAGGTTTCAGCACCCACCGGCGATGGCTCGAATCGGCGATGGCTCGGGTTCAAGTGTCCAGTCCGTGCGTCGAGGCCTCGATCGACATCTGGAAGTGATGAGCGTCTCCTAATGGGTCGAGCCGTACGTAGGCGGCACGACTGGACCGTCGCACGGCGGCGGCGTGTCCGTCCTGAATCCGGGGATAGGGCTATCCCCACGCCAGGGAGTGGCGACAGGGTTCGCGCAACTCACTTGACCCGCTTGGACTATGCCGACTTGACTCGCTCGCACAGAAGACTTTGGGTCGCGCCCAACCTCGCTTGGCCGAGCGGAACCAGCCTGCGATCGTCTTCATCGATGACCGATATATCTTCGAAGAGCGACTGCAACACGCCGAGGAATTCCTCGGGCGACTCTTCTGCCGCCTCGAGCGCCAGTGGCTCGTACTCGATGAACATCTTTAGATTCGGGCTTGCTCTGAGCGTCGTGTCCATTCCCCGCAGAGCTGCAGCCTCTCCGCCCTCGATATCCATCTTGATGACGTGGACAGTTAAGTCCTTGGCCAGGACGTCATCGATCGCGACCGTATCTACCTCGATCGTTTTAGTAACCGCCATGTCTCCCATCGACATGTATCGGCTGCTATAGGTCGGTTTTTCTGCCATGCGGAAGGAACACGTGCCGGGGCCGTCGGCAACGGCCGCATCGACGACCGCAATGTTCGTACAGCCATTCAAGCGAACATTGGCCCTCAGGTGAAGGAGATTTCGAGGATCTGCCTCAAAGGCGTGGACGACGCCTACATCGCGCACAGCTCTGGATGCGATTATCGAATACCAACCGATGTTGGCTCCGATATCCAGTACAGTCATCCCTGAAGCGATCGCGTCTTTGAAGAGTTCCAACTCGAGCGGCTCGTAAAGCCCGGCTTTCACTCGACTAAGCATCCATCGGCTATCGAAGGGCCCTTGGATCTGCAACCCCTCGACCTCGATAGCCACCGGATCCCCCAGAATGCGTCGGATCAATGCGTCTCCGATCCGGTCCAGCCTCGAAAGATGCCATCGCTGAAGTGAGGGGCCGAGTCTGTCTTGCACCATCGAGACAAAAAGCTTAGGACCGGCTCCCCTCAGTGCGTGAAATACCTGCCCTAGAGTCATGAGGTATTCATAAGTTGCAGTCGGGACGCGACGCGAACGCCATGCTACCTAACCCGGATGCTGGTGAGACATTGTCCTCAAGCGCCTTAGATCCGATCAGCCCACTCAAGCCAGTGATGGATGCGACACTCATGGGCTTCCACTGCTCCGCACACTTCCTTCGTCGCTCGTCGAGCCCTGCGACGGCTTGCAACCCGAGTTCCGCACGGCTCGCAGGCTCGCAGGCTCATTCCAGGCACTTCACAGGCCACATGTTCGTGGCTTCCCTGTGTACGCTGCGACTCTGGTTCCGGTGTGCAGACGGGGGGCGGCGTATGGGAGATCCGCACAACTACCGGATCATCGGGCGTCCTCGCCTCGATCCGGTGGTCCATTCGAGTCCGCATGGGCCGATCTCCGCTGCGCAGATCTGGCGTTTCCGAGCTAGCGCGCGGCTGCCAAGGCACGGTTCGCAGGGCTGATGGCCGACGAGCAGGCTTTGCCCGTGTCTCGCTGGCGCTCCGTCGCAAGCCGGTCCATGGGCGGAACCCTCGGTGCCGCTGGTATCACGCAGCTCGCATCGATCGTCAGCGGTGTGCTCGTCGCGCGGAGCCTAGGACCCGAGGACCGTGGGTACCTGGCGCTGCTGGTGGTCGTCTCGACCGTATGCTCGCTGGTCGGGAGTATCGGCCTTCCGTCAGCTGTCACGTACTACGTCGCCCAGGATCCGAGTCGCGCACGAGAGATTACGCATTCCCTTCTCGGGCCCGGGGTGCTGCAGGTGATGGCGGCGCTCGTCCTGCAGCTTGCGATGCTCGTCGCCCTCGTCATGGACGATCCCGGCCGAGTCAAGGTCGCGGGCGCGATTTCGCTGCTCCTGGTGCCCGGACTCCTAGCGCTCTTTTACGGGCTCGCGATCCTTCAGGGCCGACAGCGATTCACCGCTTTCAACCTCCTTCGCATCCTGCCCACGATGGCGTATGTGGCTGGAGTCCTGATCGTTTTCCTCTATGGCGCGGCCGACTTGGTGCTCATCATGACGATGTGGGCCGGCGCCAACTTCGTCGGCGGATTTCTGGCGCTCGGTGTGGCGGTGCTTGGCCTGCCGGCCGCCTCGACCGACGACTCTTCGCCGTCGCGGTCCCAGATGACCAAGTTCGGGCTCAAGAGCTTTGCAGGCTCGCTATCGCCTGTCGAGGCCTTTCGTCTCGACCAGGGTGTCGTGGGCCTCTTCCTGAGCCCGGTGGCTCTCGGCTTCTATGTCGTTGGGCAAGCCTTCACGGCTCTTCCTCGCGTCATCGGAGCGAGCATCGGACTGGTCGCCTATCCGAAGGTCGCGGCCCAGCAGGATCCGACGGCCGCACGGCGAGCGCTGTGGAGGTACTTCTTCTTCAGTCTCACCGTAACGGCGATCGTCGTCGGGGCACTCGAGCTCGTCAGCGCTCAGCTCGTCACCTTCTTCTTCGGCACTGAGTTCACCGAGGCGATTCCGATAGCTCGGATTCTTCTCCTCGGAACGCTGTTCATGGCGGCGCGTCGAGTGCTCACGGATGGGACGAACGGGATCGGACACCCTGGCCTCGGAACCCTCGCCGAGGTTGCGTCCTGGGTCGTGCTCCTTCCTACGATTGCGATTCTTCTCCCACGGTATGGCGTCGAGGGCGTCGCGTGGGCACTGACGATCGCCTGGGGCGTCAGTCTCGTCCTCCTGCTTGTCGCGGTAGGGGCGACTGGGACTCCACTTCCCGCCGCGGTCCGAAGCAACATGCGTCGCGTTCGGCGCTTCGGGAGTCGGCAGGTTCGGACCATGAAACGCCATCTTGGAACTTTGACCAATACCGTGGTCGTGTTCACTGTCACCGGTGCCGCAGCGGCGAGGACGGGCGTTGGAACCGTCGGACGGGACTTCGTCGCACGCCTTAAGACCTGGATCAGATCGTACCGTCGGGACGCGCTCCAACTCGTCGCCGTGATAGCAACGTCTGTGGCGGCCGGAGTTGTCGTGGCGGTCGGCCCCTCGTCTGTGGCGGTTGGTCTAGTTGTCGCCGTTCCAGCTCTCATGCTTTTCGCTTTTGGACGATTTGTGCTCGCGCGAAAGATTCATCGAGATAGCGCCGACGACGTTGGCGATGTTGTGTCGCCGTTAGGCGCAGAACGAACTGTGCGTGACAGCCCAACCAGTGATGGCTTCCGCGTTGCACGGCTTTTCTACTACGGCGGGCTAGTTCTCATCGGTTTTCTAACCTACCGAGCTAGCGGACAAGTGGCATACTCAGATGTGCTATTTCTCTTTAGTTTCCTTTTCGCACTTGCCGAACTCATCGTCATTCGCCGTGTTGCTCCAGTGCGGATGCCCGTCATGCTGCTCGTCGGCATCGGTGTATTCTCACTGGGAGGCCTTCTATCTACTTTCGAATCTCACGCCTACGTAAGTTCCACCGCAGTCATTGTCAGGCTGATTTTTCTCACAGTGTTCTGGTTCTGGCTGGGGACGATCATCCTGACGCGTCGGCGGTATGTCATGACGGCGATGACTCTCTGGGTCATGTCGGCCGCTATAGGAGGCGGCGCCGCAGTTCTGCAGCTAGTCATTGGCGACGTCATTCCAGGCAGCACTGTTGCATGGGGGAGAGGTACTGGATTCACGACGCATCCCAACGAGCTGGGCGGACTGACGGCTATCGCTTTAGTACCGGCGCTCATGCTGGCGGCCCGGGAGGGGCTCGCGGCGTGGGAACGACGTCTATCTTATTTGCTCCTAGTATTGGTCGGTGCGGGTCTGATCCTCTCGGGGTCAGTTAGCGCCCTCTTGGCGGCGACCGCCGCGACCTTCGTCTGGTTCGCTCTCGGGAGGAACTCCCGTCATACGACGCGCGTTTATGGCGCCATTGCCATCAGCGCGATGGCAGTTATGATTGGACAAGGGGTGCTGGGAGCCCAAACTCCGCTCGAGCGGTTCGACCGGGTAACCAATGCCTCCCCTGGCGCGAGCGGAGGAACCGGATCTCTCCATTCGCGAATAGTTACGTATCGAGTAGCAGTAAAGCATATCGAAGAACAGCCTTTTCTCGGCGTTGGTCTCGATCTTCTCAGTATTACGAAGCCGTTTGGGATCGTGAGCGACGAATATGATGTGCATAACGTCATCATCGGAACCTGGTATAAGACGGGGCTATTCGGCGTGGTAGGGATGATAATCGCATTCATAGCGATCTTCAAAACGGGATGGAGAGCAATGGTTCGGTCCGAGGCTGATGTCGAGCGGGCCGCGGCGCTCGCGCTCGTCTGCTCGGTGGTCGCCTTCATTGTGTTCGCGATGGGTCAGCCTGTGCTGTATTCGCGGTTCGGATGGATTTCTGCCGCGTTGCTCCTCGCTTTGCGGGCGGTACAGATCCGGGCTGGCGAGAGCGTGGGTGTCAGAGCGCATACCGGAGCAATGCGGGACACCGGACTTGTCTCGGTAGAGCAAAGATCTTGAACACGATGGTCGCGAGGCTCGCATGGTGAAGGCCAGGCCGTGGATGCGTGCGAGCCGACGCTCGTCCGGGAGCTCGAGGCATGACCGAGGATTGGGTCATGATCATCAACGCTGACGATTTCGGTTACTCGCAATCGGTCAATGACGCGATCGTCCAATCGTTCGACGAGGGGCTCATCTCCAGCACAACGGTCATGGCGAACATGCCTGGCTTTGAAGAGGCGTGCGCGCTCGCCCATGAGAAGGGATTGCTTGCACATGTGGGTGCACATCTCGTGTTGAGCGAAGGACAGCCCTTGACCGAGCGTGTCAGGCGCTGTCGGCGCCTCTGTGATGCGTCGGGATCTCTGTCCCGCTCCGGGGGCCGAGCGTTCTGGCTCTCACCCTCCGAAAGGGAGGCCGTGGCTGCGGAGTTAGGTGCGCAGATCCAGCGTTGCCGCAGCGAGGGCCTGCCTGTGACGCATCTCGACTCGCACCACCACGTTCACAACGAGCCTGCCATAGGACGTATCGTCATCCAGCTCGCGCGCGCCTTCGGCGTTCCGCACGTCAGGCTAGCGCGGAATGCCGGCCCTGGCATCGACCTTCCCCGGCGGTTGTACAAGGCGTACCTCAACAGACAGCTTGCTCATACCGGGCTGGCGCGGACTCGCTACTTCGGCGTGGTCGATGACTATCTCTATATGAAGCGACGCGCAGCGGACTCCGCCGACCTTACTCACTTCGAGGTCATGACTCACCCTGTCTTCGACGAGCGTGGCCGGTTGGTGGAAGGTCTTGCTCCGGACATGTCCATGCGCGACCTCGTTGCGCAGCTGGACCACGACGAGCCGCCGGTGTCCTTCGCGGGCGCGAGGTACGTCTGAGGAGTGCCCCATGCTGTTGCCACCGACCTCGGACGGACCTCGGCGTCGTGCGATGCCGGTCCTTACCGACTACGAAAAGAAACTCTCGCCCTCGGCAGGTCGAACGCGCCAGGCACTCGGCGTCGCGAACTGTGGAGAGCGGAGTGGGCTCTCTTCCGACGCGTTCGCGAGGACGTACATCGAGCCGGCACGCACGAAGCCGAGCCGCCGGAGCCCGGCGCTCGACTCGTCGTCGGGAACGAAAACTTCGATCGCATCGACGTTCCACTTGGCCAGTTCTCGCACTGCAAGGAGCGTCATGTGCTCGAACTTCAGTGTCGGGTCGAGCGCGGCCCAGTCCTGCAGCGATCCGAGGTAAAGATTGCGGAAGGAACGCTCTGTGATCCGCTCGTAGGTTCGGGCGCGCACGAGAAAGTAGCCCGAAATCTCGTTGTTCGGGCCGATGACCGTGAAGAGCCCCCGCCTCGTCGACTGCTCATCGAAGTGCGAGCGCAGCAGCCAATTCATCCATGCAGCCGATCGGTGGCCGCTGACCGCGCGGCCGGACACCCGGAGCGTTGGAGCGAGTGCTTCCGGAAACTCCGAGATCTGTTGAGCGTCGAACCGGCGTACACGGTGCCGCGCCCAGGGACGAATCGCCATGCCATGCGCTCGGAGAGCCGTATCCGCGATCGCACGGGCGCTCGCTCCTGCAAGTCCGGCGCCAACGTACCGTTCGACGACCGAGCGGCTGTGGCGAACGAGCACGTACCGCGGCAGTTCGAAGTCGAGCCAGCGCAGATTGCGGTAGAGCGGATACACGAGTCGCGAGACCCCACTCGCTCCGACCGTGTGATGCATTCGCTGCATGGCGAGGATCAGCTTCACTCCCATCAGCGTCTTTCGAAACTCTTCGGGAACGTAGAGTGCGGATCCCCAGTAGCAACGAACATGTTCGCCGAGGACATCCAGTGCCCCACCGACGAGATCGAGTCGGCCGACGACGCGCCCGTCGAGCGTCCCGACGAGTTGGATCGGGTCGTCGTCACCACCCGCAAACGGATTCTCGAGCAGCGCCTTCCGCTTCACGGGCAGGATCGTGGCGATCGCATCCGGGTCGTACCATCGATCCCAACGTGGGTCTGTTGCCAGCTCGCGTTTCGTGAGTATGTGGATATCCGCCTGCGCCATCTACCGCCTTCAGCTGCGATTTGACGCGGGAGCCCAAGTCCATGAACTTCGGCTATCTCTCCCACGACAGCGACCGGAGGCTACCCGAGCACATGGAGGATGAAGCGCAACCTAACCGTGACATGAACCTACACCACGTCGGAATTGTCTGTCCGGACGCTACGCTCATCGACACCCTTCGATCCCTGACAGGGGTGAACAACGAGTTGCCTCGAGGCATCGAATTTCGTCATGTGCCGGAGTTTCAGTGCGACTGCTACCTCGTCGGAAAGGTCGAGCTCGTGGTACCAAACGGCCCGCGTAAGGAGGGAACGCCATTGCACCGGTGGCTGCTTTCACGGGGCCGTTCAATCCACCACATTGCGTTCGAGGTGAGTGATCTCGACGCTGTGTGCGCGCGCCTGCGTGCTGCGGGTGTCCCAGTCGTGCTCGATGCCTCGGTCTCCGGTGTTGCAGGACTTCAGGTGAACTTCATACACCCATCCCACTGCGGGTTCCTCGTCGAGCTCGTCGAGGCTGAGTGAGCGCCAAGACGCCCATCGTGACTGCGAGCGATGTTGTCTGCGATCGGGGGACGACGAAGCGCGAGGAGATCGACGCGCTGATAGGCGCCGGCAATGCGGCTGCTGCCAGGACGCTTCTCGCCGACCTCTGGCGCGAAGAGCCGCTTGCTGGCACAGCGGCTTTCGTCGCGTCGCGCTTCGGGGCCTTGCGCGAGCAGATCCCATTGAAGCCGTGCCGCGTCGCGATTCTGCGCTCATTCGTCGTCGAGCCCGTGGTCCCGCTCGCGCGCGCCATGGCGTTCGTCCGCGGGATAGATCTCGAGGTCTATCTGTGTGACTTCAACGCCTATACGCAGGAAGTTCTCGACCCGGGAAGCTCTCTGTACTCGTTCGAGCCCGATGCCGTGTTCCTTGCGGCCCTGACGCGCGACGTGTCGCCCTTGCTCTGGGATCAGTTCGCGGACCTCGATGAGGTCGGTGTGAGCGACGAGATCGATCGCCTGGCGACGTCGTATCGCACCCTGATTGCGGCGTTTCGCGAACAGAGCCATGCGCCGCTCGTCGTTCACTCCCTCGAGTCGCCTCTCTCGCCAGCGGCCGGAGTCCTCGATGCACAGGCCCCGCTCGGTCAGATCGCTGCAGTCCGCGCCGCGAACGAGGCGATCGCACGAACAGCGAGAGAAACGCGGGACGTCTATGTGCTCGATTACGACGCGCTGGCCGGACGAAGAGGGGCCGAAGTGTGGTGGAATCAACGAACGTGGGAGACAGCCCGTCTGCCAATTCGCAGCGAAGAGCTCATTCACCTTGCGGCAGAGTGGCTCCGATTCCTTCACCCGCTCACCGGGATCTCGTGCAAGGTGCTTGCCGTGGATCTCGACGGCACGCTCTGGGGTGGCGTGATCGGAGAGGACGGCGTTGACGGAATCAAGGTCGACGGCCCGGAAGGCGCCGCCTTTCGCGCAGTCCAGCGAGCCGTGCTCGACTTGTATCGGCGTGGCGTTCTTCTGGTGATATGCAGCAAGAACAACGAAGACGACGCACGCGCCGCGTTGGAACAGCACCCGGGATTGCTCCTCCGTGAGCGCCACTTCGCCGCTTTCCGGATCAACTGGCAGAGCAAGGCTGAGAATCTGCGCGATCTCGCGGCGGAGCTCAATGTCGGTCTCGACAGCGTCGCGTTGTTGGATGACAGCCCAGTAGAGCGGAGCCTGGTGCGAGCGCAGGCACCCGAAGTCACGGTCATCGATCTTCCCGACGATCCCTTGGGATTTGCCGACACTCTGCGAGCCGAGCCCGTTTTCGAGCGGCTCGGATTGACGGATGAGGACAAGGTGCGCGGCCAGTTGTACGCTGAACAGCGGCAGCGCGCCAGCCTGCAGCAGAACGCCACGTCACTCGAGGATTTCTACCGGTCACTGGATATGACGGTAGAGCTCCGACAGGCCACGGAGTCGACGCTCGCGCGCGCTGCACAGCTGACACAGAAGACGAATCAGTTCAACCTGACGACGCGACGGTATACGGAGCTGCAATTGGCGGAATTTATTGCTGCCGGGTCGCGCATCTATATCGCGCGGGTCAGAGACCGCTTCGGAGACAATGGAATTGTCGGCGTGGTGATCACCGTGCCTTCCGAAGATGCTTGGGAGATCGATACGATGCTTCTCAGCTGTCGCGTCATTGGGCGGACGATCGAAACCGCCATTCTGGCCGCGATCGCGCAGGATGCCGAGGCCTCCGGAGCCAGCGCGCTCGTGGGGGCGTTCATTCCGACAAAGAAGAACGTGCCTGCGCGTGACTTCTACGCGAGACACGGATTCTCGGAGACGGCCGCGAGCGACGACGCTTCGAAGTGGGAGCTGACCTTGGCAGGACGCTCGGTATCATGCCCGCCCTGGATCGTGCTGGACGCTAATGAGTCACAGGGGTCTGATGACGTCGCTCGATGAGAGGATCTGCGGGGTTGCGTCCGACGTTCTCGACGTTCCGGCGCAGGAGCTGTCGCGAGACTCGTCACCGGAGACGGTCCTGACGTGGGACTCGGTCGCGCATCTGACGCTGGTGCTTGCCGTCGAGCAGGAGCTGGGCATCCGATTCGATGTGGACGAGCTCGATCGTATGACGACGGTCGGCGATCTTGCGGACGCGGCCAGTCGGCATTTGGGTTCGGTCTGAAGTCACGCATGTGAGACTGGTCTTTCTGAAGGCCACGAGCTGTCTAGGACGAGCCCCGGGTATCGAGACTACGCATGATCTGCCGTCGCCTTTCCACGGCGCTCGGGACAGGCCGTGACGATCAGGCTGGCTCGATCTTCATGACTTTGTGCGCAGCGCGCGAGCGACACGGACGCGCTGTCCCCGATGCACTCGGCCGCAGTTTACTTCTTCTGTCGAAGCGCTATCGTTAGGAGGCGAACTAGGGGCTGGTCGGCGAAGGAGGATCCTTGAGTGCTGAGAACCACGTGGCGAGTGACGCCTACGCTGGACTGCCTTACGAGTTCCCGGAGCCGCCAAATGAGCTGCAAGCGGAGGATCTCGTGATGAAGGCACAGCACCGTTGAGTCGCGAGGCCGAAGCGTTTCGCATCCTTCGAGCGAGTCTCGACTTGACGAACGTGGAGCTCGGGCACGGAAGACCATGGTGACGAGCGCTCTCGACGGCGAGGGGAAGTGACGACAGTGGCCAATCTGGCCGTTGCTTTGACTCAAACAGGGCGCCACGCCGCTCTCGTCGATCTCGACCTCCGAAATCCGGGCCTACACCCCCTCCCGAGGAGTAGAAAACGAATCGCGGACCGTCGAGTCCCAGCGTGATGGCTTCCAGCAACTCCGTTCTGGATCTTCGCGTCGGCGATTTCGTCGAGGTCCGGAGTGAAGATGAGATTCTTCGCACGCTCGACTCCCGAGGCACGCTCGACTCACTTCCGTTCATGCCGGAGATGCTCCGGTTTTGCGGAAGGCGGTTTCGTGTCTACAAGGCTGCGCACAAGGCGTGCGACACCATTGATTGGGGAACGCAGCGCCGAATCGAGAATGCCGTCCATCTCGAAGGTGTGCGATGCGACGGGAGTGCGCATGACCGATGTGACGCCGGCTGCCTGGTCTACTGGAAGGAAGCCTGGCTGAAACGGGTGGCCGACTCTTCGGATGGCTCGCTGCGCACGCTAGCCGCGGACGAGGTCGCTCCGGAAGCGTCGAGCCACGCCGCGTGCACGCGCGAGACGCTCGTTGCATCCACCCGCACGCAACACGATACCGGCGACCTGGTCTTTTCGTGTCAAGCCACTGAGCTGGTTCGAGCCTCAGTCTCGACGATTCCGTGGTGGACGCTTGGGCAATACGTCCGCGATATCCGGTCAGGGAACGCTGGTGTCGGTGGGGTAGTCCGAGGCCTTCTCGTCGCACTGTTCAACAGGTATCAGAAGGCAAGCGCGCGTTTCCTCCCGCGGTTCGCGCGCATTCACGGTGGAAAGACGTTTCCCTACGTGTTGGGCGAGTTAACGGGCAAGACGCCAGCTTCCGGTGAGTTGAAACTTCGACCCGGTGAGTTGGTCGAAGTCAAGTCAAGGGACGAGATCTTCGCAACGCTAAACGAGCATGACAGAAACCGCGGACTCAGGTTCGACGCGGAGATGCTGAAGTACTGCGGCACGCGAGGGCGTGTGCTCCGTCGGTTGGAGAGGATCATCGACGAGAAAACCGGCAAGATGCTTTCTATCAATTCCGACTCCATTGTGATCGAAGGATTCGTGTGCGCCGGCGACTATCACCGGTCCTGCCCGCGCGCCAATTTCGCGTGGTGGAGAGAAAGCTGGCTGAAGCGGGTCGACGAGCAGGTTGAGGGCGAGCCGGCTCATCTCGATTAGCGCGGTTAAGGGCCCGATGCCTGCCAGGACAAGGGAACTGCCGCAGCGCATCGGCACTATTGGTTCCGATGCCGTTCCTCGAGAGTTGGCAGCTTGAATCGGGAACCCACCCAATTCGTGCTAGTGGGTGGGACCGCTGGCGCAGTCAGTTGAATGGGCGCATGTCATACGCGTGCGCGTTGTGCAAATCGCGCAGGAGAGTTAACAGGACTGGCTTGGCGAGCGTTTCGCAAAGTCGCAGCGCCGAACTTTCGTGAACGACGACTTGAGCACGTTCGACGATGACATCGCGCATGGGTGGCGGGTTGGGCATCACGGGTGTTAGCCGTACCGAGAGCGAGAATCGAGTCGCCGTGCCCTTCGCTGCCCGCGTGACAGTTCTCATTCCGACATACCGCGACGCCCACCTCTTGCGGAAATCGCTTCCGGTATTCCTCCACAACCCCCCTGACGAACTCGAGGTCGTCATCCTCAACAACGACCCGTCGCAGGATGTCGAGGTTCGATCGGTGACAACGCAGACGACCCCAGAGTCAGGATCGTCGAGATGGGCGAGTCCTACTTCGCCCGAGCTGCCAACCGAGGCATCCGCGAGAGCTCCGGTGGGCTCGTCATGTTCTGCAACGCCGACCTGTTCCCCACCGTGACGTACCTCGAGGAGGTCATGAAGTTCTTCGACGCACATCCGCGTGCCGGTGCGGCCATCGGGAAGGTGCTCCGATACAACTTGGCGAGCGACAGACCGACGGACGTCATCGACACCGCCGGGCTGCTTCTTACGCGGCAGCGGCGCATCATGACTCGCGGCGAGGGAGAGCGAGACACCGGCCAGTTCGACGCAGCGCGTGAGGTGTTCGCGATCGACGGAGCAGCGATGGTCGTTCGGCGGAGGGCCCTGGAACAGATAAGGACCGGTGATCAGTACTTCGATGAAAACTTCGTCACGCACAAAGAGGATCACGACGTCGCGTGGCGCGTCCGACTTGCCGGCTGGGAGTGCTGGTACGCGCCCACCGCCGTCGCCTTTCACGGGCGGACGACACGGGGCCTCGGTGCAACAGGGTATCTATCGGCGATTCGAGCGTACCGTCGCAACGAGCGAGAAAAGTCGCACAACGTTCGAGTTCATGCAATGAAGAATCAGTGGCTCATGCTGGTCAAGAACGAAGACGCGTTCAATTTTGCACGCGACTTTCCCTCCATTCTGGCGCGTGAAGCGATGGTGCTGGGGCACAATCTCGTGTTCGCGCCGAGAAGCCTGGTCGCGATTCCCATGACGCTGAAGATCATGCCGGACACGTTGAGGAAGCGCCGTTCCACGAAGGCCATGCAGCAGATGCAACCCCGGGCTCTCCGTCGCTGGATCGGTGCGCGACCGTGACTCGGTCAGAGCGATGACCGAGCGCTGGTACCGCTCGGACGCGGTGGGCCCGATGCGCATTGCCGTCGTCATCAACTTCGTTACGCCGTACACTCGCCCACTCTTCGAACGGCTTGCGGAGTACGACGATCACGAACTGCTCGTCGTCACCGAAACTCCGATGGAACGCGACCGTCGCTGGGGCGTCGAGACGGAACTACCCTGCGAGCACGTTTCGCTCGACTCGTGGACCCTCGATCTCGCCAGGCTGGCTGTCGGCTCCGGGTTCAAACAGCGGTTCGACACCTACGTGTACATGCCGAGGCGTCCCCTTGCTCCATTGCGTCGCTTCTCCCCGGACGTCGTCGTTGCGGTCGGAGGTGGAGTGTGGTCGTCTCCGGCCAATATCGCGGCGCTGGCGGCCCGGCGTCGGCAAGGTTGGGCGTTCGTACCGTGGTGGAACACGTTCGCTCGCGAGAGCCCGACGTGGCCTCGACGAGCCGCGGAACCGTGGGTGCGGTTCTTCATGCGGTCGAGTGACGCGTGGCTCGCAGGCGGAACTCGCCATGCGCGCGACGTGATCAGACTGGGCGCGGATCCCGACCGCACGGTGATCACCCCACTCACGGCGCTTGCGCCCACGGAGGTCGTCCAGAGGCGTGGAACCAACGCACCCGGGCTGACTCGCTATCTCTTCGTCGGGCGTCTCATCGAATCCAAGGGGCTCGACGTGCTTCTCGACGCGTTTGGGCGACTCGACGCTGGCGAGCTTTGGATCGCCGGCGACGGTCCGCTCCGTGCCTTGGTCGAGTCGGCCGCGGTACGGAACCCGCGCATTCGGTTCCTCGGTTATGTCGAGGGTGACGCGCTTGCAGACGTGTACCGACAGGCCGATGCGCTCGTCGTGCCGTCGATCTACGAACCGTGGGGGCTCGTTGTGCACGAAGGGCTCGCTTACGGACTCCCTGTGATTACGACCGACCAGGTCGGAGCGGCCGACGACCTGATCGAGTCGGGCACGAACGGGTACATCGTTCCAGCCGGCTCATCGGAGTCCCTTGCGGGCGCCATGCGTACCGTTGCCGGATGGACGTCCCGCGAGTGGACACGGTGCGTGGCGCGATCCAGAGAAACGCTCGCGATGTGCTCGATCGAGATGGGAGCAGAGGGATTCATCCGTGGCTGCACGCTGGCCGTGGAGCACCGCCGAAGGCGTGAGGGAGTCGGCAACTCGCGCGGCCGACTGGCTGGAGTTCGATGAGCGAAGTGTGCCCCAGCACCAACCGCAGTCTCGAGACGGGCGAGACCCTGGACGAGCACGGAGTGTTCATGACGTACGGCGAGGCCGTCAACGTGGACGAGATGAGCGCCCGCGCCGACCGCAGTACCTCAGCACTTCTGAATCTGAATGGACCATTCGGCTGAGGAAGTGAAGGCGGCGTCACTCATCTGACGCCACTGCGATCCAGCGGACACACGTGCTCTCTGTGAGGATCTTCGGGGCTATGCGCTCCGTCGAAATCCCGCGGTCAGTCCCACATCGATTGAATGGTCTGAACGACGACGACCCAGGCGATCGCGACCAGACCGAAGCGGAGCGTGCTGTCGTCCCTCCTCCATCCGGTCGCAACGGCAACCACTCCGGTCAGGAGCCCGACGATGCCGTTAGCCGCGAACAGGCCGTAGAAGACGAATTGACCGACGACCGCTGGCTCCGGGACGTAGTCGAGAATCGTTTGGAGCGCGTAGCCGATTACGGAAAGGACCGTCAAGCCGATGGCGATCCACCCCCAGCGGGACGCCTTGATGCTGCCCGCCCGCGCTCGCATTCTCATGGCCCGGGCACGGAGTGTCTTCGGACTACTCGACCTCTGTGGGGCGAGCGATGGCGCCCAGGGTCAAAAGGAAGATCTTGAAGTCGAACCAAAGAGACCAGTTCTCGATGTAATAGGTGTCCCACTCGGCTCGGTCTACGAGCGAGGTCTTCCCGCGGAGGCCACTCACCTGCGCCCAGCCCGTGATTCCCGGCTTTACGCGATGGCGCTCATCGTAGCGGTGGATGCTTTCGTCGAAGATCGCCACGAAAGCCGGGCGCTCAGGGCGAGGGCCGACAAAACTCATGTCGCCTTTGATGACGTTGAAGAGCTGCGGTAGCTCGTCAAGCGAAGTCCGACGCATGATCGCCCCGACCCGCGTTCGACGATCGGCGCCTTCCACCCCGCCCGGGGCTACGTCGGTCGACGCGACGACCTCGTTCTCGCCCGGACGAACCGCCACGTGCATCGAGCGGAACTTGAGCATCTCGAAGGTGCTGCCGTCGCGCCCGACGCGCTCTTGCCGGAACAGGATCGGCCGCCCCAAGGAGATCCAGACCGCGACGGCGAGCGCGCCCATGGCGGGCGCGAGAAGCACGAGAGCAACGGCGGCGCCGATGCGGTCGAGCGTGTATTTCACGGCGAACTGCCAGCTCCGCGGGTCGGAAGAACGAAACGAGACGAGCGGGATGCCCCCGAGGCGTGCGACGGTGAACCGTTCGGTCGACCTCTCGTACAGCCTGGGCACGAACGAGGCTTGGATACCAAGATGCTCGCAGCGCTTCAACAACCCAAGCAGCACATCGGTCGGCGCGGTCGAGAAGGTCACGACCACGTGCGCGATCTCGTTCTCGTCGATGATCTGCTCGAGATCCCAGCTGGCGCCGAGAACGGGGAGATCGACGGTCTCATCGCCCGAGTAGAGCGGCTCCTTGTCGAGGAATCCCACCGGAGCAAGCCCAAGCTCAGGGTGCTCGCGAAGCCGCTTTGCGACGAGTCGTCCCACTTTTCCGGCCCCGACAATGAGGGTCGGGACGCCTGCTTCGCGGGCGTGCCTCGGGGAAACGAGCACGATACGGCCCGCGACGAGGAAGCCGGCCGCGAAGAGCCACAAGAGGGCGCTCTGCGCCGCGACGTGCGACGAATCGGTAAATGCGACTCGCAGCGAGATGACGATTGCGACAGCGAGCGCGCTCGCCGTCACCACGGCGCGGCCGGCCTCGATCACCTGGAGGTGAAACGGTGGCCTGTACATGCCGCGCGCGTGGAGAAATTGGAGCGTCAGCACGGAAAAGACGACCGTCCAGAGAATCGGCGGCGTCGAGCCCGGCAGCGCAAGTCTTGCCACGAAGCCCGCCGTGGCTAGCGTGGCGATGTCAGTTACAAGCGACGTCCGAACCCAGGACACTGCGTGTCCTCGGTATCGCGGCGCCGACCGCGAGCCCGGTAGCGCGCTTGTCGGCTGGGCGTCGCTCGGGCGCATGGATCGGGCTGGCAGCGTCGCAGTCGCGAGCGTTGGCTCGGTGTCTGCGAGTCCCGGTCCGAGGTCGCTCACGGGATGTCTTTCCGCGCGCAGCCACAGGGGTGCGACGACCGCCGGCCGACGACAGATAATCGCGGCACAACGCCGCCGTAGAGAGGCCGCAGTACCCCCAACTCCCCTTCTCCCCGTTCCGCCGCCGTACACCGACGGCGCCTTAGTGCAAATTAAACGAGTCTCTCGACGGTGTCAATGGCGTCAGCGGCGCGCGAACCCGGCCCGGCCGAGCGGTCAAGTCCTAGGACATGGTCCAACTTGCCGACCGTTGTTCGCGGCTCAGGGTCGCTGTAGGTGCGAACACCGGTCATCGGCACGTTCCGCTGGCACGGAGGCTGGGCCGTGGATCGAGGCCGGCCGGCTGACCGCGCGGTCGCACGCGCCTCCCGCTATCCGCCCGTGGCCGTCGAACGCATCTGATCGTGGCCCGAAATACATAGGACATAATGTCGACCTGAGCAGGAACGTCCCGAGCCGACTGCTGCTCGTGGTCGCCGCAGTCGCCGTCATGACGTCCGGCGCGGCGACGGCGTGGGCGGAGGGATCGGCCGTCCGTGACCCGCGGAACGACGTACGAGGGCGCGCTGTGCTCGACACCGCTTCCGTCGAAGACGTCGACGGCAACAGGCTTCTCGTCCATAGCTTGACAACGTACGACCGCTGGAGACCGGCACTTCTCGCAAACGGTGGCGAGATTTCGTTCTACTTCGACACTAACGGCAACGCCACATTCGAGCGTCGGCTGGACATTCGGTACGCCGACGGAAAGCTGTCGGCGGTCATGAGCGATCGAAGAGGGACACCTGTGGGGGGCGGACGCGCCCGACAGACCGGCCCGCACACTGTCGTGGTCGAGTTTGCCCGCTCGCTCCTGCGCGAGGGCATTCGGCAGTATCGCTGGTTCGCGTTTACCGGCTTCCGCTGCCACCATCGGTACAAGGTCTGTGGCGACACTACCCCGCGACCCGGCACGTGGATCTCACGCCACCTTGGGACCCCGCCTCCCACAGTGTCAGCGCCTACCCCGATCTCTGGGCTCGGGTACTCGCTCGTCTACAACGAGCAGTTCGCCAACCTCTCGGGCTGGACCGATCACATCTGGTACGACCCTGCTCCAGCCGCGGGAGCGGTCTCTGTCTCAGGCGGAAACCTGTTCCTGAAAGCTCGCAGAGCGGACGGTTACCGGAACGTCACCGCCACGAGCTACGGACATCGCGCGTTCCGCCGCGGCTACTTCGAGGCGAGGATGCGCTGGACGAAGGGGAACGGGGCCTGGCCCGCATTCTGGATGAACTCGAATCTGTGGGTGACGCAGCAGTGTCCACCGACTCCGAGCGAGATCGACATCTTCGAGGGGCAGGGCTCCGAGCCCACAGTCCACTACGGAACCTTGCACCGCTCCGTCGGCGGCCAGTGCGGAACCCCGGATGCGACGAACGACGGCTTCAACGACGTCGACATCGACCTAACCGGCGCCTTCCACACCTACTCCGCCTTGTGGACGCAGAACGAGATCGTCTGGTATCTGGACGGGCAGGAGGTCAACCGCTGGCCCACCTACTCCTCAACAGATCAGGGCTTCTTCCTCCTCCTGCAGATGTGGACGGGGGGCTGGACGCGCAATCCCGATGCCTCGACGCCGGCGGAGCTCGTGACCGAGGTGGACTGGGTGCGAGTGTGGCAGACGCCCTAGTCGGCAGGAGAAGAAGCGAAGTGTGGTGTCCGCGAGGTGTGATCGGCGTGTACTCGCGGGCAACTCCGGCCGGGTCGGCTCGGCGGTGATGTTCGTTGCTCGGCGGTCGTGTTAGCCGGTCATCTCGCGTCTACCTGCAAGTGCCCGGCCGAGGGTCACCTCGTCCGCGTACTCGAGGTCGCCGCCGACCGGAAGCCCACTCGCGAGCCTCGTTACCCGTACCTTGTCCCGCAGCCGATCGGCGATGTACGCTGCCGTCGCCTCTCCCGTCATGGTCGGGTTCGTGGCCAGCACGACCTCCGCGACGCCGCCGTTCTCGATGCGGGTGAGGAGCCCGCCGATGCGCAGGTCGGACGGCTCCACGCCGTCGAGCGGCGAGAGTGCGCCGCCGAGCACGTGGTACAGGCCACGGAACTCGTGCGTCCGCTCGAGGGAGACGACGTCCACAGGCTGCTCGACGACGCAGATCACCGTCCGGTCTCGACGTGGGTCCGCGCACACTTCACAGAGCTCCTCCTCCGTCAGGTTGCCGCACTCGCGACAGAAGCGCACGCGTGCCTTGACCTCCTCGATCGCGCGCGACAGCTCGAGCGCCTCCTCGGCCTGTGCCGAGAGCAGGTGGAACGCCAGCCGCTGGGCGGTGCGGCGGCCGATTCCGGGCAGCTTCGCGAGCTGGACGACGAGGTTCTCCACGGCCGGGCTGAGCACGGGAGGAGCCTAGCCGTCTGTTCCGGACGGGTATTGCGGTCCAGCTCCCGGTTCTAGCTTCCCGGGAGGAGCCCGCCGAGCCCGCCGAGGTCGCCCGGGACGATGCCCGACATCTTCGACTCCATGAGGCTGCGGGCCGAGCGCAGAGCCTCGTTGACGGCGGCCAGGACCATGTCCGCGAGCAGCTCGGGGTCGTCGGGGTCGATCGCCTTCGGGTCGATGCGGATCTCGACGACCTCGCCGGCACCGTTCGCCTTCACGGTCACCATGCCGCCGCCTGCCGAAGCCTCGACGACCTCCTTCGCGGCCTCTTCCTGTGCCTGCGCGAGCTCCGCCTGCATCCGCTGCGCTTCCTGGAGCATCTTGTTCATGTCGAACTTCATCGGTCTGGTTCCACCTCTCGGGCGTCGAAGGTGTCCTTGAGCGTCGTGATCCAGTCGTCCTCGGAGATCGGGTCGTCGTCCCGCTCCTCGCCGTCCTTCGCCTCGCCGGTCTCGAGGACGACGGTGAGTCGCCTCCCCGTCACCTCGTAGAGCGCGTCGCGGAGCACGCCGATGTTCGCCGGCTCTCCGACCTGGCGGCGGTGGAAGTCCGCGCCGGCGGGGAACTCGAGCGTGAGTGTGTCCTCGGCCAGCTCGGTCGGCGTCGCCTCGGCGAGGAGACTGGCGACGGGGATCGAGCGCTCTCGCACCGCTTCGACGATGGACCGCTGCCAGGCGTCCACAACCTGCTCGAGCTCGAGGTCGGGAGCGCTTTCGGCGCTCTCGGCCGGTGCCGGGCGCTCGGGTGCCGGTGCCGGCTCCGGCGCCACGGCCACGCCCTCGGTCCTGGCCGTGTGCCCACCCCCGGAGTGCACGCGACTCTCGAGCACCTCGACCCGGTGCGCGAGCGACTCGCGCGAGAGGTCGGCCTGCGGCCGGGTGACCTTCACGATCGCGAGCTCGAGCGGCAGCCGCGGGTCGCCGCCCTGCCGCATGTCCTCGAGCGCGACCGCGAGCAGGTCGACGAGGCGCAGCACGGTCGGCTCCGGGAGCTGGTTCGCCTGCTGGCGCAGGAGCTCCTTCGTCTCCTCGGTCACGGGGAGCGAGTCCGGGACGTGCCCGATGTGCTGCACGAGCAGGAGGTGCCGCAGGTGCTCGAGGAGATCGGTGACGAGGCGGCCGAGGTCCTGACCCTGCTCGGCGAGCTCCTCGATGAAGACGAGGGCGCCGGCCGTGTCGCGGTCCACGACCATGTCGCAGAGGCGGAGGAGTGCGTCCTCGTCGACCGCGCCCAGCAGCTGCAGGACGGCCTGCGGATCGACCGCGCCGTTCGTCGCGGACGCGAGCTGGTCGAGCGTCGAGACGGCGTCGCGAAACGCGCCCCGCGCGCTTCTCGCGATGAGCGACAGCGACGCGTCCGGTGCCTGGATCCCCTCGCCGTCGGCGACGCGCCGGAGCACGGTCACGAGCTCGGCGAGCCGCGGGCGCTGGAAGACGAATGTCTGGCAGCGCGAGCGGACGGTCGGGATGACCTTCGCGAGGTCGGTCGTGCAGAAGACGAAGACCAGATGGGGCGGAGGCTCCTCGATGAGCTTGAGCAGCGCGTTCCACGCCGCGTCCGTCAGCTGGTGCGCCTCGTCGAGGATGTAGACCTTGTTCCGGCCGGCGACGGGCTGGAGGACGACGCGCTCGCGGATCTCGCGGATGTCGTCGATACCGCGCTGCGACGCCGCATCCATCTCGACGACGTCGAGCGACGTGCCGTTCGCGATCGCGACGCAGGCGGAGCACGTGCCGTCCGGGGACGAGGTCGGGGCCGTGGAGCTCTCGCAGTTGAGCCCCTTCGCCAGGATCCTCGCCATGGAGGTCTTCCCGGTCCCGCGCGGCCCGGCGAAGAGGTACGCCTGGCGCACCTGGCCCTGGTCGATCGCGTTCCGCAGCGTCCGCACGACCGCCTCCTGCCCGACCACGTCGTCGAACGTCTGCGGGCGGTACTTCCGGTAGAGCGCCGTCACCGCGGTGACGATACTCGTTGAGGTCGGGCGGCGGAGAACTCGGTTTCGCCCGACCCAGGGCCGCCTCGTTGACTTTCTCAGTCGGGAATGAGACCGTAGGGAGGCGACGAGAGGAGCAGGGGGATGTCCGACGCTCTACGCATCGTTGCTGCGGCTCTAGCTGGCTCGGTGATCCTGGCCCTGGTGGGCGCTGGCCTCGCGCCGGACGCCGGAGGTCAGGCCCCGGGTGAGGTGGAGCTGCAGGTGGCGCCGCGCGGGCTGGGAAGTGTGACGGCAGATCCGACGCCTCAGGACAGCAACGGCGATCCCGAGACGCAGCCCTGTACGCAAAACGATCGAGGGAGAATTCATGCTCCTGGTTTTTCCGGCGTGGCGACCCCGTGAGGCTCACGGCGAGCGGCGAGCCAGGGTGCACCTCCGAGCTTCGTCGGCTGGAGCCTGCCCGACTGCCCCGGGACCGGGTCCTGCACGGTGACCCTCGACGACGACCTGACGATCCGTCGTCGCCCGCTTCAGCCCGCTGGCGCTCGGCGTGGTCCTCTCGAGCGAGGATGCCGCGACCGTGTCGCTCGATCCTCCCGGGAGCCCGTGTCAGCGAGCGAGAGCCGGACCCCAACGACGGCTTCCTGCAGGCGTGCGCCGAATACCCGCCGGGCACGAACGTGCGGGTGACCCTGGTCCCGGCGCCCGGAAAGGATTTCGAAGAGTGGATCGAGAGTGGTTGCGAGCCCAGGAACTCCACGACGTGCACGATCACCGTGTTGGACGAGCCGACGTGGGCCGGCGCGAACTTCGAAGGTGACGACGCGGAGGTCAGCGTTCCGACGACCATCAATGTCCAGTTCCGGTTGCGAAAGGGGGGCAACGGCGGCGGCCGTGTCACCTCGTCCGGGCTCGACTGCGGGCAGTCGTGCTCGCGGGAGTACGACTTCGGGCAGCGGCTGTCGCTGACGGCGGCCGCCGATGCGGGGTCGGTCTTCGACGGCTGGAACGGCGTCTGCGGCCGTACGGAGACGACCTGCACCTTCCCGGTCGGCCCGATCACGTCGATCAGGGCGAACTTCGCGCGGGACACGGCCGCGCCGAGCGCGCCGCAGGGACTTCGAGTCGAGAGCGCGACGCGGACGAGCCTGGCCGTCTCCTGGTCGGCTTCGACCGACAACGCCGGCGTGTCCGGCTATCGGGTCTATCTCGATGATGCAGCCGTCGGAGACACGAGCGCGACCGCGCGGCAGTTCACGTTCGAGGGGCTGAAGTGCGGCCGGAACTACAGGTGGTCGGTCGACGCCGCCGACGCCGCCGGCAACCGCTCGCCGAAGGCGACGCAGGAGGCGACCACCGCGCTGTGTCCGTTCGCGACGCGCCTCGCGGCCGTCACCGTCGCGCGGCGCGGAAAGACGCTGGCCGTCGTCGTCAAGGTGCGCGCGAGCAGAGCCACCACCGCCCGCCTGAAGCTCACGCGGCAGCGCCGGGCGACGAGCGCACGTTTTGCCCTCAAACCGGGGACGAATGTCCTGCGCCTGCGCGTCCCGGGGCGGTGGCCCGGAGGTAAGGCTCGGCTCACGATCACGATCGCCAACCCCGACGGCGGCAACCTCGTCCTCTCGCGCTCGGTCCGCTTGCCGAAGCCCCGGTGAACAGCACGCAACCCGAAGCAGCCCCGCCCAAGAGGCGGTGGAGCATGCCGACGCTCGGACAGGCCGCGGCGCTTGTCGGCCTGATCGGCGGAGTCGTCGGCCTCGTGTTCGTGTTCCGTCCCGGCTGGAAGCCCGACGTGTCCCCGGACGTCGGCGATGCAAACATCACCGAGGTCCGGGCGAGGCAGCCCGTGACCTTCCGGCGCTACCTCCAGCGTCTCAAGCTCGACCCGGGGACGCTCAGCGAGCAGCAGCTGAGCCGGCTCGGCGTGCTGATCGCCTTCGACGCCCAGATAGACGGTTTCAAGGGCAAGGAGCTTCCTCTCCGCTGGGAGCTGAACAACAACGACACCGGGGAGCTCGTGGCAGCGGACGAGGCCGTCTCGATCGTGCCGTCCACGAACAAGGAGGGCCGCACGTGGTTCGTCTGGGTGCCCGCGCCGAGGAAGAACCAGACCTACTTCGCCACCGTGACGATCTACCAGCCGAGACGAGGTGACGTGGACGTCCCGCTCGAGGACTTCGACTCACCTCCGTTCCGGGGACGCAGCCCGCCCTAGGAGAGTGCCCGGCTGCGCGTTCCGCCTTCGAGATCGGCATCACCGGAGGTACCTGCGTCGCCTGCTCGGATCGGGCGAAGCCGCGGCACCTGGGAGGGAGTCCTTAGCGCTGCTTCCTTCCGGACCTGACGCGGTTCGGACGCTCCCAATGCGCGGAACCCGATCTGTCAACGCCACGTGCGCAGACCCAATCCCGACGAACCGTCCCTCGGACGGCGTTCGGCCCCGCATGGAGCGGATTTCGGGTTCAGGGAACCGCTGACTCCCCACCTAGCGCGGCCGGGCAGGCCCAGCCTAGCAGCGTCGGTCGGAGACAGCCCCTCGCGGGCTACGATCGCAGTGGTGCCGGTGATCGACGTCACGCTCTACACCGACGCGGCGTGCCCGTGGGCGTACTCCGCGAACCCGGCGCTCCGGGTAATCGAGTGGCGCTACGGCGAGCAGCTCCGCTGGCGGCTCGTCGTGATCGGGCTCCGGGACGAGCTGAACGACGCGTCCCGCGCTCGGTTCGATCCGGCGCGCACGCTCCACGGGAACACGACGTTCCGTCGCCGCTACGGGATGCCCTTCGGGCTCGTGCCCAAAGAGCGGGCGGCCGCCACCGGACGAGGCTGCCGCGCGGTCGTCGCTGCTCGACTGGACGCTCCGGGCAGCGAGTGGCGCGTGCTGCGTGCGCTACAGCTCGCGAACTTCACGACCGAGCTGCTGCTCGACGACGACGACCTGATTCGCGACGCGCTGCGCGTCGTTCCCGGGATCGACGCTGACGCGCTCGTCGGCCGTCTCGACGACGACGACGTCGCCGAGGCGTACGAGCGCGACCGGGCCGAGGCCCGCAGTGCGGCAGGCAGCGCCGCCGAGGCGCAGGGCAAGACGTCGACCTCGGACGGACCCGTCCGTTTCACGGCGCCGTCCCTCGTCTTCGTGCGGGAGGGCATGCGGCTCGTCGCGGGAGGGTGGCAGCCGATCCTCGCGTACGACACGCTGCTCGCGAACCTCGATCCGAGCCTCGAGCGCACGCTTCCCCCTGAGACGCCGCTACCGCTCTTCGATCGCTTCCCCGACGGGCTGACGACGGCCGAGGTGGCCGCGTTGCTCGCCGACGGGCCGGATCCGAGTCCGGACTTCGAAGGAACCGAACGAGCCCTCCTCGAGCTCGTCGCGGAGGGCTACGCGACGCGCGAGCCGCTCGGGCAGGACGCCGTCTGGCACTCGGCCCAGCGGTTGATCGCCGCTGCCGAGCTGCGTGCGTCGGCCCAGAGCTCGGTCGCCACCACCTGAGGCTTCCCCCGATCGGGTGAACGTCGGTCCCTCCGGGCGCAACGAGGGTTGACAAGGCCGCTCGATCGGGAGCAAGCTACCGGCTACTGCGGAAGGGGTGGAATATTCGGGGGGAAGCCGGCTCGATGCCAATCGAGCCGTGCACGAGAGCGGGATAGAGGGGGCGCAATGCCTGATCGAGCGACCGTTCAGGTCAACGACTCGAGCGCGGCTATCCGGCAGGCGCTCGACCCGGCGGCGAGCCGGACCCGCGGAGACCTGATTCGTCGCGCGCTCGTCGCGGGAGGCACGCTCACGCTCGGCGGCGTCGCCGTGGCCGGGCTTCCGCGCTTCGCCCGCTCCGCGCCGTCGCGTGCACAGGACGTGCGGGTGCTCAACCTCGTGCTCTTCCTCGAGTACCTGGAGGAGGCGTTCTACTCTGACGCACTCCGACGGGGCGCGCTGAGAGGGGGGCTGCGCCAGTTCGCGACAGTCGTCGGCAGCCACGAGCGTGCGCACGTCGCCTTCATCGTGCAAGCACTCGGGAACGCCGCGCGGAAGAAGCCGCGCTTCGCATTCGGAGCTGCAATCGTCGACCCTGCGAAGTTCACGGCGGCCGCGCTCGCGCTCGAAGACCTGAGTCTCGCGGCTTACAACGGCCAGGCGGCCATCCGCTGATGACGCGCGAGCGCGGACAGCCTCCGCTCGTGCCCGTCCTGGCGCTCGCGTGCCTGGCCGCACTCGGACTCGCCTCTCAGCCCGCGGCCGCCGGTACGACGAGCGCCAGGGCCGGCCAGCAACGCGCGCAGGAGCCGACGCTCGACCCGCTGCTGGAGCGATTCCCGATCGGCACCGAGCGGGTGCGCGCGTTCGAGCAGTCGGGCAGCGGAGCGAGCAACGCGACGACACTCGCGGAGCCGGGGAGCGCGGAGACTGGAAGAACGCTCTGGATCCTGCTCGCGGGAACAGGTGTGATCGTCCTCCTCAACGTGTCCGGCGCGACTGCATTTTGGTGGCGTCGCAGGACATCGATCTGGAACCGTTTCCCTGAGCACGTCCTCGCTTGCGCTGTTCCACAATGCGCTTGCCCCAGCAACCGAAAGGAGCCCTCGAGTGGCCGAGCTCCCGAAGGACCAAGACCACCCGCAGCCCACGGCTGAAGCTACCGAGAGCGAGCAGCAGCCCGAAGCTGCGGGCCTGGAGGGGAACGGCCCGGGGCCTCGACCCGGGCCTATACCCGGGCCGATCCAGCGCGGGGACTACGACGGCGTCGGCAAGCACGTCATCGGGGTTCTCGAGGCTGCCGAGATCGCCGGTGCGCAGATCCGAGCGGAGGCGACCGACACGGCGGCCGAGATCCGAAAGGCCGCCGAGGCCGAGGCCGCGGTCTACCTGCAGAAAGCCGAGCAGGAGGCCGCGGAGGTGCGCAGCGCGGCGGAGGCCAGTGCAGCGGAGACTCGAGGCGCGGCAGAGGAGCTCGCCGCATCCCGGCTCGAGGAGGCCGAGGAGAAGGCCGAAGCCATCCGCCTGGCGGCGGAGGAGAGAGTGCGGGAGATCGAGCTCGCGGCGCGCGAGCGCCAGGAGCTTCTCCGCGACCAGCTGCAGCCCCTCGAGGAGAACCTGCGGCGCGCGCTCGAGGCGTTCCGAGGAATCAGCGGAGAGCTCGAAGAGTTGCTCGAAGCGCAGCCCATGTTCGCCGAGAAGTCGCTCGTGGAGGTCCTGAACGAGTCCACGAGACAGGCCGAAAACCGGTCACCGGAAGCGGGCGCACCCGGCAACGAGCAAGGAGCACCTCGCAAGTAGATCGTTAGGCGCGTCGGGTCCCCGCGAGCGCGGAACGGGCATCGCGGGCAAGCCCGCGAACCTACTCCCCGCGCCGGGAAGCGTCAAGGACGCCCAGCGAGTACCCAACGGCTTCCGCCTCGCCGGCCAGCGGCGCACAGGCGACGGACACGTCGTACTCCGCATCCGACTTGTGCGCATGGATCACGAGCTCGCCCTGCGTGAGGCTCTCCAGCGACATGTCGGTCTCGGTCTCCGACCTGCCGTCCTCGACGGCGGTCAGCGGCACGACCGGATCGCCCAGGTCATCGCATGAGCCACTGTGAACGTGTGCGGGCTGTGGCGCGGGCGGGGGGTTCGTGAGCTCGAGGACGATGCTCGTTCCGCCGTCGTCCAGCGTCGTGAACGTCGCCGTCCCCGACTGACCGGAGTCGTTCTGCTCGACGAGATCCACGGTGAGACGGTCCTCGCCGGCTCCTTCCCCGTCGTCGTCCCCGCCGCAGCCCGCAGCTGCCACGAGCGAGACGGCCACGAGTGCGACGGTTCTTAGTGCGTTTCGCATGGCCACCTCCAGTGTCGAAGCCGTCGCTTGGTTCTTGTGCGTTCGGACGCGATCGGATTGCGTCCGCCCGGCGCGGACCGGAGAGGGTCAATCGATGCGATCAGTCGAAGGCGAACACCGGCGGGAGGATGACCACGACGGTGGCGGCCCACAGGGCGAAGACGGGAAGATAGGTGGTCTGCCAGCGCTCGAGCCGGTGGAGCGTGCTGCGCCGTGTGAGAAATCGGGCCGATAGCCAGGCGGCCCCGGCCAGGTTCACGAGGAGGACGAGGTTCAGGCCGAGCGCTGCCGTTCGGTTCGGGCTGAACCCGACGTCGCCGATCCGGGCGATCATCGAGCCGAGCACCATCAGATCCAGAATGAGGGCGCTGACGACGGCGACCAGCTGGATGCCGTCCATCCATCCGGGCAATGACGTGGACGGGTCGCGGGCGGACATCCCGTAGAGCACGAGCGCGAGGACGACCACGAGCAGGGCATCGAACGCGCTCAGGAGCTCGCGATCGAACGCGCCGCCGAGCCCGGTCACCGCGTACACGACGGCCGCGCAGGCCAGCATCACCGCGAATAGCGGCGTGAAGAGCATCGTGAGCACGGGCGCCATGTTCTCCACGACCCGTTGCTTCGACTCGACGAGCCATGCGGCCACGACGACGGCACCGGCCGCTCCCGAAGGGAGCACCCACTCGGCGATCTGCTCGACGTCGATCCCCGCCGGCTCGAGGATCGCAGCGGTGAGACCCATGAGCACCCCACCCCCGAGCGCGATGAGCACGTAGTAGATGAACCATTCGCCCGTGAAGCGGACGAAGTCCATACGCCGCTCGTGTAATCGGATCGTGCCGCCCATGTACGGGTAGGCGACCACGAACCAGAGCACGACGGGCAGGCTGAGCATGACGAGTGCCTCGGTATCCGAGTCCGCGCCCCACGGGTAGAGGTTGACGACGAGAGCAGCGAGGACGAAAGGCACCGCCAGCAGCACCCATTCACGCGGTTCGAGCCGCCGGTGGCGGGCGAAGTACGCGGCGAGGAACGGCAACACGAAGAGACTGGCGTTCCGCGCGAGCCAGCTCGGCTCCTCGTGGGGGAAGTCAGCGGCGAGGCGCGCGACCTGGATCGCGACGGCGGCAGCAGCAGCGAAGGCGAACGCCACGAACCAGCCGCTCGACGCACGCGCCGGCTCGTCGACGCCGCTCAAGACGAGCTGCTTCCACAGTCGGCCGCTGTGCTCGCGGGCGAACTCCCGGGAGAGGTCGTCGACGTCCCCCAGCCGTTTCACGGCGATCAGGAAACCCTCGTCGGCTGTGAGGCCGGCCGCGTTCAGCTCGGCGATCTGGTGGCGGAGGTGATCCTCCAGCTCATCGACGTCGTGGCCGTTGACCCCAGGGGCGCCTTCGACGTAGGCCCGCCACTCTGCGATCTGTGCCTCGAGGCTCTCCATCGCTCACGCCTCGCCGAGAGCCGACAACACTCCATTCGATCCCGGCCAGACGTCCTTCAACGCGTTGGTGACGGTCACCCATTGCTGCTGCTGGTCTGCGAGCGCTGCTCTTCCCTCGTCGGTGATCGCGTAGTACTTGCGGCGACGCCCTTCCGGTGGCGTTCGCCACTCCGTCGTTACGTACCCGAGCCGACTGAGGCGATGGAGCAGCGGGTAGAGCATCCCGTCGGTCCACTCGAGCTCGCCCCCGGAGAGCGCACGCACCCGCTTGAGGAGGGCGTAGCCGTAGCTTTCACCCTCTGCCAGGATTGCGAGCACGAGCGGTGTCGCCGACGCCGCGACTAGGTCCTTGTCGATGTGCACATCGCCTCCACGGCTCGAAGTGCTATGCATAGAAGCACAAGGTGCAGTGGGCCGCAAGGCGGTCGGTCGTCGCGGCCTTCCAGCGGCGGCCGGCGGCGTCCTCCGTGAGCCTCCGCAGTCACGAAACGTGTGTTCTCATCCTGCGCCGAAATTGCCGCAAAGTGCGAAAGTCGAGGTTGACGAGCAGGGACCGTGACGCGCTACGGTCCCCGGAGTACCCGTCCTCCAGTCAAAGGGGGTGTCTTGAATGGCAGCGACGGTTACTCACTCGATGGTCCAGCAGTTCGCTTCGATGAAGCCGAACGAGTTCGGGCCGACCATCGATCCGAAGTGGCAGGTCGGCGAGCGCCTCGTGAAAGAGGTGAAGCTGTCGGTGGAGAAGAACTACCTGACGCCGCTCGACGGCGCACGCGTGATCTCGTCGATCACCGCGACGCTCTTCGGCTACGACGAGTTCATCTTGCGTGAGATCTCACCCGAGACGTGGCTCGCGTCGTCGGCTCGACGCTAATAACCGCCTGACACTAAGGGGAAGGGGCTTGAAGCTCCTTCCCCTTGCCTTGAGTGTGGCCCTCGAGTTCACGGTCCTCTGCCTGGCACGCACGACCCGCACCGTTGAGCCAAGTCCGCTCAGCCGTGCGGGCCGGATGGGCGCGTTCTTCTCGAACGTCCATCGGACGCGGATCGCCCGTCGCGTCTCGTCGAGGTCCCCGACGGCGGCGGTCGCGAGTTCGGAGACGCGCGGACCGCACTCGTCGATGACGAGGAACGGGACGACGTACTCGGGCCCGATCGTCTCGGCCACGCGGTCGACGTGTTCGCCGAGCGGCGGCGGGATATGCGGCTTCGCTCCCTTCGGAAGCTTCACGCGCTCGTCACGGACCGGGTTCGGCGTGATCGCGTAGAAGTCGAGCCTTTGCGCGAACGCCGTCCGCGTCTTCCTAATCGTCTCCCGCTTGGGTGTCCCCGCCGGGGTTCTCGGCCTCGCGCGCAGGGGGTCCCCGCCCCCTCGCGTCAGGCGAGGAAGGTCGCGAGGGTGACGCAGACGAGGCCGATCGCGAGCGCAATCGTTCCGAAGATGCGAAGCGGGCGGTACTACGTGGCGGCCGGGACGACCGCGCTCATCACGCAGTTGCCCTTGCCCTTGGAGCGCTCGTAGCTGAACCCGAGCCGCTCGTACATGGTCCGGGTGGCGTTGTAGAGGAACGATGCCGAGGTCTTCTTGCCCTCGGGCAGGTCGTGCGGGTACGCCTCGACGAGGCCGCCTCCCGCCGCGGCGATCAGCGCCAGCGCACCCCGTACTGCGACCGCGGCCATTCCCGCGCGCCGGTATCCGCGGTCCACGAACAGGCACGTGATCCGGTAGTCCGGCATCCGGGCGACGCCCTGCTCCCACTCCTTGCGGTGTTGGATGTTCCATAGCTCTGGGACCGTCCCGAACTGGGCCCAGGCGACCGCGACATCACCGTCGAATACCAGCGCGGCGTGCGCACGGCCGGCCTCGACGAGACGCCGCTTGAACTCGCGATGGCCGAGCGCCCTGCGCTCCTCATCGGAATCCGGGTGGCGGTGGAAGTTCGTGCACCAGCAACCGCCCCACACACCGTTGTGCCGCTCGGCCAGATCCGCGAACGCATCCCACGTCTGCATGCTCAGGGGTTCGATCCGGTAGCCGTCCACCATCAGGGTGCCCATGCGCAGACGGTATCGCAGACCGTGCGCCGCCCGTCCCTCGTCCTCGCATCGAAGGGGAACCCGTCGAGCGGCTTCGTCTCCCCGCACCTGCGGCTGGCCCTCACCGCGAGCGTGTCGCCAATTGGAGACACCGGCTCGTCACGAACCGACAGGACCGGTCCTTTCTGTCGAGCGTCCAGTTCATCGGCGATCGCTTCCGCGAACGCCTGCTCGACGCGGGCCTCGGTGCGCTCGACGATCAGCCGGACGAGTTCGTGAATCCGGGCCTCGATCGTCGGCGCCACGCTCGAAGGATGACGCGAGCAGGCGCCGGTGTCATCGCGTCACCGGCGCCTCGTTCGCGGAATCCGTGACCGGCACCGGACCGGCACCGCATCGCACGTCGGGCCCTTTTCGCACGAACCGTTTTGCTTACCTGAGCCAAGTCGGCTCGCGTGAATGGGCCGGGATGGGCGCACGTGGCATCGAACACCCCTGCTAATAGGCGTTTTATCACTCAAGTAGCGCCACCGGTAGCGCCACGAGGTGAGCACGTACGAGCGCGTTTCGGACTTTCACCACTCATCCGGCCACCTTTCGACCCGCTCCCTCGTCCCTCCTAGCTCGGCGTCGGCGAGCACTCCCGGAGGGGCATCGCGCATCATTCGGGCGAGTTCGGGATCGCCGCGCAGCGTCCAGTGGCGTCCCTCGTCGTCATCGCAGAACAGGAGCCCGTAGGTCGCGTTAGCCTCGTCCGGCCAGAAGGCGAACTCGCGCGGGGTCAGGCTCATGCGAGCACCTCCGAGTAGTCGAGTTCGCGCTCATCGGCGAGAACGTGCGTGTACGTGTTCGCGGTCACGGCGAGGTCACGCTGGCCGACGTACTCACCGATCCGAGCCCACGGCACGCCGCCCAGGTGGAGGAGCGATATCCGCCGGTGGCGCAGATCGTGCGGCGAGAACACCGGTACGCCCGAGGCGGTGCAGGCGCGAGCGATTGCGGTTCGCAGCCGGTCGGCGGTGACGCCCTGGAACACCCGCCGCTCAGGCACGCGGTCGTCGCGCGGGCACAGCTCGAGCACGGCCTGGAACAGTTCCGGCGGCACCGCGACGAAGCGCCCGTAGCGTGTCTTGGCGACGGCGCGCGAGACGCGGAAGCGCGAGCGTGGCTCGTCGACGTCCGCCCAGGTGAGCGCGTCGAGTTCGCCTACGCGCATCCCCGTCGCGTCGAGCAGGAGCAGGGGCAGCTTGTAGGCGCTTGCGAGCAGGCGGTACACGGCCTCGACATGCTCGGCAGTAGGCGGTGCTATCTCGGCGCGCTCCTCGCGTGGCAGCTTCACGCGCACTCGGTCCCGTGCAGGGTTCGGAGAAATGTCGAAGTAGTCGAAGATCATCGAGAGCACGGTGACCGTCTTCCGCACCGTCTCGCGCGAACGGCCCGCCTCCGAGAGTTCGGCCACGACCGCTGCGAATTCGGCCGGTGTGATCTCGTCGATGCGGCGGCTGTGGAGCGACTTCGCCCGGTTGAGCGCCGAACGCTGATAGGTGGCAGTGGCGGGGGAGACATCGGGTCCCGGCGACGGAGACAAGTTCCTTGTTGCGGCGACCGGCACGGAGGGCAACCGGCGCGTCGCGCGGCGTGCCGCGGCGAACGAGCTTCGTACGTCGCGGGACTGGTAGGGCCTATTGCCAGTCGAGATCGCCCGGATGCAAGATCCTGACCTGGACGTCACAGTGGCCACTTTCGAGCAGGACGTGATCGAGCAGTCACGCAAGATCCCGGTCGTCGTCGTCTTCTGGTCGGTGATGGACGACCCCGGCCGCAGACTGGTGCGGCTGGCCGAGCCCGAAGTCGAGCGCCGGGCTGGCGCGATCGTCCTTGCCAAGGTCGAGGCCAAAGCCAACCCCGAGCTCGAGGAGGCGTGGAACGTGAGGCGATACCCGACGGTGAAGGCCTTCCGCGGAGGTGAGGTCGTTGCCGAGTTCGCTGGCCCGCGCTGTGCTGCGGACTTCACGCTCTTCGTCGACGAGGTCCTCGCGCCGCCGGAGCGCGCCGCCGCCATGCGCCTAATTCGTGAGGCCGACGACCACCCGGCCTTTCCCGAGGCATTCAGAGATCTCGACCTCGATGAGGTGGCGCGCCTCGTGCTCAACCAAGTCGAGTCGTATCAATACGAGGAACCAGAGGATGTACAGGGGCTACTCGGTCAACCATGGTCCAAGGAGAGGGTCGAGGCGGAAATCGCCAAGATGCGCGCCGGGCTCGTCAAGCCGGAGTGGCGAATCGTCGAGGATTGGCCCGTGCTCGAGGATGGGGAACTCGTAGACCGAAAGCCCGAACGGCGTCACTGCGTCCTGGTGGCCGTCGACCCCGACCCGGCTGGATACGCCGAGCTGTACTACGACCCTGACGAGAAGGGCTTCGTTCTCGCCGACGCCGGCGATCCGCCGCAAGTTGACACGTTCAGAGGGGTCGGTGATGACGCCGTCGAGATGTTCATGGGCAGCTGTATGTGAAGAGGCTCGATGGTGACGAGCTCATTCACCCCGACGAGCCCTGGGACATCGACCACGAAACAGCCGGCTGTTACGTCGGCCCGTCGCACGCGTACTGCAACCGTGCTGCGAACGAGTTGCGGACGTCGCGGGACTGGTGAGTGAGGCGACATCCCGGAGAGACGCCGCTTGGATGGGCTGATGAGCGCGCTACCCGACGGGGCGGATCCGCGTCACGAGTTGGACTTTCTCTTGAACAGGTAGTAGCCGATCACGCTTCCCTTTACGGCAACCTGCTGCCCTGATGCGAGAAACTTGTCCCGGCTCTCCGAACCCCTCTCAAGGAAGACGAAGGAGCCGTTGACGAGATCCCAGCCCTCGCGGCACACAGCGTTGAGGATCTCGCTGGGGTCGTTGCTCGACCTCGTGGTTGTAGCGGCCACCATCTTTATGACAACGGCCTTCGTGTTCTGAACATCGACCGAGTACTGGTACACATCATCGCCTCGCTCGAAGGCAGCGCGAGCCATGCCCTGCGGCGATCTTGCGAACTCCTCAGCCGACTTGCGTTCGCGCTCCTGGCGTTGTCTTTCTCCCTTTGCCGCGCTTTCCGCCGCCTTGGCCTCGGCCTTCCGCTGCCTGTCCTCCGCGTCCGCGGCTTTCTGCTCCTCTGTCTTTGTAAAGAGCGACATCTCATCCTTCCCTTCTCTCGACCATGGGCCGAGGGCTTGCGCTAGTAACAGTTCATCTCGACGAGACGTGCCGTCTTCACGTTGTCGTCCGTGATAGCGAAGTCGAGATTGGCGACCTGGCCTGGTGCGAGATGCGATGCGGTGTCGTTCGTCCAGCCCACCGCCGTCCCCGCAGAGTCCTGGGTCTGACGCTCAACGTAGAGCGAGTCGCAGCCGTCGCGGGCGACCACCCGCATCCCCCAGCATCCCCAGTAGCTGCTGTCGCACACGCTGTTGTCCCACGTGTACGCGAGGCCGTCCGAGAACTCCGTGTACCCCTTCTTCCAGGCGTTCAGCCTTGCCTGCCTCCTGGCCTCCCTTTCGCGGGCGCGTCTCGCAGCCTCTCGTTCTCGAGCGGCTTTTGCTCGTTCTTGTGCTGCTGCTGCGCTCTTCTTCGCGCGAGCCTGCTCGCGCGTCAACCCAAAGTAGGGGTTGTTCGGACAGCGTCCGAACCTGGTCTTGTCGCTCGCGCAGGAGTAGCCGTCGCTGTCGTGCACGACTTTCGCAGTTTCGACGGCAGTGGTCGCCGTCTCGCGCGTCGCCGCGTCCGCCGCTTGCTGGCCGTCCTCGGGTGCGGGAGCAGCGATGGCGATGACGATCAGTGCGAGCAACACCGCGCCAATGACGATGAGGATCTTTCCGAGCTTCGTGCGGTTACGCCAAAAGTCCACGGTCGTGTGCCCTTTTTGGAATCGTGAATGCGGTACGCATAGGAGGTGCGACGGTAGCCTCGCGACGGCGCCGGTCGTCTAGCCCACTTGGGGCATTTCTCTCCGGCAAGCTCCACGTCTTATGGCCGGAGTGCTGGTAGCGGGCACCCCGGCCGTCTAGCCTCGCTGGTACCGCTCGCCAGCTCTTTCAGTAGCCGCGCCTGCTCTCAGCCACTCTTCACCTGATACAGAACGGGCGCGCACTTCGAGATGGGAGCCATAGGCCGGACACCCTTGGGGGCGCCAGCGTCAAGCCAGAGGCTTCGGAACTCGCCGCTGTCGAAGCCCTTATCCTGCGAGGCACTGAAGGGGCTGTCCCCGTGCACCCCGCCGCCAGCGATGTAGTAGCGCGGCAGGATCATCGCGGTGACGTGCTCGACGCTCGTGTTCTTCATCGAGACGTGCACGATCACGTGCTTGTCGCTCTTTCGCCAGGCGCACCATACGCCTCGGTGGGTCACGCGCTTTACAAGGCCGCTGTCGTCGTACTTCGCGAGGAAGCCGAGGGTCATGGTGCCCTTGACCGCTCCCTTCGGAACCGTGGCGAACGCTGTCGATACCGCGGCGAGCGCAAAGGCAGCTGCTGCTAGGACGATGAACTTCCGCATTACTTCCCTCCGTGAGTGCAGGCAATCACTGCGATCGCCGTATCCCTGGCAGGGTGTCGTGTTCTCACCTCCCCCGGTAGGACCAAATTCGGTCAAGTGGTGGGTTCCACCGCCACGAGCGCAGCCGCCGCGGACACGTCCGAATGAGCGTCTGGGCAGCGAGTCCTAGCCGCGCCATCGTTCGAGGAGTGGAAGCGAACTCCGATGCGCGAAGCGCGGCCTTGGGAGCAAGTCCCTAGCTTCTCTGCGACCACTCAGGATCGTCGGCCACGATGTCACCGTCATCGTAGGTCGGGTTCCGCGTGAGCTGGCGCTGGCCGGTCCCGTCGGCGTTCATCACCCAAACGTCGTTGTCACGCACGAAGACGATCCTGCGTCCGTCGGGTGACCATGTCGGCTCTATGCCCTCACCCCGGCGCGTTCGCAAGACGGGGCGCTGCCCGCTCCCATCCGCGTTCATCACCCAGATGCGATCAAGGTCTTGTTCCCTGGAGAAGACGATCCTGCGGTGATCCCTCGACCAGTCGGGAGAGTCGTCTGTAACCGCGTTCCTCGTCAGACGCCGCTCGCCCGTTCCGTCGGCGTTCATGATCCAGATCTCACGCTTACCGATCCGGCCGCGCACGAAGACAATCTGCTTTCCGTCGCCCGACCAGTCCGGAGCGAAATCGTCGGACGTGTTCGATGTGAGCTGGCGCAGGTTTGTGCCGTCAGCGTTCATCACCCAGATCTCGAAGTCGTTGACGGCGTTGCCGGGTTGGCGCACAAAGACGATCTCCTGACCGTCGGGCGACCAACTCGGTGACGCGATGAAGCCCGTCCTCCCGTGCAGGACACGGTGCTGACGGCTTCCGTCGGCGTTCATGACAAAGATCGCAATGTTGTACCCCGGCCCGTCAGAGACGCCACGGGTGAAGGCGATCTTCTGACCATCGGGTGACCACGCAGGGTCGTCGCCGCGATTGCGCGTCAGGTTGCGTTTCTTCGAGCCGTCGGGGTTCATGGTGAAGATGTCGAAGAATTCGTCGCCCCTGAAGCTCACGAAGCCCTGAGCGAAAGCGATCTTCTCGATAGCCAACGGCGCTGCTTCTCCGGGGGGCCCCGCACGCCATCCACCCAGCACCGCTAGGGCGAGCAGGAGCGTCACCACGAGTCGTATCGATCTAGTCCTGATCCAGCCCATCGGTACGACAACTATCGCGACTTCGCTCAAGAACTGCTCAAGACAGGTCCGAAGGAGCGTCTCGGCAGCGACCTCGAGACGCGTCATCGTGCGAGGCATGGATGCCTGCTCCGGTGCGCTGAGTGCGGTCGCGAGCCGCGCGAGGTCGAGAACGCCGACGACGAGTGGAGCGGGCAGCCTCAGGACGGCCTCGGTGAGCTTCACGTGTTCTGCCCGGAGTGCTGGGAGCGGGAGTTCTCTGAGAACGCACCCGCGTCCGAGCGCTCTCTCGATGAGTGAGAGCGAGCCGCGGGAGTGAGCCGCTCGCTAGATCCGAACGCGCTTCACCGCGACCGCCTTGCCAGCGACGATCCACGTGAAGATGGTCGTCCGCGCAAGCCGCCGCGTAGTCAGCGACAGCGTGTCCGAGGCGCCCGAGTTCCAGCTGTAGCCATCGAGCGTGCCAACGAGACAACGGCGCTGCTTGCTCGCGAGGCGGTAGCAGACGCGATACGGGAGCCGATCCCCCAGCGGCGCCGCCGCCAGGCGGAGCTCGACGCGCTTGAGGTACCGGAGCACCGAGGCGGAGGCGACGTAGCGCGAGGCCGGTCGCGGAACGGTGAGCGGCACGACCGAGGAGTAGCCGTCGGCGCAGGCGGGGTCGTAGTCTCCGAGGTCGTCTCTGTAGCAGGCGTCGAAGTCCGGGCGGGCGCGCAGCATCACGTAGTACGTGCCCGGGTCGACCTGCGACTCGTCCACCCAGCGCCCGGCCTGGATCTCGGAGTCCGTGAGGACATCGGATGTCGCGATGTTCTCGCTCAGGAAGCTCCCGTCCGTCGCGCGGTCAGGCTTCGTCGCCAAGTCGATGAACACGGAGCCCGCTCGCGGCGCCGAGAAGGTCGCGGTGGGATGCCGGTCTTGAGCACCGACCGAGGAGAGAGTCGGCGGAACGCCGAGCGCGATCGCGGCGAGCGTAAGTGCGGCGATGACTCCCAGCGTGAGAGCAACGGCAGCTCTCATAACGCCGTTGACTCTAGAGCATCGCGTGCACATTTGTGATCGACCGCACGGAACGAGTGCGTGCGACAACGTGGAGCGGCCAACGTTCTCGCGCCTCGGATTGCAGCGCGTTGCGCGCCGCACGTTCGCGTGTGTCGTGTGCTGCGTTTGACTGCTGCGCTCGCTGCTCGCTGCGTGAGCGAGCATCAGCGTTTTTCGAGGATCAACGACGCAACGTAGAACGTCGGCGCGAGTTCTGGCGCCGCGCCAGACGGGGGCGTCCTGCTTCCTAGTAGCGGCGGGACGCGCTCGTCATTCGGTAGCGCCACCGGTAGCGCCACGGGGTGAGCATTTCCGGGCATCCCCGACACACATGACCCGCACCGTTGAGCCAAGTCCGCTCGCGTGCATGGGCCGGGATGGGCGCACGTGGGATCGAACCACGGACCTCTCGCGTGTGAAGCGAGCGCTCTCCCGCTGAGCTATGCGCCCGGGAGGGCGTTAGGTTAGCGGAGGTCCCGGGAAGGCCTTGGTAGCGTCACGCCGTGCCCGCGACTCTCACGCCGCCGAGAGAACGCGTGCGCCGCGGCGGCGGCACCGGGCACGGCAAGCCGTGGCGCGTGATCGTCCTGAACGACCACCACAACACCTTCGAAGGCGTTGCGTTCGCCCTCTCGAGCGTCCTTCCCGGCGTCAGCTACGACCGGGGCATGGACCTCGCGAACCGGATCCACTCGTCGGGCCAGGCGATCGTCTGGTCGGGGCACAAGGAGCAGGCGGAGCTCTACTGGAGCCAACTGGAGGCGTTCGGCCTGACCATGGCGCCGCTCGAGCAGTAGCGCCCTCGTTCCAGACACCGTGCTAGCGTCCGCCGCGTGCCGCTGGCGCTGACCGGCTACGAGCTCGGGCTCCTCGTCGTAGCCCTCGTGTTCATCGCCTTCGCGCTCGTCGTCGCGCTCGTGATCCCGCGCTCCCGGCCTGATTTCCCGGCCAAGCGGCTCGGGGTTTTCATCGGCGTCTGCGTCGTGCTCTTCCTGGCGCAGATGGGGGCCGTCTTCGCACTCGCGGAGCTCGGCGAGGAGGGGGAGGCCGCCGAGGGCGAGCCGACGGTGACGCTTCCGGTCGAACCGGGGCCTGCGGGACCGCCGCCCGCGGAGCCGCCGCCGGCCGAGACCGAGACCGAGACGACCGAGACCGAGACCACCGACGAAACCGAGACGGAAACCGAGACCGGGACCGGGACGACCGAGGGTCAGGGCGATCCGGTCGCCGGCAAGGAGATCTTCCTCGCGAACTGCGGGAGCTGTCACACGTTGGCCGACGCGGGCACGACGGGAGAGATCGGGCCGAACCTGGACGACGCCTCGCCGTCGCACGACAAGGCGGTCGAGCGCGTGACGAACGGGCAGGGCGTCAATGCCGTCGTTCGCGGACACGCTCAGCGAGCAGCAGATCCAGGACGTCGCCGCGTACGTCTCGTCCGTCGTCGAGTAGGCACGACCGACCACGCTAGGCTGTGGCGGCCTGGAGAGGTGTCCGAGCGGCCTAAGGAGCGCGACTGGAAATCGCGTACGTGCTGAAAGGTGCGTCGCGGGTTCAAATCCCGCCCTCTCCGCTCGAGAGATCCCGGAAGGGATCTCTCTCGTTTCCGGCCGAAGGGAGGAGAGATGGGACGGAACCAGCGGGTCGTCGTCCTCGGCGCCGGCTCGACCGGCGAGCACTTCGTCGGGGCGTTGCGCCGGCTCGACGCGGACGCCGACATCACCGTTGTCGAGCGCTCGCTCGCGGGAGGTGAGTGCTCGTACTACGCCTGTGTCCCGACGAAGACGCTGCTGCGCCCGACCGAGGCGCTCGCGGCAGCCCGTCTCGCTCCCGGCGCCGCCGAGGCGGTGACGGGCGAGCTCGACCTCGAGCGGGTCTTCTGGTGGCGCGACCAGGTCACGGACGGGCGGGACGACTCGTGGCACGAGGGCTGGCTCGCTGAGCAAGGGGCGACGCTCATACGAGGCGACGGGCGTGTGCGGGAGCCCGGTGTCGTCACGGTCGGCGACCGGGAGCTCGAGTACGACGCACTCGTCGTCGCGACGGGGTCATCGCCGGCAGTGCCGCCTGTCGACGGTCTCGAGGACGTCGGCTACTGGACGAACCGCGAGGCGGTCTGGGCGGGGGAAGTGCCCGAGTCGCTGGTGGTGCTCGGCGGCGGGCCGGTCGGAGTCGAGCTCGCGCAGTTCTTCCACCGCTGTGGAGCTCGGGTCACGATCGTCGACGGGAACGAGCACCTGCTCGCGCGACTGGACAGCGAGGCAGGGCGGTTGCTTGCCGAGCGCTTCGGCGAGGAAGGAATCGAGATCCGGCTCGGGGTCAGGCCCGAGCGCGCCGAGCCGACGGCGGCCGGTGTTCGCCTCCGCCTCGTGGGCGGGGAGACGATCGAAGCTGCGCGGTTGCTCGTCGCGACGGGCAGGACGCCGAATGTCGAGGGCTTCGGCCTCGAGGAGCTCGGGCTCGAGGTGACGAAGAAGGGGATCGCCGTCGACGACCGCCTGCGGGCGGCCGAGGGCGTCTGGGCGATTGGCGACGTCTCCGGCGTCGCGCTGCTCACGCACGTCGGGAAGTACCAGGCTCGCATCGCGGCGGCCGACGTCGCCGGGCACGACGTGATCGCCGACTACCGGGCGCTGCCCGCCTCCGTCTTCACGGATCCGCAGGTGGGAAGCGTCGGCACGATGGACGGCGAGAGCCTCGTGACGATCAGTTACAAGGTCGAGGGCGGGCGGCTCTCCACGTACGAGCGGCCGAAGCGCACGGGCCTCGTCAAGCTCGCTGCCGATCCGGCTCGCGGCGTGCTCGTGGGCGCGATCACCGTCGGGCCGGAAGCGGGGGAGTGGCTCGGCCAGCTCACGCTCGCCGTCCGCGCGGAGGTGCCGCTCGACGTCCTGCTCGACACGATTCAGCCCTTCCCGACTTTCTCCGAGTCGATCCTCTTCGCCCTGCTCGAGCTGCGAGACGCGGTTCCCGCCTGAGCCATGCCCGAGGGAGACGCGCTGCATCGGACGGCCGCCCGCCTGCGGCCACTCGTCGGAGAGCGGGTCGAGGCGGAGAGCCCACACCCGCGCGGTCGGGCGACGGGGGTCGCGCGGGCGGTCGACGGGCGCGTGCTCGAGGGTGTCGAGGCGGTCGGCAAGCACCTGCTCCTGCGCTTCGAGGGCGGCGTCGTGCTCCGCAGCCATCTGCGGATGAACGGCCGCTGGCGCCTCGACCGACGCGGCGCGGCGCGCCGCGGTAGCCCGTGGCTCGTACTGCGCGGCAGGGAGTGGGAGGCCACGCAGTGGAACGGCCCCGTGCTCACCTTGGAGCAGCGGCCGCTGGGACGGCTCGGCCCGGATCTCCTCGCGGCGGAGACCATGGTCGACGACGTCGTCGCGCTGCTGCGGCGCTCGGATCCGTCGCTGCTCGTCGGCGAGGCGCTCGTCGACCAGCGCCTCGTCGCCGGGATCGGGAACAGGTGGCTCGCCGAAGCGCTATGGCACGGCCGCGTCTCCCCGTGGCGTCCTCTGGAGGACGTGTCGGACGACGAGGTCGCCGAGGTGCTCGCGTGGGCGCAGGAGCACATGCGCGCGGCGGTCGACGAGCGTCGCGCGCCCGTCTCCGTCTACGGAAGAGCAGGTCGCCCGTGCCCGCGGTGCGGAACGCCGGTGAGCTCGCGCGGGCTCGGGGACGCGAACCGCACCGCGTACTGGTGCAGCACTTGCCAGCCAGCGGAGAAGCCTGCGTAGAATCGGCGCGTGTTGCGGCTGCGTCTCGCAGCTCTGTCAGGGGTGACACTCGCCGTCGCGGGGGTGATCTCCGCATCGCGCGACGCGCCCGCTGCCGTCTCGCAGGCGCCGCCGCCGAAGGTCGACGCGACCACGTGCCCCGACGAGGCCCGCGCCATCGAGAAGCGTGCGACGTGCGGCTACGTCAGGCTGCCGCTCGATCGTAGGAAGCCGGCGGGCGCGAAGATCAGGATCTACTTCGAGCTCTACCCGCACTCCGAGCGTGCGAGGCCCGCCCTCTCGACGGTGCTCTCGATCGAGGGCGGGCCCGGCTACCCGACCGCGGTCGACCGCGCCGGGCGCGCCGAGCTCTGGCAGCCGGTCTCCGAGCGCCGCGACCTCCTGCTCGTCGACCTCCGCGGAACGGGCGAGAGCGACGCGCTCGGGTGCAAGGCGTTCGCGAGCTCGACCGTGAACTACGCGGAGCGCGGAGGGCGCTGCGCACAGCAGATCGGCCCCGAACGCGACCTCTACGCGACGTCGCAGGCGGTGCAAGATCTCGAGGAGGTCCTCCGCGCCCTCGATGCCGGCAAGGTCGACCTGTACGGGGACTCGTACGGCTCGTACGCGGCCCAGGCATTCGCGCTGCGCTTCCCCGAGCGCCTCCGCTCGCTCACCCTGGACGGGACGTATCCGCTCCCGGGCACGGATCCCGCTACGGCCGACCTCGTCGAAGCTGGGCGGCGCGGCCTCGAGCTGACATGCGAGCGAAGCCCGGGCTGCCCGGAAACGGCGCGTGACGATCCGGTAGGGCTCGTCGCGCGCTACGTCGACACCGTCCGCGGCGATCCGTTCACCGGCTTCGCCCCCGACGGCGACGGGACGCGCACCCGCGTGCGGCTGAACGAGGACGCACTCGTGCAGGTCTTCTCGTCCGGCTACTACTACTACGCGCTCTGGCGCGAGCTGCCCGCTGCCGTGCTTGCGGCCGAGAGCGGCGACGTCGCGCCCATCCTGCGTCTCGGGGCCGAGACGGTCGTCGTGGACGTCGGCGGCGAGGATCCGCCCTCGTTCTCCGAGTCGCTCTACCTCGCGGTCACCTGCCACGACTACCCGCAGCTCTGGGATCCCGACACGCCGATCAAGGACCGTCCTGCCGAGATCGCGGAACGGCTCGCGGCCTACCCCGAGGGCGCCTTCACGCCGTTCACGGGCGAGGCCTGGACAGGCACGGACTACGAGGGTTGGCTCTCGTGCAGGCGCTGGCCCTCGCCAGAGCCGGGCGACCCGCCGGATCCGCCGGGCGCCGACTACCCGGACGTTCCCACGCTCGTCCTGAACGGCGATCTCGACACGATCACGACGTCCGCTCAGGCCGCGGAGGTCGCGCGGCGCTTCCCGGAGAGCACGTTCGTGGAGGTGCAGAACTCGATCCACGTCACCGCCCTCTACGACAAGGACGACTGCGCATCGGGACTCTACGTGCGCTTTCTGAAGACGCTCGACCCGGGTGACACGAGCTGCGCGAGCCGGGTCCCCGAGCTGCACCTCGTCCCACTCTTCGCGACCCGGCAACAGGACGTCGCTCCTGCAAGGCCCGCAGCGGGCGACGACTCGCGCCGCAGCGACCGGCAGCTCGCGGCGGCAGCAGCTTCGACGCTCGCCGACGTCCTCGCGCGCTGGTGGGTCAACTTCGACGGGACGGGCGTCGGCCTCCGCGGAGGCGCCTGGTTGTACGAGGGCGATGACCCGGTCCAGTTCACGCTCGACGCCGTCGAGTTCGTGCCCGACGTGAAGGTCACGGGCAATGCGCGCTGGAACGTCTCGGACAGGACGTTCACGGCGGGGGTCGTCGTCGCGGGCCCGGGCGGCGTGGCGGGCGAGCTCCGCGTCACCTGGCCACTCAGCGTGCAGCGGGCCGAGGCGACGCTCAGCGGAGAGATCGCGGGCAGGCGCCTCGCCGCCACCATGCCCGCTCCGTGAGTCAGCGGAGGGGGAGGGATTTGAACCCTCGAGACGCTTGCACGCCTAACGGTTTTCGAGACCGCCCCGTTCGGCCGCTCCGGCACCCCTCCGAGGTCATGCAGGGTACAAGAGCGCGACCGACGAGCACTGCTCGGGAGGGCGCACGATTCGTCCGATATCCTGCTCGCCTCTGGGAGAAGTGGCCGAGTGGCTGAAGGCGGCGCCCTGCTAAGGCGTTAGGTGGGGAAAATCCCTGCCTCGAGGGTTCGAATCCCTCCTTCTCCGTCGAAGGTCTTCGCGTGCGGCTTCGCGTCTCAGGCGGGCTTCGTCCTCATCGCGTCCCACAGGAAGTAGGCGAAGAGGCCGAGCAGGGGCGCGACGAGGATCACGACGATCCAGAGCACTTTTCCCCCGACTCCAAGATCGTGCCGGCGGACGACCCTCCACGCGACGAGGAGCCAGACGAAGATCCACATCGCGAGCGCTGCGAACGCGAGGCCTTCTCCGAACTCGTAGGCAAGCGCCGTTGCCAGCATCGACTGCGCAACGTACATCGGCATTCGAACGCGCGCCGGCGCTGAACAGCCGGCTAGTCGTGGATGCGGGCGATGACGTCCTCGCGCTTCAGGACCTTCACCTCGATCCCGCCGAGGCGGACCTCGTAGCCTGCGTCGCGCGGGTACAGGACCTTGTCGCCCGCCTCGACGCCGTTCGCGTCGCTGCCGACCGCGGTGACGATCCCGGTCCGGCAGGAAGCGGCGGCCGCGGCGGATGCGGGGAGCACGAGCCCCGACCGCGTCTCGGTCTCGTCGGCGACGGGCTGCACGACGACGAACTCGTCGAGCGGCTCGAGCGTGATGTCGACCTGTGGCTCCTCGATCACGAACCTAACGATACGCCGGGCGGCTCTCGACTGGTTGCGCCACGTCCCGTTTGCGTCGAGCAGCGTGGTCTGCAATAGCTCTGCGAGGCCGAAAAGCCCGCAAACTCCGAACGAATCATGCCTCGAGCGCCTTTACAGTGCCTGGCACTGTAAGGGCGCCAATTGTGCGCCAATCGTTCCACAGGTCGAGCAGCGATCAGAGGCGGCCGGCACGCACGATGCGCTGCAGGAACTGCTGCGTCCGCGGCTCGCGCGGAGCACCGAAGATGTCGTCGGGCGTGCCCTCCTCGAGGATGACGCCGTCGTCGAGGAAGCAGACCCGATGCGCGACGTCGCGCGCGAAGCTCATCTCGTGGGTCGCGATGAGCATCGTCATCCCCTCCGCAGCGAGCTCCCGGATCACCTCGAGCACCTCCGCCACGAGCTCCGGGTCGAGCGCGCTCGTGACCTCGTCGAGCAGCATCAGCTGCGGGCGCATCGCGAGCGCGCGCACGATCGCGACCCGTTGCTGCTGGCCGCCGGAGAGCCGGTCGGGATAGTCGCCGCGCTTGTCGGAGAGGCCGAACCTCGCGAGAAGCTCGTCTGCCCGCGCGGCCGCCTCCGCCGACGACAGCCCGAGCGCCTTGCGCGGGCCGAGCGTGATGTTGTGGAGAACGGACATGTGCGGGAAGAGGTTGAAGGACTGGAAGACGATCCCGATCCCGCGCCTCACGGCGTTGACATCGGAGTCGCGCGCTGAGATCTCCTCCCCGCGGAGGACGATGCGCCCGGCGTCGATCGGCTCGAGCAGGTTGACGCAGCGGAGAAGCGTCGACTTGCCGGAGCCCGACGCGCCGATCAGGCACACGACCTCGTGCTCGGCGAGCGCGAGGTCGATCCCACGGAGGACCTCGAGCTTCCCGAAGGACTTGTGCAGGCCCTCGACCAGCAGTGCGGGCTGCGTCATGCCGTCACCCCGGCGGCCTGACGCCGGCGGCGGTCGCGCGCGACCAGCCAATCGGTGAAGCGCGCCAGCGGGATCGTGATCAGCACGAACAACGTTGCGGCGACGAGGTACGGCGTGCCGTTGAACGTCGCCGCCTCGTCGATCGACGCCTGGTTCAGGGCTTCCACCACGCCGAGCACGCTGACCAGCGCCGTGTCCTTCTGGAGCCCGATGAAGTCGTTGAGCAGCGGTGGGATGACCCGGCGCACGGCCTGGGGGATGACGACGAAGCGGAGCGACTGGAACCGGGTCAGCCCGAGCGAGCGGGCGGCGGCGTCCTGGCTGGGGTGCACCGACTCGATCCCGGCGCGGTACACCTCGGACACGTACGCCGTGTAGACGAGGACGAGCGAGACGATGGCCCAGAAGACCTGCGAGTCGGGCACCCCATCGAGCTGGAGCGAGGGCATGCCGACGCCGAGCATGAGGATGACGAGAATCGTCGGAATCCCGCGAAAGAGGTCTGCATAGACGATCGCCAGCGCGCGCACGGGAAAGAAGACCGGCCCCGGCAGGCCCCGGAGGATCGCGAGCCCGAGCGCCGTGACGAGGATGATCGCCTCGGCGATGAGGAAGATCTTCACGTTGATCAGGAAGGCGTCGGCGATCTCCGGGAACGAGTCGCGATAGAGCCCCCAGTCGAAGAAGTACGCCTTGAAGCGGTCCCAGCCCGACGAGCGCGTCACGAGGAGCGCGACGACCGCGAAGAAGACGACGGTGCTGGCGAGCGCGATCAGAACCCCCCGCCCCGGTCCAGGGCGGCGCGGGGTTCTGAAGTTCAGGATCCGAGAGCGGCGGTCGCCTTCCAGCGCCTGGGCTACCTGAGGAGTGGGGCGCCCGCGCCGGCGAGCCAGCGGCTTTGGAGACGCCTTGTCGTCCCGTTCGCCCAGAGCCGGTTCAGCGCCCTGTTGACGCAGCGCCGGAGCGTATTGCCCTGCTCGAAGACCATCCCGAAACGCTCGCGCGATCCGCGGTTCGGGAACTGGCCGACGATCACCCCGTCCTCGACCTGGACGGCGGTGACGAAGAAGGCCGTCGGTAGGTCGACGACGATGCCGTCGATCTGCCCATTCTTCAGCGCCTGGACCGCGAGATCGTTCGACCTATAAGCCAGCGGCCTCGAGTCGGGGCGGATGTTCCGGACGATGTACTGGTAGCTCGTCGTGCCGAGTTGCGCGCCGAGCTGGTACGGCTTGAGGGCGGCGATCGACTTCGCGTTGGCGATCTGCGTTCCCTCACGACCCACTAGCGCCTGGTTCACGTAGTAGTAGGCGTTCGAGAAGTCGACGACGCGATCACGCTCAGGGGTGTAGGAAACCTGTGCCATGTAGAAGTCGAACCGCTTGTCGCCCGGGCGGTACGACTGGGCGAAGGGGGTGTACACCCAGTCCACCTGGCGCGTCGCGAAGCCGAGCTGCCGCGCGACGGCGTACGCGACGGCCGACTCGTAGCCCTGGCCGCTGTACGGGTTCGAGACCTTCCACGGCTTCCGCGTCTCGCCGCCGCCCCACCAGGGCGGGAAGGCGGGGTTGTCGGTGCCGAGTGTGAGCCGGCTCTCGTTCTTCAGGTTGAGGTTCGCTTTCGCGCAGCCTGGAATCTGCGCTTGCGCGGACGTGTTGCCGGTTGCAGTCGCGGCAAGCGCCAGAGCGAGGGCGGTGAGAAGAACGGGGACGGCGAGACCGACGAGAGCCTTTCGCATCGCAGATCCACTCCTCGAGCCGGGAAGGGACGGGTGAACGAGCCGCGCCGAGCGTACCAGCGTGCCGCTAGCGTGCCGAAATGGCCTCGCCCTTCGTCGAGCTCGAGGTTGGCAAGCGTGTCGTCAAGCTGACGAACCCGGACAAGGTCCTCTTCCCGAAGGCGCGCAAGACGAAGCTCGACCTCGCCGAGTACTACATCTCCGTCGGCGACGGCATCGTGCGGACGCTGTACGAGCGGCCGACGCAGCTCCGCCGCTTTCCCGGCGGGGTGACGGGCGAGGCGATCTACCAGAAGCGCGTCCCCGAGAAGCGCCCTGAGTGGATCGAGACCGCGCGCGTCGCGTTCCCGTCTGGCCGGCACGCGGACGAGCTCTGCGTGACCGAGCTCGCGCAGGTCGTGTGGGCGGCGAACCTCGCGGTCGTCGACTTCCACCCCTGGCCGTCGCGCCGCCGCGACACGGAGCATCCGGATCAGCTGCGGATCGACATCGACCCGCAGCCCGGCACGACGCTCAAGGACGGGAAGCGGGTCGCCGCGCTCGTCCGCGAGGTGCTCGCGGAGATCGGCTACACCGGCTGGCCGAAGACGTCGGGAAACCGCGGCATCCACGTCTTCTGCCGCATCGAGCCGCTGTGGGAGTTCCCTGTCGTCCGGCGTGCGGCGCTCGCCTTCGCGCGAGAGGTCGAGCGCCGCCTGCCGCGCAAGGTCACGACAGCGTGGTGGAAGGAGCAGCGTGGCCGGAGGGTCTTCATCGACTTCAACCAGAATGCGCGCGACCGCACGATGGCCTCCGCGTACTCCGTGCGGGCCCGCAAGGACGCGACCGTCTCGGCGCCGGTGAGCTGGGACGAGCTGCCGGACGTCGAGACCGAGGACTTCACGATGGCGACGATGCCAGCCCGCTTCGCGAAGCTCGGCGACATCCAGGCGGCCATGGACGAGAGCGTGTGCGACCTGCGCGTGCTGCTCGAGTGGGTCGAGCGCGAGGAGACGGAAGGGCTCGGCGAGGCTCCGTACCCGCCGAACTTCCCGAAGATGCCCGGGGAGCCGAAGCGGGTCCAGCCGTCCCGTGCACGCAAGCCGGAGAGCGATGTAAAGCAGACTTGACAGTGGCTCTATGTCAAGCTAGCTTTACATCGCAATGAAGAACGAGATCCGGGCACTGCGCACCGAGCGAGGGCTGTCGCAGCAGGAGCTGGCCACCGCGGTCGACGTGTCGCGACAGACCATCAACTCGATCGAGAAGGAGCGCTACACGCCGTCCTTGCCGCTCGCGCTGCAGCTCGCCCGGTACTTCGACAAGCCTGTGGAGGAGATCTTCGATGACGAGCATTCATAGAACCCGCTGGTTCCTGCCCCTGTTCTCCGTCGGGCTCGGAGTCGCTTTCTTCGTCGCCCTCTGGCTCGGCGACGAGCGCGGCTCGGCCTGGTTCTCGCTTGCGCTCATGACCGGCCTCGGCCTCGTGTTCCTGCTCGGCGGGCGCTACGACATGGTGCGTGGGCTCCGCGGCGACGGCCGTGACGAGTACTGGGGGCGAATGGACGTCCACGCGACGGCGATCGCCGGGCAGGTCGTTATCTTCGCGATCATCGCGATGTGCCTGTGGGAGTTCGCGCACGGGCGAACTGGCTCGCCGTACGTGCAATTGGGGGCGCTCGGCGGCCTCGTGTATGTCGTCGCGCTCGCGGTGCTCCGGCTCAGGAGCTGAGCAGCGTCTCGAACGACGGGTCCTTCGGCGATCGCGCCGGCCGCACCTCGCGCCAGGTGCACTGGCGCGGGTTCTTGTCCGGGCGGAAGCGGATGAGCTTCGTCCCGTGCCGGAAGCGGTTCGACTGCACCTTGTCGTAGCGCACCTCGACGACGAGCTCCGGTCGCACGGGTGACTCCTCGAGCTCGCCGCCGCCCCAGCGGTTCGGCTCCGAGAATCGACGCTCAGGCGCGTTCTCGAGCAGCGGCAGCACCTTCTCCGCGATCTCGTCGTGCTTCGCGGGCGCGACCGCCGCCGAGCCGACGTAGTCGATCTCGCCGTCGTCGTCGTACAGTCCGAGCAGCAGCGTCGCGACCCGGTCCGGGCGCGACTTCCAGCGCAGGCCGACGACGACGCAGTCGGCAGTCTTCTCGGGCTTCACCTTGACGACGCCCTCGCGCGAGCCCGGGAGGTACGCGAGGTGGCTGCGTTTCGCGATGACGCCGTCGAGACCGATTGCATCGAAGCGGTCGAGCCAGTCGAGCGCCTGCTCGCGGTCGTGCGTCGCGGGCGAGAGCCGGAATCGCTTCGCCCTCCGCTCGAGCTCCTTCCGCCGGTCGGAGAGCGGCTTGCGCCAGATCTCCTCGCCCTTCCACACGAGGGCGTCGAAGGCGATGAACTCGGCCGGGATCTCCGCCGACAGCTTGTTGACACGGCTCTCAGCCGGGTGGAGACGGGTCTGCATGGCGTCGAAGTCGAGGACGCCGTCCCGCGAGATCACGATCTCCCCGTCGAGCGCCGAGTGCGGCGGCAGCAGCTTCCCGAGTGGACGCAGCTCGGGGAAGTAGCGGAGGAGCGGACGCGCGTTTCGCGACCACAGGCGCAGCTCGCCGCTCGTGTTCTCGAGCAGGCCGCGGAAGCCGTCCCACTTCGGCTCGTATTGCCAGCCGTCCGCCTCGGGGAGCTCGCGCACGAGCTCGGCCTCCATGGGCGGGAACGGGACGGCGGAGTCGAGGTCGGCGGGACGCTCGACCGGCTCGCCGCTCGGCCGCGTGCGAGAGCGTGGCATGACCTGAACCTACCTCGTCGCTTCAGGCCACGAGCGTCCGCTACGGTCGCCGTCGTGCTGTTTCTGCTCTTCGGCTCGAGCGCTTCGGGCAAGACGGCCGCGCTCGACGCGCTGCGAGGACGCGTACCCGAGCTGGCGATCCACGACTTCGACGAGATCGGCGTGCCCTCCGGAGCCGACACAGCCTGGCGTCAGCGGTCGAACGAGCTCTGGGTTCGGCGGGCGCTCGACTACCAGGCGCAGGGGCTCGACCTCCTGCTCGCGGGTCAGACGCCGTTCGGCGAGCTGCTGGCCACCCCGTCGGCGTCGCTCGTGGAAGCGATCTCCGCGTGCCTGCTCGACTGCGACCGCGAGACGCAGCTCAGGCGCCTGCGGGCGCGAGGTCCCGAGTGGCTCGCGCGCTCCGCGGGAGATCTAAGCGACTACGTGAGGTGGGCCGAGTGGATGCGGCGCCATGCGACGGATCCGTCCTGGCGACCCGACGTGATCCGGTCTGCCGACACCGACGAGGAGATGCGCTGGGAGCGCTGGCAGGACTGGCAGGCGGGGGATCCTCGCTGGCGCGTCCTGGTCCTCGACACGACGGGGCTCTCCGTGGAGCAGGTTGCGAACGGGCTCGCAGCGTGGATCGAAGCGGAGCGGGCGCTCGTGCGCTCGGGAACGCATCCGCTCACGCACTGGGCGGGCACAGCCGGCCGGCTATAGGTTTCGTTCCCATGCGCCGCGTCGTCGTCACCGGGCTCGGAGCCGTCACGCCCCTCGGTCACGACGCGCGGACGACGTGGGAAGCGGCCGTCGCGGGGAAGAGCGGCGTGGACTGGATTCGCGCGTTCGACGCGACCGGATATCAGGTTCGCATCGCCTCCGAGGTGAAGGAGTTCGACCCGGTTGCAGTCGTCGGGCCGAAGGACGCGAGGCGGCTCGAGCGGAACGTCGTGCTCGCGGTCGCCTCCGCGCGCGAGGCCTGGGCGGACGGCGCCGCCGACGGCGCTGATCCGGCGCGGGCGGGGATCCTCATCGGATCCGCGATTGGAGGCGTCATGGGCGTTCTCGAGCAGAACGCCGTCCTCGCCGAGCGGGGGCCCGATCGCGTCTCGCCGTGGTTCCTTCCGAACGTCCTCGTGGACTCGGCCAGCGGTCAGGTCGCGATCGACCTCGGGCTGCGTGGCCCGAACTACGCGCCCGTCTCCGCGTGCGCGACCGGCTCGCACGCCGTCGGCGAAGGCGCCGAGCTGATCCGCCGGGGGGACGCCGACCTCGTCCTCGCCGGTGGGACCGAGTCCTGCATGCACCCGGTGATCCTCGCCGGCTTCTCCGCCATGAGGGGCCTCGTCGCCGAGGAAGAGGATCCCGCGCGCGCGTCGAGACCGTTCGACGCCACGCGGGCGGGGTTCGTCATGGGGGAGGGCGCCTGCGTGCTCCTCCTCGAGGACTACGAGCGGGCGCGTGCGCGCGGCGCCCGGATGTACGCCGAGGTGCTCTCGTACGGGACCTCGAACGACGCCCACCACATGGCGCAGCCGGACCCGGCGTCGGTCGGCGTGGCGGAGATGATGCTGGCGGCGATCGAGCGGGCGGGGATCGAGCCGGAGAGAGTCGGCTATGTCAACGCGCACGGGACGTCCACGCCGCAAGGCGACCTCGCCGAGACGAAGGCGATCAAGGACGTCTTCGGCGACCACGCGTACGCGCTGGCGGTGTCCTCGACGAAGTCCGTGCTCGGCCACCTGTTCGGGGCCGCCGGCGCGGTCGAGGCGATGATGTGCGTGCTCGCGGTGCACGAGGGCGTGCTCCCGCCGACGATCAACTACCGCACGCCGGACCCGGAGTGCGACCTCGACTACGTCCCGAACGAGGCGAGGCACGTGCAGGTCGACGTCGCGCTCTCGAACGCGATGGGCCTCGGGGGGCACAACGCGTGTGTGCTGCTCGGGCGCGTCGGCGACTGAGCTTGGGGTCAGGCTTCAGCCTGACCCCGGTGTGAGGTTGGCGAGCACCCAACGACGGGGTCAGGCTGAAGCCTGACCCCAGAGCCGAGCGACCGCCTCCGGACTCAGCTCTGAGAGCGATCCGAGCACGACGTCCGCAAGCGAGACCGTGTCTGCCGCCGGCGGGTAGCGCGCGTTCGGGATCGCGATGACACGGAGCCCGGCCGCCCGGGCCGAGAGGATCCCGTTCGCCGAGTCTTCGACGGCCGCGCTTCTCTCCGGTGCGACTCCGAGGCGCGCCGTCGCCTCCAGATAGACGTCGGGGGCGGGCTTGCCACGCGCCACCTCCTCCGACGAGACGGTGACCTCGAACAGCTCGTCGAGCCCGGTGGCCGAGAGCACGGCGTCGATCAGCGGCCGGTTCGACGAGGACGCAAGCCCGAGCCTGAATCCGCCCGCAAGGCGGCGCACCGCCTCGATCGCGCCCTCGATCAACGGCAGCTCCTCCGCGTAGCGCCCCCGCATCCTCCGCACGACCTCGGCGTTGATCTCCTCCGGCGGATCGGCGAGCCCGATGACGTCGTGCATGTAGCGCGACCACTCGGTCGAGCTCATCCCCATCATGTCCGCCTGCGCTCGCTTGTGCCAGCGGCCGCCGCGTTCGCGCGCGAGCTCCTCGCGCACGTCGTCCCACACGTGCTCCGAGTCGACGAGCACGCCGTCGAGGTCGAAGACGACCGCCTCGATCGTCACGGCGACGCGTACTCGCCCCGCAGCCGAACGAGCGGGGGCGCGTCGACGCCGAGCTCGACCCGTTCCACCGCGCACGAGAAGAACGTGTGCGTTCCGGCAGGAACCTCGTCGCGCAGCGCGCACTCGAGCCAGCCGAGGGCGCCGACGAGGAGCGGCGCGCCACGGGCGCCGGGCTCCGTACCGATCCCGTGCCACATCGCTATGGGTGGGACCCCCCGGGCGAAGTGCTGCGCGAGCCAGTCCTGCCCTTCCGCGAGGAGCGAGAGCGCTCCGCCGCCCGCCTCGCGCAGCAGCTCGTGCATAGCTGCCTCTCTCGAGATCGAGAAGCCGACCAGCGGTGGCTCGAGCGAGAGGCTGACGAGGGTGCCGATCGTCAGCCCGAGCCTCTGGCCGTCCGCGTCCACCGTGAGCACGCTGACCCCGGACGGGAAGCGGGCGAACAACCCGCGCAGCTCCTCCTGCTCGACCACCGGCCCATCCTAGAAAGCCGGCCCGGTCGGTCAGGGCGCCCGCGTCAGGGATTCCGGTCCGAGCTCGGTCACGGAGGCGTACCCGGCGAGCCCGAGCGTGAGATCGAAGTCCGCGCGGAGGTTCCGCAGCACCTCGCGTACTCCCTCCTCGCCGTCGACCGCGAGCCCCCAGACGTACGGCCGCCCGATCCCCACCGCTGCGGCGCCGAGCGCGAGCGCGCGGAAAGCGTCTGCACCCGAGCGGACGCCGCTGTCGAGGAGGACGGGCACACGCCCTGCCACCGCCTCGATCACCGCCGGGAGGGCATCCATCGTCCCGACCGCGCCGTCCACCTGCCGGCCTCCGTGGTTCGACACGACGATCCCGTCCATGCCGTGCTCCACAGCAGCCGTTGCGTCCGCGCCCGAGAGCACGCCTTTCAGCAGGATCGGCAGCTTCGTCCGGTCGCGCAGGAACGCGAGGTCCTCCCACGCGAGCGACGGGCGCGAGTAGATCTCGACGAAGCGGCGAACCGCTGCCCGCGCCTCGCCGGAGCGGAGGTTCCGCAGGCGCGATCCCGGATACGCGCCGGCGAGCTGCCAGAGGGTCCGGAGCGCAGCGGGCGTCACGCGGCCGGTCGGCGGCGCCTCCTCAAGGAGCGTCTCGCGCAGCTGCTCGACGAAGACCGGGTCGCTCGTGTACTGGGCGAGCCCCTTCCCGCGCAGGAACGGCAGGTAGCCGAGATCGAGGTCACGGATGCGCCAGCCCAGCATCGTCGTGTCGAGAGTGAGCACGATGGCGCTGCAGCCGCACGCCTCCGCGCGCGCGACGAAGCTCTCGACGAGCTCGTCGGAGGTGCTCCAGTAGAGCTGGAACCAGTGCGGAGCGTCGCCGAGCTCTCGCGCGCACTCCTCCATCGGGCGCGACGCCTGGTTCGAGAAGATCATCGGTATGCCCTCCGCAGCGGCCGCCCGCGCGACGGCGAGGTCGGCGTCCCGGTGGGCCATCTCCAGCACGCCGATGGGGGAGAGGACGAAGGGGCTCGGGAAGCGGGCGCCGAAGAGCTCGACGGTCGTGTCCCGGCTCGACACGTCTCGCAGCACGCGCGGCACGATGCGCCAGCGCTCGAACGCGGCGCGGTTCTCGCGCATCGTCTCCTCGGTACCCGCGCCGCCCGCGACGTACGCGAACCCCTCCGCCGACATCACGTCCTGCGCGCGTTGCTCGAGCCGCTCCACCGAGGCGGGGACGCGCGGCAGGATGCCTCGAGCGCCGCGGACGTAGACCTCGAACTGGCGCTCCCGGCCGATTCCGACAGGGGTGGGGTTCGCCGCGGCCACGCGCGCACCCTAGAACCGCTCGCGGGAGCGGGCAAGCGCTATGAATCGGAGCCGGTGGCATCCGGACACGCTCCGTACCCGCTTCCCAAGCGGCTCCTGGACAAGGCCGCTTCGGCGCTCATCGTCCTGCTGCTCTCGCCCGTGCTCGTCTTCGTCGCCGCAGCGATGGCGGTCGGCATGCTTCTCTCCCGACGCGATCGTGGCCCGTTCCTCTACCGCGAGCCGCGCGTGTCGAGAGGAGCGGAGTTCGATCTCCTCAAGTTCCGCACCCTCCGGCAGTCGGCGGTCGTGAGCCAGGCCGGCGGCGAGGCGCACGCGCGGCTGCTCGAGCTGGACACCGAGAACCTGACCTGGACGGGCAGGCGCATTCTCAAGCCGTGGTACCTGGACGAGCTGCCGCAGCTCGTGAACGTCCTCAAGGGAGACATGAGCCTCGTCGGACCGCGCCCGTGGCCGCCGTCACTCGTCGCGGTGCAGGTCGCCCGCGGGCTCGAGTACCGGAACGAGGTCACCGCCGGGTGGACGGGTCCGGCGCAGGTGCAGAAGGACCTGACCGAGCCCGCGGCCTACACGGATCTCGACCTCGCGTACGTCGAGGCCTGTCGGACCTGGAGCGGCACTCGGCTCGCGCGCTACGACCTCGGCATCCTCTGGCAGACGGTGAAGCTCATGGCGCGGGGAGAAGGGCTTCGCTTCTAGCGCTCGCCGCCGGTTTGGCGAAGGAGCCCGCTGGACATACAACGTCGGCGCGCGAGCGACTAGGGTTTCGCGCGTTCGAACAACCGACGTACGAGGGGAGAGGAAATGCGCAGCCACGCTCGGCTGACTTTCGTTGCCTTGATCGTCTCCACAGCGGCGCTCATCCTGGCCGCAGGCGCGACGAGCAAGAACCCACCACCGATCATCAAGGACGGCTCCGAGGTCGAGGTCCAGCTCCTCGCCCTCAACGACTTCCACGGGAACATCCTGCCGCCTGCTGGCTCGAGCGGTCGCGTAGGCACCGTCAACGCAGGAGGTGCGGAGTACCTCGCGACACACGTGCGGGCACTCGAGCAGCTGAACCGCAACACGCACGTCGTCTCGGCCGGCGACCTCATCGGCGCGAGCCCGCTCCTGTCTGCGCTCTTCCACGACGAGCCGACGATCGAGGCGATGAACATGATCGGCCTCGACCTGAACGCCGTCGGGAACCACGAGTTCGACGAGGGCACCACGGAGCTTCTGCGCATGCAGGAGGGAGGCTGTCACCCGACGGACGGCTGTCAGGACGGAGACGCATTCGCGGGCGCGGAGTTCGAGTTCCTCGCGGCCAACGTCGTGAACAAGGACACGCGCGAGCCACTGTTCCCGCCGTACAAGGTCGAGCACTTCAGCGGCGCGAAGATCGCTTTCATCGGCATGACGCTCGAGGGCACGCCGAACATCGTCAGCCCGTCCGGCGTCGCGGGCTTCGACTTCCTCGACGAGGCCGACACCGCGAACGCGCTCATCAAGAAGATCAGGAAGTCGACGGACGCGATCGTCGTCCTCCTCCACGAGGGCGGGTCGCCGACGGCGCTCGACATCAACGGGTGCGCGGGCGTGACCGGTCCGATCGTGGACATCGCGGAGCGGCTGGACGACGAGGTCGACCTCATCGTCTCCGGCCATACGCATCAGCCCTACAACTGCGTCTTCGGCGGGAAGCCCGTCACGAGCGCGTTCTCGTTCGGGCGGCTCGTCACCGACATCGACGTGCGCGTCGACAAGCGCAAGCAGGAGGTGACGTCGATCGCGATCAACAACCGGATCGTGACCCGCGATGTCACCCCGGCTGCGGACATCACCGCGCTCATCTCGAAGTACAACACGCTCGCGGCACCGATCGCGAACCGGCCGATCGGGCACATCACCGCGGACATCCTCCGCGCCAACGACACATCGCTCGAGCAGTCGATGGGCAACGTCATCGCGGACGCGCAGCTCGCCGCGACCGACGACCCGGGCTTCGGCGACGCGGTCGTGTCGTTCATGAACCCGGGCGGAGTCCGCGCCGACCTGCTGTTCGCGAGCAGCCCCGCGGGCGAGGGTGACGGGGTCGTCACGTACGGCGAGCTCTTCACGGTCCAGCCGTTCGGCAACTCGCTCGTGACGATGACGCTGACGGGCGCGCAGATCGACCGGATGCTCGAGGAGCAGTTCTGCGGGTTGAACTCGCCGAACGCCACGCCGACGCCGGGGTTCTTCAAGGTGCTGCTGCCGTCCGAGGGGCTCCACTACACGTGGGACCAGTCCCAGGCCGGCGTCGTCGACTGCAACGCCGCGAACGCGGTGGATGCAGCCGGCATCACCCTTGACGGCACGCCGCTCGACCTCGGCGCGAGCTACCGCGTCACGGTGAACAGCTTCCTCGCCGACGGCGGAGACGGGTTCGCCGTGCTGAAGGAGGGCACGAACCGACTCGGCGGCGCCGTGGACACGGACGCCTTCGAGGACTACCTGCAGGCGGCCGAGCCGACCGGCATCTCGCCGGCACCGCAGGACCGGATCGACGTCCAGCCGTAGGCAGTAGAAGGCGCGGCCGGCGGGTCTCCCGCCGGCCGCGCCTCCGTTCAAGCCTGGATCCAGGTGAGCGACGCGACCCCGACTGCGATCGCGACGATGCCCGCCGTCTGAGGCCGCGTCAGGCGCTCGCCGAAGAGGACGAACGCGGCCATGGCGGCGACGACGCCGAACTGAGATGCCAGCACGGCGCTGATCGCGATGCTGTCCCGCGCGCCGAGCGTGAACGCGGCAAACCCGATCACCTCGCACACACCGGCGATAGCGACGAACGGCAACGCGTCGCGAGTGACGCGAAGGCGTCCCGCCGCGAGCAGCGGCAGCGCCAGGAGCAGGGCTCCGATCACGCGCGCCGGAAGGAGCGCCCAGGGGATCGGCAGGTCGTCGCTCACCCGCCCCGTCGCGTAGAGGCTGATGCCGAAGGCGAGCGCCGCGGAGATCGCGAGGAGCAGAGCCTGCTTCGGCCGACGCGAGGCCGTTGCGGCTTCGGCTTCGTCGGTCCCGCTGCTCGCGAGCACGATGCCGACGGCGATCACCGCAAGAGTCACGCCCGCGCCGGGCGCCACGCTTTCGCCGGCAAGCACCGCGAGCACGCCGGCGATCGCGCCCTCGGTGGAGACGACCGGCGCGACGATCCCCACCTTGCCGGCACGTAACGCAGTGACGACGAGCAGCAGGCCGGCGAGGTTCGCGACCCCGGCGATCAGGAGCAGCGCAAGCGTCTCGCCGTTCAGGTTCTCCGGGATCCCGGTCGCCGCCGCTGCGGGCGCCGTCACCGCGAGCCCGACGACCATCGCCAGAGCGATCACGGAGGCAGAGGGAAGCGCCAGGCTCGCCCGCGCGTAGCACATGGTGGTCAACGCCCATGCGGCCGCGGCGCCGAGCCCTCCGAGCACGGCGATCACGCGTCGACCGTTGCCATCGCGGAGCGGGTCGTGCCTAGCGCTTCAGGGGCCAGCGCGCGATCCAGCCACCCTCGGGCGCCTCGAGCCCGACTTCCTCGTCGAAGATCGCGGCGCACTTCGCCACACACAGCTGGCAGATGATCAGGCCGTTCTCGGTCGCGACGACCCGCACCTCGCGATTGTGTCGACCGCAGATCGAGCACACGACATCGCTGAACGCCGACGTCTCCACGACCATCGGCGCAGCGTACTGCCGGCACCGCATCAGGGAACGGTCTAGAACGGCTGAACGGTCAAGCGCTCATCGTTCGCTTACGCCCGCGCGAACAACCAGAAGTTCGAAGCCCGTGACAGCTCGGTGACGGTCGCGTAGACGGCGGTGTGACGGCCGGCCGGAAGAATTTCGGCCGGTGGTCGGAGACACGGGTAGCCGGAGTTGGGTGTGAGCCACGTCGTCGTGGACGACCTCGGCGACCTGAGTCCCTGGAGGGCGCGCACGCCCGGTGGGACATCGTCGACGGCCATCTCGATCGAGCGCGGTGAGGTCCCGCGCACCGGTGCCGACACCATGACCATCCGAGCGACGTCCGAGGCGGAGGGCCACCGGGTCGAGCGGACACGTGCCACGATCGACCTCACCGCATTCCCCGATCTCGAGCTCTGGGTTCGCAGCGACCGGCCCGCGGACGGCTCCGAGTCGAGGCCCTTCTCGCTCGAGCTCCGGGTCGGCTCGGCGCAGCTGGCGATCGGCGCCGACGGCAACAGCTGGCATCGCCTGCTACCGGTCGCGCAGGCCGACGTCTGGCAGCCGGTGCTGATCGCGCTCGACGACCTGCCGGACGCCGTCCGCAACGCCGTCACTGCCGTCCGGTTCACGTGCGTGGACGCCTCCGTCCCGTTCGAGCTCACGCTCGACCCGTTGCTCGCAGTGACGGACGAGCTCCTGAGCGACGTCGACGCCGCCCTGCTCGGCCGGCTCGGCGGCACGCTCGAGCTCGACGACGTCCAGGTCACGGCGGTCGTCGAGCCCTCCGCGCAGGCGCCGACGGAGCCGTTCTTCCGAATCTCGAACTACGCGGTGCGGCCGGCGCCGGAGCGTTCGCCGTCCGCAGGAACGCGCACCGACTTCACGGAGCACGGCTTCGCGATTCGCCCGCCGAGCGTTCCCTTCGACCTCTTCTATGCAATCGAGGCGGTGGCGGACACCCGTGCCGAGGTCGCGGCAATGCTCGAGTTCGCGCTCGCCGCGACCACCCCCCGCTCCACGCTCGACGTCGCCGGACGTCCGCTCGAGATCGAGTGGGTGGAGGCGCCGCCGCTCGAGCTCGCGACGGTCGAGAGCCGGCCGACCGTCTACGTCAGGGTCGGGACCTCGCAACGCGCGCTCGCCGCCCCCGAGCCTGCAGTGCCGCCCTTCAACAGAGTCGACGTGGAGGTGGACAGCCGTGCCCGCGCGTAGCAGTGGTCGCAAGGTGGTCGTCACGAACCTTCGCGACCAGCCAGTCGAGGTCCATCAGGGGGAGGAGGTCTTCGTCATCCCGCCGTTCGCCCAGGCGGAGCTCCCGGACGTCACGAGGGGATGGGATCACCTCCCCGAGCTCGTCCGCCAGGAGCTCGTCTCGGTCGAACGCGTCAAGCCCACAGAGCGCAGGAGAGCCCGGAGGCGCAGTACCGCGGCCGCCGGATCTCGCACGACGACCGCGAGCACGCGCAAGCGCAAGCCGCCGAAGAGAGGGAGCTGACCGTGGCTACGAACATCGGACTCAACGTCATCGAGGTCGACGGGAGCGCCCCCGCCACGATCCAGGGCGCCGCTGTCTCGATCGGCGCATTCAACATCCTGACGAAGCGCGGCATCCCGAACAGGCCCACGCGGGTCACGAGCTTCGCAGAGTTCACCGAGCGCTACGGCGGCTTCGACGCCGGCAGCTTCGGCGCCTACCTCGTCAGAGGATTCTTCGACAACGGAGGCCAGCGGGCCTATGTGAACCGCGTGGCCGGAGTGGGCAACAACGCGCCGGTTGCAGGCACGGCGACGATCCGGCGGGGCGACGCGCAGTCCGCGGTACTGCTCGGTCTCGAGGCCGGCTATCGCGGCCAAGCCGATCCCGGCACGTGGTCCGAGGGAGTCGCCGTGACGCTCCGGCCCTCGTTCGACTCGGAGGTCAAGCAGGGGACGCAGACGATCGCGAAGGACGGCACGACGCTGGAACGTCTCGCCGGCTTCTCGGTCGGCGACACCGTGCTCGTCAGGGAGGGAGCCGACCGCGCGATCGTCACGATCACGGAGCTGAACCCGGCCACCGGCACGATCGCCTGGACACCGGACATCCCGAATCCGGGCGACTTCGCCGCTGCCGACACCGTGGTCTCCTCGACCGACTTCGACCTCGCGATCACGCGCCCGGGAGAGCCGCAGCCGGCGGAGACCTGGCCGCGCCTGACGCTCCGGCGCGGCGCACCGAACTACGCGGCGACGATGCTGAACGACCCGTTGCGCGGCTCGAAGCTCGTTCGCGCCTCCGACCCCCGGCCGGCGAACGACCAGACGACTCCGGACACGCCGGGCAGAGAGGTGACCGCAACCCTGGCGAATGGGTCCGACGGCACTGTCTCGCCGAACGACTTCATCGGCGACGAGACGGCGCACACGGGGTTCAGCGCCTTCGACCCGCTCGACGTGCAGCTCGTCACGACCGAGCGGACCGACACGGCGATTGTCCGCGCCGCGCTCGACTACTGCGAGGAGCGGGGGGACTGCATGTTCGTCGGCGCCGTCCCCGAGGCGTCGGTGTCCGGTGGAACGGCGATCGAGTACGGCGCCGGCTTCCAGGGCAAGAAGGTGTACGGCGCCCTCTACGGCCCGTGGATCACCGTCTCCGACCCGCTCTCCCAGAGCGTGACCCCGGTACGCCGGATTCCGCCGAACGGACACGTCATGGGCGTCTACGCACGTATCGAGACGACGCGCGGCATTCACAAGGCGCCCGCGGGAGACGAGGCGCGCCTGCTCGGGGCCTTGGACGTCGAGTACAAGCTGAGCGACGCCGACCACAACGACCTCGTCACGATGGGGAGCGTCAACGGCATCCGCGCGATTCCGGGCGCCGGGATCGTGGTCGATGCCTCGCGCACGCTCAGCACCGACATCCGCTGGCGCTACGTGAACGTGCGCCTGCTCTTCAACTACGTGAAGACGAGCCTGAAAGAGGGGCTGCGCTGGGTCAAGCAGGAGCCGAACCGAGACCAGCTCTGGGACGCGGTGAAGTTCGGCTCCGTGCGCCCGTTCCTGATGGGCCTCTGGCGCCAGGGCGCGTTCGGCACGGGAGAGCCGGACGAGGTCTTCACGATCATCGTCGACGAGACCAACAACCCGCCGGAAGAGGTGGACAAGGGCAACTTCAAGCTCGAGGTGTACTTCTACCCGTCCAAGCCGGCCGAGACGATCCTGATCGTCGTCGGCCAGCAGCCCTCCGGCGCGACCGCTTCGGAAGCGTGACGCACCGAACCACGAGAGAGGAGGTGACGACGCGATGCCACAAGTCGGCGACATCTGGGAGTCCTTTCGGGCCAACGAGTTCGTCCTCGTCATCGACGGCACCGAGAGTCCCGGCGTCAGCAAGATCAGCGGCCTGAGCGAAGGCGAGATCGAGACCATCGAGCAGGCCGACGGCGGGACGAACCACGTCTACAAGGTCGCCGCTGCGAAGGTCAAGTTCGACTCGCTGACAATCGAGCGCTACGTCGACGGAAGCCCCGAAGACCAGCGGTTCCGGGACTGGTTCAAGGCCGTGTTCAAGCTCAACTCGACGACCCAGGGTGGTTCCGCCATTCGCAAGAACGGGCTGATCGAGAAGCGCCACAACGGCGAGAAGGTCCTGACCTTCGCCTTCTACAACGCCTGGATCAAGTCCTCGAAGTTCACGGACCTGGAAGCCGGATCGACCGCTCTGCTCAAGCAGACGATCGTCCTCGAACATGAGGGGCTGGAATATGTCGAGTAACGGAATGCCCGCGGGGCGTGAGTTCGAGGTCACGCTGCCGATCGGGTACACGGATCAGGAGGGGTCGATCCATCGCCGGGTCGTCCTCCGCAAGATGACCGGCCGCGAGGAGGCGATCCTCGCCGACCGCAAGTACCAGCGAAACGGCGGCAAGCTCGTGACCGAGCTGCTGTCGAGCTGCATCGTCCAGATCGACGGCCTCGACACGAACGGGCGCGGACCGGTCGCCTCGATGTACTCCGCCGACCGGAACTACCTGCTGCTGAAGCTCCGCAGCATCACGTTCGGGCCCGAGCTCGAGGCGGCCTACACCTGCCCGGGATGCGGGGAGAGCATTCCCGTGCTCGAGAACCTCGACGAGCTCCCCGTGCGGATGGTGCCGGAGGGCGAGGAGCAGCAGGAGGTGGCGATCGACCTCGAGGACGGCTACGTCGACCGCGAAGGTCAGATGCACACGGCGCTCGCGATGAGGCTTCCGACTGGAAGCGACGAGGAGGCCGTCGCGCCGCAGATGCGGGACAACGCATCGCTCGGCAAGAACGCGCTGCTCGCGCGGTGCGTGAGGAGCCTCGGCGAGGTTCCGTCGCACCGGCTCGAGGCGCTCGGGCCGCGGGTGATGAGCGAGCTGACGATGACCGACCGCCGGCTGATCGACCGTGCGCTCAACGACGCGGCGCCGGGGGTCGATCTCGTGCGGGAGCTCGAATGCCCGCGTTGTGCAAAGACCTTCTCGTCGACTCTCGACCTCTCGAATTTTTTAGCACTGGCCTAGATCTCGATGGCTTGCGCAGCGAGATCTTCTTCCTCGCGTACCACCTGCACTGGTCGTGGGAGGAGCTGATGGAGCTCGATACGGCCGAGCGTCAGGCGTACGTCCGCCTGCTCGTGGAGCAGATCGAGCGGGAGAACGAACGGCTCGAAGAGGCCCGGCGGGGGTAGGGCATGCCGCTGGCGATCCTCCTCCAGGAGCAGCTGTCGGTCCTGACGAAAGGGGTGTCGAAGGTCCAGCGCTGGGAGGCGGCCACCGAGACGTTCTCGCTCGTCGTCGACCGGCTCCGTAGCGCCTACCTCGTCCGCTGGTTCGGGACCGCCCTGCCGAGCGTCGGGCTGGCGCTCGAGGTGGCGGTCAGCAACATGCACGAGCTGCGCGCCCGCTGGATCGCGATCGGCGCGGGACGGGCCGGCGAGACGCCGCCGGTCGGGCCGAACCTGACCGAGCCACTGCTCGGGATGACCGGGACGCTCGTCGGCATCTTCGCCACACCGCTGCATGCCGCCGTGCTCAGCATCGTGCTCGACGCGCTCGTCGACACGTGGTGGGTGCTCGCGCTCGGGGCCGTGAACTGGCTCAGCCACGGGCTTCTCGGCGCCGGAGTGCTCGGTCTGGTCGGGACGGTCGGCGGGGTCGGGCTGCTGTTCGGGCTCTCGGCGTGGGCAATCAGCGGGCAGCCGCGCGAGCTTTTCAGCCTGCTCGGTGCGATCGCAGAGGTCGTCGAGCCGCTCCAGCGCTTCTGGGAGCAGGTGACAGGGCCGCGGGAAGCTGTGCGCAACCCCCTACTTCGGGAGCTCCTGGTCCTCGGCGACCGAATCGCCGCCCTCACGGCGTTCCTCCTCGGGGCGCTCGCGATCGTGATCACGCGGGTCGGGCCGCTCCTGCGCCCGCTCAGGCTCGGTTTCACCGCGACGGTCGAGCTGGCGCGCGACCTGTGGTCGATCATCTCGCTTGCCCTCGGTCAGACCGTGGGCGTCGTGAAGGGCCTCCTCAGCGGGCCCGACTCGATCCCGCAGCTACTGGGCGGGATCTTCACGCTGGTCACGCGCTCGTTCCGGAGGCTCGGCGCCTCGCTCAAGGGCACGTGGGGCGCGATCGGGGAGGAGTTTTCCTGGCTCGTCGGCTGGGGAGAGTGGATGGTCGGCTGGTGGTGGAACGTGGCCGAGCCGTTCGTCCGTTCGCAGACGATCGACCACCCGACGATCGCCTACGTACGCTCGTTCATCGGATCGCTTGCCGCCTTCTCGTCCTGGAAGGCGCGCGGAGCGCCGCCGCCGGGACCGCCCTCGCCGCCGTCGCCGCCCGGACTGATGGCGAGGCTCGGCACCTGGCTCCTCCACAAGCTCGGCATGCCGACGACGACTCCGCGACTGCCCAGCGTGCCGAGGCTGCCGCCCCTCATCTCCCTCGACATGATCGCGCCGCTCGCCGAGGTGACCCACCTCCTACAGCTCAGCGGCCTCGTGCCGGGGCTCGCGCCGAACCCGCTCGAGATCGGCGTCGAGGGGCGTGCGGTGATCGAGCGGGCGAAGCGTCCGCCGAGCGTTTTCGCTGCGGAGTGGGCTGCGCTCCGGGCGGAAGCGCTGAGCCCGAGGCCGCTCGAGCGGACGCTCGAGGTGGCGACCTACCTGAGCCTGGCGCGGCGGGTGGTCTCGCCGGCGGCTGCCACGGAGGTGTGGAGGCTCGAGGACGTGCTCTCCCGGATCGATGCGAACATCCGCGCCGAGCGCAAGCGCCATCCCGTCAAGGACCTGCCCGAGCCGACCGTGCTCACGCCGGTGATCCAGCGGCTGCGGGTGCGCGCGCGCGGGCTCAAGCCCGAGGTCCTGCGAGCGTGGGCCGAGGACCTGCGTGTCGAGCTGAGCGCGGCTCCGTACCCGGTTCCCGTGGAGGGCTGAGGCGTGCCGATCGACTTCGCCGTCATCGCCGACCAGTTCCGCGAGCCGCTGACGAAGCAGACCCATCCACTGGGACCGGTGTTCGAGAAGCTCGAGGAGGCGGTGAAGAAGCTCGCCGAGCAGTCCGTGCGGGCGGAGCGCGCGACGCGGGCGTATCCGATCTTCCGCTACCGCGACGGCGCCCTTGCGGTGCACGTCGATCCGCTCGGCGCCGCGCCGCTCCCGTCGGCGACACCGCCGCTCGCCTTCGTCGACGGCCTGAAGACCGGCGGCCAGCAGTTCCTCGCCGGCATCGGCTGGACGCGAACGGCGGTGCGCCAGGAGCTCGCGCTGCCGCGCCTGCTCCTCGTGACCTCCGAGCTCGTGAAGATCGCGCTCGACTCGATCGACCGGTTTCGGCCGCCCACGAGTGCGATGTTCGACCCGCGCGAGCGGCGGCTCTCCGATCTCGTGGGGCTGCTCGTTCTCGGCTACAACAGCCTGCTCCACTCGAGGACACAGCTGCTGCTCTTCGCCCTCGGCTCGGTGGACTTCTACCACGAGTATCAGCAACTCTTCCCGTCGGAGACCGCGGCGCCCGCGCCGGCAGCGGGCACGGTCGACACGCTCGTCGATCTCGCCGACAGCACTGCCGCGCAGCTCCTCGATGCGGTCGTGCTCCTGCCTGTCCTCGGCGAGACGCTGGCCGTGCTCGTCCACGACGGATCGCTCGAGGCCAAGAGGCTGATCCTGGTCGAGCTCTCCGAGGTCGAGGGGAAGGTACGCGGCGTCCGCGCTGCCGCGCTCGAGGGGCTGGTCGAAGGCGCTGACCTCGGCCGGCTCGCGGCGGAATGGCTCTTTGCAGCGCGGATCGTGATCCTCACGGACCTCGCGATCCTGACGACGGTCGGGCCGTCGCTTCTCAACTCGTTCCTGCAGGGCGTGCGCGCGTTCGCAGAGGGCGTGACGGAGTGGGGCAAGTGGCTCGCAGACCTCATGGAGAAGATCCGGTCGATCGTCGAGGCGATCATGAACTTCGACCTGCTCGGCTTTGCGATCAGGCTCGTCATCCCTCCGTGGATCCTCGACCTCCTGCCCGATCTCCCCAAGATCACGGTCGACGACCTCATCTCGTTTCTCCTGGGCCTGGGCGCGGCCTGGGTGAAGACCACACTCAATGCCTTCTTCGACGCGGCGCTCCGGATCCTCAACACCATCGACCAGGTCTACGACGTGGAAGACCTCTACTGGAAGGTCGACGCGCTCGCCGAGATCTGCAACATCGTTCTGACCCCGACCCCCTTCACGCTGCCGCCGGACGTCATGCCCACGACGCCGCTGGCGGGGTTCCCGGACATCTACGAGGCGTTCTTCGGCGGCGGCCGCGCGGCAACGCTCGTGAGCACGGTCGACCGCTTCGGCGTCGAGGCGCGGGCCGGGATCCGGACGGCGCTCGGCGGCGCCGCGACCTTCCTCGAGGAGCTTGGGTCGGCCTTCGCCGTCGAGGCGGACCGGGCGGCGACGCTGGGCTCGGTCGGTCGGATGCGCGAGCTCGCGGCCGGCTCCGCCGACCTGGCCGAGCGCGTCTTCGGGCCAGAGGCCGAGAGCGCACGGGCACGGGTGGAGCGCCCCCGCACCGATGAGCTCGCGCTTGCCTTCGAGCAGGCCGTCACCTCGGGCGGGTTCGCGCTCGTCGGCAGCGCGATCCCGGCATACGTCGGCGAGCTGCGGCGCTTCTGGGCGGCCAAGCGCCCGCCGGTCGAGCGGCCGACCTCGCCGCACCTCCTCGCCCGGCACGGACGGCTCGGCGGCGTTCGTGTCCCGCGGATGACGGTGCGGGCGAGCGGCCGCTCCCCGGATCGCCGGCTCGCCACTCTCGTCGCCGGGCGCTTCCACGACGCGGTCGGCGAGGCGTACGTCAGCGGCCGCCGCGAGTTCGAGCTGGCCGGCGGGCCGCCTCTGCGCAAGCCCGCGCGCCGGCCGTCACCGCGGCCGGTACCCGAACGCGGAGGAGCCGGCCGTGGACGGTGAAGACCAGATCATCGAGCAGATGGGCCTGCTCCTCACGCAGGTTCGCTACTCGAGGATCGCGCTCGAGCACATCGAGCGGGCGACGACGAAGTACGCGGGGATCGCACTCACGATCCCGGGCGGCCCGGGCGGGACACCGCTGGGCGCCCCCCCGCTGATCGACGGCGCCCTCAAGGTCTACGTCGTCAACATCAACGACCTGACCGCGGGACCCGGGATCGGCGACATGCTCGCGGGGGTGATCGGCGGCGCCGGCCGCTTCCTCGGCGGGTTCTTCGGCGGACTTGTCGGCGGCACCGTGAGCGGGGTCCTGTTCCCGTGGATGTACTTCGAGATGCGGCGAATCGTCGAGACGATCGAACGCATCGTCAACCGCATCGGCATCAAGCCGGACAGCGAGAAGAAGGAGCCGAAGCCGGAAGGGCCGAGCATCATGGCGCAGCTCGGCTCGCTGGCCGACACGCTTCGGGCCGTCGCTGCCGTCTTTCGCGCGGCCGCGCCCGAGGGCCCGGTCGCGCCGCCGCCCGTGACGAGCTCGGTGCACACGTATCTCGACCTCGTGCGAGGGCTCTCGAACGTCGTCAACGGGCTGATCCTGCTCGTGCCGCTGCTGCTGGGAGCGCTCGCGTCGTTTCTGATCCGCCTCGACGACATCAAGTTCGCGATCGTGGACATGCTCCAGTTCGGCCTGCGAAACGTGCTGCTGCTGCGGGCTGCGGCACTCGCCATCGTCCTCGACACGCTCTCGCTGGCGGGCCGCCTCGCCGCGAGCATCGTCGGCATCGTCGCCAACGCGATCGACACGGTCCTCGAGTCGATCTTCCGCGTGATCCATGCCGGCCTCGAGGCCGTGCTGGCCGTGGTGCGCATCGCGAGCACGGGGATCAAGGGCACGATCGACGCGCTGATGCTGTTCCTGCGCGACGGCGTCGGGGCTCTGCTGATCTTCCTCGGCGACCTGCGCGTCTTCCGGCTCGTGTTCCACCTGGCACAGGTGCTTCCGGCCGTCCTGCCGGCGATCGCGCGCATCGTCGACCGGCCGCTCAGCACGGAGGAGACCAAGGCCCTCGGCAAGGCGGCGGCCATTCTTCCGCCCGCGGGAACCGGCGGCCCATCGCCGCCGGTTCCGATCGCCGCGTTTCCGGATCTCGCCGCCACGCTGCTTCCGTCGTCCGCACAGGCGGACCTGATCGGCCGGGTCGACGCGATGGGCCGCACGATCCGGGACGAGAGCCGGGTCAGCTTCGGTGCCGTCCAGGGCGCGCTCGAGGGGATCGGCACCCGCATGCGGGCCACGATCGGGACCCTCGACAAGGGCCTCGACGAGACGCTCACGACCCGGCTCGCGACGGCTAAGGGGCATGCCGAGAAGCTCGCGGACTCGCTCAAGGTCGCGGAAGAGGCCTCGAAAATGCGGCCCGAGACCGGGCTCGAGACGATCGCCAAGGCGTACGAGGGCTGGCTGAAGGAGGGCGGGCTGAGGACGCTCATGCGCGAGCTCGACGCGCACTTCCGGGCGACGCCGGCGGCTGCGGGCACTGGCTCGATCGCCGGCCAGGTCGTCGGCGGCGTGATCGAGGGCGCAGGGACGCGGACCGTCGTCGTCGAGGTGGGCGAGGTCACGATCGAGCTCGGCGAGGAGCTGAAGCTTCCGGAGGGCGAGGCCGCGCCGACCTCGAGGTTCGACGGCGACGCCTATCTCGAATGGCAGTGGAACCGCGAAGACCGGCTCGGGCTCGTCCCGGTGCCCGGTGCAGGAAACGTCTGGTAGGAGGTGCGATGGAGCGAAAGACCGGATACCTCGCGAGCTTCTTCAACATCCCGCCGCTCATCTTCCGCTTCCAGTTCAACCCGGAGCTCCTGAGCGAGAAGAAGTCCTTCAAGTACGACCCGGCCAACAGCTTCGGCAAGTGGGGATTCGACCAGACCGCGGCAGGGAGCGGGTTTCTCAAGTCGGCGCTCGGCCTGTACCAGGACATCGAGGAGATCGGGTCGTTGCTCATCGCCGTGAAGCCCCTCGAGCCGATCGAGGGCGATCCCCGGAGCTTCGACCTCGAGTTCAAGCTCGATGCATCGATTCCCGGCCCGCTCGACGGCGACGACCACTACGGCGGCAGCATCAAGCCCGACCTCGCGCTGCTGCGGTCGTTCATGGTGCCGACCTGGACCGCGGGCGACCTGCTCAAGATGGTCGCGAACAAGAAGTGGGTCTGCTTCACGACCCCGCCGCCGTGCACGCTCAACTACGGCGGCCTGCGCACCGAGTGCGTCATGACCGACCTCAACATCAAGATGGTCGCCTTCAAGGACGACGGCGACCCGCTCCGGGCCGAGGTGCAGTGCACGCTCAAGGAGCAGTCGTTCTCGGTCGACCCGGTCGTGGACACCGTCACGCGACTCGTGGACGTCGCCAAGAGCTACAACCGCGCCGGCATCGGCACGGACTTCCTCGCCAACACACCGATCGTCGGAGCGTTCGTCTAGATGCCCGTCGGCCTCACCTCGCGCTACCGCCCGCTTTCGCTGACGCTCGAGCCCGACTCCGGCGGCGCGCTGCACGCGGCGATTCCGGCACGGCCGATCCCGCCTCCCGATCCGCTTGCGACGCCGTACTTCCACACGGTCGTCGCCGGCGAGACGATCGAGCTGCTCGCCTGGCGCTACCTCGGCTCCTGCGAGGCGTGGTGGATGATCGCCGACGCGAACCCGACGCTCTACCCACTGGCGATCGAGCCGGGCTCGGTCGTCGTCATCCCGACCGACGCGTCCCCCGGACGCGTCGAGCGGACGAGGTCGTTCTGATGGCGAAGACCCCGTTCGTGGGCATCAAGCTCGAGGGGCAGGAGAAGCCGCTCGACCCGCTCGCCCGCGTCGTCACGATCGAGGACAACGACCGCCTCGTCGACGAGGCGCGCCTGACCTTCCACGATCCGGACGGCAACGGAGCCGCGCTGTTCGAAGACGGGCGGACCCTCACGATCGAGCTCGGCTGGGAGGAGGAGCACGCCGTCCTGTTCGAGGGCCTGATCGTCGAGCGCAAGCCGGTCGCCGGCGCCGAGGGCATGCGGACGCTGACCGTGGTCGCGCGGGATCTCTCGCACAAGATGAGCAAGGACCCGGTGACCGAGGAGCATCCCGTGGGGCCGCTCCAGACGATCGTCGAGAAGGTCGCGGGCCGCAACGGCTGGACCGGAGCGGCCGCTCACATCACCTGCGATCCGAACCCGCAGCTGACCGAGTACAGCGACCGGAAGCAGTTCAACGAGACCGACTACCAGTACCTGCAGCGGCTCGCCGAGCGGTACGGCGCTCGGGCGTTCGTCGAGTACAACGACAAGAAGTCGCAGTTCTACTTCGTCTCGAACCGGAAGCTGCTCGAGGCGGAGGCGCTCGGCCGGCTCGAGTATTGCCGCGGCCTCAACAAGCTGATCGAGTTCAAGTACGAGAGCGTCGCCGCGCGCTCGGCCAAGCAGTACGTCGCCTCGGCGGTCGACCCGGTCTCCGGTGAGGTGAAGACCACGCAGGGCGAGGCGCCGCCGCCGGCGGAGTCTGCGGCGCCGACCTCCGGCCTGCCGCCCGCTCCCGCGCCGGCGCCGGGCCAGCCGTCCGATCCCGACCGCGCCGAGCGCGTCACGGTGACCGATCCCACGCGCGTCCTCGGCCTGCGCGGCCAGGGCCGAGCAGTCGGGACGATCATCCTCAGGGCCAAGGGCAAGGTGGAGATCATCGGCCTCGCGCCGTGGGCGTCCGGCGACTGGTACGTCGCCAAGGCGACGCACACGTGGCGGGACACGAGGACGACGGAGGATCTGACGAAGGGCGAAAAGCGCTCCTCCTACGAGACGACCTTCACGGCGACGAGGTGACGAGGAAGCTCGAGTGATACTGCCGTCCGATCTCAGCCGCCACGCCGGCAGGTACTACGGGAAGTACAGCGGCGTGGTCGTGGACGTGGCCGATCCCGACAAGCTCGGGCGGATCAAGGTCACGGTCCCCTCCCTGTTTTCCGTGGACCAGCAAGTCTGGGCGCGTCCCTGCTTTGCATCCGGACACTTCTTCGTGCCGCCGGTCGACGCGAAGGTCTGGGTCGAGTTCGAGGCCGGCGATCCCGGCTACCCGCTCTGGGTCGGCACCTGGTACCCGCAGGGGAAGGTCCCGCCGGAGGCGGACGCCGCCTACCCGGACGTGCGGGTCGTGCACACGCCATCGGGCCACGTGATCGAGCTCGGTGACGAGAAGGACAAGGAGAAGGTCGTCGTCCGGCACAAGCTGGACTCGTTCATCTCCATCGACGAGAAGGGGAGCGTCCTCGCCGCGAACCAGAAGGGCTCGCAGGTGTTCCTGAACGCCGACAAGGCGGAGGTCAGCGTCACGAGCGAGCAGGGGCACGAGGTCACGCTCAACGACGACGGGATCGTCGCCGTCGAGAAGGGCGGCTCGAAGGTCGAGATCACGTCCGGCAAGGTCACGATCACCGGGACGGACTCCGTGAAGGTCGTCGCCAGCTCGGTCTCGCTTGCTGCCGACTCGATCAGCGTCGGTAGCAGCGCGCAGGAGCCGGCTGTTCTCGGCAACGGGCTAATGAACATGTTCAACGCCCACACCCATGCCAGCGCGGTCGGCCCGACCGGCCCGCCGATCCCTCCGCTCACCCCAGGGCCCCCCGCCTTCTCGCTCTCCGTGAAGGTGAAGTAGTGAGCAGTTGCAGCTACCCGCCGCTACCAACCGTCCCTGTTCCCTCGCTGCCGGACTGCCCGCTCGACTGATGGCACTCCACAAGCCCACGCTCAAGAACGACCTGGTGGCGATGATGAACAACGCGAAGCAGCACGGCTGGACGGCCGAGCAGGTCGCGACGGCGATGTCGGACGCGATCGACAGGTACGTCCGCGGAGCGGAGGTCGTCGGGGTCAAGGTCAAGGTCGGGAGCGAGAACTGGGACCAGAGCAACAAGGGAAGGCTGCAATGAGCTCCTTCGACGACGTGCGCGGCCTCGCCTTCCCGTTCCGCGTCGACCCGCTCACGGGGCGGATGGAGCTGGCAGCGGGTGACGCGAAGATCCGCCAGAACGTTCGGTTGATCCTCGGGACGCGGATCGACGAGCGGCCGATGCTGCGCCAGTTCGGAACCCGGCTGCCGAGCCTCGTCCACGACCCGAACGACGACGTCCTCGCCGACATTGCGCAGAACCAGGCCCGGGAGGCGCTCCTCCGCTGGGAGCCCCGCATCGTCGTGACCGACTCGCAGATCGAGCGCGACCCGGACGACGGCCTGCTCCAGATCCGGCTCAGCTACGTCCACATGAACGAGCAGGTCGCCGGGCAGGCGATCGTGCCGCTGACCTAGGGAGGGGAGGAGGAAGCCCGCGTGCCGACCACGTCATCCGACAAGCCGGCGATCGACTACACCGACAAGGACTACGAGTCGCTGCGCCTGGCGCTCCTCGGCCTCGCGACCTATCGGCTCCCGGAATGGACCGACCGCTCGCCCAGCGACATCGGAATGCTGCTGGTGGACCTGTTCGCCTACGTGGGCGACGTCGTCTCCTACTACCAGGACCGGATCGCGAGCGAATCCTTCCTGGGCACGGCCGTCGAGCGACGCAGCGTCCTCAACCTCCTTCGGCTGATCGGCTACGAGCTCGCGTCGCCGGTGGCGTCGAGCGCCGAGCTGACGCTCGTCTTCAACCCGCCCGCGCCGGGCGAGCCGACGCTCGTCACTGTGCCGCACAACGCAGAATTCACGACGAAGGCGACGCAGACGACGCCGTCGCAGACGTTCGTCTACCTCGGAGACGACCGGAGGATCGACCTCGCGGGCGGTGAGGTCGTTCCGGGAGCAGACGGGAAGCTCTCCTTTTCCGGCCTCGCGGTCCGCCACGGCCGGCCGGTCGTGGGCGAGATCGTCGGCTCCTCGACCGGCGAGCCGAACCAGATGTTTCCGCTCGCATCGACCCCCGTCGTCGTCGACACGCTGGCGGTGGAGATCGACGAGGGCGCGGGCCCGATCGAATGGCAGCGGCGCCAGAACCTCCTCTACCACGTCGGGGCGGACGGTGCGATCGAGACCTCGGGTGCCGATGCCCGGGACTACTACGTGCAGTTCGACGAGGACGGCCGCGCCCTGGTCGTGTTCGGCGACGGCGAGTACGGGCGGCGCCCGCCTTTCGGCCGGGACAGCATCCGCGCCTCCTACGTCCACGGGGGCGGCGCAGCCGGAAACGTCCCGGCGGGCAGCATCGTCGAGGCGAAGACGAAGATCACCGGCCTCGCCACCGTGACGAACCCGCTGCCGGCGGCGGGCGGCGCGGACGCCGAGCCGATCGAGCGCGCCGTGCGCTTCGGGCCGCTCGCGTTCAGGTCGGGCGACCGTGCGGTCACGCTCAACGACTTCGTCTCCATCGCACTCCAGGCGGGAGGCATCGCGAAGGTGCGCGCGCGCACGACGGGCTGGAACCGGATCGACCTCTACGTGGCGCCGGAGGGAGAGACCTGCACCGCCGCTCCGGACGACCTCAAACGGCGGCTCGTCTCCTACTTCGAGACCCGGCGGATGGTCGGCACGTCGGTGCACATCCAGGACCCGGTGTGCGTACCCGTCGACGTCTCGGTGGAGCTGATCACCGAGCACAATCACCCGCCCGAGACGGTGCGGCTGCGGGCCGAGGCGGCAGCCGCCGAGCTGCTCGCCTTCCGCAACGTCGACTTCGGGCGGCCGCTCTACCTGTCGAAGGTGTACGAAGCCGTGGAGGCGATCGAGGGCGTCCATGCCGCGACGGTCACACGCTTCCGGCGCAGGGATCAGGCGCCGCCGCGGACCCTCCGCCGCAAGGTGCTGTTCGAGGCCGGGCTCGGCGACGTCAGCGCGCTCGTCGAGCGGGCGTTCGGCGGCGAGATCGCGGTCGAGGGACGCATCGACATCGGCGAGGTCGAGATCCCGGTCCCGGGCGTTCTCTCTGTGACCGTGAGCCACGAGGCGCAGTGAAGGTTCAGGACTTCAGAGCCGTCGCCGACATCGTCGGCCGCAGGGCGCGGGTCTCGTGGGACGTCGTCCTCGACCCGGGCGAGACCATGGCGGCGGCGCCCAAGCTGACCCTCCGGCGGAAGAAGCGCGACTTCGAGTTCCCCGCATCCGGCGCGCGCGATCCTTTCGTCGTCTATTCGAGCGACGCGTTCCCGCCCGCGGCAACCGCGGTCACCGAAGTCGATCTCGGCGAGGCTCTCGAGAGCGGCCGGCGGACGGTCAGCACGGCGGAGTCGGTCTCGCGTGTGATCGACAACGTGCCGGTCGAGGTGCTGCGGCGGACGCGCACGATCGCGTTCGACGCGCAGCGGATCCCGGTTCGCTATCGCGAGGAGATCCTCGACGTGAGCGACCGGGCACAGGGCCTCGAGCCCGGCACGACGTACTACTACGAGCTCGACGGGCCGGCGCTGCCGGCGGAGGACCGCGAAGCCTTCCGCGCGGTAGCGACTCCGACCGAGGTGCACCGATCCGGCCGGATGCTGTACGAGCAGCTGCCGGCGATCCTGCGCCGTCACGACGTCAACAGAGCCCCGCCGCGCGACGTCGGCGCGATCCCGGAGGCGAGCCCGGACAACGGGCAGCTGCGCCGGTTCGTCGATCTCTTCGGCGCCGGAGCAGACCACCTTCGCAGCCGCGCCGACGGGCTCCGGGCCCTGCACGACGTCGACACCGTCGACTACCGGATCCTCCCGCACCTCGCGTCCTGGCTCGGCTGGGACCTGAGCCACGGGAAGCCGATCCCTATCCAGCGCCACGAGATCAAGTACTCGGCCCACCTCTACCGGATCACCGGCACCGTCCCCGGCGCGATGATCTGGGTGAAGCGGCTCACCGGGTGGGACGCGCGGATCAAGGAGTTCTGGCGCAACGTCTTCTTCACGAACGACCTCGGGAACCCGCACGACCCCAGCGACCGCGGCTCTCGGACGGTCGATACGTCCGACCCGGCGCTCCTCGCGGGCATGGGCAAGTTCGAGGACGCCGTCGACTACGTGACCGACACGGGCGCGGGGCCGGACGACTGGTACTCGACCAACACCGCCGGCGTCTTCGCGGCTCCCGAGCCCGACGATACGGCCGACGACGTCGTGCGCAAGCGCGCACTGGTCGCGCGCAGCACGGCTCTTTTCCTGCCCTTCAACCTGCGCGCGGTCGTCGTGCTCGAGGCCGAGACCGTCGAGCAGGCGACCGACGTCAACCTCGGCCTGACCCGCACCGAAGACGAGTAAGGAGGGACGCCGTGAGCCCAGGCAACTTCTCGAACGGCGGAGTGGACACGTTCGACGAGCGCAAGCGCTACATCGGAGTCCGCATGCAGCAGGGAGTGCCGATCCTCGACCGCGACTGGAACGAGCTCGACGACATCCGGCGCTTCTTCGAGCGTCGGCTGCGCGAGCACTACGTCGGCGAGGGCGTCCCGGACCTGCACGGATTCGAGATCAGGGCGCCAGGATTCGCCGCCGAGAACGACGTGCTGATCGCGGCCGGCAGCTGCTCGGTCGCGGGCTTCGACGTCTGGAACGAGGAGGACGTGCTCTTCTCCGAGCAGGGCGACACGACTCCGCTGCCCGCGCCGAACCAGGCGACGCCCGACAGCCTCGTCCTCTACCTCGAGCCCGAGGTCGTGCGGGTCGACGGGACGGGCGATCCGGCGCTGCGCAACTCTCAGGACATCAACATGGAGACCACCCTGCGCGACAAGCTGAGCTGGGCGGTCCGTGCCGTCCGCCGACCGGCTCTGCCGCCGGCCGGCACGTTCGTCCTCGCGGAGATCAGGCGCCGGCCCGGAGACACGCAGATAACGCGGGAGATGATCACCGATCGCCGGCGGACCATGCTGAACCTCGCCGACGCAGTCGGGCGCCTCGATGCGGCCGAGCAGCGGCTCGACGCGCTCGAAGAGGCGATGCAGCGCGTCCAGCTCGACGTCGAGGGCATGCGCCAGGACCTGAACCGCCTCTTCTGGGACGTGCGGGTCGAGGCATCCACGGCCGATGCGCTCTTCGGCGGCAGGGCGACGATCTCCGTGACGGTCACCGATCGGAACGCCAACCCCGTCCAGGGCGCGATGGTGAGCTTCTCCACCGACTGGGGTGTCCTCACGTCCGCGGTCGCCGTCAGCGACGCCCGCGGCAAGGCCTCGGTCGAGCTGGTCGGAGTCCGGACCGACCGCCCGATCCGCGTCGCGGATATGGGGTTGCTCCATCGCGTCAGCCAGAAGGTCGCCGCTGCGACCCTTGCCAACCCCGGGGCCATCGAGTACGCGAAGGTGCGGTTCGAGCCGGACGAGCTCGCGATCGTCTCCCGCTACAGCCCGGTCGCCGACCTTCAGGACCTCAGCGCCGATCTTCCGCGCGACCCGATCGTCGCGTTCCCAGAGCCGCGGACGGCGATGGTGACCGTGCACGCGCGGGAGGGTCAGGGCGCGATCGTCCGGGGCGTCGGCAGCGTTCAGGTGCGCTTCGGGCTCTGGATCCGGGACTGGGTGCGGACGAAGATCATCGACGTGACCAAGCAGGTCGCGGTCGGTGCGCGCATCGGCGACGTCATGCGCCAGGGCTTCGACCAGCAGAGCTTCGACCACGGGCGCGTGACTGCGAAGCTGCCGCACACGCTCCAGTCGATCCAAGACGAGACGGAGGCGCGGCTGAAGGAGAACCTCTTCGTCGATCCCGAGCTCGCGGATGCGGACATCCGCGGCAGCGGCCTCCTCGGGCAGGTGATCGCCCAGGAGGCGACGGCCGCGGTGGGCGCGCGGACGAACGACGCGATCTCGACGCAGATCGCCCACTTCGTCGCTGCGCCCGATCTGCCGCTCGACGAGCAGCGGGGAGAGGTCGCGAAGACGGAGATCGTGCAGCGCTCGTCGCAGATCGCCGCCGGCTTCGCGCAGTCGCAGAAGCAGGTGTTCTCCGTGACGAGAAGCGGCTTCTAGATGCTCCAGGGAGCGTTTCGCGACCGGCTCGAGGGGCCGTCCGGTACCCGGCGCGACGCCGCGTGGCGGCCGAACCTCGTGGTCTGGTCCGCGCTCGACCTGATCGGGGCGCTCCTCTGCAATCGCAGCACGGGCATCACGCACCTCGCGGTCGGCTCCGGTGACCCGGCCTGGGACGCAAACCCGCCGCCACCCGACCGCGGCCGCACGCTGCTCGCCGCCGAGGTCTTCCGCGTTCGGCTCGAGCCGGGCCGCACGCTGACCTACGAGCCGGCGACCGGTCGGGTGCACGCGCGGGTCTCGATCGGGCGCGGGAAGGCGACCGGAACGCTTCGCGAGCTCGGCCTCTTCGGCGGGGACGCCTCGGCGCGGCCGGGCTCGGGGACGCTCGTCAACCACGCCGTGCATCCGAGGATCGAGAAGGCCGAGAACGACACGCTCGTGCGCGAGCTCTTCCTCGCTCTCGAGGAGACGCTCGCTCCCGGCGCGCGCGACTTGATCGGCGGGCTCCTGGCCCGGAGGAAAGGGCTGGCGGGGATCACGCACGTCGCGCTCGGCACGAAAGGCGAGATACCGGCCGAGCCGCGCCGCGACCTGCTCGCCGAGGCGTACCGGAAGCCGCTCGCCCCCTCCGCGCTCTCCTACGACTCGTTCGCGCACGCGGTCGACGCGCGGGCGAGCTTCGAGATCGGCGAAGGGCCGGCCGAGGTGCGCGAGGCCGGGCTCTTCGGCGGCAACGCGAGCGAGCGGCCGGACACGGGCTTCCTCGTCGCTCGCGGCACGGGAGCCGCTGTCGACCGGCGTGAGCCCAAGCGGCTCGAGCGACGCTTCCGCCTCGTCCTGGTCGAGAAGACGAACCTCTCGGTGCCCGCGGTCGTGGGGGAGACGCTGGACGCCGCGCGCGCGAAGCTCGTCGCCGCCGAGCTTCGGGTGGGGACGCTCTCGCTGCGCGAGACCGAGACCGATCCGGCGGGCACCGTCCTCGAGCAGAGCCCGAGCGCGGGCGCCAGGGTGAACGAAGGCGCTGCGGTCGCGCTCGTGTTGGCCGTCCTGCCGACCGTGACGGTGCCCGAGATCGTCGGAGAGCCCGAGACCGAGGCGAAGACCCTGCTCAGGCGTCTGGGGTTCGTCGTGACCGACGACGGCAGGGTCGAGCAGCAGAGCCCGCGGCCCGCGGGCACGGTGCTCGCGTCGTCGCCTCCGCCGGGCGCCGTCGTGCCGAAGGGGACAAGCGTGTCGCTGACGGTCGCCGTCCCGGTGCAGGCTCGCGTTCCGGACGTCCGGGGACGGACTCCCGAAAGCGCGGCACTCGTCCTGGGAGGCGTCGGTCTCGCGGTCGCACCGGAGCCGTTCTCGATGCAGGAGAGCGGTGCCAGTCCCGGCACGGTCGTCGCGCAGGAGCCCGAGACCGGGGCCTCCGTCGTCGTCGGCACCGAGGTGAAGCTGACGCTCGCCACGACGTGGACCGTCGTGGTGCCCAACCTGAAAGGGAAGAAGCTCGACGAGGCGCAGGACCTCCTCGCCGCCGCGGCGACGGAGCTCATCGCCAGGCTGAACCTGCCGCCCGGACTTCCCGGGCTCGCGCTCGGAGCGGTCGAGGAGCGCGCAGCCGACTCCCCGGCCGGCACGATTCTCGAGCAGTCGCCGGCAGCGGGCGCGCGGGCGTCGCTGTACACGGCCGTCGATGTCGTCGTCAGCACGGCCGCGACGGCCGAGGTCCCGAGCCTCATCGGTCTCACCGAAGCGGGCGCCGTCACGACGCTCGCGGCCGCCGGATTCGCTGTCGGCAAGGTCTCTCAGCGCGCGGCGGAGGCTGCTCCCGGCACCGTCGTCGACCAGGATCCGGCACCCGGCGTGCGGTGGGCTCGCAGCGCCAGAGTGAGCATCACGCTTGCCGCCGGCAGGCGGGTGACGGTTCCAGACGTCGTCGGGCTCGAGCTCGAAGCGGCGCGCGAGGCGATCATCGGCCGGGCGCTGGCACTAGGCTCGACGACCACGAGGGTCGAGCCCGGAGAGCCGGGGACGGTCTTCAGCCAGCGGCCGGCCGCGCGGGAGGCTGTCGCGCCGGGCACGCGCGTGAACCTGGTCCTCCGTGCGGGCGTACCGAACGTGGTGGGCATGACCCAGACCGACGCGAGAGCCGCGATCGAGGCGGCAGGCGTGCCGCTCGACCGGGTCGACACGAGAGACGCCGATGGCCCCGTCGACGTCGTCCTCGAGCAACAGCCGGCTCCCGGGACCCCCGTCGGGCCAGACACGCGGATGCGGCTGATCGTGTCGATCGCCCGCCGCGCCGAGGTTCCCGCGATCATCGGAAGCACCCTCGAGAGCGCGAAGCGCACGCTCGCCGTGGCCGGGCTCGGGCTCGAGGTCGCGGACAAGGAGGAGAGCGACGAGCGCGAGGGCTCCATCCTGCGGCAGGACCCCGCAGCTGGAACGCTCGTCGAGCGTGGCAGCGTCGTGCGGGTGACGATCGCGGTGCCCAGGCGCCGGCGCGTGAGCGTCCCGAGCGTCATCGGTCTCCCCGACGCCCAGGCCAGGAACGTGCTCGCCGCCGTCGGTCTCGTGATCGAGGTCGCCGGGTCGCGGCCGACCCCGGACGCACGCCCGGGGACAGTGGTCACGCAGAAGCCGGCCGAGGGGACGGACGTGGAAGCCGGCTCGGTCGTGCGCGTCGTCCTGGCGAGCGCCGACGACACGATCGAAGTTCCCGACGTCCGCCATCTGCCCTTCGAGGCGGCGGCGGCCAGGCTGCGGGGGGCGTCGCTCGGGATCCAGAGGACCGACTCGACGGCGTCCGTGGAGCCCGAGGGCACCGTGCTGAACCAGGATCCGATTCCGGGCTCGCGCGTTCCCGCCGGCTCGGTCGTCTCCGTGGTCCTCTCGGCCGGCGGTGTGGTTGCCGTGCCCTCGGTCGTGGGGCTCGACCAGCGGGCGGCCGTGACGCTGCTGGCGAGGCGGAGGCTGCAGGCCGAGGTGGTCGAGACGATCGGCGGACGGCCGGGGACGGTCGTCTCACAGTCGCCGGAGGCGGGGACGGAGGTCGCAGTCGACTCGGTCGTGACGCTCGTCGTCGCGAGGCGCAGGATCTTCGACCCCGACGATGTGATCCTCGGCGGAGGACGGCCGGACCTCGGCGACCTGGTACGACCTCGTCCTCGACCCGAAGAGCAACCCGGCGAGGAGCCGGTCGCGTGATGGTTGACGCCCGCGCCTTCACCTGTCAACGTCCGCCCCACTCAGCGACGCGGGGTGAGCACGTGAAGGGCGCTGCGTTAGCTGCGGCCGTCGATGGTGCACTCGGGGAGGCGCCAAGCGCTTCCGTGCCCGCTCGTGGCCCGGCTCCTCTCGTCGCAGCGGACGGGCGAGCGTGACGCTCGTCATGCGGGAGCACGGGGGGGAGACGGCGGGAGCCCAGCCGGGCACCTATAGCCTGCAACTGCTCGGAGGTTTCGAGCTCTGGCACGGCGACGAGATCGTCTCGCTGCCGCTGAGCGCACAGCGGCTCGCGGCGTTCCTCGCGCTCCACGACCGACCGATTCAGCGAGTGCGCGTCGCCGGCATGCTTTGGCTCGAGACCAGCGAAGAACAGGCGAATGCCAGCCTCCGCACCGCGTTGTGGCGGTTGCGGCGGGCCGGACCGACGCTCGTGGTGGGCACGAACACGCATCTCGTCCTCGACAAGGAGGTGTCCGTCGACGCTCGCGAGACCGCGAGCCGGGCGGAGCGCGTGCTACGAGGTGGGCCGCCGGACCGGGACGACCTGTTCGAGCTGGCGCATGCGGGCGAGTTCCTGGCGGACTGGTACGACGACTGGGTCGTGATCGAGCGCGAGCGGATGCGTCAGCTGTGCGTACACGCGCTCGAGCGTGTGAGCGCAGACGCCTGCAAGGACGGACACTTCGCGCAGGCGGCCGAGGCAGGGCTCGCTGCGGTCGCGTTCGAGCCGCTGCGCGAGAGCGCCCACCGAGTCGTGATCGAGGCTCATCTGGCAGAGGGGAACCTGAACGAAGCGCTCCGTCAGTTCGAGCTCTTCCGCGAGCTGCTCGAGAGCAAGCTCGGACTGCAGCCGTCATCGTTGATGCAGGAGCTGATGCAGCCGGTGACGATGCGGTGACGTGCTCCCGGGACAATCACGAGGATGCTGTCGTCGCACGAGCGAACGGGCGTCATCATCGTTCGGGTCTGGCTCGAAGCCGACGCCGAGAACGTCCTTCGCGCGCGCGTCACGGCGGTGCGCGACCTCGAGTCACGCGAAGTCGACGACGCCACTGCCTCGAGCGTGGAGGGCATCGTCGCGTTGGTGGAGCGATTCGTCAGGTCCTTCGCCGAAACGTGAGCTCGTCGATTCGCAGCGGCTGCCTGAGCTCCGGTCGACTGATCGCCGAGCTACAGCCGGCCGAGACGTTCGAGATCTCGGCAAGAACCGTCGCCGCTAGCCAGCAGCGCGGCCGAGTAGGTTGGAGCGGCGGGGGTGGGATTCGAACCCACGAGGCGCTTGCACGCCCAGCGGTTTTCAAGACCGCCCCGTTCGACCGCTCCGGCACCCCGCCGCGAACGAGTGTATGCGGCGGCCGGCGGTCTCAGCCCGACCGGTGCTGGAGCATCTGGTCGGCGACCGCGACCGCGAGCAGCAGCAGGCCGCCGGTGGCGAGGAGGTGGCCCGCGTTCATGCCGAGATAGACACCCATCGTGCACATTCTGCGCCTGCTGCTCCCCTCGCCGAGTAGCACAAAGGGGTCAATTGCGAGCGCTAGGCGCTGATCTGCGCGGGCGCGCCGTACTCGGTCAGGATCTCCGGCACGCCGCCCTGGAGGTTCTCGAGGATCGCGAGCAGCGCGCGGTCCGTGACCATCGTCCCGTTCAGCGTGTGCGGATGCTCGAGCCCGCGCTCCGAGCGATACCGGATGCCGAGCCGGCGGGCCTGGTAGTCGGTCGTGTTCGAGCACGACGTGACCTCGCGGTAGCGCTCCTGGAACGGGAACCACGCCTCGATGTCGTACTTCTTCGCCGCCGACGCGCCGAGGTCACCCGCCGCGACGTTCATCACGCGGTACGGCAGCCCGAGCGCCCTGAGGAACTGCTCCTCGAGCTCGAGCATGCGGTCGTGCTCGTCCCAGGACGTGTCCGGCTCGACGAAGACGAACATCTCGACCTTGTTGAACTGGTGCACCCGGAACATGCCGCGCGTGTCCTTCCCGGCGGCGCCCGCCTCGCGGCGGAAGTTCGTCGAAAAACCGGTGTACCGGAGCGGGAGCTGCTCGAGCACCTCCCCCATGTGCAGCGAGGCGAGCGCGACCTCGGAGGTGCCGGTCAGGAAGAGGCCGTCCGCCTCGAGCGCGTAGATGTTCGACCGGTCGGTAGGGAAGAACCCGCTTCCGTACATCGCCTCCTCGCGCACGAGCACGGGCGGAAGGACCGGCGTGAACCCGGCCTTCGAGAGGTGGGCGAGCGCGAACTGGTACAGCGCCATCGCGACGAGAGCGGAGTCGCCCAGGATGTATCCGAACCTCGCTCCGGAGACGCGTGCTGCGCGCTCCATGTCGAACCGGCCGATCTCGGTGTGCTCGCGGGCCGACTCGAGCGGTTCGGGCTCGCCGACCCGCTTGAGCTCCGCGGCGTCGTCCTCGGTCTCGCCGTCGGGGACCGAGTCGTGCGGCGGATTCGGGACGAGCGCAAGCGCGGCATCGCGCTCGGCCTCGGCAGCGGCGAGCTCCTCCTCCGCCTGCTTCAGCTCTCCTTTGACCGCCTGCAGCGCCTCGAGCTCCTCTGCGCTCGGCTTGCCCTTCAGCTTCGTGCGCGAGCGCAGGACATCAACCTTCGGGATGAGCGCCCGCCAGTGCTCGTCAGCGGCGAGAAGCGCGTCGAACGGCTCCGCGGCGCCCTTCCTGGCGAGCGCAGCGCGCCACCGGTCGGGCTCGCTGCGGGCGGCCTTGAGATCGATCACGAGCGGAGTCTAGAAGCGGCTGCTCACGCCCTGTAGAGCCACGAGGCCGGACGCGCTCGAGGGTTCAGCCGCCGGCGGTCTGCGAGACGTAGGCCGCGACATCGGCGATCTGCTGAGAGGTCAGCGTGCCCTCGAACGGAGGCATCGCGCCCTGGCCGTTCGTAACGCGGTCGACCACGAGGTCTTCGCTCGGCTGCGAGTCGTCGAGGTTCGGACCGATCGTGCCGCTCGTGCCCGCATCGGCGAGCGTGTGGCAGCTCCCGCAACCTGCGGTGCCGAGGAAGACCTCCTTGCCGGCCATCGGGTCGCCTGCGCCGGACCCCCCGCCGGTCTCCGTCTCGTCGGTGGTCGCGGTCTCCGTCTCGGTCTCGTCCGTCGTCTCGGTCTCGTCGGTCGTCTCGGTCTCGGTCGTGTCCGTCTCGGTCGTCTCGGTGGTGTCCGTCGTGCCGATGACGGTCTCCGGCGTCGGCGACGTCTCCTCCTCGCCGCCACAGCCGACGACGACGAAGCCCAGCGCCGCGACGAGAACGACGAGACCGAGAGCCGTTCGACGCATCACAGCGATCCTATACAGAGGGGCTGCACGGCAGGAACGTACCCGCGAAGAGGCGCGCGAAACGCTCCGGCGAGCGAGAGAGGGCCGGCCACGCAGCCCTCTCCCGGAGCCTGAATCAGGCCGGTGCGACGCGTCTTCCGAGCGACTTGAGCTTGAACGCGAAGAAGATGTCCGTGATCCCCTTCGAGAGCGCGACGACACCGACGTAGACGAGCAGCAGGATCACCTTCTCGCGGAAGCTCCCGGCGACCCAGAACGCGAGCCCGATCTCGATGAGGCCGACGACCAGCTGGAGCCACCAGAGCTCGAACTCGCCTTTCGTCGCGATCGCGACCGCGATGTCGAAGATCCCCTTGAACAGGAAGAAGAAGCCGATCACCGCCGCCAGCGCCTCGAACGTGCTCCCGGGTTCGATGAACGCGAAGATCCCGACGAGGACGAAGATCACCCCGAGGATCCCGTGCACGATCTTCCAGCCCGTCGTCGAGACGCCGATCGCCATGAACTCGTCCACGCCCGCGACGATGGCGACGATGCCGAAGAGGATCGCGACGGACGCCGCGCTGGTGATGTCGAAGCGGAAGATGACGAGCGCGAACACGAGCCAGGCGATCCCGGCGAGCAGGAACAGCCACCACCACTTCGCGGCGCCGCGGAGCACCTCTCGCTCCTCGAACATGTTGTCCACGGTGGACATCAGAACCTCCTCCGGTAGGTCGTCCGGCAGGTTCTGCCCGCGCGGCGCGAATCCTGCCGTACGATCCCGGCACACGTGTTGGTCGAGCGCAGCATGCACCCCTCCTGGCTCTCGAACGCCTACGTCCTCGCCGACGAGCGGGGCGGTACCGCGGTGTTCGTGGACAGCGGCGCCCCGCTCGATCCGCTCCTCGCCGTCGTCGAGGAGCAGCAGCTGACGCCGACGCACCTCCTCGTGACCCACGGCCACGCCGACCACGTGGCGGGTAACGACGAGCTCGTCGAGCGCTTCGGGCTCGAGGTCACGTCCGGCCGTGTCGAGACAGGCGGGCTCCGGATCGACGTACGCGAGACGCCCGGGCACTCGGATGACGGCGTCTCCTTCGTCGTCGGCGACCTCTGCTTCACGGGCGACACGCTCTTCCGCGACGCGGTCGGTGGAGGGCCCGCGGCGGACCTGCGACGCTCGGTGATGGACGTCCTCATGACGCTCCCGCACGAGACGCGCGTGTACCCGGGCCACACGGACGAGACGACGATCGGGCGCGAGTGGGAGGAGAACCCGTTCGTCCGCTACTGGCGCGGGCTCGATCCGGAGGACGGCCGCGCGTGCCGCGCGGTCGGCGAGGAGGCGACGCTCGTGGTCTGGTCGCCCGACTACGACGGCAAGGGCAAGGCGCTCGTCCGCTTCGCGGATGGCAACGAGGCGATTCTCGGCGCCTCGCGCCTCGAGCTGTAACTCGATCGCGGGCGGCCGGTGAGGGCGAGGCATGCCTCGCCCCTGCGAATCAAGGTCGTTGCGTCCGGGGACCAGTCCTTGAGCGTAGGGGCGGCCGAACCGACGCCGGCGTTGCTTTATACCCATGAGGGGTATACTGCGAAGGTGAGCGAGACGACCACATACACCGTGCCCGCGATTCATTGCGAGCACTGCGCGCTCTCGATCCGCGAGGAGGTCTCCGAGGTTCCCGGTGTCGAGACGGTGGAGGTCGACCTGGACACGAAGTCCGTGACGGTCGCCGGCGACGATGTCTCCGACGACCTCGTCCGGGCGGCGATCGCCGAAGCGGGCTACGAGGCGGCGTGACCGCCGCCACCGGTGTGCCCCCCCGCGATCTGCAGGAGGTTCGCCTCGACCTCGAGGGGATGACCTGCGCCTCGTGCGTCGCCCGGATCGAGCGCAAGCTCAACAAGCTCGAGGGCGTGGAGGCGACCGTGAACTTCGCGACCGAGCAGGCGACGGTGCGGCACGACCCGTCCGTGAGCGTCGAGGAGCTCGTGCACGTCGTCGAGGCGGCCGGTTACCACGCCTCGCCCGCCGCCCCCGGAGCACACGAGCACGGCTCGACCGCCGGGCTCGCGACGAAGCTCGCGACGGCGATCGTCCTCACCGCGCCGATCGTGCTGCTCGCGATGATCTCGGCGTTCCAGTTCTCGAGGTGGGAGTGGGTCGCGTTCGCGCTCGCGACGCCGGTCGTCCTCTGGGGCGGCAGCGGGTTCCACCAGGCGGCGCTGCGGAGCGCGCGCCACTTCGAGGCGACGATGGACACGCTCGTCTCGATCGGCACCCTTGCGGCGTGGGCGTGGTCCGCGGTCGTTCTCGTCGCCGGGCTCGAGGGGGAGACGTACTTCGAGGTCGCAGCCGTCATCACGACGCTCATCCTGCTCGGGCGCTATCTCGAAGTCCGCGCGAAGCACCGCTCCGGAGACGCGATCCGGGAGCTGCTCGAGCTAGGGGCGAAGGACGCGCGAGTGCTCCGCGACGGCGGCGAGGTCGCCGTCGCGATCGGGGACGTCGTCGTCGGTGATCTCGTGGTGGTGCGTCCCGGTGAGAAGGTCGCAACCGACGGTGAGGTGGTCGAGGGGCACTCGGCGCTCGACCAGTCGCTCCTGACGGGAGAGTCGGTCCCGGTCGAGGTCGGCCCCGGCTCGGAGGTCGTGGGCGCGTCGCTGAACACCTACGGGCGCGTCGTCGTGCGAGCGACCAAGGTCGGCGCCGACACCGCGCTTGCGCAGATCGCGCGCCTGGTCGAGGCTGCGCAGTCCGGTAAGGCGCCGGTGCAGAGGCTCGCCGACCGTGTCTCGGCGGTCTTCGTGCCGGTCGTGATCGCGATCTCGCTCGGCACGCTCGCCGGCTGGCTCCTCGCCGGCTCCTCCGCAGGTGCCGCGTTCACCGCGGCAGTGGCGGTCCTAATCATCGCCTGTCCATGCGCACTCGGCCTCGCGACGCCGACCGCGCTGATGGTCGGGACCGGACGCGGCGCGCAGCTCGGCATCGTCATCAAAGGGCCTGAGGTGCTCGAGCACACGCGCCGGATCGGGACGATCGTGCTCGACAAGACGGGGACCGTGACCGAGGGCCGGATGGAGCTCGTCGCTGTCGTACCGGTCGACGGCGTTCCGAGGGAGCAGATCCTGCGCCGCGCGGGAGCGGTCGAGGACGCATCGGAGCACCCGATCGGGCAGGCCGTCGCGGCGGCGGCCAGGGCCGAGGTCGGCGCGCTCCCGCCTGTCACGTCGTTCGCGAACGTGCCGGGCCTCGGCGTGCAGGGAACCGTCGAAGGCGTGGAGGTGGAGGTCGCCCGGCGAGACGGCGCGATCACCGTCTCCTGGGGCGGCCAGGCGCGAGCGACGCTCGTGGTGCGCGACACGGTGAAGCCGTCGAGCGCGGCGGCGATCGCGGAGCTCCGGCGCCTGGGCCTGGATCCGGTGCTGCTCACGGGCGACGCCGACGAGACCGCACGCCGCGTCGCGTCCGAGGTGGGAATCGAGCACGTGCGCGCAGAGGTCCTCCCCGAGGACAAGGCAGCAGAGGTGAAGCGGCTCCAGGACGCGGGCGAGGTCGTCGCGATGGTCGGCGACGGCGTGAACGATGCGCCGGCGCTCGCCCAGGCCGACCTCGGGATCGCGATCGGCACAGGGACGGACGTCGCGATCGAGGCATCCGACTTGACGCTCGTCTCGGGGGACCTGCGGGCCGCGGCCGACGCGGTTCGACTCGCGCGCCGCACGCTGCGCACGATCCAGGGGAACCTGTTCTGGGCATTCGCCTACAACGTGGCCGCGATCCCACTGGCGGTCGCGGGGCTGCTGAGCCCGATCGTCGCCGCCGTCGCGATGGCCGGCTCGAGCCTCTTCGTCGTCACGAACAGCCTTCGACTCCGGCGCTTCAGGAGCATCAGGGAGGGAGCAACGACATGAGCGAGACCGACGCACGCGCGTACGGCTACGTCGCCGACAAGGACCGGCTGGTCAAGCGGCTGCACCGCATCGAGGGCCAGGTGCGCGGCATCGAGCGGATGATCGAGGACGACCGCTACTGCATCGACGTCATCACGCAGATCTCCGCGGTCACGACCGCGCTCGAGAGCCTTGCGTTCCAGATCCTCGACGAGCACGTGAACCACTGCGTCGCCGGCGCGCTTGCGTCGGGCGACCCCGAAGAGGCCGAGGCCAAGAGCAAGGAGCTGCTCGAGGCCGTCCACCGCTTCGCGCGGGCGCGTTAACGTTCCTCGGCGGCGAGCCGGATTCCGAACGCGACGAGGACAGCTCCCGTTACGGCGTCGATCACGCGCCGGACGCGACCTGTGAGGAGCGCGCTGAGCCGGGCGATCGCGACGGCGTAGAGCGAGAGCCAGGCGAGCGTCAGCGAGCAGAAGAGCAGGCCGAGTGCGAGGAGCGCGGCGAACGACCCGCCTCCCTGGGGAGCGAACTGCGGCAGGAGGCTCGCGAAGAAGATCGCCATCTTCGGGTTGCCGAGATTGCTGAGCACACCCTGGCCGAGCGCGCGGAGGGGCGTGAGCGAGACCGACCTTGTGTCAAATTGACACTTGGGCTCTCGGCGACGCAGCGCAGACCAGAGCGATTGCGCGCCGAGGTAGACGAGATACGCGGCGCCGAAGAGCTTGAGCGCTCTGAACGCCGGTTCGGACGCGCTCAGGAGCGCGACGAGGCCGGCGCTCGCCGCCAACGTCCACACCGCCTGACCGAGCGACACGCCCGCGGCCGTCGCGATCCCGCTTCTCCGTCCGCCGGAGAGCGTGTTCCTGATCGTGAGGGCGGTGTCCTGGCCCGGCGTGCAGATGACGACGGCCGAGACGGCCACGAAAGCGGCGAGGCTCTCGAGCATGACGGAAGTATCGCCCGCGGCCCTGCGTTCTCGATCTCACGATGCCGCCGGCTTCTGCGTTACACCTCTCGATGACGCGCGCCCACCTGTCGCTGCTCGCGGTCGTCGTCGTGTGGGCGGGCTCGTTCTCGGTCATCAAGGTGCTGCTCGACCACGGTCTCGCCGCCGGCGACATCGCGCTGCTCCGCTACGCGATCGCCGCGCCGGGATTTGCGTTCATCCTCTGGCGGGCCGGTGGCCTACCCGGACTGACCCGCCGGGACGCTGTGCGGGTCGTGCTCGCGGGCGTCGTCATCGTCGTCGGCTACCACGTCTTCCTGAACCTCGGAACCCAGCACACGACGTCGGGAGTCGCTGCGCTCGTCGTCGCTCTCGCGCCCGGCATGACGCTCGTGCTCGCCGTGCTCCTCGGCCTCGAGCGCCTGTACACGAGACGCATCGTCGGGCTCGTGCTCGCCCTGGTCGGCGTCGCCGTCGTCGTCGCCCTCGGGACGGGCGAGGAGCTCTCGCTCGAGAGCGCGAAAGGGCCGCTGCTCGTCCTCGGCGCGCCGCTGTCGTTCGCGCTCTACAACGTCGTGCTGAAGCCGCTGCTCGGCCACTACGACCTGCTCGCGCTCACGGCGGCGACGAGCCTCGTCGGCACGCTCGGCCTCGCGCCGTTCGTCCGCGGCTCGACGCTCGACGCGACGACCGGGCTCTCCGCGCACGACCTTGCGCTCGTCCTCTACCTCGGGATCCTGGCCACCCTCCTCGGCTACATCGGCTGGAACGTCGGGCTGCGTGGGCTCGGTCCGACGCGTGCGGTCGCGTACGCGTACGCGATCTCGCCGCTCGCGGTGCTCATCGGAGCCGTCGTCCTCGACGAGCCCGTGACCGTCTGGCTCGCAGCGGGCGCCGCTCTCGTCGTCGGCGGGATCGCACTTGCGCAGCGCACACCTCCGCCGCGGACGTCGGATAGCGTCGTACCGTGGCGGAGCGCGTCCTCTCGCAGCGCGAGCTGAACCGGGCGCTCCTCGCACGACAGCTCCTGCTGAAACGCTCGACGCTGTCGATCCCGCGTGCGGTCGAGCGGATGGGCGGCATCCAGGACCAGTACGCGCCGAACGCGTACATCCGGCTCTGGTCGTGCCTCGAGGGATTCCGGCGCGGCGATCTCACCCGCGCGCTCGAGCGGCGGAGCGTCGTGCAGGCGACGCTCATGCGAGGGACGATCCACATCGTCTCGAGGCGGGACTACTGGCCGCTCGCCGTCGCGATCCGGCAGCCGCTGCGCGACTGGTGGCTTCGCGTGCAAAAGCCGCGACCCGACGAACGAAGGCTCGAGGCTGCGGCCGGGAGGCTCGATGAGCTACTGGCTGGAGGGCCGCGCCGGCACGACGAGCTCGTCGCGGTTGGTGGCCGTGTGTTCGATGCGTGGCTCGAGCTCGTCCGAGTGCCCCCGTCCGGGACGTGGGACCAGCGGCGCGCGCATCTGCTCCAGACGGCGGAGCGCTGGGTCGGGCCGGAGGACGTCGGCGTCGACGACGCGCTCGACCACCTCGTCCGCCGCTATCTCGGAGCCTTCGGGCCCGCATCGCGCAAGGACATCGCTTCGTGGGCAGGCGTACGGGTCGTGGACATCGAGCCAGCGCTCGAGCGACTCCTGTTGCGCGGTTTCCGCGACGAGGAGGGAACCGAGCTCGTCGACCTTCCCCGCGCGGCGATTCCGGACGGCGAGACTCGTTCGCCGGTTCGCTTCCTCCCCACCTGGGATGCGGCGCTCCTCGTTCACGCACGGCGAACCCAGGTCTTGCCGGAGCGCTACCGGCCGTTCGTGTTCTCGACGAAGAACCCGCCATCCGTTCCGACGTTCCTCGTAGACGGAGCCGTCGCAGGAGCCTGGCGCTACGAGCAGGGCAAGGTGGCGCTCTCGCCGTTCGGCCGTCTCGACCGCGCGACCCGGCGCGAGCTCGCAGAGGAAGCCGAGCGGCTCGCTGCGTTCCACGCCTGATGACAGGACGTTTCTTCCAGCTTCCGTTCGGCTTCGGCTGGATTACCACCGAGCCGAGGCTACTCGAGCGCGCGTCGCACGCGCTCGTCGAGGATGGTCGCGTGTGGCTGGTCGATCCGGTGGACGTCGAGGGTCTCGACGAGCGCGTGCGTGTGGCGGGCGAGCCGGCGGGTCTCCTCCAACTGCTCGACCGCCATGCACGGGACGGAGACGCGCTGGCGCGCCGCTTCGGCGTCACGCTGTACGACGTGCCCGAGGAAGGCGCGCCGGGGGCGCCGTTCGAGGTGCTCCGCTCGGTGAGCCTCCCGTTCTGGCGCGAGGCGGCGCTCTGGTGGCCAGAGCGGAGGACACTCGTCGTCGCCGATGCGCTCGGAACGGCCTCGTACTTCCTCGCTCCGAGCGAGAGTCTGGGCGTGCACCCGCTGCTCCGCCTGCTCCCGCCGCGCTCGCTCGCGACGCTTGAGCCCGAGCACGTCCTCTGTGGCCACGGCGAGGGCGTCCACGGCCCGGGCACCGCGGACGCGCTGGAGGAAGCGCTCCGCTTCTCGCGCCGACGCACGCCGAGCTGGCTCGGCGGTCTCGTTCGGAACGGCCCGCCCGGCGCGGGTAGCGGGTCGAGTGCCACACGAGCGCGTTCTCACCCCGAGGGCCGAGCGCTCGCCGAGCTCCACCACCCGAAGGACTAGTCTGCGCTTGGTGGCGGCACGACAACAGCGGCCCCTGGCACTCATCCTCGCGCGCGAGCTCGCCACACAGCTCGCGACGGCGACGTTCATCGCGGATGTCGAGGGACAGCTTGTCTTCTACAACGAGCCGGCGGAGGAGATCATCGGCCGGACGTTCGCCGAAGCCGGATCGATGCCGGCGTCGGAGTGGCAGACGATGTTCAAGCTCGAGACACTCGAGGGCGCGGCGCTGCCGCTCGACCAGATGCCAGCCGCGGTCGCGCTGCTCGAGCAGCGCCCGGCGCAGGGGAAGCACCGCATGACCGGTCTCGACGGCGTCACGCGAACCATCTCCGTGACCGGGATTCCCCTGTTCTCCTCGCGGGTCGAGTGCGTCGGCATGCTCGCGCTCTTCTGGCAGGAGAACGACCCGGAGGGAGGTTAGTGGCGGCCCTCGCCCGCGTGTGGGGCTGCCGCGGCTCGCTGCCCACTCCGGGCGAGGCGACCGTCCGGTACGGAGGCAATACCTCGTGCGTGCAGGTCCAGACGGAGGACGGTGTGCCCGTGATCCTCGACGCCGGCACCGGCATCAAACGGCTCGGCGGAGAGCTCGTCGGCGTCGAGCGGATCCACGTCCTGCTGACCCACCTCCACCTCGACCACGTCGAAGGGCTTCGGTTCTTCGCGCCGCTCTGGCACGAGGCGACCGAGGTGCACGTCTGGGGGCCGCCGTCGCCGCTGTACTCGCTGAGGGACCGGATCGCGCGCGCTTTCTCGCCGCCGCTCTTCCCCGTCGACCTCGCCGACATACCCGCGAGGATCGTGTTCCACGACGTCCCGGACTCGCGCTGGGAGCTCGAGGGGATCGGCATCGAAGCGCACCACGTGTCGCACCCCGGCTCGACGGTCGGCTACCGGCTGGAGCTTGACGGCCGGGTGCTCGCGTTCATTCCCGATCACGAGCCCGTACTCGGCGTCGAGTTCGTGTCCCTCGCGAACGAGTGGATCTCCGGCCACGCGCTGGCAGCAGGCGCCGACGTGCTCGTCCACGACTGCCAGTTCAGCGAGTCGGAGTACCGCGACCGCGTCGGGTGGGGGCACTCGAGCGTCGCGCACGCCGTCTGCTTCGCGCAGCGCGCAGAGGTCGGGCGGCTCGTGCTCTTCCACCACGACCCGGACCGAACCGACGATGGAGTCGAGGCTCTCGTCGAGCGTGCGACGGAGCTCTGGGACGGAACCGGCGGCCACCAGCCCGTAGCGGCGTTCGAGGGGATGGTGGTCGAGGCGTAGGGCGAGGCAGGCCTCGCCCTACGATGCCGAGGCCTCCGCGGGATGCCGGACGCGCCGCCGCGCCTCGGCATAGCGGATCGCCTCGTAGGCGATGAGCCCGACGCAGAGCGCCGCGACAGCCGCGAGCGTCGCCAGGGCCGGCACCTCCAGCGCGACCGGGATGAGCGCGAGCAGGAGCACGACGAGGACGAGCCGCCGCCGGCTGAGCGAGCGCACGTTGCGGAGACGGAAGAGCACGTGCGCACCGAGGTAGAGCGCGACTCCTCCGCACAGCGCAACCGCGGGCACCGCGGCCAGCGGCTCGCCGATGTCCACGAGCGTCTTCTTCACGCCGACGGCGAACAGGATGATTCCCGCGACCATCGGCAGGTGGAGGTAGCTGTACGAGTCTCGCGCCATCGTCAGCTGCGCCTTGCCGGTCGCCTCGCGCAGACGGCGCTCGGCGACGATCGAGACGACGTCGAAGTAGGCCCACCAGAGAGCTCCGGCGACGACGAGACCCAGGGCGGCCGCGGCGACGACGCCGGGGCCGAGCTCGTTCGTCGCGCCGACACCGATCGCGACGATCGACTCGCCGATCGCGATGATGATGATGAGCCCGTGCCGCTCGGCGAAGTGTCCGGCCTCGAGCCGCCAACCTCGCCCTCCGCCGATCCACGCGCCCGCGAAGTCGCAGCCGAGCGCGATCGCCCAGAGCGCGGTCTGCGCCGGGCCGTCGAGTGCCGAGGCGACGAAAAGTAGGACGATCGCGATGAGCGAGCCCGCCGCCAGTCGCGCGATCGCGGCCAGCAGATCGCGGTCTCCGCGGCCGGCCACCGCGTAGAGCCCGAGCTGCGCGATGCGGACGACCGCATACGCGCACGCGAAGATGAACGCGTCGTTCCCGAACACGTCCGGGACGGCGAGCGACGCTACGAGCATCGCCGCCATGGCGCCGAACACGACCAGCCGCACGACGCCGTCCTCCGGGTCGACGGTGTTCGTGAGCCAGGCGTACGCCGCCCACGCCCACCAGAGGACACCGAGCACGACGAGGCCCTTCGCGAGCCCGGCCCAGGTCGGATCGCCGGTCACGAGCGCGGTGACCTGCGTGAACGCGAAGACGAACACGAGGTCGAAGAAGAGCTCGAGCGGCGTGACGCGCTCCTCGCGACCTTCTTCGCGCGTCTGAACGCTCACCGCACGACCTCGTAGCGGAGGAAGAGGTAGTCGCCGTGCCGGCGGACGCTCAACAGCCGCTCGCGGATCCCTGGCGGCATGAGCTCCACCGACTCGGCGAGGCCGAACCGGCTTTCGTGGCCGCGGTCGCCCGCGAGCTGCGGAGAGATCGTGAGGAAGAGCTCGTCGACGAGCCCGGCTTCGACGAGGCCGCCGAACGTGTGCGGCCCGGCCTCGCTCAGCACGAGTGAGTGACCACGTCCGTGGAGCGCCTCGATGGCACGAGTGGGATCGAGCGCAGTGTCCTCCCCGAGCGTGACGACCGTCGAGGCAGGCGGCGCGACGTCCCGCAGCCGCTCGGCGCCCGAGGCGCTCGTGAGCACGACCGCTCCGGACGCGAGCACCGGGTGGGAGGGGTCGATCGAGCCGCGGCCGGTGAGGATCGCAACCTCCGGCTGCTCCGGCTTGCCGAGCATTCGGCGCAGCTCGGCGAACGCGGCCGTCCCCGGCGGGTAGACGCGGTCCGGCCTCCAGGTCCCTTCGGGGGAGGCTGCGAGCGTGCCCGCTCCGACCAGCACGACGTCCGCGAACGCCCGCAACACGCCCATGAGGAAGCGATCCGGCTCGCTGTCTCCGGCGACGAGCGCGTTCGAGTTCGGGATCGACGGAATCGCGACGACGCCGTCGATCGTCGCGACGAAGTTCGCGAAGAGCCGTGGCTTCACGAAGCCAAGCGTGCTGCCGTAGAGCTCGCCGAGCTCGGCCGGAAGCTCGGCGGTGGGCAGCCCCTCGGCCTCGAAGAGGACCTCGAGCGGCTCCATCCAGCGCCTAGGTGGGCGGAGGCTCGATGACGTGAGGGCGGTCCGGCACGCGGAAATGATCGCAAACCGCAATCACCGCCCCCACGATTTCGTCATACCTCACATGCTGGAGCCTGCGGCACTCGGTTCCCAGCCGCTCGCGGCGTCCCGTTGCGCGAACGACGAATGGCCGGGCCGATGACCGATCAGTGGATCGGTCTCGACTTCCGCCATCTGACCGCGCTGCGCGCCATCGCCGACGAGGGATCCTTCAAGGGAGCGGCGCGCGTGCTCGGGTACACGCCGTCCGCAATCAGCCAGCAGATCGCCGGCCTCGAGCGCGTCATCGGCGTCCAGGTGATCGCGCGCGAGCACGGGCGGCAGGCCGTCGGGCTGACGGAAGCCGGCAGGATCCTCCTCCGGCACATGAGCGCCGTCGAAGCGCGCCTGAACGCCGCGAAGGCCGAGATCGACGCGCTCGCGCAAGGAACGATCGGCCCGCTGCGCGTCGGAGCGTTCGAGAGCGTCAGGACGCGCCTGCTTCCGGAGATCATCCCGCGCTACCGCGATCTCTATCCGCGCGTGCGCGTCGAGGTGGACGAAGCGCTGTCGGACCTCGACCTCCTGCAGCACGTGGAGCGTGGCTTGCTCGATCTCGCCTTCACGCTGCTCCCGCTTCCTCCGGGTCCGTTCGAGTCGCGGCTCCTGCTCCTGGATCCATGGGTGCTCGTCGCGCAGACCGGGTCCGAGCACGCGGGGTTCGTCCCGAGCAGCCTGCGCTCGATCGCCGAGTTGCCCCTCGTCTCCTTCCGCGCGCCGAGGGCCGTCGACAGCGTTCTCGCCCACTTCCACGCCGCCGGCCTCGAGCCGCAACTCGTGCTCCAGTCCGACTACAACGACGCGGTGCAGGAGCTCGCCGCGGCCGGCGCCGGCGTCGCGCTGATGCCGCGACTCGCCGTGAACTCGCACGACGACCGGACGACGACGATCGAGCTCGGCGTGCTCCTGCCACCGAGAGAGGTCGCGGTCGCGTGGCACGCCGAGCGGACGGCGAGCGACGCCTTCATGACGTTCGTCTCGCTCGCAGCCGAGGTGGGCGTGGCGGGCAGCGAGGGGGACAGCCCCGATGTCCCCGAGTGGTCCCGCACGGCCGCGTCGTAACCCCCGTCCGCCCAGGGTCCCGGCGATTTGCGACCAGGAATCCGTCCAGGCGGCAGACTGGAGGGATCGTTCCGAGACCCTGAGCGACTCGGTGGAGGGATGCTCACGGTACTCGCACGAGACGATCGCAGGTAATTAATTTCGCTAAAGTGCTGTTTGCCGATGGGCACCAACCGATTATCGGTCGAAATATCGCCCTAGCACTATCGCTGGCAATTTCGTCGCGAATGAGAAGTTAGTAACCGCTGCTGACGCGTGCTGAAGCGAGCCTAATCACCGCGAATCGGCGACCTCCGTCTTAGTAGCTAGCCAATCGAGAACGGGCGCGCGACTGTGGTGCGCGAATGGCGTGCTCCCGAGCTCGAGAGGCGGAGGCCATCAGCGGATGGAGGTAAACATGCGTAGACGGACGATCGTGCTTGCGGCGTGCGCGGCGGCGCTCGTCGCGAGTCTCGTCATCGGTCCGGCCGCGACGGCAAAGTCCGACGCGGCGCAGGCCGGAACAGTGGTCATCGGCGCCGACCAGGAGCCGGTGACGCTCAACTTCTACCTCACCGAGGGGAACTCGTACACGACGAGCCTGGCGGTCAGCCCGATGCTCGCTTCAGGGCTGATCTACGACCAGAATGCCAAGCTCGTCCCGTTCCTGTTCGACGGTCAGCCGCGGATCGTGAAGTCGAACCCGCTGACCGTGACGTTCAAGTTCAAGGCCAGCGCGAAGTGGAGCGACGGCCGACCGCTGACGGGGAGAGACTTCCTCGCCACGTACCGGACGATCATGAACCCGAACTGGGACATCACGTCCCGTGAGGGTTGGGAAGACATCGCGAGCGTGAAGCCGAAGGGCAAGAGCGTCACCGTCACGTGGAAGAAGGGTCGCGCGTACGCGGCCTGGGACGCACTCGTCGGCAACACGTCGCCGATGCCGGCGCACAAGGTCGCCGGCGCGAACTTCAACGACCTCTGGCGCAACTCGCTCGACGTCGCTAGCGGCCCGTTCAAGTTCGTGAGTTGGCAGCGGGGCACGCAGCTCGTGCTCGCCAAGAACAACGCATTCACGGCGGGCCCGAAGGCGAAGCTCGATCGGGTTGTCTTCCGGTACATCCCGTCCACCCCGTCGATCTTCCAGGCGCTCCAGTCGGGTGAGATCGACGAGACGGAGCCGCAGGCCCAGCTCCAGATCGTGGACATCCGGAAGAACTCGAACTTCAAGGTGCAGTCCGGTCCCGGGTACTTCTGGGAGCACCTGGACATGCAGTTCGGTCCACAGGGTCACGCGGCGCTGAAGAAGAAGTACGTGCGCCAGGCGATCATCACCGGCATCAACAGGGCGCAGATCCGCCAGGCGCTCTACGTCTCACCGGGTCTCGTGGCCTCGGCCAAGGACCTGCCGGTGCTGCAGAGCCACATCTTCAAGCCGTTCGAGCCCACCTACAAGCCGAACTGGGCACGGTGGAGCTTCAGCCAGAAGAAGGTCATCGACCTGCTGAAGAAGAACCGCTGCACGGGCGGTCCGTCACAGCCGTCGTCGTCGAATAACGACGTCTGGAGCTGCCCGGGTGTCGGCAAGCTGTCGTTCCGCTTCACGACGACGAGCGGCAACCAGCTCCGCGCGCTGACGTTCGAGATCGCGCAGAAGCAGCTGAAGAGCGTCGGCATCGAGCTCATCCCGCGGTTCGGCCCGTCAGGCACCGTCTTCGGGCAGATCCTCCCGTCCGGTGACTGGGACATCTTCATGTTCACCTGGCAGGGGAGCCCGACGAGCTCGGCGACCGCCTTCGGCACCTACGGGTGCGGCGGCGATCAGAACTACATGAACTACTGCAACAAGAAGGTCTCCTCGATGTTGCAGAAGGCTCAGTTCACGCCCGATGCGAAGGTGCGGGCAGGGATTCTGAACAGGGCCGAGGCCATCATGGCGGAGGACGTTCCCTCCGTCCCGATGTTCGTCCGCCCGGGCTTCCTGATCAACAACAAGCGGGTGTCCGGCACGATGATCAACCCGACGAACCAGGGCTCGACGTGGAACGTCCACACCTGGACCGTCTCCGCGAGGTAGACGCCAGAACGTAAGCCGCAGACGTCTACCGCTGCCGCAGGAGGGCCCCGTTCCCGGCTGGGGGCGGGGCCCTCGGTTCATCTATGGTGCCGGCGCCTCCGATGAGTTCTCCCCGTCGTCCCGGTCAGAGAGACGTGGTTCCTGCCGACGACATCGCCGAGCTGGCACGCTCGCTTGCCGGCGACGTGCTCGTGCCGGGTGACGCCGCCTACGACGCGGCGCGTAGCTCGTTCAACGCGCTGATCGACCGGCGCCCGGCGGTCATCGCGCGCTGCCTCGGCGCCGCGGACGTCGCGACCGCCTTCGATTTCGCGCGGCGGCGCGAGCTCGAGGTCGCGGTTCGGGGTGGCGGTCACAACCCTGCCGGGCACTGCGTGGTCGAGGACGGGCTCGTGATCGACCTCTCCGCGCTGCGCCGCGTCGAGGTCGACGCAGAGGCGCGCACCGCTCGGTCCCAGGGCGGTGCGACCTGGCTCGACTTCGACGCCGCCACGCAGGAGTCGGGGCTGGTCACGCCCGGAGGCGTCGTCGGCACGACCGGAGTCGGGGGGCTCACGCTCGGCGGCGGCATCGGCCATCTGACGTCGCAGCACGGACTGACCTGCGACAACCTCGTGGGCGCAGAGGTGGTGACGCCGGACGGCTCGGTCGTCCAGGCGAGCGAGCACGAGAACGCGGAGCTGCTGTGGGGGCTTCGCGGCGGCGGCGGCAACTTCGGCGTAGCGACGCGCCTCGACTTCCGGCTCCAGCCACTCGAGCGCGTCGTCGGAGGGAGGCTGCTGTACCGCGGCCCGGGTGTTCGCGAGGCGCTCCGCCGCTTCCGCGAGGTCGTCGGCCGTTCCCCGGGCGACCTGAGCTGCCAGGCGATCCTCGGCGTCGACGAGTCGGCGACGCCGACACTCGTCGTCGCGCCTTGCTACACGGGCACGGGAGTGGATCCCGAGCCGCTGGCCGCGCTGCGCTCGCCGCCGGGGCTCGCCCAGGACGGGCTGCGCGAGCAGTCGTTCCTCGACCAGCAGCGCGTGTTCGACCCGACGTACGGCACCGACCGGAACTACTGGAAGGGTCACTTCGTGCGAGAGCTCCCCGACGAGCTGATCGACGAGCTGATTGCTCGCAGACACGACCTCGACGGGTCGGGGAGCCAGGTGCTGATCGAGTCGCTCCACGGCGCGCCGAAGGACCCGGACGCGGCACCAGGGCCACTCGGCTTTCGCCACGCGGCCTTCAACGTCAGCGCGATGGCCGTCTGGCAGGAGCCCGACCTCGACGACCGGCACATCGAGTGGGCGCGCGCGACCACGACGGCGATGGAGCCGTGGGCGGTCGGCGGCGGCTACGCCAACTACATGCAAGCCGACGAGCCCCGAGAGCGCGTGCGCGCCGCGTTCGGCGACGAGGCGTTCGGGCGGCTGCAGGCGCTGAAGATGCGTTACGACCCGACGAACGTCCTCAGTCGCAACCAGAACATCCCGCCGCCGGGGAGCTGAGCCTCAGCCGGAGAACTCGAGGCTCTCGGCATGCCGGATTGCCTCTTCGCGGCTCGGCGGCTCCACGAGCATCTCGATCATCAGCTCGGCGCGTGGATCACCGCTCGCGCGATAGCGCTCGGCAGCCCGTTCCACCGGGTACTCCGTGCGGCGCAGGTCGACGTCGGGCCCGAGAACCGCCCAGTACGCGCCGCGGCGGCCTTCGTACGGAAGTCCGACACTGCCAGGGTTGACGGACCGGATCCCGGCGACGCTACGGTCGAACTGAAGGTGCGTGTGCGCGGTCACGATGACCCGCTCCGCGACCCCGGCGCTGAGCTCGCGGATCCGGGGCTCGGGCGTCTCAGGAGTCACCAGCTCCTCGTCGCTCCGCGGCGAGCCGTGACAGAAGAGGACGGCGCCGAGGCCGTCGATCTCGACCGACAGGTGCTCCTCGAACGTCGCGATGAAGGCGAGCGCCTCGGGGGAATGACGGTCTCCGAGCCAGCGCTCTCGCTCGGTCGGCTCCGCCGACGGCTCGAGCAGCGCCCGCTCGGCGTTTCCGCGCACGAAACGGGCCGGGACGGGGAGATCGGCGACGAGAGCCAGCGTCTCCTCCGGGAGCGAGCCCCAGGTGAGGTCGCCGCCGAAGACGACGAGATCGGGCTCGTCGAGGGCAAGCTCGCCGAGCACTGCCTCGAGCGCGTCGGCGTTGCCGTGCACGTCCGAGAGGACCGCCACCCGCCTCGCGGCGCGTGGCAGCCCCGGTTCCGTCACCCGCGAAGCCCGTCGGGAGTCACGACGAACGCGACCTCGTCCTCGAAGCACCAGGCCCAGGTCTCGCCCGGCTCGGCCGAGCGGGCGATCGCGTGGCTCTCCTCATGCGCGTGCCGGCTCGCGTGCCGGTTCGGCGAGGAGTCGCAGCACCCGATCTTCCCGCACGACAGGCACATGCGGAGGTGGACCCACGAGCTCCCGATCTTCAGGCACTCCTCGCAACCGGCGATCGATTCCGGCAACTCCAGGATCTGGACCTCGTCGACGTGGCTGCAGGTCGCCATCGCGCTCATCGTCGCACGTGCGGCCTGCGCCGAGTGTGTCGAAAGCTAGACAGTTGCCGTCGACGCCCTCGTTGCCGCCTTCGCGGTCGTCCAGGCGCCGCGGCGGGCACGTGGTAGCGCTCGTAGACGGCGTCCGACTCCTCCTCGCTCAGCGTGTTCGTGAACGCGTAGTGGAACTGCCTCTTGTCCGGCGGGACCGCCTTGCCCTTTTTGAACGGGTTGCGGAGCACGGGCGAGCTCGACTTGAGCGTCGAGAACGGCGGGTCGAAGATCCCCTTCACGGTCGCCGAGGCGATGCCGACGCCGGCGGCGCCGAGGCCGCGATCGAGCAGGACCTGCGTGAAAGCACCTCCGAACGAGTGCCCCATGATGATCGGTGGCGTCTCCAGATCTCGGCGGTCCCGAGCATACGCACGCCAAGGGTTGCGCGGTGGGAATGCGCACCGTACTCTCGTCGTTTGAACGATTGTCGCCGGTGGCGTTTTCGCCGTTCGAGCGAGGGCGCCAAGGCGCAAAATGTAGGAGAACCGGAACCGCAACGCTCGCCGACCACGCCGGTGGCGGGTGCAGAAAGGACGAAGTGACGAACAGCGTGATTTTCGACGGAGAACTGAGCGTATTCCTGGACGCAGCGGAGGAGCGCGGCGTCGTCGGCGAGAGCGAGCTCGAGAGCCTCGCCTTCGAGCACGACCTCGACGACGAGGACCTCGCTGCCGTGCGGGCGGAGCTCGCCGCGCGCGAGATCGAGATCGCGGTCGAGACCCGCGAGGAAGACGCCGAGGCCACTCGGCAGCGCGAGCAGCGCGTCGAGACGACGTACGGCACGACGCTGGGTACCACGGACTCGCTCACTCTCTTCATGAACGAGATCGGCCGGCACGACCTGCTCACCGCGGCCGAGGAGGTCGAGCTCGCCAAGAAGGTCGAGCGCGGCAACGTCGAGGCCAAGGAGCGGATGATCAACTCGAACCTCCGGCTCGTCGTCTCGATCGCCAAGCGCTACCAGGGCCATGGACTCCCGCTGGGCGACCTGATCCAGGAGGGAATCATCGGCCTCAACCGGGCGGTCGAGAAGTTCGACTGGCGCAAGGGCTTCAAGTTCTCGACGTACGCGACCTGGTGGATTCGCCAGGCCTGTCAGCGCGCGATCGCCAACCAGGGTCGGACGATCCGGGTGCCTGCGCACGTGCACGAGCGCCGCGTGAAGCTCGCGCGTGTGAGCCGTCGGTTCGAGGCCGAGCACGGCCGGGCGCCGACGCGGGATGAGCTGTCGGTCGCTGCGGGCATCGAGCTCCAGCACATCGAGGAAGCTCTCGGCGCCGTCGAGGCCTCGGTTTCGCTCAACCAGTCGGTGGGCGAGGACGGGGACGGCGAGCTGGGCGACCTGTTCGCCGACCCGCTCTCGGTCGATCCGGTCGAAGAGGCCGACGACTCGCTGCGCGGCCAGGCGGTTCGGGCGGCACTCGAGACGCTGCCCGAGCTCGAGCGCCGCGTGCTCGAGCTTCGCTTCGGCTTCGACGGCGAGCAGCAGTCGCTCGAGATGATCGAGCGCGAGCTCGGCATCTCGCGGGAGCGCGTGCGCAGGCTCGAGCGCAACGCGTTCGCGCGGCTCGAGGCACAGCTCGAGGGCGTGGTCGGCGCGACCGCCGGCGAGCTCGCTGCTTCAGCTTGATCCATCCGAGGAGACACACGGAGCCGTGGGCGCGCCCACGGCTCCGTGCCTCAGATGTCCAGCCGTTGATCCTCGAGGTCGAGGTCGCGGGCGACGCGCAGCCAGACGTCGTTGCTGATGACGCCAGTGCGGCGTAGGTCGAGGATGGCCTCGCGCTCGGCGTCGAGCAGCTCGCGGCGCAGGCGCTGGTAGTCCTGGGAGCGTGACTCGATGGCGCCGTCGTCGCCGTCGTCCAGACGCGCGCGAAAGCGGTCGGTCCGGAACCGGTACAGGCCGCGCATGCGCTCTGCCGTGTCCTCTCGCACCCACTCCTCCTCCAGGAGCTCCTCGAGGCGCGCCACTGCCGCCTCGGCAGCTCGGATGCGGGCCTTCGCGTCCTCGCGCGCCTCGAGGCCGTCGTCCTCGAGCCCGAGCGCGCGGATGACGAGCGGCAGCGTCAGCCCCTGCCCGACCAGGGTCACGAGGATGACCGAGAACGTCAGGAACAGGATCAGGTCGCGAGCCGGAAACGGCGTCCCCGCGTCGGTCTCGAGCGGTAGCGCGAGCGCTGCTGCGAGCGACACGGCTCCTCGCATGCCGGCCCACGAGAGGAAGAAGGCACCACGCCAGCTCGACACCCGCCGGAGGATCCACTTGGGAGCGTTCAACACCGCGTAGACCCACGCGAAGCGAAGCGCGACGACGGTGAGGCTGACGACGACCGCATAGCCGAGGAGCCTCCCTGTCGGGATCTCGCCGAGCGCGTCCAGCACAACCGGCAGCTGGAGGCCGACGAGCACGAAGAGCAACGCGTTGAGCAGGTACTGGACGATCTCCCACACGGCGACGCCCTGCAGGCGAACCCGCGGGTCGGTCAGCTCGGGCGTGTGCCACCCGAGGTAGACCCCGGCCGTGACCGCCGCGAGGACGGCCGAGACCCCGATCAGCTCCGCGGGGATGAAGGCGAAGTAGCCGGTGAGCAGCGAGATCGTCAGCTCGGCAGGCGGGTTGTGGAGCCGCTGGCGCACCTGGCGCACGATCCAGGCGACGCCGAGCCCGACCGCGACGCCGCCGAAGACGGCCAGGAGGAACAGCCCACCGGTGTCGAGCAGCGAGAAGGAGCCGGTGACCGCGGCCACGACCGCGACCCGATATAGGACCAGGCCGGTGCCGTCGTTGACGAGGCCTTCGCCCTCGACGAGCGTCACGAGCTTGCGCGGCACGCCGAGCCGACGCGCGACGGCGGTTCCCGCGATGGGGTCGGTCGGCGAGACGATCGCTCCGAGAACGAACGCAGCCGGCCAGGTGAGCCCGTCGATCAATTCGTGCGCCACGACGGCGACACCGACCGTCGTGAGTATCACGAGCCCGACGGCAAGCAGCCCGATCGGCTTGACGTTCGCCCGCAGGTCGCGGAGAGACGTGAAGAACGCGGAGCTGTAGAGGAGCGGCGGCAGGATGCCGAAAAGGACGAGCTCAGGTGGGAGCTCGAACTCGGGCATCCCCGGGATCACGCCGAGCGCGAGCCCACCGAGCACGAGCAGGATCGGATACGGGATCCGGAGCATCGGCGCGAGCGCCAGAAGAGCCGCGACGGCGCACAGGAGCCCGAGCGCGACGATCCCGTCGTGGAGCTCGAGATGCACGGCTCAATCGTGCCGTACCCGCTCGGGACGGAGCCCGCAGTCGGGCCGCTACCGTTAGCGGATGGCGGAGATCGTGCCCATCGACTCACGGCTGGGAAGGAACCAGCCCGCCGATCCCGCGTTCGAGCCGTCCGACGCGGAGGCGCTCGACGCCTATTCGAATGCGGTCATCGCCGTCGCGGAGCGCCTAGCGCCGTCGGTCGCGAACCTGCGGGTCTCACGGCGGAGTCGCGGCGGACGGGTGCTCGACGGGGGCGGAAGCGGCGTCGTGATCACGCCGGACGGGTTCATGCTGACCTCCGCGCACGTCGTCGACGGCACGGACGCCCGCGGCCGCGCGTCGTTCGCCGACGGGCGCGATCTCGCATTTCGAGTCGTCGGCGCCGATGCGCTGTCGGATCTCGCGGTTCTGCGCGTGGAGGCCTCCGACCTTGCCGCCGCGGAGCTCGGAGACGCGGAGCGGCTGCGGGTCGGACAGCTCGTCGTCGCGATCGGCAATCCGCACGGGTTCGCGGGCTCCGTCACCGCCGGCGTCGTGTCGGCCCTCGGACGGTCGCTACCCACCCGTGCGGGCTCGGCGGTGCGCATCGTGGACAACGTCATCCAGACCGACGCCGCGCTGAACCCCGGCAACTCGGGGGGCGCGCTCGCAGACAGCCGCGGCCGGGTCGTCGGGATCAACACCGCGATCGCCGGGATTGGCCTAGGTCTCGCCGTGCCGATCAACGCGGCGACCCGCCAGATCGTCGGTGCGCTCATGAGCGAGGGGCGATTCCGCCGTGCGTACCTCGGCATCGGGGCGGGCGATCGGCCGCTGCCTCCGCGCCTCGCCCGCGAGCTGGGCCGCAGCCGGTGTGTCGAGGTGGTTGACGTCGTCGACGGTGCACCCGCCGCGCGAGGCGGGCTGCGATCCGGCGACCTGCTTCTCGCGCTCGACGGCGAGCCGATTCACGGGATGAACGACCTACAGCGCCTCATGGTGGGCGAGCGGATCGACGCACCGGCGGCGTTCACCGTCGCCCGCGACGAGCGCGTCTTCGAGCTGCGGCTCGTCCCGGCCGAGCTCCCCGTCTGAGCAAGATGGCTGCCTGAGCGAGGCTACGCCCGGTATTCGGCCGGGAGGCCGAATCTCGCGAAGGCGTCCGGAGTGACGAAGCTGATGGCCTCCTTGATGCGCTCGCCCTCGAACGTGTAGATCTCGATCGCCGTGGCCAGGAAGCGCCCGGTCTCGTCGTCCAGGTTGTAGTGCGCCATCGCGAGCTGCCCGTTCGCACGGATCGGGAGCGACCGCGCCTCGGGGCAAGTCTCGACCGCGGTCCCGACGAAGCTGCTGATGGTCTCGCGGCCGCGCCACCAGATCGGCCACGGGGGCATCGACAGGATCGCGTCCTCAACGAGCAATGCTCGAACTGCATCGACGTCGCCCCGCGCCCAGGCGTCGACGTACGCCTCGACGAGCTCGCGCATCCGCGCGTCGCCGACTTCTCGTAGCGTGGTCTGCTGGCTCTTGGCGGGCAGTCGGTCGTCGATCGTTCTGCGTGCGCGCTGGAGCGCGCTGTTCACCGAGGCGACCGTCGTCGAGAGCGCGTCGGACACCTCGCGGGCGGAGAAGCCGAGCACCTCGCGCAGGATGAGCACCGCGCGCTGGCGCGGCGGCAGGTGCTGAAGCGCCGCGATGAAAGCGAGCTCCACGGCCTCGCGCTGCTCGTAGCGGGCGTCGGGCGCTGCGTACCCGTCTTCGACTCCGAGCGTCTCGTCCGGATACGGCTCGATCCACACGGACTCGACCAGCGGCGGGCCGAAGTCGGCGCTCGGTGTCGAGTCGGGACCGTAGTCGATCGGGAGCACGCGCTTCGGCCGCCGGGCGATCGCGTCCAGGCACGTATTCGTCGCGATCCGGTAGAGCCAGCCGCGAGTCGAGCTACGACCTTCGAAGCCGGGGAGCCCGCGCCACGCGCGGAGAAGCGCTTCCTGGAGCGCGTCCTCGGCGTCCTGCACGGACCCCAGCATGCGGTAGCAGTGCGCATGGAGCTCGCCGCGGAGCGGCTCGACGATGCGGCGGAAGGCGTCTTCGTCGCCCGCGCGCGCCGCGTCCAGTAGCTCGCGCTCCTGCGGAGAGCGGGTCGGGGCGATCGCCATCTCACCAGAGTAGACCGTCGCCGCGGTCCGAACTCATCGGCGGTCGCGATGAGTCGGGCCGCCTGGCTCGGTCCACATAAACAGGGATGACCCAGGCGCCCGCGAACTCCGTCGTACACCTCGAGCTCCTCACCGGCAACAAGGCGCGCGCCTGTGCCTTCTACACACAGCTGTTCGGGTGGCGCGCGGAGACGATCAGAGCGGCCGGCAGTTCCTATCTCGGGCTGGCACTCGGTCGCGCACTCGCCGGCGGCATCGTCGAGCGCGACCTGGAGCGCTCGCTGTGGCTTCCGTACGTCGAGGTGGCGGACATCGAACAGATCACGGAGCGGGCGCGCTCGCTCGGCGCGTCGGTGGTGCTGGAGCCGCGAGAGGGGCCGGCCGGCTGGCGGAGCATCGTCGAGTCCTCCGCGGGCGCGGAGGTCGCCCTGTGGCAACCGAAGACCTGAGCTCGGCTACTCCTATTCGACACCAGGGCGTAACCGCCACACGACGTGCAGCTTCATAGGCTCGCCGCGACCGAGCAACGCGGGCGTAGCCGCCCGCCTCCCGAGGAGGATCGACGTGAAAACACCGAGCAAGAAGCTCGTGCTTGCCGTTGCGCTCGTCGCCGTCGGCGTGGCGTCGTTCGTCGCCGCGGCCGGTGAAGCGAGGGAGTCCGAGAAGGCGCTGCAGGGAGAGCCGATCGTGATCGCCCACCGAGGCGCCAGCGGGTATCGGCCCGAGCACACGCTTGAGGCCTATCGGCTCGCGATCGCCATGGGCGCCGACTACGTCGAGCCCGATCTGGTCTCGACGAAGGACGGCGTTCTCGTCGCACGCCACGAGAACGAGATCTCGGCCACGACGGACGTCGCGTCGCACCCGGAGTTCGCGGCCCGGTTCGCGACGAAGTCGATCGACGGGGTGGCAGTTTCAGGCTGGTTCACCGAGGACTTCACGCTCGTCGAGCTGAAGACGCTGCGAGCAAAGGAGCGCATTCCCGCCTTGCGCCCGGCGAATGCCGTCTTCGACGGCCTGTACGAGGTGCCGACGCTGCAGGAGGTGATCGATCTCGCGAAGACGAACGGCGTCGGGATCTACCCGGAGACGAAGCACCCGACGTACTTCGACTCGATCGGGCTCTCGCTGGACGAGCCGCTTGCGAGCACGCTGCGCGCGAACGGGTGGGACAAGAAGAAGTCGCCGGTGTTCGTCCAGTCGTTCGAGGTCGGGAATCTCAAGGACCTGAACCGGCTGATCGACGCACCGCTGGTGCAGCTGCTCAACGCGACGGGCAAGCCTTGGGACTTCGTCGTCTCGGGCGATCCGCGCACGTACGCCGACCTCGCGTCGCCGGCCGGCCTGCAGGACATCTCGCGCTACGCGGACGGCGTCGGCCCCAACACGGCGTGGATCGTGCCGACGCCGGGGAACGTCGCCCAGCCACCGACGGACTTCGTGCGGAACGCCCACCGCGAGAAGCTCGAGGTCCATCCGTGGACGTTCAGGCGTGAGAACAGCTTCCTCCCCGAGCAGTACCGCCAGGGCAACGCGGCACATCCCAGCACCTCGCGGCCGCCGGCAACCTGCCGGGATGGCTGAGGTTGTTCTACGAGCTCGGGTCGACGGCCTCTTCACCGACAATCCGGATACAGGTGTCGCGGTGCGTGAGGACGTCTTCGGGCGCAAGAAGTAGAGGCCGCTCGGGCCCGTCGCACCGATCGGGCGCGAGGCCGTAAGGTCTCGCGCCCGATCCGTACGGTCTCGTCGTCGATCCGGTTCGGTGCCCGGGAAGCCGGAAGACGGAAGACGGAGCCCTCGCATGATGTCCGGTGGGCATGAGACGCGAAAGGGGTAGCAATGAGGATCCGACTGTTCACCTTCGCCATTGCCGCGTCGGCCCTGCTCGCCGTCGTTGTGGGCGGGTTCGGTAGCAGCCCGGGCTAGACGCCGGCACAGCCGGCAGCCGCGTCTATCTTGGAAACAAAAAAGCCCCGTTTCCGGGGCTTTTTCAAGTGGAGCTAGCCGGGCTCGAACCGGCGACCTCCTGGGTGCGATCCAGGCGCTCTCCCAGCTGAGCTATAGCCCCGGGGGAACGCGATTGTAGCGGCGCCCGCCGCCAGCGGCTCGTTTCAGGGGCCGGGCCGGTTGGGCGATCCGAGAGCCGGGATGGTCGGCGCGATCTGCTTCGCCGGGGGCTTGCAAATCGCCGCTGGGTCCTCGGAGGGCGGAAGCACGCGCGGCGTGTCCTGCGCGTGCGGGATTGCCGCGCCGCCTATGAGGATCCCGAGCACCAGGAGCCAGAGCGCAGCGGTGACACGAGCCCACACGGGATACGGGCGCGTGCCGGGTGCGGCAGGAGGCGCGGCCGCTGGGGTCGCAGCGGGCGGCCCGGTGGGTCGCGATGCGCGTGCTCCGAACGAGCCGGGGTCGGGCAGCGCCAGCCGCGCTCTCGCAGCGAGCTCGGGGTCGATCAGCGCAAGCTCGGGACTGAGGGGCTCGTGCATGCGCTCGCCATTCTCGCTGAACTGACGGACCTCCGCAGGTTCTCCACACGACCTGTGCCGACTTCGCGCCGACGCATCCACATCTCCGCAGAGCCATGCGGGATTGCGACCACCTGTCCGCTTCGGACGTCTGGCCCACGCGCTGACGCGCGGCTACCACGAGCGCTGTCAACGACGGAAGGAGGATGCGTGAAACCACGCACGCTTGGCATCGGGCTTGCCGCTCTCGTCGCACTCGTGGCGTCGACGGCCGTGGCAGGCAGCGGCAAGAAATCGACCGAACGAATCGTCGCGTGCCAGAAGGCGGGCGGCTACCTGCGCGTCGTCGAGAGTGCCTCGCGCTGCCGTGCAGGGGAGAAGGTGGTGGCCTGGAACGTGCGCGGTCCTGCCGGCGAGGCCGGACCCGCTGGACCGGCTGGACCAGCCGGGCCAGCCGGGCCGCAGGGAGCGAAGGGCGAGCCGGGGGAGCGTGGGTCGGACGGGGCTCAGGGGCCTCCGGGACCTTCGGGCTCACAAGGCCCGGCCGGTCCACAGGGACCCGCCGGGCCGCAGGGGCCACCCGGCTCGGGGATCGACTCGATCGCCGACCTCGAGGGGACTGCGTGTGCCCGCGCCGACGGGGCGTCCGGAACCCTCGACGTCTCCACGAGTGCGAGCAACCTCATCGAGCTTCACTGTGCCGGCGGGAGCCCGCCGCCGCCTCCGCCGCCGCCTCCTCCGCCGCCGCCTCCGGCGGCGACGGATCTCGTGATCAACGAGATCGACTACGACCAGGTGGGAGCCGACACCGGGGGCTTCGTCGAGATCAAGAACATCGGCGACGCTGCAGCGGCGCTGGACGGCATCGCGCTCGTCCTCGTCAACGGCGGTGACGGCCAGGAGTACGCACGCTCCGCGCTCACCGGCTCGTTGGCCGCCGGTGCGTACCTGGTAGTCGAGATCGAGGCCCAGAACGGATCGCCCGACGGCGTCGCGCTCGTCGACATCGGGACGGGCGCCCTCCGCGATGCCCTCTCCTACGAGGGCGCGATCAACGCGGCGGTGATCGACGGTCGGACGTACGACCTCGTCGAGGGGACGATGCTGCCGGAGACGGTCGCCGACTCGAACACGCAGGACGGCTCGCTCTCCCGGATCCCGGACGGCGAGGACCACGACGATGCAGCCGCGGACTGGGAGTTCACGACGACGAAGACGCCGGGTGCCGCGAACGTTGCGAGCAGCTGAGCCTAGGACGACCCTCCCGTGCCCGGCCGTCTGCGCCGGGCACGGGCACGTTCGCGTCGAGCCAGGCGCTCTTCGAGCTCTGCGAGCTCTCGCTGGAGCTCGCGATAGCTCGCCCAGCGCTCTGGCGACAGCTCGCCGCTCGCGAGCGCCGCCTGCACGGCGCATCCCGGCTCCGTCTCGTGGCGACAGTCGGCGAAGCGGCATCGAGACGCCAGCTCGACGATGTCGGCGAAGGCCTCGTCCAGGCCCTCGTCGGCGAGCCACAGGTGAAGCTCGCGGATCCCGGGGTTGTCGACGACGATGCCACCGCCGGGGAGCAGTACCAGCTGACGCCGGGTCGTCGTGTGGCGTCCGGAGCCGTCTTCAGCAAGGGCTCCCGTCTCGAGGACGTCCTCGCCGACGAGCGTGTTCACGAGTGTCGACTTTCCGACTCCGGAGGGACCGATGAGCGCACCCGTCGTACCGGGACCGAGCAGCGCGCGGACGCGGTCGAGGCCGATGGCCGCTCTCGTGGACACGACGACGACAGGGACCTCGCCGGCGACCTCCGCGAGGTCCTCGGCGACCCGCTCGGGGTCCCGCTCGAGGTCGGCCTTCAGCAGGAGGATCGCGGGCTTCGCGCCGCTCTCCCAGGCGAGGGTCAGGTAGCGCTCGAGCAGCCTCGGGCTGAGCTCGTCCGCGAGCGATGCGGTCACGAGCACGACGTCGACGTTCGCAGCGACGACCTGCTCTCGAGCGACGTCGGCCCCCGGGTCGTGCGCCGCCCGCCTCGAGAGCTTCGTTCGGCGCGGCAGGACGGACTCGATCGTGGGCACGTCGCCTGCGGGGTCGAGCGCGACCCAGTCGCCGACGACCGGGAGCTCGGAGGACGTTGCCGTCACTCGCGCGCGCCCGGGAAGCCGCGCACGGACCTCGCCGTCCGAGGTCAGGACGTCGTACGCGCCGCCCCGGTGTGGCGCCGAGACCCTTCCCGGCTCGAGCCCGTGCTCTCGGTGCGGCTCGAAGGCGTCGTCCCATGTCTGGTCCCACCCGAGCGTCTCGAGTCGTGGCACCGCCGCATTGTCCCGCAAGCGCTGGGAGGAGCCGGGACGGCCGTCGCCGTCCCGGCTCGGTCCGCTACTTGACGTCGATCCAGACCAACCTGTGATCGGAGGTCGGGAAGCCGCCGACCGGTCCCCACTGCGCGAAGTCGAAGACTCCGGTCAGCCGGAAGAGCGGGTCGGCCCGGGTCGGCCAGAACACGCCGGCGTCCACGATCTTCAGGTTCTTCCGCGGGAGCACGTAGTCCGCGCGGAGGTTTCCCGGGCGCGGTGTCCGCGAAGTCCGCCGTGTCGAAGCGCGGGTTGCCCTTGTGCGTCGTGTTGGCGCCGCCCTGGAGCGCCGCGGCCTCGACGGCGCCTGCGCTGTCCGGTGTCGTCTTGGTGTTGACGAGAGGATGCTCGATGAGCTGCTGGATCGAGCCCGGGATGCTGTCCCCGTCGACCGGGTCCGAGTTCTGGTCGCCCGCGATGACGAAGAGCTCGCCGGGCTTCAGCCCACCCCTCTGGCCCTCGTCGTCGTAGATGTAGTCCGCCTTGCCGGGGGAGATGTAGTCCGCCCAGAGGCGGATCTCGTCGAAGTTGCGGCGGCCGTTGCGGTCCTCGTCGAGGTCGAAGACCGGTGGCGTCGGATGCGAGACGAGGAAGTGCACCGTCTTCTTGTCGATCTTGATCGGAACGTCCCAGTGGCTCTTCGAGGAGAGCCGGAGGATGTCCACCTCGTCGGGCGAGTAGAACGGCGTCGGGATGAGGTTGCCCGGCATGTCCTTCCAGCGGAAGAGCTGGAAGGACCGGACGTCCTCGGTCGCGATCGGGTGCTTCGAATAGACCACCATCCCGAACTGGCCGGGGAAGGCGCCGAAGCCGAAAGCGTCGTTGCCGCCACCGATCATGCCGTTGTTGTCGAGGTCCTTACCCGTTGGGATCCCGGTGTTCGACGGCGCGATGAAGGAGTACCGGTACTCGATCGGCGCCGAGCCGTTCTGCGACACCTGCAGAAAGTTGTCGTGGAAGAGCTGGACCGCGGCGGGATCGAAGTCGAACTCGTTGATGAGCAGGACGTCCGGGCGTACGCGCTGTATGACCTCGGCGACGTTACGCGCCTGGCGCCGGAACACGTCGTCCACGTTCGGGCTCGACAGATGCTCGACGAGCTGGCCCGCCGCGCCGCGGTTGAGCGAGGCGTTGAAAGTCGCGAACCGTACGTTCTCCTGTTTGCTGCGGGAAGCGGTAGCGGCGGTGGCGACGACGAGCAACGCAGCCGTCATCACCAGAAACACGCGGTACATGGGCTCTCCCTCCTTGCTCGAGGACGCCGGGGTCCTATCAATCCGGCTCTCCACGAGTCGAGCCGGATGCCAGATCGACTCAGTCTGCGAGCGCGCGCTCGAGCGCGGAATCGAGCTCTGCATGCCCGAATTCGAAACCGGCGCCCAAGAGGCGGTCGGGCAGCACGCGCTGGCCCTCCAGCAGCACCGCCTCGCCCCTCTCGCCGAACAGCGTCTTCACGGCGAGAGCGGGGAGTGGGAAGACCGTCGGCCGTCCAATGGCCCGCCCGAGCGCCTTCGTGAACTGTGTGCTCGTCGCCGGGTTGGGGGAGGCGAGGTTGACGGGCCCGTCGAGCTCGCTGTCGAGCGCGCGCCGATAACCGGCGACCACGTCGTCCAGCGAGACCCAGCTCCACCACTGCCTGCCGCTTCCCACGCGGCCCCCGAGCCCGAGCTTGAACGGCGTGAGCATCTTCGCGAGCGCACCGCCCTTGCGCGAGAGGACGACTCCCTGGCGGAAGTTCACCGTGCGGATGCCTGCCTCGCGGGCCGGCGCGGCTGCGGCCTCCCAGGCCTTCCCGAGGTCGGCGAGGAAGCCCGAGCCGAGCTCGGACTCCTCGGTCAGGATCTCGTCGCCGCGGTCTCCGTAGATCCCGACACCGCCGGCGACGACGAACACCGACGGCCTCGGCTCCGCGGAGGCCATGGTCCGGGCGAGGAGGGCTGTGGTGTCGACGCGGGAATCCACGATCTCGCGCTTGAACGTCTCGGTCCAGCGCTTGTCCAGGTTGGCGCCGCTGAGGCTGACGACGGCGTCGGCGCCGGCGAGCGACATCGCGTCGAGCGAGCCGCGCGCGGGATCCCACTCGACCTCGTGCGCGCTCGACGGCGGCCGCCGGACGAGCCTGAGGACCTCGTGGCCGTCCGCTTCGAGCGCGGGTACAAGCGCGGTCCCGATGAGCCCCGATGCGCCGGATACGACGACCTTCATGGCACGGATTGTGCAGGAGAGCGGCTGCTAGGTTCGAGGCGTGGCGAACGACAACCGTTCCGCACCGCGCGTGCGCGACGGTGTCCGTACCGCTCTCCCTCTCGTTCTGGGGCCCGTCCTCTTCGGTCTCACGTTCGGCGTCCTGGCCGAGACGGCGGGAATGGGGGTCGCGGCAGCAGTCGTCATGTCCGCCACCACGTTCGCGGGCTCCGCGCAGTTCGCGGCGGCGTCGGTGCTCGAGAACGGCGGGACCGTTGCGGCCGCGATCCTCTCCGCGGTGCTGTTGAACGCGCGCTATGCGGGCATGAGCATCGCGGTCGCGTCGATCTTCCCCGGAGGCCGCATTCGGCGCTTCTTCGAGTCGCAGCTGATCGTGGACGAGTCCTGGGCGCTGTCCGGTCGTTCGGGCCGGTTCGAGTGGCCGATCCTCGTCGGCTCCGGGCTCTTCCTGTACGTGCTCTGGGTGTCGAGCACCGCACTCGGGACGGTCGTGGGGGAGAGGCTCGGCGATCCGAACGACCTCGGGCTCGATGCGGCATTCGCCGCGCTCTTCCTCGCGCTCGCGCGGCCGTACCTGCGCGGGCGGAGAGCGCTCGAGGCGGCCGCACTGGCTGCCGTGATCACGCTCGTCCTCCTGCCCGTCGCGCCCGCGGGCGTGCCGCTCGTCGTCGCCGCGATCGCCTGCGTTCTGGGGCTCAGGCGATGAGCGATGCCTGGATCGTCGTGATCGTGGTCGGGATCGTCACGGCGCTGTTCAAGGCCGCCGGGCCGGTGTTCCTGGGGCGGCGGCAGCTCCCCGCGAAGGTCGACGCGGTCGTCTCGCTGATCGCCCCCGTGATGCTGACCGCTCTCGTCGTGACGCAGACGTTCGGTGGCGACGAGGAGGTGGTGGTGGACGCGCGGGTGCCCGGAGTCGCTGCGGCCGCCGTCGCGATCTGGCGCGGGGCGTCGATCGTCGTGGCGATGGCGATCGCCGCCGTCGTCACCGCGCTGATTCGCCTCGTCCTCTGAGCATCAGCGACGTCGGCCGAGGACGGCCGCAGCTGCGACCGCCTCCGCGAGGAGGCTGCCGAGGACCGATCACGAGAAGCCACAGTCGTGGATGCCGCATGAGCCCGGGATCGGTCGAGCGGGCGCTCGGCTTGAGTCACGTCCCGCAGGACTGCTCCCGCCTGCGCGGAATGAGACAGCCGAACAAGTGCGCGGTCGTCCACCAACGGGGGTGATCGGTAGGTGTCTCGAAGGATCGGTGCCGCGGTCGCGGCTCTCGCAGTCGCTCTCGTGCTCGCCGCGTCGGTGAGCGGCGGTGCCCGAGCGGGGAGCGACGGTCCGGCCATCGGCGCTCCCTCGTATATCGCCATCGACGCCGCCTCGGGGCGCGTGCTGCTCGCGCGCAGGGCGACGCTCCGTCGCCCGATCGCATCGTTGACGAAGGTCATGACGGGGCTCGTCGTGATCGGCCGAGGACGCCTCGGAAAGCGCGTGCGTGTGACTCCGGCGGCGGTCAACGTCGAGGACTACCGTGAGGGCCTCGTCGCCGGCAGGAGCTACCGCCGCATGACCCTGCTTCGCTCTGCGCTGATGGTTTCCGGGAACGACTCGGCGACGGCACTGGCCATTGACGGCGGCCGTGGCTCGCTCACGAGGTTCTACACGCTGATGAACGCGAAAGCCCGTGCGCTCGGCATGACGGGCACGACCTACGCGAGCCCGTCCGGGCTCGACGACGTGCGCAACCTGTCCACCGCGCTCGATCAGGCGAGGCTGGCGCGAGCCGCCCTCGCGAGCCCGACGTTCGCGTCGATCGTCGCTACGAAGCGGTTCGTGACGAAGTGGGCCGCCCCGACGTACGCGAAGGTCTGGGTCAACCACAACAAGATGCTCCGGACGACGCCCGGCACGTACGGGGTGAAGACGGGCTGGACGACTCGGGCCGGCGGGTGCCTGATCGTCGCTCAGCGTCGCGGCGGCCGGGCCGTGATCGGCGTCGTCCTCAACTCGTGGAGCATCTGGACCGACATGCAGGGACTGCTGGACAGCGCGTTCGCGACGTCCTAGGACGGCGGCCGGAGGACGGCGAACGGATCGGTGACCTCGAGCTGCCGCGACCGGAAGCGGAACGCCTCCGCGGGGCGCCCGCCCGCCGGCCCGGGTGCACGGCGTTCGCCGGTCGCCTCGATGGCGCCGCGGCGGAGCAGGACTCGCTTCAGGTTCGTGGCCGACACGTCGTAGCCGAGCGCCGCCTCGTAGACGTCACGGAGCTCCGCGAGCGTGAACGTCTCGGGGGCGAGCGCGAAGCCGAGGTTCGAGTACGACAGCTTGCCGCGGAGCCGCTCGCGGCCGGCGAGCACGATCGGGCCGTGGTCGAACGCGGTCGGCGGCGGCGCATCGACCGGGTGCCAGCGCGTGTCGGGCGGAACCCGCGGATCGCTCCCGAGCGGGACGAGTCCGAGGTACGCAGTCGCGAGCTCCCAGCGCTCGGGGTGCCGGCCAGGATCGCTCCACGTCCCGAGTTGCTCGATGTGGGCGACGTCGCGCACGTCCACCTTCGTCGCGAGATGGCGCAGGATCGACGCCTCGAGCGTCTCGTGGGGCGCGAGCGACCCGCCCGGTAGCGACCACGCGCCGCGATACGGCTCGCGGCCGCGCTCCCAGAGGAGCGCCTGCAACGTCCCCTCCCGCACCTGGAACACGACGGCGAGCACTCCGTGGGCGGGAGCGGGGGCGCCGTGGGGGCCGGCGGGCTCGATCATGGTAGACTCCGACACGAGGTTATTGCCTCAGAGGCGAAAACTAGCATGAGAGCCAACGGAAGACCGTCCGCGGAGGATCGGGTCGACGTCCTCGTCGTGGGGGGCGGCGTCGCCGGGCTCTTCGGCGCGCTCTGCGCGGCGGCCGAGATGGACGTGCGGCTCATCTCGAAAGGGCCGATCCTCGCGTCGACGAGCTCACTCGCCCAGGGCGGCATCGCGGCCGCGATCGGCGAGGACGACTCGCCCGAGCTGCACGCGGGGGACACGCGCCGGGCCGGCCGTGACCTCTGCCGGGCGAGCGCCGTCGCGGCGCTGACCGATGAGGCCCCTGCCCGGATTCGCGATCTCGCGGAGCTCGGAGTCGAGTTCGACGAGGGCCTCGGGCTCGAGGGCGGCCACGGCCGCAGGCGCGTCGTTCACGCCGGCGGCGCGGCCACTGGTGACCGCGTCGCGCGCGTGCTCGCCGAGCGTGTCCTCGCACATCCCCGAATCCACGTCGCGGAGGGCCAGCGGCTGCTCGACCTCTGGACCTCGGAGGGCCGCTGTGTCGGCGCGCTCACGAGCTCGGGCCCCGTCGCTGCGCGCGCGACGTTGCTGGCCACGGGGGGCGCGGCTGCCCTCTGGCAGCGCACGACGAATCCGCCCGGCTCGGTCGGCGACGGCATCGCGGCCGCGTATCGCGCCGGAGCCGCGCTCGCCGATCTCGAGTTCACCCAGTTCCATCCGACGACGCTCGTCGACTCGTCCCTCCTCCTCTCCGAGGCGCTGCGCGGAGAGGGAGCGACGCTCCTCGACGAGTGGGGCAGACGCTTCACCGACGAGCTCGCGCCGCGCGACGTCGTCGCGCGCGAGATCGCCGCGCGCGGGACCGCGCTCCTCGACCTACGGGAGATCGATCGCGCCCGCTTCCCGACCCTGATGGGCTCGCTCGAGCAGTCGGGGTACGACCCCGCGACGACGCCGATCCCGATCGCGCCTGCGGCCCACTACACCGTGGGCGGCATCGTGACCGACCTCGACGGGCGCTCGGTGGTTCCGGGGCTCTACGCGGCGGGCGAGTGCGCGGCGACCGGAGTCCACGGGGCAAACCGGCTTGCCTCGAACTCGCTGCTCGAGTGCCTCGTCTTCGGCCGGAGGGCGGCACTCGCAGTGCTCGGCGAGCCGGGCATCCCGGACCGGCTGGAGGCGTGGCCGACCGGGTCGAGCGCCGAGCCCATCACGCAGGGTCTGCGGCGAGCGCTCTGGCGCGATTGCGGCCTTGTCCGCGACGCACCGGGCCTCGAGCGGCTGCGCTTTGCCCCTCACCTGCTCACGCGGCTCGTCGCCGAGAGCGCGCTGGCGCGCGAGGAGAGCCGCGGCTCGCACTTCCGAGTCGACTTCCCGTCCGAGAGCGAGGCGTTCGAAGCGCACGTCGTCCTGCGCAGCGGCGCGGAGCCGGAGCGCGAGACATGGCTGTGACGGCAGGCACCGAGGCGCTCGACCGCCTCGTGCAGGCTGCGCTCGCGGAGGACGTCGGCCGAGGTGACGTGACGACCGAAGCGACGGTCGACGAGGCGGCGTCGGGCACCGCGGTGCTCGTGACACGTGCGGCCGGCGTCGTTGCCGGCCTGGATGCGGCCGAGGCCGTGTTCCGGGCTCTCGACCCCGACGCCGAGTTCGAGCGCCTGGTCGAGGACGGAACAGTGCTCGCCGAGCCTGCTCCCGTCGCGCGCGTGAGCGGGTCGCTGCGGGCGATCCTCACCGGCGAGCGAACGGCCCTCAACCTCCTCGCGCGTCTCTCCGGGGTCGCGACGCTGACGCGGCGCTACGTCGATGCCGTCGCGGGCACGGGGGTCGCTATCCTCGACACGCGGAAGACGACACCGGGCCTGCGCGCGCTCGAGAAGCAGTCGGTCGCAGCCGGCGGGGGCCGCAACCATCGCTTCGGGCTCGACGACGGCGTGCTCGTCAAGGACAACCATCTCCTGGCAGCGGGTTCCGTCCGCGCTGCGGTCGAGCGGCTGCGCGCCTCGACCGACCTGCCGATCGAGGTCGAGTGCGACACCCTCGAGCAGCTCGAGGAAGCCGTCGCCATGGGCGCCGACGCGATCCTCCTGGACAACATGAGCCTCGACGAGCTTCGCCGCGCCGTCGCGATAGCCGCGGGGCGCGCCCGGCTCGAGGCGTCGGGCGGCGTCACGCTCGACACCGTGCGTGCGATCGCCGAGACCGGGGTCGACGAGATCTCGATCGGCGCGCTCACCCATTCCGCCAAAGCCCTCGACGTCTCACTGGAGCTCACGTGACCACACTCGACATCACCACCATGCACGACGAAATCCGCGCACTTGCGACGGAGCGTGGCGCGGTCATCCTCGCCCACAACTACCAGGTGCCCGAGGTGCAGGACGTCGCCGATTTCGTCGGCGACTCGCTCGGCCTCTCCCGCGAGGCGGCGAGCACCGACGCGGAGGCAATCGTCTTCTGCGGCGTGCACTTCATGGCCGAGACGGCGGCGATCCTGTCGCCCGAGAAGACAGTCCTCATCCCCGACCTCGACGCCGGCTGCTCGCTCGCCGCGTCCATCACCGCCGACCAACTGCGCGCCTGGAAGGCCGAGAACCCGGGCGCGGTGGTCGTCTCCTACGTGAACACGACCGCCGAGGTGAAGGCCGAGAGCGACTACTGCTGCACGTCCGGGAACGCGAAGTCCGTCATCGACTCCATTCCCGAGGACCAGGAGATCCTGTTCCTGCCCGACATGTACCTCGGCCTGTGGCTCGAGAAAGTGACCGGACGCAAGCTGCGGATCTGGCTCGGAGAGTGCCATGTCCACGCGGGGATTCGCCCTCAGGACATCGAGCGCTGGCAAGCGGACGCGCCGGATGCCGAGCTCCTCGTCCACCCCGAGTGCGGGTGCGCGAGCCAGTGCATGGCCTTCGGCAACGGGCGCACGCACATCCTCTCGACCGAGGGGATGATCAACTTCGCACGGCGCTCGCCGAAGGAGCGGTTCCTCGTCGCGACCGAGACCGGGATCATCCACCGCTTGAACAAGGAGGCGCCGGAGAAGCGGTTCGAGGCGGTCTCCGAGAAGGCGATCTGCCGCTACATGAAGATGATCACGCTCGAGAAGGTGCGCGACTCGCTCCGCGACTGGAAGCACGTCGTGACGGTTGAGCCCGAGATCGCCGAGCGGGCGCGGGGCGCCATCGACCGGATGGTCGCCATCACGTGAGCGAGGTCGCCCTGAGCGCTGCCGAGCGCGCCTTCCTCGAGAATCCGTTCGTCGGCATCGTCACGACCCTGCACCCGGACGGCTCTCCTCAGTCGACGGTCGTCTGGGTCGACGTCGACTCCGAGGGCGTCTCGATCAACACCGCACACGGCCGCGTGAAGCCGCGGAACATCGCGCGCGATCCGCGCCTGTCGCTCGTGGTCGTCGACCCTGCCGATGCATATCGCTGGGTCAAGATCTCGGGGATCGGAGATCTCGTCGACGAGGGTGCCGACGCGCAGATCGACCGGCTCTCGAAGAAGTACACGGGGCGCGCCGTGTACGGGTCGCGCCAGCCCGGCGAGCGGCGCGTGACGGTCCGCGTCGCGCCGACGCGGATCATGAGCCGCGGCCTGGACGTGGAGTAGGGCGAGGCTCGCCTCGCCCTCGTCCGCCGGGACTCCGTCAGGGCGAGGCAAGCCTCGCCCCTCCGCCTTACGCGACGCGCACCGAATGCACCGGCGGCAGCTTCGAGGCCGCGGTGAACCACGTCGCGCCCGCGTCGCGCGATCCGAACACGTCTCCAGACGTTGCCCCGAAGAACAGTCCCATCCCGGAACCGGATCCCTCGCGCCCGAATGCCTGGCGGAGGATCGTCAGGTAAGCGTCCTCGCTCGGAAGCCCGTCGCCGCGCGCGCTCCAGGTCGCGCCCGCGTCCCGGGTCTCGTACACCTGGACGCGTCCCTCGGGCGTGACGCGGTCCAGGTCCGCGACGAGCGGGATGACGTACGCGCTGTCCGGGTCGTCGGGGTCGACGACGAGCGGGAAGCCGAAGTCGGACGGCAGCCCGCCGTCGGTGCCGATGTCGATCCAGCTCTCGCCGGCATCGTCCGAGCGGTACACGCCGCCGTGGAACTGCATGAACAGCCGCTCGGGCTGCTTCGGGTGACGGTGCATGTTGTGGACGCAGAGCGTGAGCGTTCCCTCGCGCGACTCCTCCGGCACGTAGCGCGCGACGAGCCCCTCGTTTCCGTTACGCCACGTCGCGCCGCCGTCGTCGGACAGCCAGACGCCGACCGCCGAGATCCCGAACGCGATCCGCGAGGGGTCGCCCGGCCAGGTCGCGATCGAGTGCAGGCACATGCCGCCGGCGCCGGGGTTCCACTCGGGACGCGTCGGCTGCTCCCAAAACGGCTGGTTCAGCTCCCAGGTCATGCCGCCGTCGCGGCTCTCGAAGAGGACGCCCGGAGCCCCGCCCGCGTACAGCAGTCCGTCCTCCTCGCCGGGAACCACCGTCCAGAGGCGTTCGAGCGACGTGTCGCCACCTTCGGGCAGCGCGAGCCCTTCCGCCTGCTCCCACTCGCCTCCCGGATCGTCCGTCACGAAGATCTTGGGCCCGTAGAACGCCGACGTCACGCACGCGAAGTAGCGGCCGCTCCGCGGGTCGCGCACCGCGAACTCGACGGGCTCGCCGGCGAATGCGCGCGCGGTGATCTCGAATGCGCCGTCGTCGCCCTGGAGCGCGAACAGGCCCTTCTTCGTGCCGACGAGGAGCTGGGTCATGTCTCAACCTCCACTGATCGAGGGAAGGACGTGAATGCGGTCGTCGGCACCGAGGGCCGTTTCCTCTCGGCCACGCTCGCCGTTCACGAAGATGTTGATGTGCTCGCGGATCCGGGCCTGCTCGTCGAGGATCCAGCCCGCGATCGGCGGATGCTCGCGCTCGAGCGCGCAGAGGACCTCGTGCACGGTCGCCCCCTCGAGCTCGAGCTCCCGCCGCCCGCCCGCGAGCTCGGACAGGGGCGCGCGCAGCCTCACGACGGCCATGCCGCGATCCTAGAGCGCATCATCGGTTAGACGACGAACGGGCGGCGAAGTCATCGACAACGAGTTGGGGTGAGGCTTCAGCCTCACCCCGGCGTTGGACTTGCGGCCCACCGAGACCAACCCAAGATCGGGGTCAGGCTGAAGCCTGACCCCAGCCCACGGGCGAGGCAAACCTCGCCTCTACCCGGACGGGTCGAGCTCGAGCACGCCGTGCGGCGCGCCGAGCTCCTCGAGCTTCGCGAGGAACGGCTGCGGCGGGAACGCCTCCGGGCCGAGCACGCCCGCGCCGCTCCAGTCGCCCGCCGCGAGGAGCTCGAGGGCGGCGACCGGGTTCACGGCCGTCTGCCAGACGACCGCCTGCGACCCGTACTCGCGCATCGACCATTCGTTGTCGACCACGTGGTAGAGGTAGGTCTTGCGTGCCGCGCCGTCCTTGCCGACCCCGGTGACGAGCGTCCCCGCGCAGGTCTTGCCGCTCATGCGCTCGCCGAGCGTGGCCGGATCCGGCAGCGTGGCCGCGACCACATCGCGCGGCGCGACGTCGACGCCCTTCACGGGGATCCTCTCCTTCGAGTCGAGGCCGAGCTTGTGCAGAGTCTGCAGTACCTCGATGAACTCGTCGCCGAGGCCGTACTTGAACGTCACGCGCCGGCAGTCGATCCAGCGCGGGACGAGCAGGACTTCCTCGTGCTCGACGTTGACGCACTCGACCGGGCCGATGCCTTCCGGGAAGTCGAATGTCTCGGGCTCGGAGAAAGGCGGCGTCGTGAACCAGCCGCGGTCGCGCTCCCAGATCACCGGCGGGTTCAGGCACTCCTCGATGGTCGTCCAGATGGAGAAGGTCGGCGCGAAGTCGTAGCCCTCGACGACGAGGTTCGCGCCGTCGCGGATCCCGACCTCGTCGATCTCGGAGAAGAGCTCGTCGGCCGCGTAGCGGGCGAAGACGTCCGCAGCGCCCGGCTCGATGCCGATCCCGACCAGCGCGAGCTGGCCCTTCGCTTCCCACTCCGCAGCGCGCTCGAACTGGTAGTCGCCGAGCTTCACGCCGACCTCCGCGTACGGGTCGGTCGGATGCGGCTCGGAGAGCGTCATCGCCATGTCCAGGTACGTGACGCCTGCGTCGAAGCAGGCGTCGAAGATCTGCACGTTGAAGACCGGGTCGACCGCGTTGAGCACCACGTCCGCGCGCGTCTCGCCGATGAGCCTGAGCACGTCGTCCTTGCTCGAGGCGTCGATCGCGTGCGCGCTGAACCGGCCGTCGTCAAGGCTCGCGACGACCGTCTCTGCTCGCGCGAGGGCGTAGTCCGACAATGCGCAGGACTCGAGGAACGCCCGCCGGCGTGCGATAGCGGCAAACGCGGACCCGACGCCGCCCGTTCCGACAACGAGAACCCTCACGCGCGCCAATTCATAGCTGACCGTACGGTCAGGAGCTCCGGCGGTCGAAGTTGTCGCCTCGTGTGCCGGGCGTTACGCTCACCCCGATTTCACCGAACGGAGGTCGTCTTGTGAGCGTCTCGGTTTCCCAGCACAAGCACTTCATCGGCGGCGAATGGGTCGAGTCGTCGAGCGGCGAGACGATGGAGGTCGTGAACCCGGCGACCGGCGAGGTGATGGCCGAGGTGCCGCGCGGCACCGCCGAGGACGTCGAGCGCGCGGTCGGTGCGGCGAACAAGGCATGGAGCGAATGGCAGTCGAAGACGCCGAAGGACCGCATGGAGCTTCTGCTCCGCCTCGCCGACGTCATCGACGAGAACGCCGAGGAGCTCGCTCGCCTCGAGTCGCAGAACGTCGGCAAGCCCTGGTGGGTCGCGAAGGACGAGCCGGGGGCGATGTCCGACTGCCTCCGCTTCTTCGCAGGCGCGGCGCGGAACCTGGAGGGAAAATCGGCCGGCGAGTACGTCGAGGGGTACACGTCGATGGTCCGTCGCGAGCCGCTCGGGATCGTCGCGGGGATCTGTCCCTGGAACTACCCGCTGTACATGGCGATCTGGAAGATCTGCCCGGCGCTGGCCGCAGGCAACGTCCAGATCATCAAGCCCGCTGAGCAGACGCCGCTCACGCTGCTGCGCTTCTGCGAGCTGGCGCAAGACGTGATCCCGCCGGGCGTCCTCCAGGTCGTGACGGGCGACGGGATCCCGGCCGGCGACGCGCTCGTGCGCCACCCGGACATCCGCCTCGTGTCGCTCACGGGCGACACCGCCACGGGGAAGATCATCGCGAAGAACGCCGCCGACACCGTCAAGCGACTGCACCTGGAGCTCGGCGGCAAGGCGCCGATGGTCGTGCTCGACGACGCCGACCCGGCGACCGTCGCGGAGGCCGTGAAGATCGGCGGCTACTTCAACTCGGGGCAGGACTGCACTGCGTCGTCGCGGATCCTCGTCTCGAAGGCGATCTACGACGACGTGCTCTCCGAGACGGTGAAGGCCGTGGAAGGCATGAGCGTCGGGGACCCGGGCACGGACGACGAGATCGAGATGGGGCCGGTGATCTCCGCCGAGCAGCAGGAGCGGGTGCTCGGCTTCCTCGAGCGCGCGACCGCGGCGAAGGCGACCATCGTCACGGGCGGCGAGGCGCTCGGCGACCGCGGGTTCTTCGTCAAGCCGACGGTCGTCACCGACGTCACCCAGGATGCCGAGATCGTCCAGAACGAGGTGTTCGGCCCCGTCGTCACGGTGCAGCCGTTCCCCTCGGACGACGAGGCGATCGAGATGGCCAACGGCGTGCGCTACGGGCTCGCTGCGTCGGTCTTCTCGGAGAACGTCGGACGGGCGCTCAAGGTCGCGGCGAAGCTCGAGTTCGGCACCGTCTGGGTGAACGAGCACCTGTTCCCGCTCGCCTCGGAGATGCCGCACGGCGGCTTCAAGGAGTCCGGCTACGGGAAGGACATGTCGCTCTACTCGATGGAGGAGTACACCCGGATCAAGCACGTCGCCGTGAAGCTGGCCGAGTGACCGGGCAGCCGTCGAGATGAGCACGCATCCCCTCGTCGCGGACGTCGTTCTCGATGGGCCGGCAGAGCGCACTGCCGCGCGTCTTCGCCGCCGTCCATCCGCGCTTCCACACGCCGTGGTTCTCGACCGCGGTGATCGCCGGGCTCGCGATCGCCTGGTACGTGCCGCTCAACATCCTGTCCCAGAACGCCCTCTACGACACGCTCTCGGCGCTCTCGCTGATGATCGCGTTCTACTACGCGCTCACCGGGCTCGCGTGCGCTATCTACTTCCGCCGAGAGCTCACGAAGTCCATCAAGAACTTCCTCTTCATCGGCGTCGGCCCGCTCATCGGCGCGGCAATCCTCGGGTACCTCTTTGTCAAGTCGGCGATCGACTACTACGACGTCGAGAACTCGTACACGGGCCAGACGATCGTCGGCATGGGCGTCCCGTTCGTGATCGGCATGGGCTTCATGTTGTTCGGGCTGGTGCTGCTCACGCTCTGGCGCCTCGGCGGGCACGAGCGTTTCTTCGGGCGACGGCCGTTCGAGGCAGTCGACCCCGCAGTCGTAAGCGGCGCTCAACCGGCAACCTCGGGAGGCGAACATTGAGTCGCACCATCGTCGTCGGCGTCGACGGATCTGGCTGCTCCGACTCCGCGGTCGCGCGGGCGATCGAGCTCGCGACCGGGCTCGGCGACACGCTCGTCATCGCATATGGAGTCGAGCCGCCGCACCGAAGCGTCGGCGACGAATGGCGCGAGGCGAGGAACGCACTCGAGGAGATCGGCCGCCCGCTGGTGGACGCCGGCGTAGCACGCGCCGCCGAGGCAGGCGTCGAGGCCGAGCCGGTGCTCGTCCCGAAGCGGCCGGCCGAGGCGCTGCTCTCGCTCGCGGCCGAGCGCGACGCCCGCATGATCGTCGTTGGGTCGGCGAGCGAGCGGCCGCTGACCGGGATCATCCTCGGCTCCGTCCCGCACAAGCTCGTCCATGCTCGCCCGTCCCCGTCCTCGTGGTTCCGATGCCGGACGTCTGATGAGCGTGACTGCGGCAACAGTCGACGTGACGCTCGAGGACGTCGTCAAGCGGTTCGACGACGTGGCAGCCGTGGACGGGATCTCGCTCGAGGTGCCGCGCGGCGCGTTCTTCGCGCTCCTCGGGCCCTCCGGGTGCGGGAAGACGACGACCCTGCGCATGATCGGCGGCTTCGAGGAGCCGACCGAGGGCCGCATCCTGCTAGGAGACGAGGACGTGGTCGGCCTGCCTCCCTACAAGCGCGACGTCAACACCGTCTTCCAGAGCTACGCGCTCTTCCCGCACATGACGATCGCGGACAACGTCGCGTTCGGGCTCGAGCGGCGGAAGGTCGCGAAGGGGGAGATCCAGGGGCGCGTGCGGGAGATCCTCGAGCTCGTCGGGCTCGGACCGTTCGGGAACCGGAAGCCGCGTCAGCTCTCCGGCGGGCAGCAGCAGCGCGTCGCGCTCGCGCGGGCGCTCGTCAACCACCCGCGGGTCCTGCTCCTCGACGAGCCGCTCGGTGCGCTCGACCTCAAGCTCCGGAAGCAGATGCAGCTCGAGCTGAAGCGGATCCAGCACGAGGTCGGGATCACGTTCGTCCACGTCACGCACGACCAGGAAGAGGCGATGACGATGGCGGACACGATCGCGGTCATGAACCGCGGCCGCATCGAGCAGCTGGGGCCGCCGCAGGAGCTGTACGAGCGGCCGGCGACCGCGTTCGTCGCCGGCTTCCTCGGAGCCTCGAACCTGCTGCCGGGCAAGATCGAGGGACCCGATGCGATCCGGCTCGACGACGGCACGCTCGTGCGCGCGGACGTCGGCGCGCGGACCGGCGCGGTCTCCGTCGGCGTCCGCCCGGAGAAGATCGGAATCTCGTCGTCTGGCGGCACCGGCGGAGGGACGAACGAGCTCGCGGGCACCGTCTCCGAGACCGCGTACATCGGCGTCGCGACCGAGGTCGTCGTCGAGACGCGGCTCGGCGTCATCCACGTTTTTGCGCAGAACATCGACTCGGGCGGGCGAATTCCCGCGCCGAGGTCCGGCGTGACGTTGACCTGGAGCCCGGATTCGACCTTCGTGGTCGACCGGGACGAAGCTGCGGAACCAAAGGAGGAGGTCTCATGAACCCCCGAATGAACCGGAACCAGCTCGTCCGGCGCGGCGCCGCCGGGCTCACGCTGCTCTCGGTGCCAGGCCTGCTCGCCGCGTGTGGCGGCGGCGGCGGAGACGACGGCGGTGAGTCCTCCGGCGAGCTTGCGACGGTCCTGAACTTCGCGAACTGGCCGTTCTACATCGACGTGGACGAGAAGACGAAGAAGCGCCCGACTCTCGACCAGTTCACCGCGGAGACGGGGATCAAGGTCAACTACTTCGAGGAGATCAACGACAACGCCGAGTACTTCGCGAAGGTGCAGGGGCCCTTGTCGCAGGGGCAGGGCATCGACCGCGACATCTTCGTCTTCACCGACAACTCGCGCTTCCCCGGGCTTCTCGTCTCCCAGGGCTGGGTCGAGAAGCTCGACAAGAGCCTGATCCCGAACATCTCGAACCTCATCGACGCGCAGGCGAGCCCGCCCTTCGACCCCGACCGCGAGTACTCGCTGCCGTGGCAGTCCGGCATGACGGGCATCGCCTGGAACGAGGAGGTCACGGGACCGGTCGAGTCGATCGAGCAGCTGCTCGAGGACCCGGAGCTCAAGGGCAAGGTCACGATGCTCATGGAGATGGCGGACTCGGTCGGGCTCGTCATCCTCGCGAACGGCGACGATCCGGCGGCCGTCGACGACGACGTCTTCAACCGCGCCGCCGATCGGATCCAGGCTGGCGTGGACTCCGGGCAGATCCGCCGTTTCACCGGGAACGACTACGCGCAGGCGCTCACGAGCGGAGACCTTGCGGCCTCGGTTGCGTGGTCCGGCGACGTCATCCAGCTGCTCCTCGACAACCCGAACCTCAAGTGGGGCGTCCCGTCGGACGGCGGGTTGATCTGGACGGACAACATGTTCATCCCGAAGGGCGGCAGCGTGCCGACCGCGTCCACGTACATGAACTTCGTGTACCGGCCCGAGATCGCCGCGAAGCTCGCCGCGTACATCAACTATGTGACGCCGGTCAAGGGTGCGAAGGAGGAGCTCGCGGCCGAGGATCCCGAGACCGCGGCGAACACGCTCATCTTCCCCGACGACGCGCTGCTCGGGCAGCTGCACCAGTACGACTCGGAGGCGCTCAACAACGAGGAGCAAATCACCCGCTGGCAGCAAGTCCTAGGGCAGTAGGGGCGAGGCTTGCCTTGCCTTCGTGAGTCGCGCGAGAAGTCCGGGGTCAGGCTGAAGCCTGACCCCTGGACCTGTGGCGGGGTCAGGCTGAAGCCTGACCCTGGACCTGTGGCGGGGTCAGGCTTCAGCCTGACCCCGATGTGAGATGGGAACGTTCTTCCATCGGAGGAAGGGCGCGACGCCCTACTTCCTGCTCTCGCCCGGGCTCGCGTGGCTCGCGATCTTCTTCCTCGTCCCGCTCGCCTACCTCGGGTACCAGTCGCTCCGCTCGGGGATCTACCCGACCCTCGAGTTCACGTGGGAGTTCTCGAACTACACGGAGGCGATCTCCGACTACTACCCGCAGCTGCTGCGGTCGTTCCTCTATGCCGCCATCGCGACGGTCGCGTGCCTCGTCCTCGCCTATCCGCTCGTGTACTGGATCGCGTTCCGGGCGGGTCGCTGGCGGAACGTCTTCCTGCTCGCGATCGTCGCCCCGTTCTTCGTCACGTACCTGATCCGGACGCTCGCCTGGCTCAACATCCTCGCGGACGAGGGACCCGTGGTCGGCGTGCTCCAGTGGGCGCACGTGCTCGGCGAGGACGAGCGGCTGCTTGCGACGACGTTCGCAGTCGTCGCGGGGATCACCTACAACTTCCTCCCCTTCATGGCGCTGCCGATCTACGTCTCGCTCGAGCAGATCGAGCCGAGGTTGCTCGAGGCGGCGAAGGATCTCTACGCATCTCCCGTGCAGACGTTCCTGCACGTCACGCTGCCGCTGTCGGCGCCGGGGATCGTCGCCGGCACGCTGCTCACGTTCATCCCCGCCGCGGGCGACTTCATCAACGCCGAGCTCCTGGGCACGCCGAAGCAGCAGATGATCGGGAACGTCATCCAGGCGAAGTTCCTCGAGTCGCTCGACTACCCGACCGCGTCAGCGCTCTCCTTCATCCTCATGGCGACGATCGTCGTCGCCGTCCTCGTCTATGCGCGCGTCGTCGGCGCGGAGAAGCTCACCGGCTGATGGCCGTCGTCAAGCGTCAGGCGCTGACGGTGTACGCGATGCTCGTCATCGCCTACCTGATGCTGCCGATCGCGGTCGTCGTCCTTTTCTCCTTCAACGACCCCGAGGGCCGGTTCAACTACGTCTGGCAGGGGTTCACGCTCGACAACTGGGTTAACTGGGACGCGCCTATCGGCCTACGCGAGTCGCTCGTCAGGTCGTTGCAGATCGGCGTCCTCTCGACCGTCGTCGCGACCGCGCTGGGGACGATGATCGCGCTCGCAATCGTGCGCCACCACTTTCGCGGCCGCGCCTCGACGAACCTTCTCGTCTTCCTCCCCATGTCGACGCCGGAGATCGTCCTCGGCGCCTCGCTGCTCGCGCTCTTCCTCCAGCAGACGGGGATCTTCGTGCTCGGGTTCTGGACGATCTTCATCGCCCACGTGATGTTCATCGTCAGCTACATCGTGGTCACGGTGAAGGCGCGCCTGATCGGGTTCGACCGGCACCTCGAAGAGGCAGCGGCGGACCTCGGCGCGAACGAGCTCACGACGTTCCGCAAGATCACGTTCCCGCTGCTCGCGCCGGCGATGCTCTCGGCTGCGCTGCTCGGATTCGCGCTCTCGATCGACGACTTCGTCATCACGTACTTCGTCGCCGGCGGAGAGCAGACGTTCCCCGTCTACGTGTGGGGCATCGCCCGCGTCGCGTCGCCGCCGCAGGTGAACGTCGTCGCGAGCGGCATCTTCCTCATCGCGATCGCCATCGCCATCGCTAACGTCCTCTGGCAATACCGAAGCGCCAAGAGACAGCAAGGAGCCGCATGAGCCTGCCCACCGTCACCTCGCTCGATCTGCAGAAGGCCGCCAAGGACCACCTGTGGATGCATTTCACCCGCATGTCCGAGTACGCGACGGCAGACGTGCCGATCATCGTGCGTGGCGACGGCTGCTACCTCGAGGACTCGAACGGCCGGCGCTACCTGGACGCGCTCGCGGGCCTTTTCTCCGTGAACATCGGCTATTCGTTCGGCGACGAGATCGGCCAGGCGGCGCACGAGCAGATGCGAGAGCTGCCCTTCTACACGAACTGGTCGTACGCGCACCCGCGGGCGATCGAGCTCGCGGCGGAGGTGGCGTCGCTCGCGCCGGGCGACCTCAACCGCACGTTCTTCGTCAACGGCGGCTCCGAGGCGGTCGAGTCGGCCTGGAAGCTCGCGCGCCAGTACTACGCCGCCCGCGGCGACAAGGATCCGCGTGGGTCGGGCAGCCCGCCGGAGATCCGGCACGACGAGCACGTCGCCGCGGCTGGAACGTCTCGCTACAAGGCGGTAGCGCGGCACATCGCCTACCACGGGACGACTTTCGGCGCGCTCTCGATCAACGGCATCCCCGCGCTCCGCGAGCCGTTCGAGCCGCTCGTCCCCGAGGTGCGGCACGTGTCGAACACGAACCGCTACCACCGGCCGCCCGAGGAGACGGAGGAGGAGTTCACCCGGTTTCTGCTCGACGAGCTCGAGCAGGCCATCATCTCCATGGGCCCGGAGACGGTCTGCCTCGTGCACATGGAGCCGGTGCAGAACGCCGGCGGTTGCTTCACGCCGCCCGCCGGCTACTGGCAGGGAGTGCGTGAGATCTGCACCCGCTACGACGTCCTGCTCTCCGCCGACGAGGTGATAACTGCATTCGGTCGCGTCGGCGCCTGGTTCGGCTCGGAGCGCTACGACATCAGGCCGGACCTGATCACCTCGGCGAAGGGGCTCTCCTCGTCGTATGCGGCCATCGGCGCCGTGATCGCGACCGACCGGGTCATGGAGCCGTTCCTCGACGCGACCTCGATGTTCTCCCACGGGATCACCTTCGGCGGCCATCCCGTGATGTGCGCGATCGCGCTCAAGAACATCGAGATCATGAAGCGGGAGCGGATCGTCGAGCACGTGCGCGAAAGCGAGGACGCCCTCCGCACAACGCTCGCGCAGCTCCTCGACCTACCGATCGTGGGCGACCTGCGAGGTACGGGCTTCTTCTGGGCGCTGGAGCTCGTGAAGGACAAGGACACGCGCGAGACGTTCTCCGAGCAGGAGTGCGAGCGGCTCCTGCGCGGGTACCTCTCGAATGCCCTCTACGACGCGGGCCTCATCTGCCGGGCCGACGACCGCGGCGACTCGGTCCTCCAGATCTCGCCGCCGCTCGTGGCGACGCAGAAGGAGTTCGACGAGATCGCCGGGATCCTCGGCGAGGTGCTCACCGAGGCCGCCGCGCTCATGCGCTAGCCGCGAACCGCGCGGAAGACGATCACGACTGAGAAGTCGTGGGGTGGAACGTACGCCGTTCGGCGCCAGGGCTGTAGATTTCCCCGCTCATCGACCTGAGGAGCGGGAGCAGTGAGCGAGCAGGCGCAGGAAAACGGGGCGGTCGTCGTCGCGCGCGACGTGACCCGCCGCTACGGAGAAGGCGACACCGCGGTTGACGCCCTGCGAGGTGTCACGGTGGACATCGCGCCCGGGAAGGCGACCGCCGTCATGGGGCCGTCGGGGTCGGGCAAGTCGACGCTGATGCACATCCTTGCCGGCCTGGACAAGCCGACGTCTGGCAACGTCGACATCGCCGGCACGGAGATCACGACGCTCGGCGACAACGACCTGACGAAGCTCCGGCGCGAGCACATCGGCTTCGTGTTCCAGTTCTTCAACCTGCTGCCGATGCTGAGCGCGAAGGAGAACATCCTCCTTCCGCTGACGATCGCCGGGGAGAAGCCCGAGACCGGCTGGTTCGACAAGGTGGTCTCGGACGTCGGTCTCGGCGACCGGCTCACGCATCGCCCGGCCGAGCTCTCGGGCGGCCAGCAGCAGCGGGTCGCGATCGCGCGAGCGCTCATCTCGAAGCCGACCGTCCTCTTCGCAGACGAGCCCACCGGGAACCTGGACTCGCAGACCGGCGGCGAGATCCTCGACCTCCTGCGCCGCTCGGTCGACGAGTACGGCCAGACGATCGTCATGGTCACGCACGAGGCACGTGCCGCGTCCAAGGCGAACCGCGTGCTCTTCCTCGCCGACGGCCAGATCGTGCGCGAGGTGGGCGAGTGCGACCAGCACCGCATCCTCGAGGTGATGGAAGAGGTCGCCGCGGCGTGACCAACGCTCGCCTGCGGCTCGCGTTCGTGGGGGAAACCATGTTTCCGCAGGCTTTGCCGCGACAGGAATCCGCGGGAGCGGATTCCTGTCATGCGAAAGGCGAGGGTGCCCCCTTCTTCCTGAAAGCGCGGGGAACCTCCCGGTTCCCCGCACCCCTCCCCGATCATCGTCCAACCGAGGTTGGCCGATGATCAAAGTCGCCCTCCGCGGCCTCGCCGGGCGCAAGCTCCGCGCGCTCCTCACAGGCATCGCGATCGTCCTCGGCGTCGCGATGATCAGCGGCACCTACATCCTCACGGACACGATCGACTCCGCGTTCAAGACGCTCTTCACGGAGTCGTACGCCGGAACCGACGCCGTCGTGAAGGGGCGTGGCCTCGACATCTCGATCGACGGCGAGCAGCCTCCGGGCCCTCCGGTCGACGAGTCGCTGCTCGAGACCGTGCGAGGCGTGGACGGAGTCGCGCTCGCGACCGGCTCGATCCTCGACGAGCAGAACACGAAGATCCTCTCGCCCGAAGGAGAGGCCACAAGCTCCGAAGGCGCGCCGACCTTCGGCTTCGGCATCGACACCGAACCCGCGCTCAGTCAGTTCAACCCGCTGAACGTCGTCGAGGGCACGTGGCCCGCCGCGCCGGACGAGGCCGTCATCGATGCCGGGACGGCCGACGACCACGGCTACGAGATCGGAGACTCGGTCGAGATATCGACGCTGCAGCCGAAGCGCGCGTTCGAGATCGTCGGGGTTGCCCAGTACGGCAGCCTCGACAGCCTCGGGAACGCGAGCTTCGCGGTCTTCACGATCCCGGCCGCGCAGGAGCTGCTCGAGCGCGAGGGACACTACGACGCGATCTCGGTGGCGGCGCAGGAGGGCATCTCGGAGGACGAGCTCGTCGCCGCCATCGGGCCGGCGCTGCCGGACAGCGCGGAAGTCGTGAGCGCGACCGCGGAATCCGAGGAGGCGGTGGACGAGGTGAGCGAGTTCACCGCGATCTTCCGCTACTTCCTCCTCACGTTCGCCGGTATCGCGCTCTTCGTCGGTGCGTTCGTCATCTTCAACACGTTCTCGATCACCGTCGCCCAGCGCACACGCGAGTTCGCCACGCTGCGGACGATCGGCGCGTCGCGACGCCAGATCCTCGGGTCGGTGATCCTCGAGTCCCTCGTCATCGGGCTGCTCGCCTCGTTGATCGGCCTCGGTCTCGGGGTTCTGCTCGCAGAGGGCATCGAAGCCCTGTTCCGCGGCCTAGGCGTCGAGCTTCCGAGTGCCGATCGCGTCTTCGCGTTGCGCACCGTGATCGTCGCGCTCGCAGTCGGTGTCGGCATCACGCTCATGGCCGGGCTGTTCCCCGCGATCCGTGCGACCCGCGTCCCGCCGATCGCCGCGGTGCGAGAGGGCTCGACGCTCCCGCGGTCGCGGTTCGCGCCGTTCGTGCCGTGGATCGCGGGCGTCCTCGCGGTCGGAGCGGTTGCGATCCTGGCTCGGGCGATGTTCGTCGACGAGCTCGGGACCGCGGATCGACTGCTCTCGATCGCAGGCGGCGTGCTCCTTCTGTTCGTCGGCGTCGCGATGCTCTCGTCGCACCTCGTGCGGCCGCTCGCGGTCGTCTCGAGCCCGATCGGGCGCTGGGCTGCCTTCGCCTTCACCGTTCTCGTGTGGCCGTTCTGGCTTCTCCCGTACTGGCTCTTGCGCTACGGAGCCTGGGGCCCTGGGTCGGCGCTCGGCCGCGTCGGCGCATTCATCGGTGGCCTCGTGCTGAACCCGGTTCTCGCCCTGATCGTCCTCGTCATGTGGCTCCGCCGGGCCGTGACGAGGTGGCGGCCCGAGTGGCCTGCCGAGTTCCCCGGCGTCGTCCCCGATCGCGTGGCCGCCCGGACGGGCGGAGAGAACGCGCGACGGAACCCTGGTCGGACTGCGGCGACCGCTGCGGCGCTGATGATCGGGATCGCGCTGGTCGCGTTCATCGCGACGTTGACGAACGGGATGAAAGTCTCGAATCGGGAGGCGATCGAGGAGCAGATCGCGGCCGACTACGTCGTCACCTCACTCGACGGGTACACGCCGTTCGTCGCGGCCGCGGGCGACGCGCTCGCGGCGTCGACCGCCCCCGAGACCGTGACGAGCGTCCGATCGGAGGCGGGCCTGGTCGGCGACGTGACGACGGAGGTCGGCGGAATCGAGCCCGACACCATCGCCGATGCCTACGTGTTCGACTGGCGTGAGGGCGACGAGAGCGTGCTCGAGACGCTCGGCACGACGAACGCCGTCATCAGCTCGAACTACGCGGAGGATCACGACATCGCCGTCGGTGACGTCCTGACGCTTCGTTCGACGTCGGACAAGTCTGCAGAGATCACCGTCGTCGGCACCTTCGAGCCGCCGCCGTTCTACCCGCTGATCGAGAGCGTGAACGTCTCGAACGAGCTCTTCGACTCCCTCTATGACCGCCCCCGCAACCGCTGGACGTGGGCCAATGTCCCCGGCGAGCCGAACGACGAGAACCGGGCTCAGCTGGAGGCGGCGATCGCCGGCTTCCCCGACACGCAGCTCGAGACGCGCGAGGAGTGGATCGAGCGCGAGGACTCCGACTTCAATTCGTTCATCTCGTTCCTCTACGTGATGCTCACGCTCGCGGTGTTCGTGAGCATCTTCGGGATGATCAACACGCTCGTGCTGTCGGTGTACGAGCGAACGCGCGAGATCGGGATGCTCCGCGCCATCGGCATGACGCGTCGGCAGGTGCGCCGGATGATCCGCCAGGAGAGCATCATCACCGCGCTCATCGGCGCGGCCGTCGGGCTGCCGCTCGGCATCTTCCTCGCCGCGCTCGTCAACCGGGCGCTCGCCGAGTACGACATTCGGTTCTCGATCCCGTGGTTGCAGCTCATCGTCCTGACGATCGTCGCAATCGTCATCGGGATCCTCGCCGCGATCGCTCCAGCCCGGCGTGCCGCGAAGCTCGATCCGCTCAGGGCGATCGCCTACGAATGAGCGTCGCTCGCCTTCGGCTCGCTCCCGTGGGGGAAACCATGTTTCCGCACGCTTTGCCGCGACAGGAATCCGCGGGAGCGGATTCCTGTCATGCGAAAGGCGAGGGCGCCCCCTTCTTCTTGAAGGCGTGGGGAACCTCCCGGTTCCCCACGCCCCTCCCCGCTCCTAGGCCGCCAGACGGCCTATGAGTCGCTTCGCCATCCGGGGTCTTCTGAGCAGGAAGCTCCGGACGGCGCTGACCGCGCTTGCGATCGTCCTCGGCGTCGCGATGATCAGCGGCACCTACGTCCTCACGGACTCGATCGACCAGGCGTTCGACAAGATCTTCACCGACATCCGGCAGGGCTCGAACGCCGTCATCACGGGCAAGTCCGCCTTCGACATCACCGAAGGAAGCGGCGTTACGGAGCCGACCTTCGACGAGTCCTTGCTCGCGGAGGTGCAGCAGCTGCCCGCGGTGGCCGAGGCGGAGGGCAGCGTGGACTCGGACACGACCCAGCTCATCGGCGAGGACGGCAAGGCGATCGTGTACGGCGGGGCGCCGAACCTCGGGTTCTCGATCGCAGAACCGAGCTCGCCGTTCAACCCGCTCACGCTGATCGAGGGCTCGTGGCCCGGCCCGAACGAGGTCGTCATCGACAAGGAGACGGCTTCGAAGGAGGACTTCGAGGTCGGCGAGGCGGTGGGCGTCCAGGCCGAGGGCCCGGTCCGGCGCATGCGGATCGCGGGGATCATGCAGTTCAGCTCCGGGCTCTCGATCGGCGGCGCGACGCTTGCGGGGTTCGACCTGCCGACTGCGCAGAGCTTGATGAAGAAGGAGGGGCGGCTCGACGAGATCGCCGTCGCGGCGAAGCCTGACGCGACGGAGCAGGAGCTCGTGTCCCAGATCCAGGAGGTCCTCCCGCCGGGCACGCAGGTCAAGACCGGCAGCGAGCAGGCGGAGGCGGATGCGGAGGAGACGAACGAGTTCATCACGTTCCTGCAGGGCTTCCTCCTCGCCTTCGGCGGCATCGCGCTCTTCGTCGGTTCGTTCGTGATCGCGAACTCGCTCTCGATCACGATCGCGCAGCGGACACGCGAGCTGGCCACGCTCCGGACGCTGGGGGCTTCGCGGCGCCAGGTGCTCGGCTCGATCGTCGTCGAGGCGCTCGTCGTCGGCATCGTCGCGTCGATCGTCGGGCTCTTCCTCGGGCTGCTGCTCGCGAAGGGCCTCTTCTGGCTCTTCGACGCCGTCGGCTTCACGCTCCCCAACACCGGCCTCGTGTTCGAGACGCGGACGATCGTCGTCGCGCTGCTCGCCGGCATCCTCGTCACGCTGCTCGCGAGCCTACGCCCGGCGATGCGGGCGACGAGGGTGCCGCCGATCGCCGCGGTCCGCGAGGGCTCGACGCTGCCGCCCGGGCGCTTCGAGCGCTTCCGCTGGATCGGCGCCGTGCTCATGACGATCGCCGGCTTCGCGTCGCTCGTCTACGGGCTCTTCCGGAGCGGGCTGGACACGACGCAGGTCCTCATCTGGATGGGGCTCGGCGCGCTGCTCATCTTCCTCGGGGTCGCGCTCTTCTCCTCACGGCTCGTACGCCCGCTTGCACGCGTCCTCGGAGCGCCCGCGGCCGCCCTCGGCGGGGTCGCGGGCATGCTCGCGCGCGACAACGCGCGGCGGAACCCGCAGCGCACGGCCTCGACAGCGGCCGCGCTCATGATCGGGCTGGCGCTCGTGACGCTCGTCGCCACGCTCGCCGCGGGCATCGTGTCCTCGTTCAGAGGCGCGGTGAACGACCTCTTCACCGGGGATTTCGCGATCACGGCCCAGAACAACTTCTCCCCGATCCCCGTCGACGCGGCCCAGGCCGCTGCGCAGGCGCCGGGGGTGACCGCGGTCGGGAACGTCCGCACGGGCGAGGTCCTCGTGTTCGGCGGCCCGACGTTCGCGACCGCCGTCGACCCGGGGATGGCGCAGGTGATCGACATGGACTGGACGGAGGGGTCGCAGGAGGTCTTCTCGACGCTCGGCCAGGACGGCGTCTTCGTCGACGATGGGACGGCGGAGGACGAGGGGCTCACGATCGCGTCTCCCGTGACGGTCACCTTCCCGAACGGCACGAGCAGGCGGTTCGAGGTGAAGGGCATCTTCGATCCTCCCGCGGGGGGATCGCCGTTCGGCGAGGTGACGATGTCGAGCGAGGTCTGGGACATGGAGATCCCGAACCCGCGGAACCTCTACTCGTTCGTGAAGATGGAGGGCGGCCCGACCGACGCGAACGAGGCGGTTCTCGACCGTACGCTCGCAGACTTCCCGAACGCGAAGGCGCAGACGCGCGAAGCCTTCATCGACAACCAGATCTCCGCGCTCAGCTCGATCCTGAACATCCTCTACGTGCTACTCGCGCTCTCGATCATCGTCAGCCTCTTCGGGATCGTGAACACACTGGTGCTCACGGTGTTCGAGCGGACGCGCGAGATCGGGATGCTGCGGGCGATCGGGATGACGCGTCGCCAGATCAGGCGCATGATCCGCCACGAGAGCGTGATCACGGCCCTCATCGGAGCAGCGGTCGGGATCGTGCTCGGGATCGTCCTCGCAGCGCTGCTCATCTGGCGCGTCGACTTCATCGAGTTCTCGTTCCCGACGACCCAGGTGATCATCTTCGTCATCGCGGCGATCGTCGTCGGCATCGTCGCGGCCGTGTTCCCGGCGCGGCGCGCGGCGAAGCTCGATCCGCTCGAGGCGATCTCGTACGAATGACGTGAACGGTCGCGTTTGAGGGTGAGATATATCTCGCCCCTACGGGGCACGCTCGACGCGGACGTTCCCGGCCCCGGCCTCGAGCTCGAGCGTGACCTCCTGCGCGCCGGACGTGCCCGAGATGGTGTCGACGTCGACGTCGACGCCGTTCTCCTCATCGCCGAGTGCCTCCACACGCCCGGCGCCGACGTGGGCGTCGAGCGTCACGTCCGTGTCGTCCGGGACGAGCACGACGAGCTCGCCGATCCCGATGCTCGCCTCGACCGTCGTGCCGTCCAGCGTGAGCCCGGGCGTGGTCAGGTCGACGGTGAGCTTCCCGATCGCCTGCCGGAACGGCTCGAGGTCGGACGCCGACTCCGGCCGCTCCGTGGACTCGCCGATGCCGCCCTCGAAGAGTTCGTCGTCGACGAGGAGTGCGGGAACGCCCGCGAGCGCGACGAGGATCCCTAGGACGACGAGGAGGCCGTGCCGGCCCGGGCTGAGCGCGATCACGAGGCCGATGCCGATCAGCGCCAGGCCGATCCAAGTCGTGTAGGTGAGATCGACCACGCCCGTCGCCCAGAGCAGGCCGAGAACGCCGGCTCCGAGGAGCACGAGACCGAGCGCGATCCGGCCGGTCATCTCCGTCCGCGGAGGAGGATCGCCAGGCCGACAGCGACGAGCGCGATCGGCCACACGTACTTCCACGACAGGAAGTCGGGCCACAGCTCGTCGAGGAGGAAGAACGCGCCGAGCACGACGAACGCGAGCCCGAGCAGGACCGCCCCGCTCGTCCAGTCGTCTCTCGGCGCTGCGGGTGCGGTCGCCGCTGCGGACGCGTCGGCCGGAGCCTCGGGGATGAAGATCCACGCGAGGATGTACGCGAGGATCCCGGCGCCGCCGGCGAACACGAGCAGGACGAACCCGATCCGGATCAGGGTCGAGTCGACGCCGAAGTACTCGCCGAGCCCGCCGCAGACGCCTGCGACGACCTGGTCGTCACTGCTTCGATAGAGCCGTCGGGGCGCGGCCTGCGGAGGGGGGGTTGCCTCCGTCGGCGCCGAGGACATCGTCTGCGTGGTCGGCTCTTCGGGCTCGACCTCGGGCTCGACCTCGGGCTCGGGCTCGGCGTCGCCAGGAGTCCGGGGCGCCCTCGACTCGTCTGGCTCCAGCGGTTGATCGGTCACGTCGCCATCGTAAATGGCGATCGCGGACCGGTCAGGCGATGCGCACGATTCCGGCTGCCTCGAGCTCGAAGATCTCGGCCTCCTCGTATCCGAGCTCGCGCAGCACCTCGGCGGAGTGCTCTCCCACGAGCGGGGACGGCATTCGGTGCCGCGCGCGTTCCCCCTCGAACGAGATCGGCAGCGCGGCGAGCCGCAGGTCGGGTATGCGCGGGTGGGGGAGGTGCTGGAGGACGCCGAGAGCCGCCGTCTGCTCCGAGGCGACGACGTCCGCGACGTCGGCCACCGGCGCCGCCGGCACTCCGGCGTGCAGGAACGCGTATTGCCAGTCGCTCGTGTCGCGGCTGCGGAAGCGCTCCGAGAGGACCGCCACGAGCGCCTCGCGGTTCCGCACTCGGTCCGGGTTCGTGCGGAAGCGCTCGTCTCCGACGAGCTCCGGGAGGCTGACGACTTCGCAGACGGCGGCGAAGAGCCGGTCGTTGCCGCCCGCGACCATGAGCTCGCCGTCACGGGTCGGGAATACCTGGTACGGGGCGACCATCGGGAAGACGGTTCCCTGCCCCGTCGGGACCGTGCCGTCGGCGAGGTAGCCGACGAGGTGGTAGCCGATGTACGTGAGCGCCGTCTCGTAGAGCGACGTGTCGACGACCGTCCCTTCCCCGGTCCGCTCGCGCTCGAGGAGCGCGGCGGCGACGCCCATCGCCGCCCACATCCCCGTTCCCATGTCGATGAGCGAGGAGCCCACTCGCACGCCGGAGCGGCCCGGCTCGCCGGTCATGCTCATGAGGCCGCCCGCCGCCTGCATGAGCGCGTCGTACCCCGGCTCCTCGCGCAGCGGGCCGGCGTTCCCGTACGCGCCGATCGAGCAGTAGACGAGCCTCGGGTTGCGTGCGCGCACGACATCGGCGCCGAGCCCGAGCCGCTCGGCGAGCCCGGGCCGGAGGCTCTGCAGGAAGACGTCGGCACGCTCGGCCAGGCGGAGCACCGCCTCGCGCCCGCGCTCGTCGGAGAGGGAGACCGCAAGCGAGCGCTTTCCTGCGTTCACCGAGAGGAACATCGCGCTCTCGCCGTTCCAGAACGGCGGCCCCCAGGCGCGGCCGTCGTCGCCGGTGTCGGGACGCTCGACCTTGACGACGTCGGCGCCGAGCGCGCCGAGGATCTCGGCGCAGAACGGCCCCGCGATGGACGTAGTCACGTCCGCGACGCGCATGCCCGAGAGGGGGAGGAACGGCATCGCGCAAATCATCGCGGCTCCGGGCTGCGAGGATGCGCGCGTGCCCGACTGGCTCGACTTCGATCGGATGGTGGAGTGGGTGTCCGGGGAGTGGTGGGCCTACCCGGTCATCCTCGCGATCGCCGCCATCGACGCCTTCTTCCCGCTCGTGCCGAGCGAGACGCTCGTCGTCGTCGGCGGGAACCTGGCGAGCTCCGGGGACCTGAACCTCTTGCTCGTCATCCTCGCGGGAGCCACCGGGGCGATTCTCGGCGACAACATCTCGTTCTGGATCGGCCACTTCGTCGGCGAGCGCACGGTGAAGCGCTGGTTTCGAAGCGAGAAGGCGCACCAGCGCCTGGAATGGGCCGAGCGCACGTTGGACGAGCGCGGCGCGTACATCATCATCATCGCCCGCTTCATACCGGGCGGTCGCACCGCGGTGACGTTCTCCGCCGGCTACATCCCGACGTTCCCGTGGCGGCGCTTCATCCTCTACGACATCGTCGCCGGGGTCGTCTGGGCGACCTACGCGGCGCTCCTCGGCTACTTCGGCGGGAAGACGTTCGAGGACCACCCGTTGTGGGGCGTCGCGCTAGCCCTCGGTATCGCACTTTCGCTCGGGCTGGTGGTCGAGGTCGTCAGGCACTTCCGGCAGCGCCGGGCGACAACCTGAGCCCGAGCGGACGCGGCGATGGTGAGGCCTGAAGATCATCTCCTACGGGCGGACGCCGACAAGTGGCACGTACGCTCAGCGCGTGAACCGCCTCGGGACCGCGACGAGCCCGTACCTGCTCCAGCACGCGGAGAACCCGGTCGAGTGGTTCGAGTGGGGAGACGCGGCGTTCGAGCGCGCGCGCGCCGAGGACAAGCCGCTGCTCGTGTCGGTCGGCTACAGCTCGTGTCACTGGTGCCACGTCATGGCCCACGAGTCGTTCGAGGACGCTGCGACCGCGGCGCTGATGAACGACCTCTTCGTGAACGTGAAGGTCGACCGCGAGGAGCGCCCGGACGTCGACGCCGTGACGATGGAGGCGACCGTCGGGATGACCGGCAGCGGCGGCTGGCCGACGACCGTCTTCATGACGCCCCAGGGCAAGCCGTTCTACGCGGGAACGTACTTCCCGCCGGAGCCGCGGCACGGGCTCGCGAGCTTCCGCGACGTCCTCGAAGCGGTCTCGAAGACGTGGCGCGAGCGGCGTGGCGACGTCGAACGGCAGGCCGACCGGATCGACGAGGCGCTCCGCGGGATCGCCACCACTCCACCGTCCCGCGAGCCCCTCACCGCCTCGCTCCTCGGCGAGGCCGCGCGCGGGATCGCCCGGACCTTCGACCCCCAGTTCGGCGGCTTCGGCGGCGCGCCGAAGTTCCCGGCGGCATCGACGCTCGAGCTGCTGCTGCGCCGCGGCGACGCCGAGTCGCTCGCGATGGTCACCGCGACCCTCGACGCGATGGCTGCGGGCGGCATGTACGACGTCGTCGGCGGCGGCTTCCACCGCTACTCGGTCGACGAACGCTGGCTCGTCCCGCACTTCGAGAAGATGCTGTACGACAACGCTCTCCTCGCCTCGACGTACCTCCACGCCTGGGTGGTCACGGGCCGCCCGCGCTACCGCGGAGTGGCCGAGGAGACGGTCGAGTACATGCTCCGCGACCTCGCGCTCCCAGGCGGCGGGCTCGCCTCGGCGCAGGACGCCGACACGGAAGGCGTCGAAGGGCTGACCTACACCTGGACGGAGGAAGAGGCCGCGGCAGCGGGGATCCCGAACGGTCTTCTCGAGGCGTTCGAGCACGGCCGGCTCGTCGTTCGCGGCGAGCTCGACTCCGAGCTCCGCGCGCGCGTACTCGCCATCCGCGAGCAACGCGTACAGCCGTTCCGCGACGACAAGGCCCTCGCCTCGTGGAACGGCCTCGCCCTCGCGGCGATTGCGGAAGCCGCGTATCGGCTGGAGCGCGACGACTGGCTTGCAGCCGCTCGCGGCCTCGGCGACTTCCTCCTCGGGTCGCTGTCTGGCGGAGACGGTCGCCTCTTCCGGTCCGTCCGCGACGGCCAGGCGAGCGGGCCCGGGTTCCTCGACGACTATGCGAACGTCGCGAACGGTCTCGTCGAGCTGCACGCCGCGACCGGCGAGGTGCGCTGGCTGCTCGAGGCGAACCGGCTTGCGCGGCTCGCGGTCGAGCTGTTCGAAGACGAGGAGCACGGCGGGTTCTACCTCGCGGCTGCTGATGGCGACGAGCGCGTCCCGCGCACGAAGGACCTCCAGGACACGCCGATCCCGTCGGGCAACTCCATGCTCGCCTGGGTGTTGCTGCGGCTCTCCCGGCTGTGGGGCGACGACGAGCTCGAGCGGCGCGCTGTCGGCGTCTTCCGCCTCGTCGAGCCGGCGATCGGGCGCGCCCCCGGCGCGTTCGCGTGGGCGCTCGCCGGGCTCGACCTGTGGCTCAGCCCGCCGCACGAGATTGCGATCGCCGGCGACGTGCACTCGCCGCTGGCACGCGCTGCGCTCGACCCGTTCCAGCCGAACACCGTCGTCGCAGTGGGCCCGTCGGAGGAGGTGCCGCTGCTCGCGGGCAAGGACCTCGTGGACGGCCAGACCGCCGTTTATGTCTGCGAGCGCTTCGTCTGCCGGCGACCGGCCACGAGAGTCGAGGAGCTATGAGGTTCTGCCTGATGATCGAAGGACAGGAGGGCGTCTCGTGGGACGACTGGACGCGGCTCGCGACGCTTGCCGAACGGCACGGCTTCGAGGGCCTCTTCCGGTCGGATCACTACACCGCGATCGTCCGGCAGCAGGCCGGCGCGCTCGATGCGTGGGCGACCCTCGCCGGGCTGGCTGCGGTTACCGAGCACATCCGGCTCGGAACGCTGGTCTCGCCCGCGACGTACCGCCACCCGAGCGTCCTAGCGCGCATGGCCGTGACCGTGGACCACATCTCCGCGGGCCGTGTCGAGGTGGGGATGGGTGCGGGCTGGTACGAGCGCGAGCACATCGAGAACGGCTTCCCGTTCCTCGACGCGAGAGCGCGGTTCGACCTCTTCGCCGAGCAGGTCGAGGTGGTCGTGCGCTCCTGGACGGAGGACGGATTCGACCACGAGGGCGCCGCGTACACGCTCCGTGGCCAGACGGCTCTCCCGAAGCCCGTCCAGCAGCCGCATCCCCCGCTCGTCCTCGGCGGGACCGGGAAGCCGCGCTTCGCCGCGCTCGCTGCCCGCTACGCGACCGAGGTGAACACGCTGGGAGCGCCGAACGACGAGCTACGCGAGCGCAAGGAGAGGCTGGACAGCGCGTGCGCAGACGCCGGCCGCGACCCCGCGACGCTTGCCTTCTCCGTGATGACGGCATGCTTCGTCGGCGAGGATCGAGCCGACGTCGCCGAGCGAGTCGGCCGCTTCCTCGACGCGCAGGGCGGCAGCACCGACCCGGAGCAGCTCATCGCGGAGCGCAACGACCGCTGGCTCGTGGGCACCGTCGACGAGGTCGCGACGAGGATCGAGGAGCTCCGCGCGCTCGGCGTGACCCGAGTCTTCCTCCAGCACCTGAACCACTCGGACGACGAGCAGATCACCCTGATCGGGGATCGGCTCGTGGGAGCGCTTGACTAGAGTCCGGCCATGACGACTACAGAGCTGACGGGTGCGGAAGACGTCGCGTGGGACCTCTCCGACCTCTACGAAGGCAGTGACGATCCACGACTGGACGAGCACATCGAAGAGGCGGAAACGGCAGCGACGGCGTTCCGCGAGCGCTACTACGGGAAGGTCGCCGGTCTCTCGGCCGCCGAGCTCGCCGACGCGATCGCGGAGCGCGAGCACATCGAAGAAGTCCTGACGCGCGTCGGCTACTTCGCGCATCTCCACTTCGCGACCGACATGGCCGACTCGCCGCGCGGCGCGCTCGTCGCCCGCGTCACCGAGAAGGGCGCAGCGCTCGATACCCAGCTCCTGTTCTTCGGCCTGGAGATCGCGGCGATCGAGGACGAGGCGGCGGCCGGTTTGCTCGAGGCACCGGAGCTCGAGCGCTGGCGCCACTGGATCACGTCGCTGCGCAAGTTTCGCCCGTACCTGCTCTCCGAGCCCGAGGAGAAGATCGTCACGGAGAAGACCGTCTCGGGTGTCAGCGCCTGGGGCCGCCTGCACGAGGAGCTCCTGGGGGCGCTCCGCGTCTCGCTCGACGGAGCCGAGATCTCGTTCGAGGAGGCGATGTCGAAGCTCTACTCCGCGGATCGCGACGTCCGGCGCACGGCGGCCGAGTCGGTGACGGAGGCCCTCGAGCCGGGCCTCCGCACGCGCTCCTTCATCTTCAACACGATCCTGCTCGACAAGTCGATCGACGACCGCCTGCGCGGCTATCCGACGTGGATCTCGTCCCGGAACCTCCGGAACGACACCACGGACGAGGCCGTCCAGGCCCTCATCGACGCGGCCGTGTCGCGCTACGACGTCGTCCAGCGCTACTACACGCTGAAGGCGAAGCTCGTCGGGCTCGACCGCCTCACGCACTACGACCGCTTCGCGCCGATCGGCGAGGACCCGAGCAAGGTGTCCTGGGAGGAGGCGCGCGAGATCGTCGTCGGCGCGTACTCGGACTTCGCGCAGGAGGCGGGCGACGTCGCCGAACGCTTCTTCACCGAGCAGTGGATCGACGCGCCCGTCCGGGAGAACAAGCGCACGGGCGCGTTCTGCGCGACGAGCGTGCCCGGCGTGCACCCGTACGTCCTCATGAACTTCACGGGCGACCGGCGTTCGATTCTCACGCTCGCGCACGAGCTCGGCCACGGCCTCCACGGCTGGATGGCCCAGCCGCTCGGTCTCTTCAACGCCGACACGCCGCTCACGACCGCGGAGACCGCGTCCGTCTTCGGCGAGGCGCTGACGTTCAAGCGCCTGCTCGCCCTCGAGGAGGACCCGACCCGGCGGCTGAATCTCCTAGCAGGACGCATGGAGGACTCGATCGCGACGGTCTTCCGCCAGATCGCGATGAACCGCTTCGAGGACGCGGTCCACACCGAGCGCCGCTCGCAGGGCGAGCTCTCGGTCGAGCGGCTCGAGGAGCTCTGGCTCGAGATGCAGGAGAAGCTCTTCGCGGACTCGGTGGACATCGACGGCTACGGAACCTGGTGGAGCTACATCCCGCACTTCCTGAGCACGCCCGGCTACGTCTACGCGTACGCGTACGGGTTCCTCTTCGCGCTCGCGATCTTCCGGCGCTACGAGGTCGAGGGCGAGGCGATGGTCGAGCCCTACTTCGAGGTGCTCCGGGCGGGTGGCTCCCGTCCTCCCGAGGAGCTCGCGCAGATCGTCGGCCTCGACCTCACCGACACGAGCATCTGGGAGAGCGGGATCGACGCGCTCGCCGAGGAGCTGGACGAGGCGGAGGCGCTCGCGGTCGAGATCGGCCTCGGCTCGTAGAGGCGAGGCTTGCCTCGCCCTCGCCCTTACAGCCGGATCCCGAGCAGCGCGGCCTCGACCTCCCGCAGGCGGTCGACGTCGCTGCGCAGCCCCGGCCCGGTGTCGTTGTAGATGAACGCCTCGGCCAGGCGCACGATCGCGTACGCGAGCGTCGCGGGGTCGACGGGCGGGTCGTAGGCGCCGCGCTCGACCTCCTCCTCGATCCACGCCCGGATCCGCGACACCATGTGCGGCTGGACGACTCCCGAGCCCGAGGTCATGATCCGCAGCGCCGTCTCGCGCTCCTGCTCCACGAACTGGCGCAGGGCGGGGGCGGCGGCAAAGCTCCGGTTGACGTGGTCGAACGCTTCGAGGAGCGCGCGCGCGCCGCGACCACGGGCTTGCGCGCGCGCCTCGTCGAGGACCGGATCTGCCGCGCGGATCAGGACCTCGCCGATCAGCCGGTCACGCGACCCGAACCAGCGGTAGATCGTCGTGCGACCGAGCCCGAGCTCGCCCGCGAGCGACTGGACGTCCACGCGCTCTCCGTGCAGATACCGGTGAAGCGCTGCTCCGAGCACGTCCTCGCGGCTGGCCGCCGCAGGGCGGCCGCGCCTGGCAGCGGTTCTCGTCGGCGCGCTCACGCCGGCGAGCATACCGCGACTTCGGAACATCGACGACCGCATGTTTTGAAACAGGCGCGGCGATTTGTAATCATTGCGCCCGAGGAGGCGCAACGGTGTGAAGGCGACATGCCCTGGTCTCTCGCCCGACTCGGACTCGCACGACGTCGCGCCTCGCGGCACATCCTCTCCAGCACCCGACCTCTGGCGGAGCGCGGGCGGCCAGGGTACTCTCGCGGCTGACAGGCAGGCAGGGTCACGGAGGCTACGAAGGAGGAGTCGGTGCGAAAGTTCATCGTGAGTGCGGTCGTTCTGATCGCTGCGCTTGCGTTCACAGTCTCGGGTGCGGTCGGAGGTGCGGAGCAGGCTCCCGGCGTCACCGCGAAGACGATCACCATCGGCGGGACGTTCCCGCTCACGGGGCCGGCCGCGTCGTACGCGCCGATCCCGGTAGGGATGAAGGCGTACTTCGCCTACATCAACGCGCGCAAGGGCCCTGACGGCAAGCGCGGCGTCATGGGCCGCAGGATCATCTGGAAGTACTACGACGACGGGTATAACCCCGCGAACACGCGTCAGCTGTCGGCTCGTCTCGTCGAGCAGGACAAGGTCTTCGCGACCGTCGGCCAGCTCGGGACGGAGCCGGTGCTCGGCGCGCGCCAGTACATGAACGAGCAACGGGTGCCGCAGGCGCTCGTCTCGACTGGTGCGTCGTACTGGGGCACGCAGTACAAGGAGTACCCGTGGACGACCGGCTGGCAGCCGGACTACATCGCCGAGGGCCGCCTCTACGGGCTCCACCTCAAGGCGAACCACCGCGGCAAGAAGATCGCGATCGTCTACCAGAACGACGACTACGGCAAGGACTACCTGTACGGCTTCCGGGCGGTGCTCGGGAAGCAGTACGCCGACCAGAACGTCGTCGCGACGGAGGCGGTCGAGACGACGGCAACGTCGGTCGCGGCCCAGATGACCCGCGTTCGGGCGAGTGGGGCGACGATCTTCGCGGTGTTCCAGCTGCCGACGCCGACCGTGCGGACGCTCGCCACGGGCCGGGCTCTGGGCTTCAACCCGGAGCAGATCTACATGAACTCCGTCGCGGCGATCAAGCCGGCGATGGACGCCGCGCTCGCGTCGGCCGGGGCGCCGTACGTCAACGGCATCATCACGATCGGCTACGCCAAGGATCCGCAGGATCCGAAGTGGAACAACGACGCCGCCATGAAGCAGTACAGGACCATCATCCAGCGGTACGGCGGGGGCGCGACCGTGAACGACCCGCAGGTCTACTACGGCGTCGCGAAGGCGGAAACGTTCGTCCAGGTCCTCTACAAGGCCGGGAAGAACCCGACCCGTGCCAGCCTGATGGCAGCGCTCCTGAGCATGAACTACCCGAACAAGTTCCTGCTCCCGGGCGTCGTCCAGAAGTCATCGCGGACGGATCGCTTCATCGTCAGCCAGATGCAGCTCCAGCGGTTCAACTCGAGCCTCCGGCGCTGGGTCCCGTTCGGCCAGCTCGTCGAGGGGCGACCGTCCCGCGGGAGATAGCTCCAGCGGTTACGCAGGACAGTAGGGGCCGGGCCTGCCCGGCCCCTACTCGTTTCCGATGAGGTGACGGAACGGCTCGAGCTCGGCCCAGTACCCCTCCATCGTCGTCTGCCGGGTAGAGGCATGGAGGAGGTCGAGCGGCGCGACGTTCACCGCGCGCACGATCGCCGTCGCAGGCCACGCGTCACCGACGTCGAGCACGTTCACGCAGCCCGGCGCCTGCTCGAAGTGGCCGAGGAACATGTGCTCGCCCGTGAGCGCGTAGGAGAGGATCGCGCGGTTGACGCCGCCGTGCAGGACGGCGAGCGCGGAGTCCCACTCGTCGTCGGCGAAGAGCCGCTCGAGCGCGGGCAGGACCCGGTCGAAGAGCCCGCCGATCGTCTCCCCGCCGAGGAAGCGCTTCTCGTTCGGGACGATCCCGCGGAACGCGTGGACGAACTCGTTCTCGAGCTCGTTCGCGGGGATCGACGAGAGCCGTGCTCCACGCAGTTCGCGAAGGTCCGGCCAGGTCTCGATCTCCGGCTCGTGGCCCCGAGCCACGATCGCCGCCGTCTCCACCGTTCGGGGGAGCCCGCTCGTGAGCACGCGGTCGAGCGCGACCGGCTCGAGCAGTGCGCGGGCGGCTTCGGCCTGCGCGCGTCCGGCCTCGTTCAGGTCGACCTCGTCGGGCTGGACGGGCCTCCCGTCGCCGGCGAAGTACGACACGGCACCGTGCCTCATGAGATAGAGCCGGCGGCGCATAGGCGGGCATAGGATCGCACGGATGCCAGCTTCGCCCGGGCCAGCTCAGTCGCTCGACATCGTCGAGACGGCGGCCGCGGCCGATGGACTGTCGAAGCCGCCTTTGCTCGTGCTCGATCGTGTTCGTGCGTTCCTGGACGAGCACGGCCTCGGTGCCGGCGAGGTGCGAGCGCGTCGCATCGGCGAGGGCGGCGGCTCGAACTTCACGTTCCTGCTCGAGCGCGACGAGGGCCGCTTCGTGCTTCGCCGGCCACCGCGCCCGCCCCTGCCGCCCTCCGCGCACGACGTCGTGCGTGAGGCCCGGCTCCAGCTCGCGCTGCGCGAAGCCGGATTCGCGCGCCTGCCGACGATCGTCGCGGTCGGGGAGGACGAGAGCGTGCTCGGCGTTCCCTTCTACGTCATGACGTACCTCGAGGGGTTCGTCCCGACGGACGAGCTCTTGCCCGGGCTCGAGGGCGAGGCCGCGCGGCGACGTCTCGGAGACGACCTCGTCGACTCGCTCGTCGAGATCCATGCAGCCGACGTGAGTAGCCCAGGGCTTGCCGCCTTTGCGCGCCCGGGAAGCTACAACGAGCGCCAGGTGCGGCGGTTCGCGCAGCTCTGGGAGGTGAACAAGACCCGCGAGCTCCCGCAGGTCGATCGGGTCGGCGCGTGGCTCGGCGATCGTGTTCCGCCGCCGCTGGCGGAGACGGTCGTCCACGGCGACTTTCGGCTCGGCAACACGATGGTCGCGCCCGACGAGCCGTCACGCATCCTCGCCGTGCTCGACTGGGAGATGGGGGCGATCGGCGACCCGCGCGCCGACGTCGGCTACCTGCTCGCGACCTACAGCGAGCCGGGCGGGCCTCCGAATCCGCTCGGGACGTCGCCGATCACCGCTTTCCCGGGCTTCCCTTCGAGGTCGCAGCTCGCGGAGCGCTACATCGCGGGGAGCGGCCGCGTCCTGGACTCGCTCCCGTGGTTCGAGGCGCTCGCCCTCTGGAAGGCGGCGGTCTTCTGCGAGGCGATCTACGGACGCTTCCTGCGCGGGGAGCTCGGCACCGAGGACGAGCGGGCGGCCCGCTTCGAGCAGGGCGTGCCGTATCTCGCAGAGGCGGCCGCGGAGGCGCTCACGAGCGCCTGACTTCGCTGCGCATGCGACTCACAGCGCGAGCTCGGCCAGCGCGCGCAACGCCTCCGGCTGCTGCGTGGAGACGAGCAGCGTCGTCGCGCCCGATTCCCGCCAGGCCTCCAGCCGCTCGGCGAGTCGCTCCTTCGGCCCGACGAGCGCGACCTCGTCCACGAAGGCGTCCGGGACGAGCTCCGCGGCGTCTCGCTTGCGCCCGTCGAGGTACGCGTCCTGGATGGCCTCGGCCTCGCCCTCGTACCCGTATCGCCGCATGAGGTCGTTGTAGAAGTTCTTGCCGCGTGCGCCCATCCCGCCGACGTAGAGCGCGTAGTACGGCTTGAGGAAGTCGCGGCCTGCCTGCGCGTCGTCGACGAGGATCGTGGGGACGCTCGGCGCGACGTCGAACTCCGGGCTCGTCCTCGCCAGCGCGTCCGCGAACGCCTCGCGGGAGCGTTCCGGGGACCAGAAGATCGGCAGCCAGCCGTCACCGATCTCGCACGCCTGCAACACGGCCTTCGGCGAGATGGCCGCGATGTAGATCGGGATCTCCGAGCGAAGCGGGCGCGCCATCAGCTTGAGCGGCTTGCCGAGGCCCGTCCCGTTGGTCACCGGGATGTCGTAGTGCTCCCCATGGTGCTCGAGGAGGTCGCGGCGCAGCGCCGCGCGCACGATCTCGACGTATTCGCGCGTCTTCCCGAGCGGCTTCCCCCACGGCTGCCCGTGCCAGCCCTCGACCACCTGCGGCCCTGACGTGCCGAGCCCGAGGAGGAAGCGGCCCCCGGAGAGCAGGTCGAGCGTCGCTGCCGTCATCGCCGTGTTGGCGGGGGTCCGGCCCGGGATCTGCATGATCGCCGAGCCGAGCTTGATCGTCGTGGTCGTCGCCCCGAGCCAGGCGAGGACGCTCACGCAGTCGGTGCCCCAGGCCTCCGCCGCCCACGCGGAGTCGTAGCCGAGGCGCTCCGCCTCCTGCGCGAGCGCGATCGGCTCGAGCGGGCTCGTCCCCGGCGGCGCGTAGCCCATGTAGAAGCCGAGTCGCATCGTCGCGTGCGATGCTAACGCCGTGGCGATCGCGGAACTCCGCCCGACCGACGAGGTGCTCGAGCTCCGCGCCCGCGTGCGCGCCTTCATGGACGAGCACGTGTATCCGAACGAAGCCGTGCTCGACCGCGAGGACGACGAAGCGGACGCGCTCGTGGCGCGCCTGCGCGGATTCGCGCGCGAGCAGGGTCTCTGGGCACCGCACCTTCCGCCCGAAGCGGGTGGCTCGAGCGGCAGCTTCCTCGTCTACGCGTTCCTGAACGAGGAGATCGGGCGCTCGCTCTGGGCGCAGCTCGTGTTCGGGTGCCAGGCGCCGGACGCGGGGAACGGCGAGATCCTCTGGCAGGTCGGCACCGACGAGCAGAAGGAGCGCTGGCTCCGGCCGCTTGTCGCGGGGGAGGTCCGCTCGTTCTTCTCGATGACCGAGCCGGACGTGTCGGGCTCGGATCCGACCGGGCTGCGAACGCGGGCCGTGCTCGACGGCGACGAGTGGGTCATCGACGGGCACAAGTGGTTCTCCTCGGGTGCCGAGGGCGCGGGTTTCGGGATCGTCATGGCCGTCACCGATCCCGAAGCGGAGCCGCATCGGCGCGCGACCCAGATCATCGTCCCCGCGGACGCGCCCGGCATCGAGATCGCGCCGGTGCCGGTCCTCGGCCACCGTGGCCACGGCTGGACCACGCATTGTGAGGTCACGTACTCGGGCGTGCGGGTGCCGGCCGAGAACACCCTCGGCGGGGTTGGAGAGGGCTTCCGGATCGCCCAGAAGCGCCTCGGCCCCGGCCGCATCCACCACGTCATGCGCTGGCTCGGCCAGATGCAGCGCGCGTTCGAGCTGATGTGCTCCTACGCGCTCGAGCGCGAGACCTTCGGCGGTCCGCTCGCCGAGAAGCAGACGGTCCAGAACTGGGTCGCCGACTCGGCCGCCGAGATCCAGGCGTGCCGGCTGCTGACGCTCGACGCGGCGCAGAAGATCGACCAGGGCGACGAGGCGCGCGTCGAGGTCTCCGTGATCAAGTTCTACGCCGCGCGCGTGCTGAACGACGTGATCGACCGGGCGGTGCAGGTGCACGGCGCGCGCGGCCTCACCGACCGCACGCCGCTTTCCGGGATGCTCATGAACGCGCGGAGCGCGCGGATCTACGACGGCCCGGACGAGGTGCACCGCATGGTCGTCTCGCGGCGGATCCTGAAGTCGTTCGCCGCCGGCGACGGCTGGCGCTTCGACTGAGCGCCCGCGTGGGGTCAGGCTGAAGCCTGACCCCAGGTGTTGGACTCCCGCGTGGGGTCAGGCTGAAGCCTGACCCCGGTGTTGGACTCCCGCGCGGGGTCAGGCTTCAGCCTGACCCCGATGTTGGACTCCCGCGCGGGGTCAGGCTTCAGCCGACCCGATGTTGGACTCCCGCGCGGGGTCAGGCTTCAGCCTGACCCCGATGTTGGACTCCCGCGCGGGGTCAGGCTTCAGCCTGACCCCGATGTTGGACTGAAGCGATCAACCCAGAGACGAGGTCCAGGCTGAAGCCTGACCCCAGGGCTACCTGGGTCCCGGCACGCCCTTGAACTCGTAGAGCAGCGGCTCCCGGCCGGGCTGGACGATCCAGGCCTCGCCGGTGCCTTCGCTCTTGTACGCAGCCCAGACGCCCTCCGCGACCGCGGACGGCTCGAGCAACCGGTAGCCGCGCTCCTCGAGCTCCTCCCGGAACTCGTCGGTCGTCAGCGGCGTGTCCGCCCAGCCGGGGCAGACCGCCTGGATCCGGATTCCACGGGCGGCGAGCTGCTCCGCGACCGAGCGCACGAAGCCGACGACCGCGTGCTTCGTGAGGCCGTAGATCGGGTCGTCCGGGATCGCGGTCAGCCCGGCGAGCGACGCCGTGACGACGATCGTGCTGCCCTTCGGCATGACGCGGTCGAGCCGGCGGACGCCGAACACGACGCCGTCGACGTTCACTCCGAGGGCGCGCCGGTACTGCTCGTCGGTCAGCGTCGTGATCTCGCCGCCGTCTCCGGTGATGACGCCCGCGTTCAGGCACGCGAGATCGACCGATCCCACGTGCTCCCACGCCTCGGGATCGGAGACGTCGAAGCCGTTGACGAGATCGAGCTCCTGGACCGTGAAGCCCTCGGAACGGAGTTTCGAGACGATCGCGGAGCCGATGCCGCCCGCCGACCCTGTCACGAGCGCTGTCACGGAATGAGAACCACCTTTCCTGTCGTCTGTCGTTCCTCGATGAGCCTGTGCGCCTCGCCGGCCTGGTCGAGCGGTAGCTCGTGCCCGACGATCGGGCGGACGACGCCACCTTCCCAGAGCCGCAGGACGTCTGCCGCCGCCTGCTCGACGAGATCCGGGCGCAGCGCGGTCAGGCGGCCGAGGTAGAAGCCGTGGACGCCGATGTTGCGGCCAACGAGCCAGGTCGGGCTCACGTCCTCCCACAGCCCGCCCGCGTAGCCGGCCGCGACCGCGGAGCCCAGCGGCTTGAGCAGACCGAGCGACGTCTTGAAGACGTCTCCGCCGACGAGGTCGAACACGACGTCGAACGGCTCGAGCTCGCCGAGACTCTCGTAGGTCACGCCCTCGTCGGCGCCGAGGGAGCGCGTCAGCTCGAGCTTCTCCTCGCTGCCGACCGCGGCAACCGGCCGCCCGTTCAGCGTCTTCACGAGCTGAATCGCCGCGGTTCCGACGGCGCCGGCGGCCGCCGTGACGAGCACGCGCGAGCCGAAGCCGATGCGGACGAGTTGCGTGAGCGGGATCCACGCGGTGAGGAACGCCATCGGGAAAGCGGCGCCCTCGGCGAAGCTCGCTCCCTCGGGCAGGGGGAAGAGCCAGCGCCGCTCGACGGCTGCCCGGGCTGCATAGCCGCCTCCTCGCGCGCGCGTCAAGCCCATGACTCGCCTTCCCTCGGCCTCGCCCGCGATCTCCGCGCCGAGCACGGCCGGGAGCTCCGGCATCTGCGGGTAGTTCCCGGTGCGGACGAGGACGTCGGCGAAGTTGATCCCGGCGGCCCGGACGTCGACGACGACCTGGCCCTCGGCGGGCTCGGGCTCGGGGACGTCACGGACGACGAGGTTCTCCGGGCCGCCCGTTCCCTCGAGGACGGCAGCCTTCATGTCGGTAGTTGGAGGTGCCGGGCATGCCCGGCACCTACGCCGGCACCTGCGAACGGGAGCGACGATGTAGGCGCCGGGCATGCCCGGCGCAACCTGCCACCGGCGATCCGCATCATCGCCCCGTGAATTGCGGCTCGCGCTTCTCGAGGAAGGCGGTCACGCCCTCGAGGCCGTCCTCGCTCGCGAGGCAGCGGCGGAAGCCGTCGGCCTCGCGGCGGAGGCCTTCCTCGAGCGGGAGATCGCGCGTCGTCCTTGCGAGCTCCCGCAGCACGCCGATCGCCACGGGCGAGCGCTCCGCGATCGTGCGCGCGATCACGAGAGCCGCCTCCTCGAGCTCCTCCCGTGGCACGACCCGCTCGACGAGGCCCCAGTCGTACGCCGTGCGCGCGTCGATGAAGTCGCCGGTCATGTTCAGCAGCAGCGCGCGGCCGAGCCCCACGAGCCGGGGGAGACGCTGCGTGCCGCCGCCTCCCGGGATCAGGCCGAGCTTGATCTCCGGCTGGCCGAGCTGCGCGTCCTCCGAGGCCACGCGGATGTCGCAGCACATCGCGAGCTCGAGCCCGCCACCGAGGCAGAAGCCGTGGATCGCCGCGACGAACGGCGTGTGCGCCGCGTCCATGCGCGCTCCGAGCTTCTGGATCCCGCGCGCAGAGCCGCTCTCCTCCTGTGCCGACTGCCGGAGCGTCGGGAACTCGGAGATGTCGGCGCCCGCGACGAACGCCCGCTCGCCCGCGCCCTTCAGCACGACCGCCCGCACCGAGTCGTCGCCGTCGAGCCCGACGAGCTCGGCTTCGAGCTCCTCGAGCAGCGGCGCCGAGAGCGCGTTCACCGGTGGGTGGTCGATCGTGACGACGGCGACTGCGCCGTCCTGCTCGACCGAGACGAAATCGCCCACCTAGGTCGTCTCCGCCGGCTGCGCCACCGAGAACATCTCGCGCAGAGCGGTTTTCCGGAACTTGCCCACCGCGGTCTTCGGGATCTCCTCGACGAACTCGAACCGGTCGGGGAGCCACCACTTCGCGAAGCTCGGGGCGAGGAAGTCGCGCAGCTCGTCGTCCGTCGCCTCGGCACCCTCCTTGAGGACGACGACGGCGAGCGGCCGCTCCGACCACTTCTCGTCCGGTACCGCGATGACCGCGGCCTCGGCGACGGCCGCGTGCCCCATGAGCGCGTTCTCGAGCGCGACCGTGGAGATCCACTCACCCCCCGACTTCACGAGGTCCTTCGAGCGATCCTGGATCTCGATGTAGCCGTGCGGCTCGATGGTGACGATGTCGCCGGTCTTGAACCAGCCGTCGTCCGTCCACCGGTCGGCGCCCTCCGGCGAGTCGTAGTACGACGACGAAATCCAGACGCCGCGCACCTCGAGCTCGCCCATCGACTGTCCGTCCCACGGGACGAAGCCCTCCGGCCCGCGAGCACGCATCTCCACGAACGGCGCCGGAATCCCCTGCTTCGCGCGGTAGCGGAACTGGTCCGCCTCCGGGAGCGCCTTCTCGCGGGCGGTCAGCTCGGAGACGGTTCCGAGGGGGGCCATCTCGGTCATGCCCCACGCGTGGAGGATCCGCAGCCCGTGGCGCTTCTCGAACGCCTCGATCATCGACTGCGGCGCAGCGGAGCCACCCACGACCATGCGCCGCACGGTCGACGTGTCGTACTTGCCGGGGTTCGCGTCGAGCTCGGCGAGGATTCCCATCCAGATCGTCGGCACGCCCGCGGTGATCGTGACCTTTTCCTGCTGGAACGCGTCCAGCAGGCTCTCGCCGTCGAGGTGCGGGCCCGGAAAGACCTGCTTCGCGCCGACGAGCGTGCACGTGAACGGGAAGCCCCAGGCGTTCGCGTGGAACATCGGGACGACCGGGAGCACGGCGTCGGCCTCGGTGACGGAGAGAACACCCGCCATCGCGGACGCGAGCGAGTGAACCGCGATCGCGCGATGCGAGTACAGCGCGCCCTTCGGTTGGCCGGTGGTGCCGCTCGTGTAGCACATTGCGGCCGCTGCTCTCTCGTCGATGTCGCGGTCCGGGAGATCGCCCGGCTCGGCGCTCGCGAGCAGGTCCTCGTACTCGATCGCGCCCTCGGGCGTCGGCCCGTCGCCGATCGCGATCACGTGCTCGAAGCCCGCCCGCTCGCGGAAGCTCTCGACGAGCGGCCACAGCACCTTGTCCGCGATCAGCACGCGGTCGCCGGCGTGGGTCGCGATGTAGGTGATGTCGTCGGGATGGAGGCGGAGGTTGAGCGTGTGCGTGACCATCCCGCCGACCGGGACGCCGACGTATGCCTCGAGGTGCTGGTAGTGGTTCCAGCAGAACGTCCCGACGCGGTCGCCGTCCTGGAGGCCGAGCTCGTTCCGCAGCGCTGCGGCGAGGCGGCGCGCACGCGGCGCGAAGTCGGCATACGTGTAGCGGTGCCAGCTCTTGTCCGGGAGCCGCGTGACGATCTCGCGGTCGCCGAAGAGCTGCTCGCCGCGCCGGAGGATCGCCGGCACGTTCAGCGAGTAGTCCATGATCAGCCCGTCCACCTCAGCCTCCTTGAGTCGCCGCCACTTCCGGTGCCTGGCTCGAGCCGGGCACCTGCTGCTCGAGAAGCGTTGCCGCCACTTCCGCGCGCAGCTGCGTCCCGGACGCGAGGAAGCTCTCGATCCAGAGCGCCCGCTTGTACAGCCGATGGAGCACGTGCTCCCAGGTGAAGCCGATGCCGCCGTGCGCCTGGATCGACGTCTCGCAGACCGCGACCGCGGCTTCCGCCGCGTAGGACTTTGCGGCGGCGGCCGCGATCGCTGCCTGCGCGTCGTCGGCCGCCACGCACCAGGCGGCCCACAGCGACAGCGAGCGCGAGAGCTCGACCCGCGTGTACGCGTCGGCGAGCGGGTGCGAGATCGCCTGGTAGACGCCGATCGGCTTCCCGAACTGCTCGCGCTCGGTCGCGTGCTCGATCGCGAACTCGAGCGCGCGCCTCGCGACTCCGCAGGACTCGAGCGCGAGCGCGACGAGCGCGCGGCGCCGGGCCGCCTCGAGCACGTCCGAGCCGGCGAGCCTCCGTCCCGGCTCGCCGCCGCGCACGACTCCGAGCGGCCTGCTCTCGTCGCTCGTCTCCAGGATGTCGCGGTCCGCACCCTCGAGTTCGTAGATCCCGTCGCCGCCCACGATCGCGACGCGCTCCGCAGTGTCGAGATCGGTCACGAGCGGCCCGAGTGCGAGCGTCCAGCTCGCCTCGCCCGTCGCGACCTCGGAGAGCAGGTCGTCCGGAAGCGCGGGCAGCGTCAGCGCGATCGTCGAGAAGTACGGGCCGTGGTGGAGCGCGCGTCCGAGCTCCTCGAAGAGCACGGCCTCCTCGAGGAACGTCAGCCCTGCGCCACCGTGCTCCTCCGGAATCGAGACGCCCGTCCACCCGAGCTCGGCGAGGTCGCTCCAGCCCGCCTCCGGGTGCTCCGCGAGAAAGGCACGCGCCTGCTCGCGCAGCTCCTCCTGCTCGGGTGTGAAGGTGAAGTCCATCAGCGAGACCTGGGCAGGCCGAGCACGCGCTCGGCGACGATGTTCCGGAGGATCTCCGACGTGCCGGCCTCGATCGTGTTGCCCCGGCTGCGGAGCTGCTGGTACTGCCAGTAGCCGTCGTACGGCGCGTTGCCGTTCGCGAGCGCGGCGTCGGGGCCGAGGAGCTCGAGCGCGAGCTTCGTGACCCGTTGATTCGCTTCCGACCAGACGAGCTTCGCGATCGAGCCCTCGGGCCCCGGGATCCCGGTCTTCACCAGCTGCGAGAGCGAGCGCGCGTTCGTGAAGCGGAGGGCCTGGAGCTCGCACCACTCGCCGGCGATCCGGTCGCGCTGGAGTTGATCCGCGCCGCGGTCGCGGGCGAGCGCGACGAGCTTGCGGATCTGCACCTCGAGCGCCGCCTGCAGCGCGAACCCTAGCGTTCCTCGCTCGTGGAGCAAGGTCGTCATCGCCACCTGCCAGCCACCGCCGATCTCGCCGAGCACGTTCTCGGCCGGCACCTCGACGCCGGTGAAGAAGATCTCGTTGAACTCGGCCTCGCCGGTGATCTGCCTGAGCGGCCGGACCTCGACGCCGGGCGAGTGCATGTCCACGATCAGGTAGGTCAGCCCCGCGTGCCGCGAGGAATCCGGGTCGCTCCGTGTCACGAGGATGCACCAGTCGGCGATGTGGGCGAACGACGACCACACCTTCTGGCCGTCGACGACGAAGCGGTCTCCGTCGAGGCGCGCCGTGGTGCGGACGGCAGCGAGGTCGGAGCCGGCGCCGGGCTCCGAGAAGCCCTGGCACCAGATGTCCTCGGCGGAAAGGATCGGCGCGAGGTGACGCGCCTTTTGCTCTTCGGTTCCGTGCGCCATGATCGTCGGCCCGGCCATGCCGAGCCCGATGACGCCGATGTGCGGCGGCGCCTCGGCGCGCGCGATCTCCTCGAGGAAGATCGCCTGGTGCGTGTAGGGAGCTCCGCCGCCCCCGTACTCCTCCGGCCAGGTCAGGCCCGCGTACCCACCGTCGTAGAGCGACCGGCTCCACGCGCGCATCCACGGCTCGTCGAACCGGCCTGCGCCGCCGCGGTGCCCCCGCAGCTCCTCGGGTAGATGCTCCTCGAGCCACGCGCGCAGCTCGGCGCGGAACGCGGCCTCCTCGGGCGTGTCGCGCAGATCCATCGGGTGCGATGCTAAAGGTGCGCGCCACCGCGCGTCCACGGTCTGTCGCCTGCTCTGCGCGGGCCGGCTGGACGACGAGTCAGCTGGACGCGAGGTAGCGAGCCAGTGCGATGTCGCCGAAGAGCGAGCCGAATGCGGCGGAAGCCCCGACGGCGACGATGCGGCCGTCCGGCTGGATTGCGACGGCGAACGGTGTGTCGACCCCTCCGAAGTCCGTGACCGTCGCGGCGAACCTCCGGTCCCGGTGGCCGTCCGCATGGAATCGCGCGGCCACGAAATCGAGCAGCGACGACGTCCTGCCCACGGTGACGATGCGGCCTTGGCGGTCGAGAGCCAACGCGTGAACGCCATACCCGACCTCGCTCACGCTGACGCCGCCGTCACCGAACGCCCGATCGAGCGCGCCGTCCCGGCGCAGGCGGACGAGCGCGAACCCCGCGCGGCCGAGCCCTGCGTGGCCATGCGTCCCGAGGAGGATTCGCCCGTCTCGACGGACGGCGACCTTCACGGCACCGGCCCAGTGGGGACGTGCTTTCGTGACCACGAGGCCGTCGCGGGCGAACATGCGGTCGAGCCGCCCGTCGGAGCGGTAGCGCGCCACCGCCAGCCCCATGGCCTGCGTCGGTCGTGTGACGACGCGGGCTCCGGCGACCACGATCGTCCCATCGCGAGCCCGCACCGCCATCCGCCAGTCGAGCCCGGGCGTCGGCGTCACGACGGTTCCTCGCCGCCCGAAGCCGGGGTCGAGGCGGCCGTCGGGGAGATAGCCCGCGAGCACGATCCGGTCGGCCGCGCTGCCGACGACGAGGAGCCTCCCGCCCGGTGCCTGCAGGGCCGAGAGCGAGCGTTCCTCGAAGCCGAGATCGGTCACGACGACGCCGTCGTCGCCGAACCTCGCGTCGAGCGCTCCCTCGGACGTGTACCGGACGAGCGCCAGGTCCCCGTTCCGCTGTCCTGCCACGACGACCTTTCCGTCGGACAGCACGACCACTGCCTCCGCGGCCTCGTCGCCGCCGAGATCGGTGACGACGGTTCCGCCTGCGCCGAAGCTCGGATCGAGACGACCTGCCGGGTCGTACCGGGCGACGACGGCGTCGCGGTCACTTCCTCCTGCGACGACGAGCGCACCGCCCGGGGCGATCGAGCCAGAGCCCGCCCAGTCGGCCCCGCCGACATCGGTGATGACTTTCCCGTTCGCACCGAACGCACCGTCGAGCTGCCCCGGCGTGGCGAGCGTGGCGGCCAGCGCCGTCGAGAGCACGGCGACCCCGAGCGCGCTCACGACGAATCCGATGCAAACGCGCCGACCCATCGCTCTCACTGACGACGGCACCGGCAACCGGTTAGACGTCTCCCGATTGCGGCCGTACCTGAGAGCCGATTAGGGTTTCGCGCCAGATGGCTCTCCTCGCCGTCCGGGACGTCACGCTCCGCTTCGGAGGAATCGTTGCCCTCGACGGCGTCTCGTTCGACGTCCAGCAGGGGCACATCTCCGGGCTCATCGGGCCGAACGGCGCCGGGAAGACGACCGCCTTCAACGTGATCACGCGGCTGTACAAGCCCGATTCCGGCGAGGTGGAGTACGAGGGGGAGTCGCTGCTCAAGGCCGCGCCGCACCGGATCGTGACGAAGGGCATCGCGCGGACGTTCCAGAACATCCAGCTCTTCCGCACGATGTCCGTCCTCGAGAACGTCCTCGTCGGAGCGCACGGCCGCGGCCGGAACGTGGGCGAGAAGGAGGCGTTCGAGGTGCTCGACGTCGTCGGGCTGCGGGAGCGGGCGCACTTTCCCGCCGCGGCGCTCCCGTACGGCATCCAAAAGCGCGTCGAGCTCGCGCGGGCGCTCGTCGCGAAGCCGCGCCTGCTCCTGCTCGACGAGCCAGCGGGCGGCCTGAGCCACGACGAGGTCGGCCAGCTCGCATCGTTCATCCGGAAGATCCGTGACGACTTCGAGCTGACCATCCTCCTCGTGGAGCACCACATGAACCTCGTGATGACCGTGTCCGATCACGTCAACGTGCTGAGCTTCGGCCGCAAGATCGCCGATGGCGCGCCCGCGGACGTGCAGGCCGACCCGGCCGTGATCGAGGCCTACCTGGGCGTCGACGAGGATCAGCTCGATGCGCCCGACCAGCGGGTACCTGAGTCGAGTGGGACACCGGAGGAGCCGGCCGAGGAGGACGCGTGACCGCCCTCCTCGAGCTCGAGGGGGTCCAGGCGCGCTACGGCCCCGTGCAGGCGCTGCACGACGTCTCGCTCACGGTGAACGAGGGCGAGGTCGTCGCCGTGCTCGGCGCGAACGGAGCCGGCAAGACGACGACGCTCAGGGCGATCTCGGGCACGGTCGCTCGGAGCGGGTCGCTCAAGCTCGCGGGCGGCACGCTTCGCGGCGGGCCGGAGGCGGCCGCGCGCGCGGGCATCGCCCACGTTCCGGAGGGCCGCGGCACGTTCGTCGAGCTGACCGTCGACGAGAACCTCCGCCTCGGCGCGTACACGCGCCGCGACCGGCAGGTGCGGGCGGACATGCGCCGCGTGGCCGAGTACTTCCCGTTCATGGCCGAGCGGGGCGGGCAGCGTGCAGGGACGCTTTCGGGCGGCGAGCAGCAGATGCTCGCGCTCGGCCGCGCGCTGATGAGCCGGCCCCGCCTCCTGCTCCTCGACGAGCCCTCGCTCGGGCTCGCGCCGCTCGTCGTGCGCGAGTTCTTCCGCATGGTGCGCGACCTGAACGAGAACGAAGGCCTGACCGTGCTCCTCGTCGAGCAGGACGCGCGCATCGCGCTCTCGATCTCGTCCCGCGCGTACGTGCTCGAGGTCGGTCGCGTCGCTCTCACCGGGCGGAGTGAGGCTCTGCAGAGCGACGAGAACGTTCGCCGGAGCTACCTCGGGTACTAGTGGGCTGATGGTCCTCGCCGCCTTCGCCGATTTCATGCAGCAGGTCGTCTCCGGCCTCGCGTCGGGCGGCATCTACGCGTTGCTCGCGCTCGCGCTCGTGATCATCCACCGGTCGACGGGAGTCATCAACTTCGCACAGGGCGAGATGGCGACGCTCTCGGCGTACATCTGCTGGGCGCTTATCGTCCACCGCGGCTGGAGCTACTGGCCGGCCTTCGTCGCGACGCTGGCCATCTCGTTCGGGGGCGGGGTGCTCATCCACCGCGGTGTCATCCGGCCGGTCGAGCGGGGCAGCGTGCTGCGGATCGTCATCGTGACGATCGGACTGCTCGTGGCCATCAACGGCTTCATCATCTGGCAGTGGGGCGGCGACCCGCGGCTGCTCGAGGGACCGTTCGGGACGGACACGTACGACATCGGGGGAGTCGTCGTGTCGGCACACGACATCGGGACGATCGCGGTCGCCCTCGGCATCGTCGTCCTCCTCTGGGCGATGTTCCGGTTCACGAAGGTGGGGCTGGCGCTCCGGGCCGCGGCCGTGAACCCGGAGGAGGCGCGCCTCGTCGGCGTGCGGGTCACCTGGATGCTTGCGCTCGGGTGGGGGCTCGCGGCAATGCTCGGCGCCGTCGCGGGAGTGCTCACCGCGCCCGCCGTCTTCGCGCTCGACCCGAACATGATGGCGCCGGTCCTCATCTACGCGTTCGCGGCCGCGGTGCTCGGAGGCATCGACTCTCCGATCGGCGCCGTCGTCGGAGGGCTCATCCTCGGCGTTCTCCTGAACATGCTGAGTTACATGAGCCAGTACGACGCGTTCGACTGGTTCAGCGAGGAGATGCGACTACCCGCGGCGCTCCTCATCATCCTCACCACGTTGCTCGTGCGTCCGCAGGGTCTCTTCGGGCACCCGGAGGTGAAGCGGGTTTGAAACCGAGTGCGATGCGTATCGCCGGATTCGCCGCGTTCGCGGCGTTCGCGGCCTTCGTCGCCGTCCTGCCGGCGTTCATCAGCGACTTCAAGGCGCGGGACTACGCCTATGTCGGCATCTACCTCATCGCACTCCTCGGCCTCAACATCCTCACCGGCTACACGGGGCAGATCTCGCTCGGCCACGGCGCCTTCATGGCGATCGGCGGGTACACGACGGCGATTTTGATGGTGGGCAACGAGCAGTTCGGCGGATCCATCGGCGGAGGCGTGAAGGATCTCTGGACACTGCCGATCGCTGGGCTCGTCGCGGGTGTCGTCGGCCTGGCCTTCGGCGTGCCCGCGCTTCGGCTCTCGGGCCTGTACCTCGCGCTCGCGACCTTCGCGATCGCGGTCGCGCTGCCGTCGACGATCCGGCGCTTCGACGAGTTCACCGGCGGCAGCACCGGCATTCAGCTCGGCGGCACGCCGGAGCTTACGGGCGGGAGCGCGAATGTCGAGATCCTCGGCCGGTCGCTGACGCCGAACGACTGGATCTACTACCTGTCGTGGACGATCGCGCTCGTCCTGTTCGCGGCCGCCTGGCTCATCCTGCGCGGACGAACCGGCCGTGCGTTTCGGGCCGTTCGGGACAGCGAGACGGCAGCGGTCTCCTCCGGCGTGAGCCTCGCGCGGTACAAGACGCTCGCATTCGGGATCAGTGCGGCGTACGCAGGAATCGCGGGCGGGCTCTTCGCGCTCGTGACCGCGTTCGTCAACCCGGACGTCTTCCCGATCGCGCTCTCGATCTTCCTGCTCGTCGGCGTCGTAGTCGGCGGGCTCGGCGGTCTTACGGGGCTCGTCTTCGGGGCGATCTTCATCGCGTTCCTGCCGCTCTGGGCGCAGGGGCAGGATCTCGGCTCTCTGCTCCCCGACCGGATCGTCGAGGAGACGCAGAAGCCGGGCGGCCCGGCGATCGTGTACGGCATCGTCCTCATCCTCGTGATGTTCTTCCTGCCGAACGGCGTCGGCGGGCTTTTCCGCCGGGCCGGGCAGGCCCTCGCGCAGTGGCGCAACGCGCGCTCTGCGGGTCCTCCGCCGTAAGCCGCTAGGCGTCGACGCAGGGCAGGACCTCGACGGCCACGCCTGGGCTGACCGGCACGCGGGCCGCGAGCTCGAGTGCGCTCTCCCTGTTCGCGCACTCGACGAGGTAGAAGCCGCCGACCGCCTCCTTCGTCTCCGCGAACGGGCCGTCCGTGACGATCGGCTCGGGCCCCGGTCGTACGACTGCGGCCGAATCCGAGCCCTCGAGCGCTTCGCCAACGATGTGCGCGCCCTGCTCGCGCAGCCATCCTGCGTAGGCGATGTGCTCGTCGACGATCGCGCGCCGCTCGTCGGGGCTGAGCGCCGCCTCGGCCTCGCCGTCTCCGTGAATCAGGAACAGGAATCGCATCGCGCTTCTCCCCTCGCTCGTCGTGTCGCCTGAACGACGAATAACGAAGCGGCGGGTCGACACGCGTTGGTCGACCCGCCGACCTGGGAAATGCGGCTAGCCGACGCCGGGGGACGGCGCGTACTCGCCGAGGAAGCCCGGCCCGATGATCTGCTGGTCGACAGCGGCCTGGCCGATGTAGCAGCGCCACTCGCGGCCGTCCGACGTGAGCGCCCGACAGCCGCCGTTCACGTGCTTCGACGCGTCCACGGTGGGCTCGACGGCGCCCTTCCAGTCGGACACCTCCGGCGCGGGCGCACGCTCGAGCACGCAGAGGTACTCGACGCTCTGCTCGACGACCGTGCAGGTCGGGTTCGTGCCCGCGAGCGCGAGCGTCCCGGCGGGAAGGCTCTGAGCGACCTCCTCCTCGCCGATCAGCTGGGACGCGGCGAACGCGACGCCGGGGACGGCGACCGCGAGAGCCGCGACGACGACGGCCACGCGGGTCGAGATGCGGCGGGGCCGAGGCGTTGGGGCTGCGGACTGGGCACGGAGGTCAGCCCTGGCTGCGTCCTCGAGCGCGTCGCCGAGTGGGTCGAGGACGGGGCGGGAGTCGGTCATCTCGTGTTCTCCTTCGGAAAGGCGAGGCGGGTGCGAAGCGTCTCGAGCCCGCGATGGACCCGGACCCGGGCCGCCTGTGGGCTCGTGCCGAGCTCTTCGGCGAGATCGTCGTAGGCGAGGTCGTCGGCGAAACGCAGGCGAATGGCGTCGAGCTGGCTCTCGGGCAGCTCTGCGAGGGCTTCGTCGAGCCCGTCGAGCCACGTCTCGTCCGGCTCCTCGACCGCCGGCTCCCGGTCGAGCCGCTCGAGGATCCGGAGCCGCTCGCACGCAGCTCGCTCGAGGCGGCCGCGACGCACCGACGTCGAGAGGACGTGGCGCGCGATCGCGAAGAGCCACGGCCCTGCGGAGCCGCCGGCCTCGTCGCGGAACCGAGCCAGGGCGAGCCACGCCTGCGCGAACGTCTCCGCAGTCAGGTCGTGAGCCGCGTCCGCGCTCCTGCACCGGCCAAGCTGAAAGCGATACACGCGCTCGGCGTAGCGGTCGTACAGCTCGCGAAACGCGCCGGCATCGGTGCGTGCGGCCTCCAGGAGCTGTGCGTCCGTGGTCATCGGCTACGGGGTCGTGTCGTCATTGCCACCTCTCACGATCGGGTACGTCAGGAGATGGCGCGAAGGGCTGCGGATGTTACGCCGCTTGGAGCCGCCAGGTTCCGCGGCAGCACGAACGGGCGTGAGACGATAGCGCCGTGCAGGAGCTCCTCGCCGCTCCCCTCGACGACCTACTCGCGGAGGCCCAGCGCGTCCGTCGCGGTCGGCTCGTCACCTACTCCCCAAAGGTCTTCGTCCCGCTCACGACGCTCTGCCGCGACGTGTGCGGCTACTGCACGTTCGCCCGGCCTCCGCATCGTGGCGAGCGCGCGTACATGACGGAGGAGGAGGTGCTCGCTATCGCGCGTGCCGGGGCCGCGGCCGGTTGCCGCGAGGCGCTCTTCACGCTCGGGGACAAGCCCGAGCTCCGCTACGAGGTCGCGCGGCGGGAGCTCCGGGCACTCGGCTGCGCGACGACGCTCGAGTACCTCGCCCGCTGCGCCCAGCTCGTGCTCGAGGAAACCGGTCTCCTGCCGCACCTGAACCCCGGCGTCATGACGCGCGCCGAGCTCGAGCTGCTGCGGCCGGTCAGCGCCTCGATGGGGATCATGCTCGAGACGACCGCCGACCGGCTCGGGGAGAAAGGCGGCCCGCACTGGGCCTCGCCGGACAAGATCCCGGCGCGCCGCCTGAAGACGATCCGCCTGGCCGGAGAGCTCGCGATCCCCTTCACGAGCGGGATCCTCATCGGGATCGGCGAGACGCGCGAGGAGCGGATCGACGCGCTGCTCGCGCTCAAAGCCCTCGGGGAGGAGCACGGTCACGTGCAGGAGGTGATCGTCCAGAACTTCCGCGCGAAGCCGGGGACGCGCATGGCCGAGCACCCGGAACCGTCGCTCGACGATCACCTGTGGACGATCGCGGTCGCGCGGATACTCCTCGGGCCGGACTGGCACGTGCAGGCGCCGCCGAACCTCGCGTACGACGACTTCCCGCGCCTGCTCGACGCGGGCATCGACGACTGGGGCGGCGTCTCTCCCGTGACGATCGACCACGTGAACCCGGAGGCGCCGTGGCCCGAGATCGAGCGACTCGCGGACGCGACGCGTGGCCGCGGCCTCGAGCTCGCGCCTCGCCTCGCGGTCTATCCCGAGTACGTCGCCGACCTGGGCCGCTGGTGCGACTCGAAGGTCGCTCCTTTCGTCAGACGTGCCTCTGACGCCGCCGGCTTCGCGCGTGACGACTCGTGGGCTCCCGGCGAGCCCGGTGCACTGCCGTTCGTGGTCCGCCGCGACGCACCGCCGCTGGGGCTCACAGGTGACCAGCTCGGCGAGGACGAGCTCACGCGGCTCCTCGAAGCGCGGGGCGAGCAGGCGCAGCACGTGCTCGCCGCGGCCGACCGCCTGCGCCGTCACGTAAGCGGCGACGAGGTCACATACGTCGTCACCCGGAACATCCAGTACACGAACGTCTGCTATTTCCGGTGCGGATTCTGCGCGTTCTCGAAGGGCAAGCTGGCGCAGAACCTGCGCGGGGCGCCGTACCTCGTCCCGCTCGACGAGATCGTGCGCCGCTCGGTCGAGGCCTGGGAGCGCGGCGCGACCGAGGTCTGCCTCCAGGGTGGGATCCACCCGGCGTTCACCGGCGAGTACTACGCGGACGTCGTGCGTGCGATCAAGTCCGCCGTGCCGGGAATCCACGTGCATGCGTTCTCGGCGCTCGAGGTCTGGCAGGGCGCGGCGACGCTCGGGCTCTCGCTCGAGGAGTACCTGACGCTCCTCCGTGAGCTCGGGCTGGACTCGCTGCCGGGAACGGCTGCGGAAGTGCTCGACGACGAGGTGCGGCGCGTCATCTGCCCGGACAAGGTGACGACGGACCAGTGGCTGGAGGTGCACGACACCGCGCACCGCGTCGGGCTGCGCTCGAACGTGACGCTCATGTTCGGCCACGCGGACACGCCGAGGAGCTGGGCGCGTCACCTTCTCCGCGCCCGCGAGCAACAGCAGAGCTCTGGCGGCTTCACGGAATTCGTGCCGCTCCCGTTCGTCCCGATGGAGGCGCCGATGTACGTCCAGGGTCGCGCGCGCCGCGGGCCGACCTTCCGTGAGACGCTGCTCGTGCACGCGGTCGCACGACTCGCGCTTCACCCCGACGTCACGAACATCCAGGCGTCGTGGGTGAAGCTCGGCCCGGCCGGCACCCGCGAGGCGCTCCGCGCGGGGGTCAACGACCTGGGCGGGACGCTCATGAACGAGTCGATCTCGCGCTCCGCCGGCGCCTCGTACGGCCAGGAGCTGCCGCCGGAGCGCATGGAGGCGCTGATCCGCTCGGCCGGCCGCGCGCCCCGGCAGCGCACGACGCTGTACGGCAAGCCGCCGGAGGAGCGGGTGCGGGCGTCGTTCGGCTCGCCGCCTCTCGCCGAGCCGCTCAACCCCCCGGTGCAGGACGCGGGCCTCGTCGCTCCGCCGCGCCTCGTGCGCCCGGGTCTCGTCGGCGCCCGCGCCCGCTAGGCAATGGACCACCTCGCGCTCGCCGTCACCGACCAGGAGCGGTCGCGACGTTTCTACGAGCGTTACCTGGGGTTCACGGCCGAGCACACGCTGCGCTCCGACGGCGTCCAGATGATGCACGGTGCCGGCGGCTTCTCTCTGGCGCTCGGTGAGACGACCGAGCCGATCCAGCTGCCGACCTTTCTCCACTTCGGCCAGGGACTCGCCTCGGCTGACGACGTCCGAGCGTTCCGTGATCGCCTGATCGCGGACGATGTCGAGATCGCGGGCTGGTGGGAGGAGCCCGACTACGTGAGCGTCAAGTTCCGTGATCCCGACGGCTACGTCGTCGAGGTGTCCTGGGAACCCCGATCGGTGGTGCGCGTTCCCGGACCGCGCTAGTCTCCTTGCGCAGTCAACAAGGGAGGATTCGATGGATTGGGTACTCCTGGTCGGCCGGCTTCTCTACGCGCCGATCTTCATCCTCTCCGGGCTCATGTTCCACCTCGTGAACCGCGAGATGGCGATCGGCTACGCCCGCATGAAGGGCGCGCCGCTGCCAGAGCTCTCGGTACCGCTCACCGGCATCGCGATCATCGTCGCCGGCGTGATGATCATCATCGGCCTCTGGGTCGACCTCGCCGCCCTCATACTCGCCGTGTTCCTGCTCGTGACCGCGTACTACATGCACGGGTTCTGGAAGGTGGAGGACCCGCAGGAGCGGCAGCTGGAGCAGATCCAGTTCCAGAAGGACGTCGCGCTCGCGGGTGGAGCGCTCATTCTCTTCTTCCTCTTCCAGCAGTTCGGAGAGGCGATCGGGCTGACCATCGAGCCTGCGCTGTTCGACTAGAGGCTCGATGCGAAATTGGCGCATCAAGCCTCTAGCTGCGCCGACGTGTAGTCTCGTCTTCGGCATGAATACGGGCATCAGCCGGGCGCGGGAACGCGCCTGGCACGCGACCATCTCGAACAAGACCGGCTAGTCCGCCGCTTCCACTCGAGCGCCGAGGAAGCGGCAGGACAGGCGCAGCTTCCGGCTCCGAGGAGCCGCGGCCGCGCCGACCTGCACGACCGGAAGGAGATGGAGCGATGCCGATGCCACATCGCACGTTCGTTCAGCTCGCCAAGCGGCGGCTGGTCGGTAAGGAAGGGCGCGAGCGCCTGCGTGTCATCAGCGCGCTGCTCGCGGAGCTGCCGGATTATCGGAGCGGCCCGTACGCGGACATACGTAAGTGGCTCAGCGAGGAGAGCGAGCAGACGCGCCGGCGGGCGAAGGTCGTCCACCGCGACTCGATCGCGATCCGGCGGGAGGGTGCAGCGCAGATCGCGTTCGTCGGCCCGCCGAATGCGGGAAAGTCGTCGCTGCTCCAGGCGCTGTCGGCGATCCAGATCGAGACCGGCGACTACGCGTTTACGACGACTCGGCCTGTGGCGGCGCTGACGCGGGTCGGCGGTGTCCTCGTCCAGCTCGTCGAGATTCCGGGGCTCCTCGAGGGTGCGCAGCGAGAATCGGGGAGGCGGCCGTGCGCTCCTCGGCGTGCTCCGCAACGCGGACGCGATCGTCTACTGCCAGCCAGCATCATCGCCGCCCGGTGAGCTTGCGGCCGTTCAGCGCGAGGTGAGCGCCTCGGGTATCGACCTGCCGGCGCTGCTCGTGGCGACGAAGGTCGACGAGGCTGCAGACGGAGACGTCACGCGTCTCTCGCGTGAGTTCGGCCCCGACGTCGTCGCGGTCTCGGTGTTGGACGATGCGAGCCTCGATCGGCTGCGGGAGGCGATCTGGCGGCTGACGGGCCTTATCCGCGTCTACCTGCGACACGGGCGTGAGACAGACGAGGAGCCGCTCGCACTCCATCCGGATGCGACCGTCGAGGAGGTCGCGCACGAGATCCACCACGACCTGGCAGAGAGCTTCCAGGCCGCGCGGATCTGGGGTCCCTCTGCGCGCTTCGAGGGACAGCGCGTCGGCCGCGGGCACGTCGTCGTCGACGGCGACGTCGTCGAGATCGTGCGCTAGACCTCGACCGTAGCCAGGATCTTGCGCAGGAAGTAGGGGAGCATCGGCTCGAGATCCAGCTCGGTCCCTGGCTCGATGGAGGTCAGTATCGAGCGGTAGCTCAGCGCCTGGTTGAGCGACGCGAGTGGCTCGGCCAACTTCCAGAGCTCGTGCAGATCGTCCTCGGACGCAAACTCGGCCCAGGTCGAGAGGTACGCGTCGGAGAGCTTGCGCCGGAGGTCCGCGTCCTCCTCGAACAACACGACGAGGAGATCCAGGAACGGGTGCGTGATGGAAGCATCCGTCCAGTCGAAGAAGACGTAGCCGGCCATCGGCTCCGGCCACGTTGTCCAGGTGCAGGTCGCCGTGGACGATGGTGTCCGGCACGGGCCCGGTCGCGAGCCGCGAGCAGCTCTCGACAAGCGCTGGCGCGAGCTCCGAAAGGCGCTCGACCTCCTCGTCCTCGAGGACGCTCATCGCACTCGGGTCGGTGAGGAGCGCCGCACCCTCGCGGGCGAGCCAGGCGGGTCGTCGATCGATCGCGCCGAGCGCCTCGAGCTCGTCGACCCTGGTCGACGACGCCACCTGCATTCGGCCGAAGAGCGATAGGACCTCGACGGACGTCTCGGGTGAGGCCTTCCAGCCGACCTTTGGCCCGAAGTCGTCGAGGAGCATCCAGCGCCGCTCGCGGTCGATCGCAAGCGGGCTCGGCACGGCCTCGGGGAAGAGTCTCCGCAAGTCCGCGCATGACCGTTCCCTCGTCGACGAAGAGCGGCAGGTGCGCCGCGGCCTTTAAGTACACGTGTCCTTCCGCGGTGGGCGCGCGAAGAATCGAGGAGATGCACCAGCTCGAGAGTTGCTCGACGTGTCCGGTCAGGCCGCGGCCGTGCGACGCAAGAGCGCTTTCGATCCACTCCGTCGCCTCCGCGAACCATCCCGGTCGTGCCCATGGCGGCCTCTCGGGAGGCGGCGTGTCGTCGAGTAGCCGTCGGACGAGCGCAAGATCTCGAGCGGGGAGAGCGAGTTCGGCAAGCTCCGCCGGGCCGACCCGCCTGCTCTCGACGACCTCGACGGACTCGAGCGCTTCCAGTTCGAACGCGACCTCCAGCGTGCGGTTCGCTTCGTCGGCGTCGCGCGTCAGGGCGCGCACGACGATCACTCCGGCGCCGAGTGCTTCTGCGAGGGCGTTGCGGACGCGCTCGAGCTCGAAGTCCGCATAGCCGTCGACCTCTACGTACGGAAGCGCCCATCCGTCGTCGGACCGGAGGACCATGACGCGGCGGTCACCCTCGCGGATGAGGCCGTGCACGTGCGAGCGCCAACGCTCGTCGCTCACGCCTCGAGCGCCAGAGAAATCGTCGACGGTCTCGCGTCGGCGGATCAGGCGCGCGGCTCCCTCGTGCACGAGAACTGCAGCCGGTCGCAACGCAGCGTTGTAGTTCGAGCTCATCGAGAGCGTGTACGCGCCGGTCGCGGGCACTGCGAGCAGATCGCCGCGGGCCGGGGAGGGGAGCGACACGTCGTCGATGAGCACGTCCCCGGATTCGCAGTGCATGCCCGCGACGCTCACGACCTCGCTCGGTTCTTTGTCGGCCCGCAGGGCGCTGAGAGCCGTGTAGCGCGCGCCGTAGAGCTGCGGCCGAGGGTTGTCCGACATGCCGCCGTCGACTGCGACCCACGTCCGCTCGTCGAGCCGCTTCACCGCTCCCACTCGGTACAGCGTGACGCCGGCCTGCCCTACGAGGCAGCGTCCCGGCTCGAGCCAGACCGTCGGCTCGCCGAGCCCCGCTGCCGCGAATGCCTCGCGCGCCGTACCCGCGGCGGATCTCGCGAGGGCTGCGGCCTCCGGGACATCGTCGTCCGGGTGGTGGCGGATGCCGAAGCCTCCGCCGAGGTCGGCGACGCGCGCATCCCAGCCGAGCGCGTCACGGCACGCGGCCCCGAACTCGGCCAGACGTCGGATCGTCTCCGCCTGTGCGGTGAAGTCCGGCAGCTGCGAGCCCACGTGCACGTGCAGGCCGAGCACGTCGAGGCCGCGGTCGAGCGCATCGGCGACGAGCGCCTGGGCCTGCTTCGGCGGGAGCCCGAACTTCGAGCCGTGGTGGCCGGTGACGACGGCTTCGTGAGTGTCCGCGTCGACGCCGAGCGTCACCCGAACGAGCACCTGCCCGACACCTGCCGCCGCTGCGAGGTCCGCCTCGTCGGGCGCGTCGAGGACGACTGGCGCGCGTTCGCGGGCCGCCTCACGCATGAAGATCTCGTCCTTGTTGTTCCCATGCACGACGAGCTCGGTACCCCGGAGACCCGCCGCGCGCGCCAGTTCGAGCTCCCCGACGGACGCGACGTCCGCGCCTATCCCTTCCTCGCGCAGAAGGCGGAGCAGCGCTGCGTTCGCGAATGCCTTCGTCCCGTAGAAGACTCGGCCTTCGTCGCCGACGGCGGCTCGGAGCGCGCGCCCGTGCCGCCGGAGCGTGTCCTCGCAGTAGACGACCAGGGGAGTCCCGAAGCGCTCGGCGAGCTCCTGCGCTCGAAGCCCGCCGAGCAGCAGCTCGCCGTCTTCGACGCGGGCGGAATCCGGGAACAGCTCCAGCTCGGGGCGCTCGGGCACCGCGCGATTCTGCCTGTTACGATTTCGGTCTCATGCAGCAGCTTCTTGCGTAACCCAGGGAGCGAACGCGGCCGACGCCGCGATGTTCCCTCCAGGCCTCTCACGTGAGAGGCTTTTTTGTATCCCGACGGAGTAGGAAGACGATGGAGAAGTACGAGCCGAGGGCGATAGAGGAGAAGTGGCAGCGCGTCTGGGCGGACGAGCACGCCTTCGAGGTCCCTAACCCTGCTCCCGGGCGAGGAAGGCGACGTGCCCAAGAGCTACGTGGTCGAGATGCTTCCGTATCCGACGGCCGACCTGCACATGGGCCACATGCTCGTTTACACGATCGGCGACGTCGTCACGCACTTCCGGCGACGGACCGGAATGCGCGTCCTGCACCCGCAGGGCTTCGACGCTTTCGGCCTTCCATCCGAGAACGCGGCGATCAAGGAGGGCGGCCATCCCCGCGAGATCGTCGAGCGCAATATCGCGACTATCCGCCGCACGATGAAGAGGATCGGTTGGGCGATCGACTGGACGCGCGAGCTCTCCACGCACGAGCCCGAGTACTACCGCTGGCAGCAATGGCAGTTCCTGCGGTTCCTCGAGCGCGGGCTCGCCTACCGAAAGGGCGCTCCGGTCAACTGGTGCCCCGTTGACCAGACGGTGCTCGCGAACGAGCAGGTGATCAACGGCCATTGCGAGCGCTGCGGCGCCGAAGTCGAGTCGCGCGTCATGGAGCAGTGGTTCTTCCGGATCACGGACTACGCGCAGGTGCTGATCGACGACCTCGAGACCGTGGACTGGCCCGAGTCGATCAAGGCGCGCCAGCGGAACTGGATCGGGCGCTCGGACGGCGCCGAGATCCTGTTCAGGATCGAGGAGCTCGACGAAGACCTCCCGGTCTTCACGACCCGGCCGGACACGCTGTACGGAGCGACGTTCTTCGTGCTCGCGCCCGAGCACGAGCTCGTCCAGCGGATCGAGTCCGATGAGGTGCGCGACTACGTGCGTCGTGCTTCCGTCAAGAAGACCGAGGAGCGCGCTGCGGCTGAGGAGAAGACGGGTGTCTTCACGGGCCTCCATGCCGTGAACCCGGTCAACGGCGAGCGGATCCCGGTCTACGTCGCCGACTACGTGCTGCCCGACTACGGGACCGGTGCGATCATGGCCGTGCCGGCTCACGACCAGCGCGACTTCGAGTTCGCGACCGCGTTCGACCTGCCGATTCGCCGCGTCGTCCAGCCTGTCGAGGGCAGCAGCGACGCGGGCGCGGCCTACGTCGAGCACACCGAGGGCGAGGTGCTCGTCAACTCCGCAGAGTTCGACGGTCTCCCCGCTCCCGAGGGCGGCGGCCGGATCGTCGAGAAGCTTGCGGCCGAGGGCCGCGGGCACCCTGCGATCAACTACCGACTTCGCGACTGGAGCTTCTCGCGGCAGCGGTACTGGGGGTGCCCGATACCGGTCGTCTACTGCGACGAGTGCGGCATCGTCCCGGTGCCGGACGAGGACCTGCCAGTGCTGCTTCCCGAGGTCGAGGACTTCAAGCCGAAGGGTCAGCCTCCGCTGGCGCAGGCCGAGGAGTGGGTCAACGTGCCGTGCCCGTCATGCGGGGGGCCCGGACGGCGGGAGGTCGAGACGATGGACACCTTCGTCGACTCGTCCTGGTACTTCCTTCGCTACTGCGACCCGCGCAACGACGCCGCGCCCTTCGAACGCACGGCGGTGGACTACTGGAACCCGATCGACGTGTACATCGGCGGCGTCGACCACGCGACGGTGCACATGATCTACGCGCGCTTCTGGGTCAAGGTGCTGAACGAGATGGGGCTCGTCGGGTTCCGCGAGCCGTTCGGGCGCTTCTTTTCGAACGGGTGGGTGACCTCCGGCAAGACGAAGATGTCGAAGCGCGCGGGGAACGTCGTCGGGCCGAGCGAGTCCATCGAGATGTACGGTGCGGACGCAGCGCGCCTCAACATCCTTTTCCTCGGCCCGGCCAACGAGGACATGGAGTGGACCGAGGAGAGCGTCGAAGGGATGGCGCGCTTCGTCCGGCGCCTCTGGCGCATCGTGAACGAGGTCGTTGAGAGAGCTCCTGGGGGGCCGCCCGAAGGCGGTGCGCTGGCGCGGAAGGCCCACGCGACGATCGCAAAGGTCACCGACGACATCGGCCGCCGGTACGCGTTCAACACGGCCATCGCCGCGGTCATGGAGCTCCTGAACGAGCTCTCGAAGGAACCGGCGGGCGCCGACTCTCGACTCGCAGCCGAGACCGCGGTCAGCCTCATCCAGCCGTATGCGCCGCACATCGCCGAGGAGCTGTGGGAGCGGCTGGGTCACGAGCGGCTCTGGGAGCAGCCGTGGCTGGTGGCCGACCCGGCCCTGCTCGAGGTCGAGACCGTCGAGGTCGTCGTCCAGGTGGATGGGCGCATCCGCGACCGGCTGCACGTGTCGCCCGACACCCCGGACGAGGAGCTCGTCGCCCTCGCTCGCGCGTCCGAGCGCGTCGGCTCGTACCTCGACGGTGGCGAGATCGCCCGAACGGTCGTCGTCCCCGGCAAGCTCGTCAACTTCGTCACCTCGTAGCGGCTTCGACCGACCTCGCTCCCCGGCGTGGGACGCGTCGGAAGAAGACACTCATTCGGCACGGAGTCGTTCCCCATCCGTGACTGGTTCCCGGTGACCATGGCCGCATGCCGTCGATCTCGGTCTCCCGCTCCACCGCTCTCGTTCTCGTGAGCGGCTTGCTGGCCGTGCTCGTGCTCGTCGGCAACCGCCTGGCCGGCGCCGGTGCGGCGCAGGAGCCGGAGGTCGTCGCTCCGCTCGAGCCCGTCGCGGCGTCGGCGCCGACGCGGGTCGTCGTGCACGTCGTCGGGGCAGTGCGCCATCCCGGGCTCTACCGGTTGCGGGACGGAGCGCGCGTTGCCGACGCGGTTCGACGAGCGGGCGGTGCCTCGAGAAGCGCCAACCTCGGTGGGCTCAACCTCGCCGCTCCGCTCGTGGACGGCGCCCAGGTGCTCGTCCCGGCGCGAGTTGCAGCTGTCGCACCCGGCTCGCCGGGCGAGCCGTCGTCGCTCGGGGCCGACGCGGGCACGGGCCCGGCGCAGAAGGTGAGCCTCGCGTCCGCGACGGCCGAGCAGCTCGACGAGCTCCCCGGGGTGGGGCCTGTCACCGCGCAGAAGATCCTCGACTTCCGGGCCGAGCAGGGCTTCATACGCTCGGTCGACGACCTGGACGCCGTGCCGGGCATCGGTCCCGCCCGGATCGAGCAGCTGCGCGACCTCGTGACCCCGTGAGGCGAGCCGTCGAGCTGCACTGGCCGGCCCTGCTCGCAGGTGCCGCGTGTGCCGGCCTGGCGTCGTCGAACTGGCTGCACCAGGTGGTCGAGCGGACGCCCGCGACGGGATTCCTGCTCGCAGGCATCGTCGCCCCGGCACTCGTAGCGGCCGTCCTCTGGGATGGGGCCAGCCGAGCAGTGGCGCTCGCGATCGCGCTGGTGATCCTCGGGCTCTCCTGGGGCACGCTCCGCCTCGACGCGCTGGCGCACAGCCCGCTCTCGGCCGAAATCGGTCGTCAGGGACCAGCGGAGCTCGTCGTCGTCGGCGCGGCCCGTCAGACGTCATGGGCGGTACGGGTCCCCGCCGAGGTCGTCTCGTTCGAAGGACGCCGCCTCCGTGAGCGCGCCCTGCTCGTGCTACCCCTCGGACGCTCGCCGCCGCGCGGCGCGATCCTCGAGGCGACGGTCCGTCTCGCGGAGCCTCGCCCAGCCGAGGAGGATGGCGAGTTCGACGAGAAGGCGTGGCTGGCGCGCCAGGGCATCCACGTCGTTGCCCGCGCGCGCTCGTGGCAGCAGATCGGGAGGCGCGGCGGCATCGCGGGTGTCGGTGACCGGCTTCGGGATCGGATCGAGCTGGCTGTCGGACGCGGCACGACCGGCCTGCGCCGAGCCTTGGTGCTAGGCGTCGTGCTCGGGGAGGACGAAGGCCTTCCGACTAGGGTGCGCGACGACTTCCGGGCGTCGGGGCTTGCTCATCTACTGGCGGTGTCGGGGCAGAACGTCGCGTTCATCGCCGGCGGGATCTACGGCCTGGCCTGGCTCGCTCGCCTGCCTCGCTTCTCGCGGGAGCTCGTCGTCATCGCAGCGATCGCGGCGTACGTCCTCGCCGTTGGCTGGCAGCCGTCCGTCGTGCGCGCGGGTGTCGCGGGCGTCCTCATCTCCCTCGCGTGGCTGTTCGCGCGACCGAGCGATCGCTGGCACTTTCTCGCGCTCGGCGCGCTGTTGCTCCTGGTGTGGACACCCGCGGCCCTCTTCGAGCCCGGCTTCCAGCTCTCGTTCGCGGCCGTCGCGGCGATCTTCGTCGGCCTGCCTCGCATCCACGGGCTGTCCGAGGCGTATCCGATTCCTCGACGTCTTGCGGAGCTCCTCGGCATCGCCTTCGTCTGCGGGCTCGTGACGGCTCCGATCGTCCTCTTCCATTTCGGCGCCGCGCCGTTCTACACGGTGCCGGCGAACGCGCTCGCCGCGCCTGCCCTTCCGCTCGTCCTCGGGCTCGGACTGCTCGCCGCGGCCGCCGACCCGGTCTCCCCGGCGGTCGCGACTGCACTGGCCTGGCTCGCCGGCTGGGCGGCCGCGTGGCTGGAGCTCGTCGCCCGGCTCGTCGCGGCGCTGCCGGGCGCGCAGGTCGGGCCAAAGACCGCTCTCGTCATGGCCGGAGTGGCGGTCGCGGCGTGGGCAGGTGTACGCCACGTGCGTGGAGGTATCAGCGCGCGCCTCGGCGCACGGGGAGGCGTGGCTTCGCTCCTCGTCGCGGGAAGCCTGGTGCTGGTCGTCGCGGCGGCGTGGTCGTTTCGCGCGCCGCCGACCTGGAATCCGCCGGCTGGCTTCCGCGCGACCTTCCTCGACGTCGGACAGGGCGACGCCGTGCTCCTGGAGACCGCGTCGGCACGAGTGCTCGTCGACCAGGGCCCGCCCGAGGCGAACGTCGCCGGCCAGCTCGCGCGGATGGGAGTGCGCTCCCTCTCGGCCGTCGTCCTCACCCACCCGCAGCGGGACCACGTCGGCGGCGCCGCAGCCGTGCTTCGCGAGCTTCGGGTCGGGACCGTCCTCGACCCGGCACTCGCCGCGACCGGGCCGGAGCGCGAGGAAGCCGTTGCGGCCGCGAGGGAACGCGGCGTCCCTGTTCGCTCGATCCGCAGCGGGTCCGTGTTCAAGGTCGGCGGGCTCGTGCTGCGGGTGCTCTGGCCGGACGATCCAGGGCTCCCTTACGAGGACCCCAACCTGAACGCGACAGTCATCGTCGCCTCGTACGGCGAGCTCGACCTGTTCCTCCCGGCGGATGCCGAGTCGGACGTCACCTCGCGACTACCCCTCGACGCCGTCGAGATCCTGAAGGTCGCGCACCACGGCTCGGCGGATCCCGGTCTCGACGAGCAACTGCGCGAGCTCAGACCGCAAATCGCGGTCATCTCCGCGGGGAGGAACAACGACTATGGGCATCCGCGAGCCGAGACGCTCGGCGCGCTCGCCACTGTACCGGGTCTCGCCGTCTACCGAACGGATCGAGACGGCCGGGTCGTCGTCGAGTCGGAAGGAGTCGGCCTGCGCGTACGCACCGGAGGCTAGTGTTGCCGCGTGGCAGCAGAAGGTGACCTGAAGCCCGTCTATCTGCTGACCGGGAGCGACCGGCCGAAGATCGAGACCGCTCTCGCGCGGCTGCGGAGCCGCTTTCCCGGGGAAGCCGCGGAGATCGTCAGCTCCTCCGACACACCCGGCCACGCGGCCGTCGCGCTCTGCAATGCCGGAAGCCTCTTCGGCGAAGCGCGCCTCGTGGTCGTCGAGGAGGTGGACGGACGCAAGGACGCGGACGGCCGCCGGAGAGGTGGTTGGAAGGCCGCCGACGTCGAGGCGATCACTGCGTACCTCGCAAGCCCCGCGCCCGCGACCGTGCTCTGCCTGGTCGGCGAGGAGGTGAAGAAGACGACACCGCTCGCGAAGGCGTGCGCGAAGGCGGGGGAGATTCTCGAGTACACCGTGGCGAAAGGCAAGCTCCAGACCTGGGTGGCAGACCAGTTCCGGCAGCGTGACGCTCGCGCCGAGCCCGAAGCGATCACGATGCTGATCCAGCTCGTCGGCGACGACCTTCACGCCCTCGCGCTCGAGGTGGACAAGCTCGCGGTCTGGGCCGACGGAGAGCCGATCGGCGAGCGCGAGGTCGAGGCGCTGGCATCGCCGGCCGCCGGAGAGCCGACGTTCGCGTTGACCGACGCCTGGGGCGCGCGCTCGACCGGGAGGGCGCTCGCGGCGAGCGAGACGATCTTCGAGCGCAGCGCCAAGCCGAGGCGCGACACAGCCAGCCGGCTCGCGGCGACACTCGGCAGCCACTTCGGCCGAATGCGCTCGATCAAGCGGCTCGCGGCTGACGGCATTCGCGCGCGCGAGGCAGCCGGGAAGCTGCGCATGCACCCCTACTACGCCGAGAAGGTCTACGCACAGGCCGAGGGGTTCTCACCCGAGGAGCTCCGAGAGGCAGCCGTGCGCCTGGCAGAGCTCGACGGCGCGCTCAAGGGCCAGAGCAAGCTCGCACCTGACCTCGAAGTGCAGCGCGCGCTCGTCGATCTGACCGGGGGCGGACCGCCGTAGGGGCGAGGCTTGCCTCGCCAGCGAGAACCGAGGCTGATCGCCGGCACCGCCTGTGCAGCGAACCGGCGTCCGTCCTGAGGCCGTATGGGCCGGGCACGGTCAACCCGTAGCCGTGAGGCTGCCCGCCACGAGAGCTCGCACAAGGGTTCTTGAGGGCCTAGGATCTTGGTCCGTCGGCGGCTCGGGTCGTTAGCCCGACCTTCGTCCACCGTCGCCCCGTAGCGATCGGGCATGCCAGGCGCGGGCGACGGCAAGCCGCCCACCTCGATCACGTCGAGCGAGGCTTGCCTCGCCCCGATCCGGAGAAGCCCGCGGCCTACGCGGCAGTTGACTCGGCGACGATCCTCGCCGCGTGTGACTTCTTGCGCGCCGCGGTGTTCGCCGGCAGCGCGCCACGGCTCGCGGCTCGGTCGATCGTCCGCACGAGCGTCCGGTGCTCGGTCGCGATCAGGTCGGCGTCGCCATCCGCGACGGCCGTTTCGAGGCGCTTGGTGAGCGTCTTGATCGTCGAGCGGTAGCGGAGGTTCTCGACGCGTTCCCGCTCCTGGGTCCGTACGCGCTTCTTCTGCTGCTTGATGTTCGCCATATCGAGAGAACGCCCGCTACACGCGGGCGTCGCGATGGTAGCAGGAGTCCCATCAGGCCTCCCAGCTGGGCCCGCTGGGAGAATCCGCGGCGTGACGAGCCCGTCCGAGATCCCGGACACCCTGCCCCTGGTCGAGGAGCGCGACAGCCGCCGGCTCGCGCGATCGACGGCGATCTTCTCCGTCGCGACGGCGATCTCGCGCGGTCTCGGCCTCGTCCGAGAAATCGTCGCGGCCTACTACTTCGGCGTCGCCGGGAAGATCAACGCCTTCACGGTCGCGATCCAGATCCCGAACCTCGTGCGAGCACTCGTCGCCGACGCCGCCCTCTCCGGCGCATTCGTCCCGGTCTTCAGCGAGCTCCTCGAGCGTGGCGAGAAGACCCGCGCGTGGCGAGTCGCCTCAACGCTCTTCTGGCTGACCCTGCTCATCCTCGGCGGCGTAACCGCGCTCTTCATCCTCCTCGCGCCGCTGCTGATGCGGCCGTTCGGCGACCCTGGCGGCGACGTCGACCTCGCGGTCGGGCTCTCGAGGGTGCTCTTCCCGATCGTGGTCATCCTCGGGCTCTCGGGGATCGTCGTCGGGATCCTCAACACGTACCACCACTTCGCGGTGCCCGCGCTTGCTCCGGTGGCCTGGAATCTCGTCATCGTCCTCGGTCTCGTGCTCGGCGTCCCGCGGATCGACGACGAGAGCGGCGAGCTCTACCTCTACGCGGGCGTCGTCGTCCTCGGAACGCTCGTCCAGCTCCTGCTGCCCATCCCGTGGCTGCGGCGCCTCGACGGCCGGCTTACGATGGTCCTCGACTGGCGCGATCCGGCGGTCCGGCGCGTGCTCGTGCTGATGCTCCCGGTGACGTTGACCATCGGACTGATCAACGTCAACTTCGTCGTCGACACGCTCTTCGCGTCGCGCCTGCTCGACCCTGAACTCGCGCCGGCGGCGATCGACAAGGCATTCCGCCTCTACATGCTCCCGCAGGGGATCTTCGCGGTGGCGGTGACGACGGTGCTCTTCCCGACGCTGGCTCGCCTCGCGGCGCGGAACGACGACGCCGGCCTGCGACGAGCGCTCGACGGTGGGCTCAGGCAGATCGCATTCCTGCTCATCCCGGCGGGGCTCGTCACGATCGCTCTCGCGGAGCCCATCGTCCGCCTCGTCTACGAGCGCGGAGAGTTCACGGCGAGCAACACGACCGTCGTCGCGCAGTGCCTCCAGGCGTTTTCGATCGGGCTCGTCTTCAACGGCTGGATGCTGATCCTCAACCGGAGCTTCTACGCGGTGCAGTCGAACTGGATCCCTACCACGGTCGCGCTCGGGGGTGTAGCCCTCAACGCCGCGCTCGACGCGGTCCTCTACCGGCTCGGGATCTGGGGCATCCCGCTCGCGACGGCGCTCGTGAACGTCGCTGCATCGGCAACGCTGTTCGTGATGATGCGCCGCCAACTCGGCCTCGAGCACGTGCTGGGGACAGCGGGGGTCGTGCTCCGGATCGTGGTTGCTGCCACCGCTGCCGCGGCTGCCGCCCTCCTCGTGTGGTACGGCGTCGACGCCCTGCTCGGGAAGGAGTTCCTGGGTCAGGTCGTATCGGTCTCCGCCGGGCTCGGCGTCGCGGCCGTCGTGTACGTCGTCGGCTCCCGTGCGCTCGGGATTCGCGAGCTCGACTCGTTGCTACTGTTGCGTGCCCGGCGCGGGGACTCCGTCGAGTAGCGCCGGCATTCCTAAAGAGCTGGGACTGTGAAGCAGGAACGGATCCGCAACTTCGCGATCATCGCGCACATCGACCATGGCAAGTCGACGCTCGCGGATCGCGTCCTCGAGCTGACCGACGCGGTCCCGCAGCGCGAGATGCGCGAGCAGATCCTCGACTCGATGGAGCTCGAGCGGGAGCGTGGGATCACGATCAAGGCGCAGGCGGTCCGAGTGCTCTGGCGCGGGCACGAGCTGAACCTCATCGACACGCCGGGGCACGTCGACTTCACCTATGAGGTCTCGAGATCGCTGCAGGCGTGCGAGGGCGCGCTGCTGCTCGTGGACGCCGCTCAGGGCATCGAGGCCCAGACCGTCGCGAACGCGTACCTCGCGCTCGACAACGAGCTCGAGATCGTCCCGGTCGCGAACAAGATCGACCTCCCACAGGCCGATGCCGACGGCGCAGCGGCCGAGCTCGCCGAGCTCCTCGGCGACGTTCCCGAGCATGTCCTGCGCATCTCGGCGAAGACCGGACTGGGCGTCGAGGCCGTCCTCGACGCGATCGTGGAGCGGATCCCGGCGCCGAGCGGCGAGCCGGAGGCGCCGCCGCGAGCGCTCGTCTTCGACTCCTCGTACGACCAGTACCGCGGGGTCGTCGCGTTCGTGCGCGTCGTCGACGGGAGCTTCGAGCCCGGCGAGCCGCTCCGGGCAATGGCACAGGGAACCCAGTTCGAGGCGGAGGAGCTCGGCGTGCTCTCGCCGGCACGCGTCCCGGTCGACTCGCTCTCGGCGGGAGAGGTCGGCTACGTGATCACGGGCCTCAAGGACGTCTCGCGCCTCCGCGTCGGGGACACGCTCACGTCGCGACGGCGGCCCGCCGCCGCACCACTGCCCGGCTACCAGGACGTCAAGCCCATGGTCTTCGCCGGCATCTTCCCGACCGACTCCGACGCGTACCCGGACCTCCGGGACGCGCTCGAACGGTTGAAGCTCAACGACGCCTCGCTGTTCTACGAGCCCGAGACGTCGCAGGCGCTCGGCTTCGGCTTCCGCTGCGGCTTCCTCGGGCTCCTGCACATGGAGATCGTCCGCGAGCGGCTCGAGCGGGAGTTCGACCTCGACCTGCTGGTCACTGCGCCGACGGTCGCCTATCGCGCGACGAAGCGCGGCGGCGAGGTCGTCGAGGTGCACAACCCGGCGGAGATGCCGAGCGACGTGGAGCTCGTCGAGGAGCCCTACGTCCGCGCCTCGGTCATCGTCCCGAAGGACTTCGTCGGGCCGGTGATGGAGCTCGCGACGGAACGCCGCGGACGCTTCGATCACATGGAGTACCTGAGCGAGGGTCGCGTCCAGCTCTTGTACGAGCTGCCGCTGGGCGAGATCGTCTTCGACTTCTACGACCAGCTGAAGTCGCGCACTCGCGGCTACGCAAGCTTCGACTACGACATGGCCGGCTTTCAGCCGGGCGAGCTCTCGCGCGTGGACATCCTCGTCGGCGGCGAGCAGGTCGACGCGCTCTCGCTCATCGTCCATCGTGACGAGGCATATGACCGCGGCCGTCAGCTCGTCGAGCGTCTCCGGCAGGAGATTCCACGTCAGATGTTCGACGTGCCCGTCCAGGCGGCGATCGGCTCACGCGTGATCGCGCGCGAGACGATCAAAGCGAGGCGGAAGGACGTGCTCGCCAAGTGCTACGGCGGTGACATCACGCGCAAGCGCAAGCTGCTCGAGAAGCAGAAGAAGGGCAAGAAGCGGATGAAGCAGGTCGGCGGCGTCGAGGTGCCGCAGGAAGCGTTCCTCGCCGTCCTCAACCTCGGCGACGAGAAGAGGCGCTGAGTGGGCGTCCGCCATCTCTACGTGCACCTGCCGTTTTGCGGGCATCGCTGCGGCTACTGCGACTTCGTCACCGTGACCGGGCGGGAGAGTGAGCACGGCTCGTACGTTGAGGCGCTGCTCGCCGAGCTCGCGCTCGAGCGGGGCGTCCTCGCCGACCGGGTCGAGACGGTCTTCGTCGGCGGCGGGACGCCGACCTTTACCGAGGGCGAGGCGTTTGCCCGGCTGCTGGCTGCTCTGCCCGAGGCGGACGAGGTCACGGTCGAGGCGAACCCGGAGACGGTGACGCCGACGCTCGCCGGGATCCTGCACGCGGGAGGCGTGAACCGCGTCTCACTCGGCGCGCAGAGCTTTCAGCCGCATCTGCTCTCCGTGCTCGAGCGCCGCGCCTCCCCGGACGACGTCCGGAATGCCGTGTACCTTCTTCGTGATGCCGGATTCGACAACATCTCTCTCGACGTCCTCTACGGCATCCCGGGCCAGAGCCCCGCCGATCTCGAGCGGGATCTCTCGGAGGCGGCTGCGCTCGAACCGGAGCACATGTCCTGGTACGAGCTCGAGGCGAAAACCGGGACACGGTTCACGCACGCTCACGGTGCCGAGCTCCAGCGCCAAGCGGAGGCGATGGAGGGCTACTACGAGCGAGTGGTCGACGCATTGACGACTGCCGGGTATCGCTGGTACGAGACGGCCAACTTCTGCCTCGAGCCGGCGAGGGCACTGGGCCGAGACCTGCGAGCGCAGCACAACCTCGCCTATTGGCTCGGACGCGACTACCTCGGCGTCGGGATCGGCGCGGTCTCGACCGTGGGCGGTGTTCGTCGGCGGAATCGACCTGGGCTTGCGGCCTACGTGCAGGCGCTGCGCGCGGGCCTGCGGCCGCCCTCCGAGCACGAGACAATCGACAGCCTGACGCGGACCCGCGAGCGGCTCATGCTCGGCCTCCGCCTCGACGTGCCGCTACCGCTCGAGGACGTCGAAGGGGCGCTCGACCGCGAGGCGGCGGAACGGCTCGTGGCCGGCGGGCTCGTCGAGCTCGCTCCGCGCAGGAACGGACAGCCTGGAGGCGGTGTGCACGTGTCGCTGACGCGCCGGGGTCGGTTCCTTGCGGGCGGCGTGGGCGCCGAGCTCATGACGCTCGGCCACGACTGACGACGCCGGCCGAGGAGCCGGCCGGGAGAGCGGCCGCACGCCCTGGAAACGGCTGGGGACGCGGGTACCATCGAACCCGATGCAGCTCACGCCTCGGAAAAGGGAGATCCTCCGGCACGTCGTCGAGGAGTACGTGGCGACCGGTCAGCCGGTGGGCTCGCGCGTCCTCGTGGAGCGGTCGCAGCTCAAGGTGTCGTCGTCGACGATCCGGGGTGAGCTCGCCGAGCTCGAGACGCTCGGTCTGCTCACACATCCCCACACCTCGGCGGGGAGGTTGCCGACCGACAGCGGCTACCGGCTCTACGCGGAAGAGCTCGTCGAGAGCTTCGAGGGGCGGCCGGAGGCGCTGGGCGTCGACCTTCGCGCAATGCGCGACGAGGTCGAGGACGCGCTGCGCGTGACCACGGACATGCTCTCGCGTGCGACGCGCCTGCTCGCACTTGTCTCTGCGCCCTCGCTCGATACGGCGGCGATCCGACACGTCGAGGTGCTCGCGCTCCAGCCGACGAGCGTAATGGTCGTCGTGATCACATCCACCGGCGGCGTGACGAAGCGCGTGTTCCGGCTCCAGAGGCCGGTGGACCAGGGGCTCGTGTCGTGGGCGTCCGAGTACCTGAACGAGCGCCTGGCAGGGATCAGGCTCGGCTCGCGCCTCGTCCGGCGCCGCCTCGAGGCGCCCGAGCTCTCGCCGCGCGAACGGGACTTCCTGTTGCTCGTCGGTTCCGCGATCCTCGACGCGGGCGCCGAGAACGGCCCGCAGGTCTTCGTCGGAGGGGCTCCCGGGCTGATCGAGGAGGCGCGCGCGGAGGAGCTCGAGGCGACGCTCCGCCTGCTCGACCTGCTCGAGCGGCGCGCCGCGGTGCTCGCCCTCGTGAGCGAGGCGCTCGAGCCGCTGCGGCCGGTCGTCCACGTCGGCCCCGAGCTCAATGACGGCCAGCTCCACGACCTCTCGCTCGTCGGGGCGACGTACGGCCTGCGCAACCGCCCGCTCGGGGCCGTCGGGCTCGTCGGCCCGGTGCGGATGGACTACGAGAAGGCGATCCGGACCGTGCGCGCCGCTGCATTCGAGCTCTCTCGTTTCGTCGAAGACGTCTACGAGGACGACTGAGGCGGGCGTGGCGACGACGGAGCGCGACTATTACGAGGTGCTCGGCGTCCCCCGCGACGCGGGGGACGCCGACATCAAGCGTGCGTTTCGGACGCTCGCGCGGGAGCTGCACCCGGACGTCTCGAACGCTCCGGAGACGGACAAGCGGTTCCGCGAGGTCGCGGAGGCCTACGAGGTCCTCTCCGATCCGGCGCGCCGCGCTACGTACGACCGCTTCGGCCACGCCGGCCTGCGCCGCGGCGGATTCGAGCCGACGTTCGGCGACTTCGGCAACGTCGCCGACGTGTTCGCTGCGTTCTTCGGCGAGGACCTCTTCGGCGCCGCCACGCGCGAGCGCGCGCCTGCGCGGGGAGGCGACCTGCAGGCGGTCGTGGAGATCGACCTCGAGGATGCGTTCGCCGGGGTGACCATGCCGGTGTGGGTCGACGTCGCCGAGCCCTGCGAGCCGTGCGGCGGGGCCGGATCGGAGCCGGGCACAGGAGCGGTGTCCTGTACGACCTGTGGAGGGACGGGCAGCCTGCGGAGGATCTCCCGCAACGTGTTCGGGGAGTTCGTCAGCCAGCGCACGTGCCCGCAGTGCGGTGGCCGCGGCCAGGTCCTCGAGGCCCCGTGCCGGGCATGCGGCGGCGAGGGGCGGGTCGTGTCCAGGCGGCAGCTCGACGTCGAGATCCCGGCCGGCATCCACGACGGCCAGCGCATCCGTCTCCGAGGAAGCGGTCATGCCGCCTTTCGAGGCGGAGAGCGCGGGGATGCGTACGTCGCCGTGCGCGTGCGACCGCATGCGCACCTCCTGCGCGACGGCGACGACCTGCACACGGCCGTCCAGGTGACGATGACGAGCGCGGCGCTCGGTACGTCGGTCCGGGTCCGTGGCGTCGGGGGCGACCTCGACGTGAAGGTCCCGCCGGGAGCCCAGCCCGGCGAGGTCCGGGTCCTCCCGGGAGAAGGGATGCCGTCGCTACACGGGTCGCGGCGCGGAGATCTCTACGTGAGGCTCGACGTCGCGGTCCCGTCGCGGCTGACCGACGAGCAACGCCGCCTGCTCGAGGAGCTCGACGGCAAGATCGACGACGATGCCTACGCGCGCGACGACGAGGACGAGGGGTTCTTCCACCGCCTGAAGAGCGCGCTCCGGTAGGCGGCCTCCTTCGCGTCTCGATCCAGGTCGCGGCGCACCAGGCCGAGGAGGCGCGGGCGCGACTGCTCGCCCTGGCGCCTGCTGGCTTCGAGGAGATCGATCGAGGCACGGAGATCGAGCTCGCCGTCTACGCGGACGACGCGGGCGCGGCCGCGATCGCGAGTGTCTTCCCGGACACAGCAGCGATCCCTGTCGAGCCGGGCTGGGAGGAGCGCTGGCGCGAGTTCCACCACGCCGTCAGAGCAGGTGGGCTCTGGATCGGGCCTCCCTGGGAGCCGCCGCCCGCCGGCCCGCTCGTCGTCGTGATCGACCCCGGCCGCGCGTTCGGAACCGGCGCGCACCCCACGACTCGCGCAAGCATCGAGCTCCTCTCGCACGAGCCGCGCGGGAGCCTGCTCGATGTCGGCTGCGGCTCGGGCGTCGTCGGGATCGCGGCCGCGCGCTTCGGCTTCGCCCCGATCGTCTGCGTGGACGTCGACCCGGTGGCCGTCGAGGTGACGCACGAGAACGCCGCACGCAACGGCGTCGAGCTTGAGACGCGGGTGCTCGACGCGCGCCACGACGATCTCCCCGGTGTCGACCTGGTCGTGGCGAACATCGAGCTCGGAGTCGTCGAGACCGTGCTCGCCCGACGGCACGCGCAGCGCGCCATCACCTCGGGCTACCTCGCGGGCGAGGCACCGACCGTCCCGGGCTGGACGCGCCTGGACCACCTCGAGCTCGACGGCTGGTCGGCAGACCTGCTGGAGGCCGCGTAACGAGCGGACTCGAAGCGCTCTAAGCTAGTCGGCTCGTGGCGACGTTCTCTGCGCGCTTCCTGGGCTGCAAGGTGTCCTTCGCGGATGCGCAGCTGACGCGCGAGCGGCTGCTTGCCGACGGCCACGTCGAGCGCGAGGCGGATGCAGAGATCGCGGTCGTGAACACGTGCTGCGTCACGCACGAGGCCGTGTCGAAGTCACGCCAGGCGGCGGCTCGGGCCGCACGCACGCACCGGTTCGTATACGTCACGGGCTGCGCGGCGAATCTCGACGGCGCGTTCCGTGGTCTCCCGGACAACGTCCGGGTCGTCGCGCGAACCGGTGAGGAAGCCGCCGCGACGGTCGCAGGCGATGTCGGTGCCGTCGCCTGTGTTCAGAGCGAGCCGCGGATCGAGCGCACGAGGGCGTTCGTGAAGATCCAGGACGGGTGCTCGTTCTCGTGCGCCTTCTGCGTGATCCCGCTCGTCCGCGGCGCGACGCGCAGCAGGAGCGCGGAGAAGATTCTCGCCGAGATCCGCCGGCGCGCAGGGCAGGGCCATCGCGAGGTCGTGCTCACCGGCGTCAACCTCGGCTGCTTCCGCGACCGCGGGGCGGGCTACACGCTTCCGCGGCTCGTTCGCGTGGCCGGGGCGATCGCGGGTGTCGAGCGGCTGCGCCTGTCCTCGATCGAGGTCAACCATCTGACCCCCGAACTCGTCGAAGCTCTCGAGGAGACCGAGAGCGTGTCCGCACACGTCCACGTGCCGTTGCAGTCCGGGGACGACCGCATCCTGCACGCGATGCGGCGCCGCTACAGCGCGGGCCAGTATCTCGCGCGGGTCGCACTCCTCGCGCGCTTCAACCTCACGACCGACGTCATCGTCGGGTTCCCGGGGGAGGACGACGCTGCCTTCGAACGAACGCTCGAGGTCGTCCGTGCGGCCGGGATCACGAAGGTGCACGTGTTCCCGTACTCGCCGCGGCCGGGTACGGTCACCGCCGCCGAGGACACGGTGCCTCCCCACGTGAAGAAGGAGCGGAGCGCGAGGCTGCGCGAGCTGTCCGACGATCTCTGTCGCAGACGCTGGGAGTCGCGGGTCGGGACGCTGGACCGCGTGCTCGTCGACCGGCCGGGGCGCGGCTACGGCGACGACTACACGCCGTGGCTCCTCGACGCGCCGGTGGGGGAGCTCGTGCGCGCCCGCGCGATCGACGTCTCGCAGGAGGGGATCCTTGCCGTCGCCGCCTGAGGGCTCGTGTCTCTTCTGCGGGCTGGTCGCCGAGGGCGACCACGTGCATGCCGCGGACGGCTTCGTCGCGATCCGGGACATCAAGCCCGTGGCGGAGACGCACCTGCTCGTGCTCCCCGAGCGGCACGTCGACACGTTCAAGGACGTCGCCGCGTTTCCGGACGAGGAAGCTGCCCGCATGCTCCGGTTCGTCGCCGAGACCGCGAAGGCCGCGGGGCTCGACGACTACCGGGTGCTGGTGAACGTCGGCCCGGGCGCGGGGCAGACCGTGTTCCACCTGCACTGGCACGTTCTCGGCGGCCGCATGCGCATGGATCAGATCGCGGCCGCTCTCGCCCCGGAGGAATCGTGATGGCGCATTCGTTCTCGACGACCGTCCGCCCCGGGGTCGAAGGGGCGATGCTTGCGTCGCCAACTTCCACGGGCGACGATGCGGAGCCGACGTGAGCCTCATCCAGCGCATCGAATCCGAGCTCAAGGCCGCGCGCCTTGCGCGTGACAACGACTTGCGCGACGCCCTCAGCCTGCTCCTCAACGCTCTCAAGTCGGGCGAGAAGGAGCTTCAGCGCCCGCTCTCCGAGGAGGAGGAGCTGCAGGTGCTCCAGCGCGAGCGCAAGCGGCGGGTCGAGGCCGCGGAGGCGTTCCGCGCCGCTGGGCGCGAAGAGCAGGCCGAAGACGAGGAATACGAGCTCGAGGTACTCGAGGACTTCATGCCCGAGCAGCTCTCCGAGGAGGAGATCGAGGAGATCATCGACGACGTGATCTCCGAGGTCGGCGCGACGAGCATCCGCGACCTGGGGCGTGTCATGGCCGGCGTCATGCACCAGGTCTCGGGCCGTGCCGACGGCTCGACGGTCAACCAGCTCGTCAAGGAGAAGCTCGCGTAGAGGCCCGATGCGAATGTTGCGGCTGAGCGCGAATTTCGCATCAGGGCTCTAGGTGGCCGAGCTCGAGAACGTCGAGTCCTACCTGGCGGGGAAGAGTCCCCACGCGGTCGAGCTGTTCCGTGCTTCGAGCAGCTCGTCGCCCAGTGCGGCGAGGCGGAGCAGGCGCCGAGAAGCTCCATCGTCCACTGGAAGCGAAAGCGTGTCTTCGCCGGCGCGTTCATCGCCGGCCGAAGGCTCGAGCTGAACATCGACCTTCTTCGCGAGGCCGAGCACCCTGTCTGCTCGCGCCGTTCTACACGACGAAGCGGGTCGTGTCGCATCGCCTGCGGATCACCGATGCATCCCAGCTCGACGACTCGATAGCGGCGTTGCTCGCCGAGGCGTACGCCGACGTCGGCCCGGGCACCCGCGACAGATGACGGCCCTAGACTGATCCTCATGCCTCAAGAGGTCCTGGACGTATCGAACGAGGTCGCCGCGGAGCTCGCCGGCGTGGAGGACGGCGTCCTCGACGCACTCCGCGAGCGGCTTCAGTGCTCGATCTCGCTCCGCGGGAACCGGCTCACGCTCGACGGCGACGGCGAGCACGTGGCGGCGGCGCGGGCAGTCGTCGACGAGCTGGTCGACCTCGTCGAGGGCGGTCATCAGGTCGGCCCCGACACCATCGGCGCGGTGTTGACGGCGCTCGACCAGGCCGAGGACGTGCGCGACGTCTTCGAGGACGTCGTCTGGCGGCACCGGGGCAAGAAGATCACGCCGAAGACGGTCAACCAGAAGCGGTATGTGGACGCGATCCGCCAGGGAACGGTGACGTTCTCGGTCGGGCCGGCCGGGACGGGCAAGACGTACCTCGCGATGGCCCTTGCCGTGGCGGCGCTCTCCGAAGGCGGCGTCGGCCGCATCATCCTCACGCGGCCCGCGGTCGAGGCTGGCGAGCGGCTCGGATTCCTCCCGGGCGACATGCTCGCGAAGGTCGACCCGTACCTGCGGCCGCTCTACGACGCGCTCTACGACATGCTCGACCCGGAGCGGCTCGCGGGCTACATGGAGCGCGGGACGATCGAGGTCGCGCCGCTCGCGTTCATGCGCGGACGCACGCTGAACGACTCGTTCATCGTCCTCGACGAGGCGCAGAACACGACCCCGGAGCAGATGCAGATGTTCCTGACGCGCCTCGGGTTCGGCTCGAAGATGGTCGTCACCGGAGACATCACGCAGGTCGACCTGCCGCGGGACCAGGCGTCCGGGCTGATCCAGGTCCGCGAGATCCTCGGCGACATCGACGGGATCGCGTTCGTCGAGTTCGGGCACGAGGACGTCGTGCGGCACAAGCTCGTGCAGCGCATCGTCGAGGCGTACAAGCGGCACGCCGAGGAGACCGGCACCGCGCGCCGGCGCTGAGCCGTGATCTCGGTCGAGACGACGAATCGCAGCGGCGCGGAGGTCGACGAGCAGGCGGCCGCCGAGATCGCGCGCCGCGTGCTCGAAACAGAGGGCGTCGCGGACGGCGAGCTCGGCATCAGCTTCGTCGGCCCCGACGAGATCAGAGCGTTGAAGGGCGAGCACCTGGGCATCGACGAGGAGACCGACGGGCTCTCGTTCCCGCTCGACGGGCGCGACGACTTGCCCGAAGGTGTGCCGCGTGCGCTCGGGGACGTCGTCCTCTGCCCCCAGGTCACGGGTGAGAGCTGGCAGCAGCCGCTCGTCCACGCGCTCCTGCACCTACTCGGCTACGACCACGGCGCCGAGATGGAGGCGCGCGAACGGGAGCACGCACAGGAGCGAGTGGAATGAGCTCGCGCCAGCGCGGCACGTCCCTGTTCGACAGCTTCAACTACGCAGCCGAGGGTGTGATCCACGCGCTGCGGACGCAGCGCAACCTCTGGATCCACTTCGCGATCGCCGTCGGCGTGCTCATCGCCGCGCTCGCGTTCGGCGTGACGAAGATCGAGCTCATGGTGCTCCTGCTCGCGATCACGTTCGTCCTCGTCGCCGAGCTCGTGAACACCGCGATCGAGGCGGCGGTCGACGTCGCGTCGACCTCGTTCGACCCGATGGCGAAGCTCGCGAAGGACATCGCCGCGGGTGCGGTGCTCATCGCGGCGCTCAACGCCGTCGCGGTCGCGTATCTCGTGTTCTCGGGGGCCGTTGCCGATCGCAGCTCACGCTTCCTCGACCGGCTCGCCGACATCCCCGAGGAGCTCACGCTCGTCTCCCTCGCCGTGACGGTCATCGTCGTCATCGCGGTGAAGGCGGTCACCGGGCGCGGGACTCCTCTCCGCGGCGGCCTGCCGTCGGGTCACGCGGCCGTCGCGTTCGCGGGCTGGATGGCGGTTACGCTCGTGCTCGACGACTCCTCGCACCACTTCCTCGTCTCGACCCTGACCTTCATCATGGCTCTCCTCGTGGCGCAGACCCGTGTCGAGAGCGGCATCCACTCGGCCTCCGAGGTCGCCACCGGCGGCGCGCTCGGCGCCCTGATCACGCTCGCCTTCTTCCAGGCCTTCGGATGACCGAGCTCGAGACGACCGACGGCGACCTGCTCGCGGCTGCGGACGCGGTCGCGGGGCGCGCGTACGCGCCGTACTCCTCCTTCCACGTCGGGTGCGCGGTGCTCGACGCGCGACGGGAAGGTGATCGAAGGCGTGAACGTCGAGAACGCCGCGTACCCGCTCGGGATCTGCGCCGAGCGTACGGCTCTCGCTCGCGCGGTCGCGATGGGCTACCGGCCGGGCGACTTCGTGGCGGCGGCGATTACGGCGTCACCCTGCGGGGGCTGCCGGCAGTGGCTCCTCGAGATGGGTCTCGAGCGGGTCGTCTTCCGGAACGATGGACGCGTCGTGACGATGACGCCGAACGAGCTCCTGCCCGAGTCGTTCACGGCCTCGGACCTGGGGTGACCATGTGGAGACCTCTCCACGCTTTCGGCACGAAGCCGCGACCCATCCGCGCGCGTTTCCGCGTTACGATCGCAGCGGGTGGTGGGCCGGGGTGCCCCTACGGGAAGGCGTCGTGAAATCGGGTGTCGTGGCGGTCGCCGGGCGGCCGAACGTCGGCAAGTCGACGCTCGTCAACGCGCTGACCGGGGAGAAGGTCGCGATCACCTCGAAGGTGCCGAACACGACCCGCCGCCGCGTGTTCGGGGTCGCCAACGGCCCCGACTACCAGCTCGTGTTGGTCGACATGCCCGGCTTCCAACGGCCGCTCGACGCCTTGACCGAGCGCATGCAGGCGACCGTGGACTCGTCGTTCGAGGACGTGGACGCCGTGCTCCTCGTCGTCGACGCGCGCGCACACATCGGGTCCGGCGATCGCTTCGTCGCGCGCCGCGTGTTCGAGCTCGAGAAGCCCGTGATCATCGTCGTGAACAAGGTCGATCGGCTCAAGGCGAGCCACGTCGTGAGCCAGATGCAGGCTGCCGCGCAGCTGGGCGACTTCCACGCGCTCCATCCCGTGAGCGCAGTGACGAAGGACGGGATCGGCGAGTTGCGCGACGATCTCGTGTCGCTCCTGCCCGAGGGCCCACAGCTGTTTCCGCCCGAGCAGCGCACCGACCTCACGGTCGAGGAGCGGGTCGCCGAGGTCATCCGCGAGAAGGCGCTCCAGTTGACGCGCGAGGAGGTGCCGCACGCGGTCATGGTCGAGGTGGACGAGATCGCGGAGAAGGTCGTTCGCGCGTTCGTCTACGTCGAGACCCAGTCTCAGAAAGGGATCCTGGTCGGAAAGAGGGGGGCGATGATCCGCGAGATCGGGACGCGCGCGCGGCCTGAGGTCGAGGCGCTCGTCGGGCACGCGGTCTTTCTCGAGCTGCAGGTGAAGGTGCGGCCGAAGTGGCGGCGCGACCCGAAGCTGCTCGAGCGACTCGGGCTGTAGCGTCGTAGCCAGGAGTGTCGCGATCGCCGGGAACGGCCTCGTCGCGCGGCTGACGGGTGCGGGCGCGATCGCCCCGGTCAAGCGCGAGCTGCGAGTGCCGCTGGCCGCGAGCACACGGGTCTCGACCGGGCGCTTCGACGACGGTTGGCGTGTCGGCGGAACGGCGATTCCGTTCGCCGATTTGCGTGCCGGCCGCTTTCGCCGGCACGGCCGCCGTCAGTTCCTCGAGCTTCAGCCGGAGGGCGTCGTCGCGCGGGGTGAGCGTCGGCTCCAGGCGGCAGGGCTACACTCGGACCATGGCCAAGGCGCCCGCACTCGTCGGCGGGTTCGAGCTTCCGCTCGAGCCGCGGCTCCCGCGCATCGGCTCGATCGACGCCGTCGCGCTCGAGGAGCGCGCCGCGTCGCTCGCAAAACGGTCGATCAAGCGCGAGTCGAAGCTCCAGGCGCTCGAGCTCGCCGTGCGGATGATGGACCTGACGACCCTGGAGGGCCAGGACACGCCGGGAAAGGTCGCGGCACTATGCTCGAAGGCGCTGCGCCCGGATCCGGTCGATCCGAGCGTGCCGCCGGTCGCCGCGGTCTGCGTCTACCCGAACCTCGTGGCTCCCGCGAAGGAGCGGCTCCGCGGGAGCGGCGTGAAGGTCGCATCGGTGGCGACGGCGTTCCCGTCCGGCCAGTCGCCGACGGAGCTCAAGGTCGCGGAGACGAGGGCGGTCGTCGAGCTCGGCGCCGACGAGGTCGACATGGTGATCGACCGCGGCGCCTTCCATTCGGGGCGCTACGCGAAGGTCTACGACGAGATCGTGCAGGTGAAGGAAGTCTGCGGCGACACGCATCTCAAGGTGATCCTCGAGACCGGCGAGCTCGGGACCTATGACAACGTGCGGCGCGCGTCGCTGCTCGCGATCGCCGCGGGCGCGGACTTCATCAAGACCTCGACGGGCAAGATCAGCCCGGCTGCGACCCTGCCGGTGACGCTCTGCATGATGGAGGCGGTCCGCGACGTCCATGCCGAGACGGGTCGTGTCGTCGGGATCAAGCCGGCCGGCGGGATCAGGCAGTCGAAGCAGGCGGTCCAGTACCTCGTCGTCCTCCACGAGACGCTCGGGCAGCAGTGGATGACACCCGACCTCTTCCGCTTCGGCGCCTCGACGCTCCTGAACGACGTCCTCATGCAGATCCGCAAGGAGCGGACCGGGCGGTACCAGTCCGGCGACTACTTCACGATCGACTGACGCCGCAGGTCAGCCATCGAGAATCGCCATGCGCACGGCGATCGCCCGGAAGCGGTCGTCGTCGACGCGGACGCCCTTGGGAAGCGGCACGCCGCGAAGCTCGACGCCGGAGGGCTCTTGCCGCTCGGTGGGCTCGAAGCCGAGCCTGCGCGCGAGCTCCGGGTCGTTTCCGAGCGGCATCGCTGCCAGCAGAGCGCCTGCGACGAGCACCGTGAGCGCGGAAGCAGCTACCGCGGCGGCCACCACCAGCCGACGTGCGGGCGGATGCTGCTCCGCGCGCCGTATGAACGCGCCACGTCGGCAACCTCGCCCAGCCGCCCGAGCGCGACGAGCTGCGCGTCGCGCGCGTCGAGCCCCTGCTCCTGCAGTCGCTCGGTCGTCTCGAGCAGGTGATCCCGGAGCTCGGCGTGAACGTCGGCTCGCTCCTCGGCCGCTCCGGGGAGCATCTCGGCCAGCCGTCCGAGGTAGTCGTCGATCAGGTCGTGGTCGCCCATGTCTCTCCCTTCAAGAGGACATTCGACACCGCGGTCGCGAAGGACCTCCACTCCACCTGGTGCGCGGCCAGCTCGGCGGTGCCTCGTGCCGTGAGGCTGTACGTGCGCCGTCGGCGGTCGCCCGGCCCGGTCGTCCAGGTGCTCGCCACGAGACCCTCGCGCTCGAGGCGCCGCAGGGCCGGGTAGATCGTGCCCTCCGCGAGCTCGAACACCCCGCCGCTCGCCTCGCGCATGAGCTCGATGATGCGGTAGCCGTGCGCGGGCTCGCGGTCGAGGCATGCCAGGAGCATCGGTTCCATGCTCCCGCGGAGGAGCTGTCCCCGGTCGCGTGCCATCTGGGTGTCACTATGCATAGCGATACACAGTATGTCAAGCACCGACCGGGCACGGCTGCACCCGCCGTTACGATGCTGCCGGGTTGACCTATCCGTGACCGAGCTCGATAAGAAGCAGCGCGGCGTACCAGCCCTCGCCGAGTGGGAGTACGCCCCGGCGCCCGAAGCGCGCGACCTTGTCGAGATTCGACCGCGCTACGGACTGTTCATCGGAGGCCAGGAGGTCGAGCCACGCGCCGGTCAGACGCTGGAATCGGTGTCGCCGTCGAGCGAGGAGACGCTGTTCGAGTTCGCCCTTGCGACGGCGGAGGACGTCGACGTCGCCGTCTCGGCCGCGCGCGGCGCATTCGACGACGGCTGGGCGAAGATCGCGCCGTCGGAGCGGGCGAAGTACCTCTTCCGCATCGCGCGGATCCTCCAGGAGCGCTCGCGCGAGTTCGCGGTCGCCGAGTCGCTCGACGGCGGGAAGCCGATCAAGGAGTCGCGTGACGTCGATCTCCCGCTCGCCGCGGCGCACTTCTTCTACTACGCCGGCTGGGCGGACAAGCTCGAGTACGCGTTCCCGAACCGTCAGCCGAAGCCGCTCGGCGTCGCCGCGCAGATCATCCCCTGGAACTTCCCGCTCCTCATGCTCGCGTGGAAGATCGCGCCCGCGCTCGCGTGCGGCAACACGGTCGTGCTCAAGCCGGCCGAGACGACGCCGCTCACCGCTCTGCTCTTCACCGATGTCTGCCGCCAGGCGGAGCTGCCGCCGGGCGTCGTCAACATCGTCACCGGCGACGGCACGACGGGCGCGCACCTCGTGCAGCACGACGACATCGACAAGCTCGCGTTCACGGGATCCACCGAGGTCGGGAAGCTCATCATGCGCGAGCTCGCGGGCCGCGACGTCAAGCTCACGCTCGAGCTCGGGGGCAAGGCGGCGAACATCGTCTTCGACGACGCAGCGCTCGACCAGGCGGTCGAGGGCATCGTGAACGGCATCTATTTCAACCAGGGCCACGTGTGCTGCGCGGGCTCGCGCCTGCTCGTGCAGGAGTCGATCCACGAGCAGCTCATCGACAAGCTGAAGCGACGCCTCTCGACCCTGCGTGTCGGAGACCCGCTCGACAAGAACACGGACGTCGGTGCCATCAACTCGCGCGAGCAGCTCCAGCGGATCGAGGCACTGGTCGCGAGCGGGCAGGAGGAGGGGGCGGAGATCTACCAGCCGGAGTGCCGGCTGCCCGAGCGGGGCTACTGGTTCCGGCCGACCCTCTTCACGAACGTCGCGCAGAGCTACCGGATCGCGCAGGAGGAGATCTTCGGGCCCGTGCTCTCGACGCTGACGTTCCGGACGCCCGAGGAAGCGGTCGAGAAGGCGAACAACACGCCGTACGGGCTCTCGGCGGGCGTGTGGACGGAGAAGGGCTCACGGATCCTGTGGATGGTCGAGCGGTTGCGCGCGGGGGTGATCTGGGCGAACACGTTCAATCGCTTCGATCCGTCGTCACCGTTCGGCGGGTACAAGGAGTCGGGCTTCGGCCGCGAGGGTGGGCGCCATGGCCTCGAGCCGTACTTGAGGTTCGAATGAGCGCCGGTCTCGAGGCCAGCGACGCGCGAGGCACGCACTCCCCACCCTGGGTGGGGAGGCTGGCCACCCTCCACCCGCTGCCGAGCGTAACCCCGAAACCGTCACCGAGCAGTCGCGAAGTCGCGCCGATAGTGCGCCGATTCGTGCACACGGCGGTCGCGCACGGGGTGGGGCGATGACGCGGATCCCCGTCCGGAAGACCTACAAGCTCTACGTCGGGGGCGCGTTCCCGCGCTCCGAGTCGGGCCGGACGTACGAGGCCGAGGGGCAGAACGTCGCCCGCGCGTCGCGGAAGGACGTGCGCGACGCCGTCCGCGCAGCGCGAGGTGCGTTCCCGGTCTGGTCGGGCATGACCGCGTACAACCGCGGTCAAGTCCTATACCGGCTCGCGGAGATGCTCGAGGCGCGCGGCGCCGACCTCGCTGCCGTCAGCACCGGCCGCAAGGAGGTCGAGGCTGCCATCGACCGCGTCGTCTGGTACGCGGGGTGGGCCGACAAGCTGCCACAGGTCCTCGGCGGTTCGAACCCCGTCGCAGGACCGTACTTCGACTTCACGGTTCCCGAGCCGACCGGCGTCGTCGGCGTGCTCGCACCCGTCGAGCCGCCGCTCGCGGGGATCGTCTCGCGCATCGCGCCCGCGCTCGTCGGCGGGAACACGGTTGTCACGGTCGCCTCCGAGGAGCACCCGCTCGCCGCGATCGAGCTCGCCGAAGCCCTCGCGACCTCGGACGTCCCAGCGGGAGCGATCAACATCCTCACGGGCTTCCACGACGAGCTCGCTCCCTGGCTCGCAGGGCACATGGACGTGAACGCGATCGACCTCACCGGCGCGAACGGCGACGTCGCAGAGCTCCAGCGCCTCGCCGCGGACAACGTGAAGCGCGTCGTTCGCTCGACGGCCGACGCGCAGAGCCCGTGGGAGATCGAGGCGTTCCTCGAGCTCAAGACCGTCTGGCACCCGATCGGTCTGTAGGGCAGGCTTGCCTCGCCCGGCGGCTTCGGCGAGCACGAACGCCTCAGCCTCTCGTCGCGAACACCGCCTGCCGGAAGCTCTCGCCGACGGGCTCCGAGGCGAGCACCCATGCGGCGAGGGGACGGTTGCCCGCGTAGTGCACGGAGATGTAGTCGGCGAGCATGCGCCCCGAGACGGTGTCCGGCAGCCATTCGACGCGCATCGTCTGCGCCGAGAGCCGGCGAGGCGCTCCGAACCCGTTTGCGCGGCCGCGTGACTCGACCAGCTCCACGTCGATGCCGCCCGCCCGGACGACGTGGTAGACGACGGCGACCCGCCCGGTACGCGGGTGGATGCCGATCGCCGGGATGAACGCGTTTCGGCGCGAGGTCACGGCGACCGGCGCGCTCCACGTGCTCCCGTCGGGTGACGTCGAGACGAGCGCGCTGTTCACGTCGCAGCCGGGGTCGAAGCGGCAGTCGTGCCACGTCGCCCAGATCCGCCCCGACGGGTCCACGTCCGCCGATGGGAGCGGGAAGAAGCGAAGGTCACGGATCGAGCGCACCTGGATCTCGGCCACCTGCACGGGCGCATCGAAGGTGACTCCTCCGTCGGCCGAGACCGACGAGCCGATCCGCCTGCCTCCCCAGTTGAAGATGACGACGAGCTCGCCTGTCGGCCGGATCACCGGGAACGCGCCGACAGCGTCGCTGACCGCGACGAAGGCCGGCGGCGACCAGCTGACCCCGCCGTCGGTCGACGTCAGCACGGCGAGGGCGCCGTCCCGCACCGTGTCGGTGTAGGCGAGATAGCAACGGCCGCGGTGGGTGCTCGAGCTGCCGTTGTCGCAGGCGATCCAGTTCTTGTCGAACGTGATCCCGTTCGTCGAGGCGGCCTCGTTTGCGATCACGGGGTTGCTCCAGGTGACGCCGTCCGTGGAGCGGCTGATCGTCAGCCGCGTGATCGTGCCCTGGATGGCGAGCGTGGAGATCAGCCACGTGCTGGTGGCCGCGTCGTACGCGACGACCGGGTCGCTCGCCCGCACGTGTGGGCCGGCCGGGCGGCTCGCCTGTGTGAGCCCCGGCAGCAGACCGCTCCGCCAGGTGCGGCCGTCGTCCGCGGACACCGAGTACCCGATGTTGTCCGCGGCGCCGTCGGACCGGCGCCCGACCTGGAAGGTCACGACGGTCGTCCGCCCGACGGTCAGGCTGTCCGGCTCCACCTGCGTCTCGTGCTGGCCCGTCGTCGTCGTATACGGATCGCGCGAGAGCCGTCTGCCGACGAGCTCGCAGTCCGCGGCGACGGCGTCGAGCAGGTCCGCGTTCACGACGTCGAGCCCCGGCCCGCAGAGCACGCCGTCCCTGCCGCCGTCGTACTGCGCGACGATGCGGTCGTTGCCGGGCCCGGCGTCGAGGCGATCGCGCCCGGTCCCGCCGCTCAGGAAGTCGGTGCCCGCCAGTCCGACGAGGCGATCGTTCCCGCCGCGACCTTGCAGCACGTCGGCACGTGTAGTCCCGACGAGGCGGTCGCTCCGGCTCGTCCCTTCGATCGTCCTCGCAAGCGCCGTCCCGCCGAGGAGCACGAGCAGCGCGAGGACGAGAGCGGACGCGCGCATTCGTGCACGGTAGACGTCCGAGCGCGACCAGCGGTTTGCTCAGTAGCATCCTCCGCGTTGAGCAGGTTGAGCCAGGCGATCGCCGAAGGCGACGGCATCTCGGTGTTGGTCGAGGTCACGAACGGCAACGAGGCCGCGGCCGCGGAGCGGCAGGGTGCTGACGCGCTCGCGGTCACGCACGGAGCGCCGGACCTGCGTGACGGGTCGCAGCTGCCCGTGCTGCTCCTCGCGGCCGCCGAGACGACCAGCGTGGCCGCCGACGCCGTCGTCATACCTCCGGACGCCGCGGCCTGGGATCGGGCGCAGAGCCTCGGGATCGACTGCGTCGTGCGCGTCGCCGCCGCCGAAGACCTCGAGCGCGCGCTCGAGGAGCTCGATCCGGAGGTCTTCCTCCTCAGCACGGAGCCCGATTCCGACGAGGACGCGCTCGAGTCGCTGCTCGCGCTCCTGCACGACGTGCCTGCCGGCAAGCTCGCGATCGCGGAGCTGCGCGACGCCTCGGCGGACGACGTCGCCGAGCTCGAGCGGGCGGGAGTGGACGCGGTCCTCGTCACCTCGCGCGACGTGGCCGCGCTCGTCCCGGCCGAGCCTCCCGAGGTCTAGGCGACATGCGGATCGGCATGCTCACCGGCGGCGGCGACTGTCCCGGCCTGAACGCCGTGATCCGTGCTGTCGTCCGCCGCTCGACCGATCGCGAGCATGACGTCGTGGGCGTGCGCGACGGCTGGAGGGGCCTCACCGACGGGCTGTTCGTGCCGCTCGGCAGGCGCGAGGTGTCCGGGATCCTGCCCCGGGGCGGAACGATTCTCGGCACCACCCGGACGAACCCGTACAAGGTCGAGGGCGGCGTGGACGCCGTGCTCCGGAACTTCGCCGAGGAACGTCTCGACGCGCTCGTCGCGATCGGCGGCGAGGACACGCTCGGCGTCGCAGCCCGCCTCTATCGCGAACACGAGTTTCCCGTGGTCGGCGTGCCGAAGACGATCGACAACGACCTCTCCGGGACGGATTACACGTTCGGCTTCGACACCGCCGTGACGATCGCGACCGAGGCCATCGACCGGCTGCACACGACCGCGGAGTCGCACAACCGGGTGATGGTCGTCGAGGTCATGGGCAGGCACACGGGCTGGATCGCGGTCATGAGCGGGATCGCGGGCGGGGCGGACGTGATTCTCATTCCCGAGCAGCCCGTGAGCGTCGAGGATGCGTGCACCGAGCTCACCAAGCGCCATGCGGGCGGGAAGGACTTCTCGATCGTCGTCGTGAGCGAGGGCTACGAGCTGACGTATGCGTCGGGCGAGCGCCGGCTCGTGGCCGGGCAGGCCCGCGACACCGATCAGTTCGGCCACGTCGTCCTCGGCGGCGTCGGCGACGCGCTCGCGCGCGAGATCGAGGAGCGGACCGGGTTCGAGACTCGCGTCACCGTCCTCGGCCATGTCCAACGCGGCGGGATTCCGACTCCTCGCGACCGCGTTCTCGCGACGCGGTTCGGGCTCGAGGCAGCCGGGCTCGCGCACGACCGTCGATTCGGCCGCATGGCGGCGTTGCACGGCGACAAGGTCGTCGACATCCCGCTGGAAGAAGCGACCCGCGAGCTCAAGACCGTGCCGCCCGAGTGGTACGAGGTCGCGCGCGCCTTCTTCGGGTAGCGCAAGGCTACGATCGTGCTGCTCGCCGGAGTGGCGGAACTGGCAGACGCGCAGGACTCAAAATCCTGTGTCCTTCGGGACGTGTGGGTTCGGATCCCACCTCCGGCATCCAGGTGCCCGTCACGGTCGCGGTGGACGTGCGCGAGGCATGCCTCGCGCCTACGGGCCATCCAACCAGTCGCAACGAGTGGGAGCAGATGTAGGGGCGAGGCATGCCTCGCCCTCCAGGTGCCGCGAATCGGCCGTCTCCGAGCCACCGAAACCGCACGAAGTTGCGCCTCGCGGCGCGAGTGCGGATACTTGCCGACACGCCGGCGAGGCCGGCGCGGATCCGCGCAATCAACGGTGAGGAGGACAGGTTGACTGTGAGAAAGCGAAGCGCTCTCCTTGCGTTCGGGCTGCTGATCGCGGCGCTCGCTCTTGCCGCCGCAGGCTGCGGTGGCGGTGACGACGGAGGAGGCGACGTCGAGGCGCTGCCTTCGTCGTCGTGTACGGCACTCGAGTACGAAGGCGAGGGGGACCCGGACTACATCCTCGCTTCCGATTTCCCGCTCCAGGGCTCGTCGCGGACGCAGACCGAGCAGATCGTCGCTGCCATCCGGTACGAGCTCGGACAGCGCGAGTGGAAGGCCGGCGACTACAACATCGGCTTCCAGTCGTGCGACGACGCGACGGCGCAGGCCGCGAAGTGGGATTCGGGCAAGTGCTCGCAGAACGGCAACGCGTACGCAGCGAACGACGCGGTGATCGCCGTGATCGGGACGTTCAACTCGGGATGCGCGCAGATCATCATCCCGCTGCTGAATGCGGCCCCCGACGGCGGCATCGCGATGATGTCCCCCGCAAATACATATCCCTGCCTGACGGTGAACCTGCCGGGCGGCTGTGACGCGTCGGAGCCCGACAAGTACTACCCGACGGGCACGCGCAACTACGCGCGCGTCGCGCCTGCTGACGATTACCAGGGCGCGTTCGTCGCGGAGTTCATGCAGAAGCAGGGCATCAAGAGCGTCTACATCCTCAACGACAAGGAGGCCTACGGCCTCGGCGTCGCGACGACGACCCGCAAGGCTGCGGAGTCGGTCGGGATCAACATTGCCGGATTCGAGGCATGGGATCCCAAGGCGTCGAGCTACGAGGCGCTCATGGGCAAGATCAAGAACAGCGGCGCCGACGCGGTCTTCCTCGGCGGCCTGATCGACGAGAACGGCGCACAGGTGATCAAGGACAAGGTCGCCGTGCTCGGGCCGAACGACGGTGCCGTCAAGCTGCTGGCGCCCGACGGCTTCACGACGCAGGCGACGATCGACGAGTCCGGCGCAGCGTCGAGGGGCATGTTCATGTCCGTCGCCGGCGTGCCGATCGACGAGTTCCAGGGCGTTGCGAAGGAGTACGTGGACGCGCTCCTCGCCGGCCCGCTCGCCGGTAAGGCGATCGACCCGTACGCGATCTACGGCGCGCAGTCGGCGCAGATCGTGCTCGACGCGATCGAGGCCTCCGACGGAAGCCGCACCTCGGTGATCGAGAACATCTTCGCCACCGAGGTCACGGACGGCCTCCTCGGCTCGTTCTCCTTCAACGAGAACGGCGACCCGGAGGATGCTGCCGGGGCGGTCGTCGGGTTCACGATGTACGTGGCGACCGATCGGCTCGAGACGGCGGAGTCGTTCGCTCCGCAGACCGAGACGGTTACGGCGGCCGGAGCCTAGGACCGCGAAGCACGCGGTGGGGCGGGCGGGCGTTGCCCTCCCGCCCCGCCGCGTTTAGAGTCGCCCTCCATGGCCACGGCGACAGCCGCGCTGGAGCGGGTCCGCGCTTCGAGCTTGATCGACGCGATCGGCCTGCTGCTCCTGGCCGGGGCCATCGTCTGGCTCCTGTTCAAGTTCTTCGAGGACCCGACCCGCTTCCTGAACGTCGGGGTGATCGGCGTCACGAACGGCGCGATCTACGGGCTCGTCGCGCTCGGCTACACGCTCGTGTACGGGATCCTCCAGCTGATCAACTTCGCGCACGGCGACGTGTTCGCGCTCTCCGGGCTCGTCGCGAGCACGATGATCGTCTCGGTTCTCGGTCTCGACGAGACCTCGAGCGTGATCGTCATCATCCTCGGGCTCGTCGTGACCCTCGCGGTGACGATTCCCGTGTTCGCGATCGTCAACGCGACCATCGAACGTGTCGCGTATAAGCCGCTCCGCCATGCGCCCAGGCTTGCGCCTCTGATCACCGCGGTCGGCGTGTCGTTCATCGTCCAGAACGTCTCGCTCGCGATCTACGGCGTGGACTTCGAGTCGGTGCCGAACTTCATCCCGCGGACCGAGGCGATCTCGATCGGCGGCGTCGTGATCCAGTGGAACAAGCTCGCGGTCTTCCTCATCGTCATTCCGGTGCTGCTCCTGCTCACGTGGTTCGTGCGCTCGACGCGCCAGGGAAAGGCGATGCGCGCAGTCGCCCAGGACCGCGAGGCCTCGGCGATGATGGGGATCAACGTCAACCGCACCATCTCCGTGACGTTCTTCCTTGCCGGGGCGCTCGCCGCAGTCGCGGGGCTCGTCTACCTCCTGCAGTTCAACATGCGCTACGACACGGGCTTCGAGCTCGGGCTGATCGCGTTCACCGCTGCCGTGCTCGGAGGGATCGGGAACCTCACGGGTGCCGTGCTCGGCGCGATGGTGATCGGCTGCGTGCAGGCGTTCAACGAGGGCCTCGACGGCACGCCCGGAGGCGACTGGACCAGGTCGATCGTCTTCGGCATCCTCATCGCGGTGCTCGTGTTCCGGCCGCAGGGCATCCTCGGAGAGCGAACCCCGGAGGGGGCCTAAGCTGCCATGAGCGAGGCCGCGCAGGCGTTCGCCGCACGCGCCCGTACCGAGCGCGCCTGGTGGCTCGCCGCCGGGCTCGTCGGGTTCGGCCTGATCTACCCGTTCATCGTCGACGTGCTCCAGGACCTGCCGCTCATCGGCGACTTCGTCCCTCGCACGGGCTCGATGGTGATCATGCTCGTGTTCACGATGATGGCGCTCGGGCTGAACGTCGTCGTCGGCTACGCGGGCCTCCTCGACCTCGGCTACGTCGCCTTCTACGCGGCCGGGGCATACGTCGCGGGCTGGCTTGCGTCCCAGCAGTTCGAGCAGATCTCGTGGCACATGCTCTCCGGGGTGCCCGACGACCTCTCGGGCATCCACGTCTCGATGTGGCTGATCCTCGCCCTCGCAGGCCTCTTCACCCTGCTCGTCGGCATCATCATCGGACTGCCGACCCTTCGCCTGCGGGGCGACTACCTCGCCATCGTGACGCTCGGATTCGGGGAGATCGTCCCGCAGTTCGTGCGCAACGCCGACTCGCTCGGAGGCTTCGACCTCACGAACGGCACCTTCGGCATCGCCCCGATCGACTCGCTGGCGGTCGGCTCGTTCGTCTTCCGTGAGCAGGACAACAAGGACGACCTCTACTACTGGACGGCGATCGGGCTGCTCCTCTTCACCGTGTTCTGCTGCATCCGCCTGCGCGACTCGCGACTCGGCAGGGCCTGGATCGCCATCCGCGAGGACGAGACGGCGGCGGCCGCGATGGGCGTACCACTCATGCGCACGAAGACCTGGTCGTATGCGATCGGCGCATTTTTCGGCGGAGTGGCGGGCGCGTTCTACGCGAGCTACAAGGCGGGCGCCTTCCCCGCGGACTTCTTCTTCAACTTTTCGATCTTCCTGCTCTGCATGGTGATTCTCGGTGGGATGGGGAGCATCTGGGGCGTGTTCGTCGGCGGGATGATCCTCGGGTACCTCAACATCGAGGGTCTGGCGACGATCGGTTCGAAGGTGCAGGACGCCGGCCTCGACTTCGATCCCACGAAGTACCAGTTCGGCATCTACGGCGCGATCATCGTCGCGATGATGCTCTTCCGCCCGACGGGGTTAATACCCGAACGTCGTCACAAGATCGAGCTCGAGGAGGGCGTGCACGACACGCCGTTCTACGACGTGCAGACGGAGGGCACGCTCACGGACCGAGACTCGGCGGACGACTGATGAGCGCCGCGCCTGACAACCTGCTCGTCGCCGAGAACGTGCGGAAGGAGTTCGGCGGCCTCGTGGCCACCGACGACATCGACTTCACGATTCCCCGCGGCTCGATCGTCGCGCTGATCGGCCCGAACGGCGCCGGGAAGACGACGTTCTTCAACCAGATGACGGGGGTCTACGTCCCGACGTCCGGCTCGATCACGTTCGACGGGACGGAGGTGGTCGGGAAGCCGCCGCACGCGATCGTCGAGCTCGGAATCGGGCGCACCTTCCAGAACATCCGGCTATTCGCGCAGATGACGGCGCTCGAGAACGTCCTTGTCGGCATGCACTGCCGGCTGAAGGGCGGCATCTTCGGCTCGATCGTCCTTACGCCGCGGGTCCGGCGCGAGGAGCGCGAGGCGCGGGAGCGGGCGCGGGAGCTGCTCAGGTACTGCGGGATCCCGCGGCGGCACGAGGAGTACGCGGGCACGCTCCCGTACGGAGACCAGCGCCGGCTCGAGGTGGCGAGGGCGCTCGCGACCGACCCGAAGCTGATCCTCCTCGACGAGCCGACTGCCGGCATGAACCCGCAGGAGACCGCCGACTTCACCTCCTTCGTGCGCCGGCTCCGTGACGAGAAGGGCCTGACCGTGCTGCTGATCGAGCACGATATGAAGGTGGTGATGGGCGTCTCCGAGCGGATCACCGTGCTCGAGTACGGAGCGAAGATCGCGGAGGGGACGCCAGCGGAGATCCAGGCCGACGAGCGGGTGATCGAGGCGTATCTCGGAACCGGGGCGACGGCATGAGCGCGACCGCCGGCCCGGTCATCGAGATCGAGGACGTCCACGTCTACTACGGCGCGATCCACGCCCTCAAGGGAATCTCGCTGACGGTTCGCGCCGGCGAGATCGTGACGCTGATCGGCGCCAATGGGGCCGGGAAGTCGACGACACTGCGGGCGATCAACGGCATCAACCGGCCGCGCCAGGGCACGATCCGCTTCCAGGGCGACGACATCACCGGCGTGCCTCCGCACACGATCGTGAAGCGAGGCATCTCGCAGAGCCCAGAGGGCCGCCGGCTCTTCCCGCGCATGAGCGTCACCGAGAACCTCGAGATGGGCGCCTTCCAGCGCACGGACAAGGAGAACTTCGCCGAGGACATGGAGCGGGTGTTCACGCTCTTCCCGCGGCTCAAGGAGCGCCGCTCCCAGAAGGCGGGGACGATGTCGGGCGGGGAGCAGCAGATGTGCGCGATCGGGCGGGCGCTGATGGCGCGGCCGAAGCTCCTCCTGCTCGACGAGCCGTCGATGGGCCTCGCGCCGATCTTCGTCGAGCGGATCTTCGAGACGATCGTCGAGGTCAACAAGCAGGGAACGCCGGTGCTCCTCGTCGAGCAGAACGCGCTCATGGCGCTCGACGTCGCGCACCGCGGGTACGTGATGGAGACCGGGCGCATTCCGCTCGAGGGCCCGGCGAGCGAGCTCAAGACGAACGAGCAGGTACGGAAGACCTACCTCGGCCTGACGTAGTAGGGGCGAGGCTTGCTCGCCCTCAACCGACGACGAGCGCCGGATACGGCGGCGCGAGGAGGATTCCGAGGCGACAGCGCCCGCCGGCCGCGCCGTGCGCCATCTCGAGCGCGCTCCCGATCCCGTGGCTCGGCACGAACCCGAGCGTCCGGGCGGCCGCCGCATCGCGACAGCCGGCCACGATGACGCGTCCGAGCTGGGAGAGCGCGGGCTGGCAGCTGGCCCAGTCGGCAAACGGCAGCAGCGGGTGACATGCTGAGCCGTCCCGATACGCCCCGAGCGCCCGCTGGTTCGAGCCCGCGGCGTCCTCCGCGGCTGCGAGTGCTTCGTCGTCGTGGGCGTCGCGCAGCGTGCGGAACATCGCCGCGTACGGCGCCTGCGTCCCCGCGAACGTGCGCCGCAGCGGGTGGACGAGCACGAGCGTGCCTCCAGGCCTGATCGGAAACGCGTTGCGGCGGAGCCGCAGCGCGGTTCCGAGCCCGACTGCCGCGACGGTTACCGGGTTCGCGGGCTCGCGTGGGAACTCGTGGCCGGTCCACGGCACCCCGACGACAAGTGCGTCGAGCGGCTCGGAGAGCGCGGTCTCTCGGAGCGCGACCCCGCGCAGGAGTGCCTCCGCATGAGCCACCGACGGCCGGCCGGCGTACGCGGCCGTCGCTGCCAGCCGACGGCCCTGCCTCCCGAGTACGGCGCGCCGGAACGGATCCGGGAGCGCGGCGACGATCTTCCGCAGAGGGGAACGAGCAAGCCGCTCGACCACCTCGAGCTCGTCCGGGTACCCGCGATAGGTGCCCGTGAGGCGGGGAAGGTCGAGCACGAGTGAGACGCCGAGCAGCTGGGTGTGCCTCGCGACGGCCGACTCCACTGCCAGCGCGAGCTCCCACTCCGGCCCTCCGGCTGCCTCGAGCAGCGAGTCCGGGGCCGCGACGCGCCGGATCGTTCTCGAGTCGGCCGCGGCGAGCAGGGTGCCGGGGCCTCCGTGGAGGACGGTCTCGGCGGCGCCCACGACCACGGTGACGTCCGACTCGAGGAGCGCCCTGTTGATCCGCACCGGATCGGGACCGTCGAGCAGAGGGACGAGCTCCGGCGACTCCGCGTCGTGGTGGAGCAGGAGGCCGCGGAAGGAGCGCATGAGCGGCGGCGGGAGGAGCAGGCGCGCGAGATCGCGGGCTCCCTGGCGCCGTCCGAGACCGGTCGCGACGAAGATCGTCTGCCTGTCGTCCGGGATGCCACAGCTCTCGAGCTCTCTGACCGTCGCGGCGATCGCGTCGCGCCGCGGGTCGTTCGGGACGTCCGGCAGCGGGAGTGCGGGAGGCTCGACCACGATCGTCGCGCGACCTCCGCGGCGGGCCGCGGCGGCGAGCGTCGGGCCCGAGAGTGGGAACCGGAGCGCGTCCCGCACGGCAGCCCGGACGTCCACGACCTGCTCCGGTGGCGGGGGCGGGCGGAGGACGACGTCGTCGTCGGCCACCGGGACGAGGACGACGCGCGAGCCCGAGAGCAGCGGTACGCGACGCAAGGGGCAGCGGACGATACCGTTGCGCCGATGAGTCCCAAGACCATCACGGGCGAGGAGCTCGAGCTCGACGACGGCCCCGTCCAGGACACCGAGCTCTTCCTCGTCGACGGCAACAACCTCGCCTACCGGGCCTTCTTCGCGCTGCCCGAGGAGCTCCAGACGACCGACGGGCAGCCGACGAACGCGCTGCTCGGGTTCACGAACATGCTCTTCAAGCTGCTCTCGGACTACAAGCCGCGCGGGGTTGCCGTGGCGTGGGACACGCGGCCGGTGCATCGCGCGGAGCTCTCGTCCGAGTACAAGTCGGAGCGGCGGTCGATGCCCGACCTCCTGCGCGAGCAGTTCCCGCACTTCCGGCCGATCGTCGAGGCGTTCGGATACCAGAACGTCGAGTTCGAAGGCTGGGAGGCGGACGACGTCATCGCGACGCTCGCGACCGGCGCCGACGAGGCAGGCGTCAAGACGTGCGTCGTCTCGACCGACCGCGACGCGTTCCAGCTCTGCTCGGAGCACGTCAGCCTGATGATGACGCCGCGCGGCGTGGCCGACGTCCACGTGTACACGCCCGAGCGCGTCGAGGCGCGCTACGGGGTGCGCCCCGACCAGGTGCCCGACTTCATCGGGCTCAAGGGCGACCCGAGCGACAACATCCCGGGCGTTCCGGGCATCGGCGACAAGACCGCGGGACAGCTGATCTCGCAGTACGGATCGGTCGAGGAGGTCATCGAGCACGCCGACGAGCTCTCGCCCGCCCGCTCGCGCGCGATCAAGGAGCACGCTGACCAGGCGCTCGTCTCGAAGGAGCTGGCCACGATGCGACGCGATCTCGAGCTCGACGTCGAATCGGCCGACCTCGTCCTGCGTCCGCCCGACCGCTCGACGCTCAAGGAGATGTTCCGCCGCTACGAGTTCCGCGGGCTCCTGAACCGCATCGACACCCTCGACGAGGCGCTTCCCAGCGGCCGAGCGACCGCGCGCGGAGGCGCAGTCGGTTGGTTGGCGCGAAGGCGAGCTGCCGAAGCTCGACGGCCGCGTCGGTCTCGCGGCGGACACCGACCGCATCGCCGTCGCCACGGAGGCCGGTGAGGTCGTGGTCGCAGCCCGCCCACAAGGCAGATTGGCGGTCGGGACGAAGGCGAAGCTCGCCGCGTACGACGCCAAGGCGCTCCGGGTCTCCGCCGCAGACGACACGATGATCGCCGCGTACCTGATCGACCCGGGCCGCGCCGGGTATCTGCCGGACGATCTCGCGGCGGAGTACGGCATCGAGCTCGAGCCCGACCCGCCGGCCGAGGAGGAGACCGCTGCGCTGGTCCGCCGCGCCGAGTCGACGCGCCGCCTCGCGCCGGTACTGCGCGAACGGGTTCGCGAGCGCGGCCTCGAGCGGCTCTACGACGACGTCGAGCTCCCGCTCACCGAGGTGCTCGCCGCAATGGAGTTGGCCGGGGTCCGGATCGACACGTACCGGATGGGTGAGATCACCGCCCGCCTGCGCGACCGGGTGGAGGAGCTCGAGGCGAGGGCGTACGACCTCGCCGGCGAGGAGTTCGTCCTCGGGTCGCCCGTGCAGCTCGGCCGCATCCTCTTCGAGAAGCTCGAGCTGACCCCCGGCCGCAAGGGGAAGACGGGCTACTCGACGGACGGCAAGGTTCTGCGCGCGATCCGCGGCGACCACGAGATCGTCCCCGTGATCGAGGAGTGGCGCGAGCTCTCGAAGCTCCTGAACACGTACCTCGAGCCGCTGCCGACTCTCATCGGCGACGACGGGCGCCTGCACACGACGATCAACCAGGCCGTCGCCGCGACCGGGCGGCTGTCGACGACGAATCCCAATCTCCAATCCATCCCGATTCGCACCGAGCTCGGCCGGGAGATCAGGTCGGCGTTCGTCTCCGAGCCCGGGACCAGGCTCCTCTCCGCCGACTACTCGCAGATCGAGCTCCGCATCCTCGCGCACGTCTCCGGCGAGCCGAAGCTGCGCGAGGCCTTCCACCGCGGCGAGGACATCCACACGGCGACTGCGGCCGAGGTGCTCGGCAAGGATCCCAGGACGCTCACGACGAACGAGCGGGCGGTCGCGAAGATGATCAACTTCGGGATCGTCTACGGCATCTCGGCCTTCGGGCTCTCCGAGAACCTCGACATCCCGAAGGAGCAGGCGCAGGCCTACATCGACGCCTACCTCGCGCGCTTCCCGCGGGTGCAGGCTTTCATCGCGCGCACCATTACGCAGACGGGCGAGGACGGGTACGCGAGCAGCCTGCTCGGCCGCCGCCGCCCCGTCCCCGAGCTACGCGCCTCGAACCGGCAGACGCGCGGGTTTGGCGAGCGGGTCGCCGTCAACTTCGTCATGCAGGGCTCGAACGCGGACATCATCAAGGTCGCGATGGTCGCGATCCACGAGCGGCTCCGCGCGGAGGGAAGAGGCGCGCGGCTCGTGCTCCAGGTGCATGACGAGCTCCTGCTCGAGGTGCCCGAGACCGAGCTGTCGGCGGTCCGGGAGATCGTGCGCGAAGAGATGACCGGCGCGTACCCGCTCGATCCGCCGCTCGCGGTCGACATCGGCGTCGGCGACGACTGGGCCGAAGCGAAATCGTGAGCGCGCCCGGCGTGCCCGAGGGCTACCGCACGTTGAGCCCGTACCTCGTGGTGGAAGGCGCGGACGAGCTGATCGCGTTCGTGGCGGCGGTTTTCGGCACGGACGAGCGTCGGCGCATGACCGGCGAGGCGGGCGGCCTGCACGCCGAGCTGGAGCTCGGCGATTCCGTGCTCATGGTCGGCGAGGGTGGAGGGACGTCCTTCCCCGCGATGCTCCACGTCTATGTCGAGGATGCCGACGTGGTCTACGAGCGCGCACTCGCCGAGGGCGCCACCTCTGCCGCGGAGCCGCACGACACGAGCTTCGGAGACCACCGCGCCGCGTTCGACGATCGGTGGGGCAACCAGTGGTGGGTTGCCACTCGGGTCTCCTAGGCGACGACTGGGCGAAAGCCAAAGCGCGAGCTCGTTGGCTCTGGTCATTTACGCAGCAAATCGCTGGCTATACTCCGCGGCTCGAATGGCCAACGACACCGCCGAGAAGCCCGCCGCAGTCGAAGAAGGTGTCTGGACGACCGGCCCCGACGGGGAGCTGGTCCCGGACTACGACGCTTCGTTTCCCGAGATCAACGAGGGCGAGGTCGTGCACGGCACGGTCGTCCGCGTCGACAAGGACGAGGTGCTCGTCGACATCGGCTACAAGTCCGAAGGCGTCATTCCCGTCGCCGAGCTGACGATCCGCCGGGCGGTCAACCCGGCCGACGAGGTCGCGCTCGGCGAGGAGATCGACGCGCTCGTCCTCACGAAGGAGGACGCGGACGGGCGGCTCATCCTCTCGAAGAAGCGCGCCCGCTTCGAGCTCGCCTGGAAGGCGATCGAAGGCGCGGCCGAGAGCGGCGAGCCCGTGAACGGGAAGGTGATCGAGGTCGTCAAGGGCGGCCTCATCCTCGACCTCGGCGTCCGAGGCTTCCTGCCCGCGTCGCTCGTGGACATCAGACGCGTCCAGGACCTCGACGAGTTCCTCGGCCGCGAGCTGCGCTGCAAGGTCATCGAGCTGAACCGCTCGCGCAACAACGTCGTCCTTTCGCGCCGCGCCGTCCTCGAGGACGAGCGCAAGGAGATGCGGCAGGCGATCCTCGACCGGCTGAGCCCGGGCGACGTGATCGAGGGCCAGATCTCCAACATCGTGGACTTCGGCGCGTTCGTCGACCTCGACGGGATGGACGGCCTGATCCACATCTCGGAGCTGTCGTGGAGCCACGTGAACCACCCGTCCGAGGTGCTCGACATCGGTCAGACGGTGAAGGTGAAGGTGCTCGACATCGACCGCGACCGCCAGCGGATCTCGCTCGGGCTCAAGCAGACGCAGAGCGACCCCTGGCAGCAGGTGCTCGACCACTACCGCGAGGACGACGTCGTCGAGGGGCGCGTCGCGAAGGTCGTCACGTTCGGCGCCTTCGTCGAGATCCTCCCTGGCGTGGAGGGCCTCGTGCACATCTCCGAGCTCGCAGCCCATCACGTCGAGAACCCGCGTGAGGTCGTGCAGCAGGGCCAGGCCGTCAACGTGCGCATCCTCGAGATCGACGGCGAGCGCCGGCGGCTCTCGCTCTCGCTCAAGCGCGTGGAGGAGGGCGAGCAGCCTGTGCCTCGCGCGGACGGCGCCGAGTCGGTTCACACGATGCCCGACCTCAAGCTGACCGAGGAGGCCTTCCCGACAGGAGCGGCCGCGGTCGCGGAAGAGATGGTCGAGGAGATCGAGGCCGGCGAGCCCGTGGCAGAAGCGCTGGTCGAGGAGGCCGAGCCCGAGGCGCCGCCCGAGGAGGTCGAGCCCGAAGCCGCCAGCGGAGCAGGTCGTCGAGGAGGCCGAGCCCGAGGCGCCGTCCGAGGAGGTCGAGCCCGAGGCCGCGACGGAGCAGTCGTCGAAGAGGCCGAGCCCGAGGTGCGTCGAAGAGGAGCCCGAGGCCGTGGCGGAGCAAGTGGTCGAAGAGCCCGCTCCGGAGCCGTCGGAGCCCTCGGCGGAAGACGTCTCGGTGGAGGCGGACGCAGACACGGTCGCGCACGCCTCGTCGGTCGAGCCCGAAGCGGGGGCGACCGAACAGCCCGACTCGTAGGTGGGCTCCCACCACGAGGGCCGGCCGCTCGCGGTCGCCATCACCGGCGGAATCGGCGCCGGCAAGAGCACGGCGCTCGACTCGTTCCGCCGTCACGGCGCCGCGACGGTCTCGAGCGACGAGATCGTCCACCATCTCCTGAACGCCGACGCGGACGTGAAACGCGCGCTCGTCGAGCGGTTCGGCGAGGACATCCTCGACGAGAACGGGATACCGGACCGCGAGCGCATCGCCGTCCGCGTCTTTCGCGACCGCGAAGCGCTCGACTGGCTCGAGAAGCTCCTGCACCCTCTCGTCTCGCGCGAATACCTCCAGTGGCGCGAGCAGCTCGGGAAGCTGCCGAATCCGCCGGCGGTATGCGTCACCGAGGTCCCGTTGCTCTACGAGGTGGGCGGCGAGACGCGCTTCGACAAGGTCGTCGTCGTTACCGCTCCGCCGCAGCTGCGCGAGGCGCGCCGCGGAGGCCGCAAGGACGAGCGCGAATCCCGGCTCCTGCCCGACCGCGAGAAGGCGAAGCGCGCCGACTTCGTCTACGTGAACACCGGGACGCCCGAGGAGCTCGACACGTGGGTCGCGGGCGTGCTGGCTACGCTGACCTCCGAAGCCACGTCCCAACCAGGCGGCAAGTGAGCCAAGTGTCACATCGGCACTCGGCCTGCTCGACGCGCTAGAAAGGCACCTTCCCTGCGGATCCTGACCCTCGCAGCCCTCGTCGTCCTGGTCGCGGCCGGAGTAGGCGCCTGGCTGGTCGAGTCCGAGCCCGACTTCTACCTCCGCGCTCGCTACCCGCTCGAGTACGAGCACATCCTCCGGGTTCACGGCGAGAACCACGACCTCGACCCGGCGCTGCTTGCCGCCCTGGTCTACGTCGAGAGCCGATTCGACCCGAATGCGCAGTCCGAGGCCGGCGCGATCGGCCTCATGCAGCTCCTCCCGGACACCGCCAAAGGCATCGCGCTCCGAACCGGAGGGAGAGACTTCGTCGTCGCCGACCTGCGCAACCCGGACATCAACGTCCGTTACGGCACCTGGTATCTCGACCACCTGCTCGAGCGCTACGGAGACACGAGGCTCGCGCTCGCCGCGTACCACGCGGGGCAGGGGAACGTCGACGAGTGGCAGCGCGAGGGAAGCGGGATCGTCTTCCCCGAGACGCGCGAGTACGTGAGCAGGGTTCAGGAGCTCGAGCGGCTCTACGCCCGCGTCTACCCGGACGAGCTGGGCGGGACTTAGCTCCGCAATCCGTCTCGCCCGCCGACGGCGTCGTCGAGCAGCCGGATCACGAGCTCCGCCGACGGCGTCTCGTCGCCGCTTGCGATGGCGAGGGCGAGCCCGTTCAGGACGAGATTGACGAACCGTCCGAGATCCTTCGCCTCGAAGTCGTTTCGCAGCTCGCCCGTTCGCTGCGCCTCCTCGATCCGCGCGCGGTTCACCGGCACGACCTCCTGCTGGCGCTCCTCGAGTCGCCGGTGGAACTCGCGGTCCGTGCGAACGCGCCGCACGAGCTCGAGGTAGACACCGAGCCAGTCGGGGTCGAGCTCGAGCACGTCCTCGACGACCGCCGGCAGCCCTTGGTTGACCCAGATGTCCGAGATACGGCGCGCGTCCTCGACCGCGAGCTCGACGAAGAGGTCCTCCTTCGAGGCGAAATAATTGAAGATCGCCCCGCGGGAAAGGCCCGTGGCGTCCTCGAGCCGTGCGACGGTCGCGCCCTCGTAGCCGAACTCGGCGAAGCAACGGCGAGCGCCGCCCAGGATCTGCTCGCGCCGCTCCGTCTTGCGTTCTTCCGAGATCTTCGGCATCAGCGGGCTCTCACTTTACAAAACCGTACGGACGTTTTATATTACCGCCGTGAGTCAGGTGCGAAAGACCGCGGTCGGCGCTCTCGTCAGCGCGGAGATCGTCTCCGTCCTCGGCACGCGGATGACGTACCTCGCGCTCCCGTGGTTCGTGCTCGTGACGACGGGCTCGCCGGGGAAGATGTCCCTCGTCCTCGCCGCCGAGCTGGCGCCGATGGCCGTGCTCGGAATCCCCAGCGGCACGCTCGTCCAGCGGCTGGGCGCTCGGAACACGATGCTGCTCGCCGACTTCGCGCGCGCCCCGATCCTCGTCTCGATCCCGCTCCTGCACGCGGCCGACCTCCTCAGCTTTCCGCTCCTACTCGGCCTCGTGGCGCTCCTCGGCTGCTTCATGCCGCCGTACTTCGCAGCCCAGCGGGTGATCCTGCCGGAGCTCGTCGGCGAGGACGAGCGCACGATGTCGCAGGCGAACAGCCTGATCGAAGGCGGATCCGCGTTCGCCATGTTGATCGGCCCCGCGCTCGCCGGGCTGTTGATCCCGTTCATCGGCGCGCCGAACGTCCTCTACGTAGATGCCGCCACCTACGTCGTCGCGTTCCTCCTCGTCCTCGTGTTCGTCCCCCGGCGGAAGCCCGTCGTGGGCGCGCAGCCGGGCGGCGTGCTCGACGGCGTCCGATTCCTCCTCCGAGACAGCCTCCTCGCCCCGATCGCCGTGATCGTCGTTGCGTTCGGCTTCCTCGCCTCGGGAATGTCGGCCGGACTTCCGGTCTACGCGTTCTCCGAGTTCGACGGGAGCTCGCGCATCGCCGGTCTCTTCTACGCGGCGCTCGGGGCGGGTGCGGTTGTCGGGAGCATCCTCGCGGTGATGGCGGTGAGGAAGGTCGCGCCGCTCCGCCTCGCCGGGCTCGCGATCCTCGCCTTCGTCGTCCCGATCTGGGTGCTGCCGTTCCTGCCGCCGTGGCCGGTCGTCGCCGCGGCGCTGTTCGCGGCGATGCTCTTCACGCCGCTCATCAACGGCCCGTTCTTCGCCGTCCTCACCTCGCGTACCCCCGAGGCGCTGCGCGCGAAGATGATGACCGCGGTCATCTCGATCAACACGCTCGCCGCGCCGCTCGGATTCATCGCGGCTGGCCAGGTGCTGGAGCGGTGGGGCGTGGCGACGCTCTTCACGCTGGTCGCCATCGGGATGACGTTCGCCGCGCTCTCGTTCTCCGCGGTCGCGCTCCGGTTCCGCGAGCTCG
>CAWKDP010000031.1:0-7603 GCA_963848405.1 uncultured Actinomycetes bacterium | reverse complement strand
TGACTGCACCCCTAAGACCACCGCACGACCGGCTATCGACGGTGGCCTAGAAACTCACCTGGGTGAAGACAATCGGCGGGTGAGGTCGGAGGCACAGACCGGTTGGACAATGGCGGAGGTTGTCCAGCGACGAGAGAGGGAGACGAGATGACGGACTACGGCTCTACGCAAGACGAGATGACCGACTACGGCCGTGCGCAGGCAGCGGGAGTCAGTGAATCCGCCACCGGAGGCTATGTGTTCGCCGGCGTCATCATGATCATGGTCGGCTGCTTTCAGGCGATCGCCGGCCTGGCCGCCCTCTTCGAGGACGAGTTCTACGCTGTGACGCCGAACTACATCTTCGAAGTCGACACCACGACGTGGGGCTGGATCCACCTGCTTCTGGGACTCGTCGTCGCCTTCGCCGGGTACGCGCTCTTCGCTGCCAGGACCTGGGCGCGCGTGGTCGGGGTGACGGTCGCAGTGCTGAGCGCGATCGCGAACTTCATCTTCATCCCCTACTACCCGTTCTGGTCGATCCTGATCATCTCGCTGTGCATCTGGGTGATCTGGGCGCTGACGCGGCATGTTTCGTCGGCTGAAGAGTTGACGAGGTAGCGGCCGGATGAAGGCTTACGCGAAGGGGCGCAAGGCGGTGGCGGCGGTCGTATCGGACGTCCGAAAGTCCCGCTTTCGCCGCCGGGTTGCACGGCGACTGGAGCACGGGATCCATCGGATTTCGGGGCGCTTGCCCTTCCGCCGACGCGGGCTGCGGCGTTGGCTACCGCTGAGGCATTGATCCGGCAGAGACGCACACAGAGCTCGCCCCATCATCGAAGCCGATCAGCGCCTGCAGGGTGTTTCGGACGAAGGGAGAGTCCATGACCGAGCAATCCACCGAGACTCAGGTACTCGACCTACTCACGACGATGACCGCTGACTCGCTCGAGGCGACCAACCTCGACGCGCAGTCGCTGATGCTCGTGCGCATCGCTGCGCTGGTCGCGGTCGACGCTCCGCCGGCGTCGTATCTCCTGAACCTCGAAGCCGCCGGCGCGGTCGGCGTCGACGAGGAGCAGGTCGCCGGCGTCCTCACTGCCATCGCGCCGATCGTGGGCACTGCGCGCGTCGCCTCGGCGGCGGGGAAGATGGTGCGCGCGCTGGGGCTCGCGATCGAGCTCGGCGAGTTCGAGGCAGAGCGAGATGCCGGCGAGGAGTAGCCCCCACCGAGGAGGACCGACATGGCTCCTGCAACGAAGACCCGCACGCCTTCCAATGAGGATCTCGCTGAGTTCATCGCGCTGACGAAAGGCGCCGACAGCGTTGAGCTGAAGCTCACGGTGCCGGTGTCCGACCGGAGCCGCGGGGCGGCGGCGCTGGGGGTGGATCCCCTCGACGCTCAGATCCGACAGGTCTTTTTCTTCGACACGCCGGAGCTCACGCTCAACCAGAGCGGCGTCGTCGTCCGTGCCCGCCGGGTCCAGGGGAAGGGCGACGACACGGTCGTGAAGCTACGCCCGGTCGTGCCGGACGAGCTCCCGCCTGAGCTGCGCAGCTCGCCGAACTTCGGCGTCGAGGTCGATGCAATGCCGGGCGGGTTCGTCTGCTCGGGGTCGATGAAGCGCGTGCTGAAGACGGCCGACGTCAGGGATGCGGTTCTCGGGAACCGTCCGGTCCGCAAGCTCTACTCCAAGGAGCAGCGCGCGCTCTACGCGGCGCACGCACCCGAGGGGCTCGAGCTGGACGACCTCTCGATTCTCGGCCCGATCTCCGTCCTCAAGCTGAAGTTCGCGCCAGAGGGCTACGACCGCAAGCTTGTGTCCGAGCTCTGGCTCTACCCGGACAACTCGATGATCCTCGAGCTGTCGACGAAGTGCACGCCCTCGGAGACGTTTCAGGTCGCCGCCGAGACGAGAGTGTTCCTGACGCAGAAGGGCGTCGAGCTCACCGGCGAGCAGCAGACCAAGACGAAGAAGGCGCTCGAGTACTTTTCGACGCGGCTGCAGGCAAACGGCGACTAGACTCGAGCGCCCGTCGAGGGCTCGTCGCCGGCTTACGGCTCATCCGACAGGAACGCAAGGGTGGCCTTGACCCGCTTGCTGACGTCCTCCGCCTCGGAGAGACCTAGCTTGAAGAAGATCGAGTGGATGTGCTTCTCGACGGCTCGTTTGCTCAGCACGAGAGACTCGGCGATTGCGCTGTTGCTCTTCCCCTGGGCGATATGGGCGAGGACCTCGCGCTCCCGCGGGGTAAGAGCCGCAAGGGAAGAGCGCTCGGCGCGCCCCTTCGAGGCGACCAGCAGGTCCACGATCCTCGCGTCCACGACCGAGCCACCGTCTGCGACGGTCTCCAGGGCGGAGAGGAGCTGTTCGCGCTCGCGCACGCGCTCCTTGAGCAGGTATCCGCGGCCGTCCGAGCCCGACTCGAGTAGAGCCAGCGCGTAGCGCGGCTCGGAGTACTGGCTGAGCACCACCACGCCCATGCGCGGGTTGGACTCCCGCAGGAGCCCGGCGAGCCGGATCCCCTCGTCACTGTGGGACGGGGGCATACGGATGTCCGTCAACACGACGTCCGGTGGATCGGCCTCGAGTGCCTCGACCAGGGAGGGGAGGTCTCCGTACGCGCCGACGAGCTCGATGTTCTGCTGTCCCGCGAGCACCTGCGCGAGGCCCTCTCGCACGAGCAGGTTGTCGTCCGCGATGACGACACGGATGGGCACGGATCCACAATACTCCCGGGTCATGCCCGATCGCCGTGGGCGCACCCCCATGCGAATGCAGGCGCACACGCGGCCGGATCACCTGCATGCGTCATTGCAGGCGCCGTTTCCGCCGACGAGGATGGGGTAGCTGCGACAACGGCTCGTCCTGGCACCCGAATTGACACAACAAACACACCAGATGGAGACACACGTGAGCTCACTCGTTGGACGGCGAGCACGGGTCGGCGTCGGGGTGATGACGGTCGACGACCAGGCCGTGTTCCGGCAGGCCGCACAAGAGGTGATCGAGGCGACCGACGGCTTCGAGCACTTGGGCGAGGCCAGCTCCGGGGAGGAGGCGCTCGCGCTCGCGGGGGAGCTCGATCCCGACCTCGTGCTGGTCGACATCCGCATGCCCGGGATCGACGGATTCGAGACAGCGCGCCGCCTCTGCGCCGCACATCCCGCTTCCACTGTCGTGCTCATCTCGACCGAGTGCCTCGAGGAGCCTCTGTCCGGGGATGAGTTGTTCGGCGCGGCGGCGTTCGTCCGGAAGGACGACTTCGGGCCCGCCCTGCTCCGACGGTTGTGGATCGACCACGGCCGGCCTCCGCTCGCCCCTGCTGGGACCGACTAGAGAGTCAGCCGCTTCGAGCCTCGGAGCCGGAGTGGGCGACGGGACCAACTCGCTGCGTGGCGGCGTCGGCGACCGGGATGTTCGCCTGGACCGTGGTACCCCGTCCCGGCGTCGACTCGACCACGAGGGTCCCTCCGAGCGCGGCGATCCGGTCTGACATGTTCGCGAGCCCTTGGCCCGCGTGCCCGGCCGATTCGACGACATAGCCGACGCCGTCGTCGACGACCTCGAAGTTGAGCCGGCCATCGCGCTCCCAGAGCCGAATCACAGCGATCGCACCCACACCGGCGTGCTTGTCGACGTTCTGGAGACCTTCCACGCAGCAGAAGTAGACGGCGGCCTCCACGTCTTCGGGGTAGCGGCCGATTGCTGCTGCCTCGAGCTTCGCCGGTGAAGCCGAACGCCGCACGGCGCTGGCCAGAGCCTCCCGGAGCCCGAACTCGCGAAGCAAAGACGGGTAGAGGCCATGGGCGAGGTCGCGGAGCTCCTCCAGAATCTCGTCGAGCTCGTTGCCGACGTCGTCGAGTCGCTGCGCGGCCTCTGGATCCGCGAGCTCGCGGGCCAGGCCCACTCTGATGCTGAGTGCGACCAAATGTTGCTGCGCTCCGTCATGAAGGTCGCGCTCGATCCTTCGGCGCTCGGCGTCGCCTGTCGCCACGATGCGTGCACGCGCTGCGCGGAGCTCTGTGTTCGTCGACTGGAGCTCGGCCGTCAAGCGACCGTTCTCGATGGCCAGCAGCAGCGCCTGACCCGCGGCAGCGACGAGCTCCGGGTCGGTGTCCAAAGCCGCGTCGTGCATGATCACGGCCACGGTCTCGCCGTTCCGCGTGACCGGAGACGAGGACTGTCCGGCCGGAGGAGTGGACGCAAGAGGCTCGCCGCTCGAGTCGACAAAGCCGCCTGCGTGCTCGAGGCGGAACCCGAGCTCGAGCGACGGATCATCGAGTGCATCGGCCAGCGTCGTGCGTAGCTGAGAGGCGCTCGGGCTCTCTACCAGGCGCGAGACAATCTTCTTCAACGCCGTCGCCGCGAATAACGTGCTCAACACGACCGAAAGCAGAAAACCGTATGGCAGTACCGCGTAACCGATGTTGACAAGCCAGCCCCACTCCGAGAGCGTGCTCGCATCCACGTGCACCAGGTCGACGGCGGCTGCGTAGAAGACCACGACCGGAGGGAGGGTCATCAGAGTCGGGAGGTAGACAGGCAGGAGGGCCCGCCTCCGCGGCCGCGTCGCCGTCGCCAGCCGGTAGATCAGGAAGACGAAGAGTATGGAAAAGGCCCCCAACAGGTAGTACGCCACGAAGTCCTCGCTGAGAAAGCCGTCGGCGAGCGTCGGCCGATCGGCAATCATGAAGCCGTTCGCGGGACACTCAGGGTCGCAGTCGGCTAGCGGAATGGGCCCATGGACGACTGGCGAGAAGAGGAGCCAGGGGACGGCAGACTCCAGTATTGGGAGCGACATCGCGCCGAGAAGCGCCCATGCGAAGCGACTCGCAATACGACCCTCCGGGAACCCGAAGAGAACGAAAAACACGAGAAGAAAAACGACCGAACCGGCCAACACACCGATGCTGCGGAGAAGCGGCTGGGTCGCTCCCTGAAGCGAGAGCGCGGCCATGCCGACCGCTAGCGCGAGCAGGAATAGACCGAGTCGACTGCCAGGGCGTCGAACCAGCCAGTAGAGCGCCGCGCTGAACCATCCCAGGACTCTCACGGCAATAATCAGGCCCCACTCAATCTGTTGGACGAGGTGGTCGCTCGTCGCGACGAGCAGACCCGCTCCGATCGCGACGAGAACCCCTCCGATCGCAAGTGCGATCAGGACGCTGCGTCGAGCGAGGATCGCCGAGACGGTACCCGCTGAAGCTGCCGCAGGCTCTTCGTCGGCCGTGGACACACCCCACCCCCACCCCTCGACTTCGTAACGGCGTATCTATTTAGCCAGGGACAGCGCCGCCTGTCCAGTCAACGCCGTCGCGACGCCGCGCGCTTGACAGTGGAGAGGCGAGCGCTTCACCCGGGTGAATGAGCTTGGCGGGTGGTGTGATGACGCCGGCCGGTGGCGAGACTGGGAAGCCGGAATGGAATGAGGGATGGCTCTGCGATGTCCGTGACCGAGTCCACCGAGGCCGAGACCACCGAGCAACCGCTGGCTACGGGCGCAGACGCATCCGAGGCTCGTGTGCCGACATGGGTCTGGGTCGTCTTGGGCGCGCTGGGACTAGCGCTGGTCGCGGTGACGCTGGGTCTGTTCGTCGAGGCCCGCGACGCCTCAGCGAACGCGCAAGCCGCCTCCGCGGAGGCAGCTCAGCTGTTGGACACCCTCGTCGCCGACGTCAAGACGACCAACGAAGAACTCAGCACGTTCAACGAGCAGTTCGAGTCCGCCGTCGCTTCCGCTGAGGCCGCGGCGGCGGAAGCGAAGCAGAAGCAGTCCGAACGCTCGTCCTCGCGGGAATCGAGCCCATGACGCCGGAGCCTCGCACAGAAGCGGCGCCGGACGCCGCCGCCGAAGCAGACGAAAGCGAGACGCTCCCGGCGTCTCCGAACGATCAGCTCCGCGCAGAAGCGGAGCCGGACGCCGTCGAGTCTGCGGTCGAGCAAGCGACGCCGGAGGAGGCTCCGACCACTCGGCGTCGGGCTGCGCCGGCGCCCGCCTGGGCGTGGGTCGCGATCACGGTCATGGCACTGCTCCTCGCGTCAGGCTTGGCCACGCTGGCGGTCGTACGCCACGTCGACCCGAGCACGCCGGCGGCCGTCGAGGACGCCCAGACGCTGGTCGTGGAGCTCGAGACGTTGAACGGCTACCTGGCGACGACGAACCAGCTGATGTCGGACGCAATCACGAACGCCGAGTACATGAGCGCCAATGTGCAGGCCAAGCTCGCGGGCATGTCGGCACAGCTCGGCGACGTCGAAGCCGGCGTCGGGCACGCGCGCTCGCTCCTTGGCAGCCAGCTCTCCGAGACGACGCGCTCCGAGCTCGGCAACGGCCAGGAGCAGCTTCAGTCTCTCCAGCGGACTCTCGCGCAGGCGGCCGGGCAGCTCGGAGAGCGACAACTCGCAGTGATCGGCCGGGATATCGCGGCGATCGAGAACGAGGTCGGGATCGCAACGAGCCGGGGCACCGATCGCACAAGCGCTATTGAGGCTCGGATCGAGGCGCTCGAGGCCGACCAGGCCGAGACCGACGAGCTACGGGCCGACGCCGAGCAGCTCAGGGCGACTCTTCGGGCTCAGCGGGAGCGTGCGCAAACCCTCGCCGCTCAGCTTCGGGAGCTGAGGCGTGCCCTGGCCGTGTTACGGGAGCGTGTCGACACGACCCTCCCGAGCCCCTAGTCGTGGGGTCAGTGCCCGAAGCGTCCGCTAGAGCGCAGAAGTCCCCATCCCGCCTCGAGGCAGGGGTCGTACACGCGGTTGCGACTCGACGCGTCTTCCCCTTCCTCGTTCTCTTGACGCTGGCGGTGGCGCTGGTCGCGGGATTCGTCATGACGCTCGTCGATAGGGAGGACTTTCCATCGTTCGGTGCCGGCGTTTGGTGGGCGATCGTCACGCTCGCCACGGTCGGGTATGGAGACGTGGTGCCCACGACTCCTTGGGGACGGGTGGTCGGGAGCGTTGTCATCCTCTTCGGTATCACCTTTCTCTCGTTCCTGACCGCAACGGTTACCTCCCTGTTCGTCTCAAACGATCAGGAACGTAAGTCGGCGGAGGAAGCTGCGACACGGGCCGCGAGCGACGCGGAGACTCGAGCTCTCCTCGTTGGGCTTGACGAGCGTCTTGCCGCGATCGAGGCCATCCTGGGGCGGTAGGGGTTCGACGCGGGTCGCCAACTCCTCCAGTCAGAGCTCGACGAGTCAGCGCTTCCGCTGCGACGGCCGTGATTAGTCAGTCCGGCCAGGGCGTGGTTGGAGGGTCACCACGACCACCTGAGCCACCGCAAGCCGAGCGCGACCCCGGCGATGAGGGGTGCGAGAGAGCCGACCACGACGCCGGCGAGGAAGTAGGCGGGCCTCTCCAGCCGCCCCCGTCTCCCGTGCCGTTGTCCGAAAGTTGGATGTCTTCGCTCCCGCAGTGCCGGCATGCCAGCAGGCTTGCAAAGAACGATGCGAGCAAATACACCCGACACGGCCGATCACCCGGGTGAAGCGGTCGCCCCTCTTGAATGTGCCGCAGACGGGCGTTACCGGATGCGCCCGGGAGAGCGAACACTGCCTGTTCGCAGGCGTTTTGCCTCCGCCGGCGAAACAACCCACTGCGGCTCGTACCGAACCGCGAGA
>CAWKDP010000030.1:0-10947 GCA_963848405.1 uncultured Actinomycetes bacterium | reverse complement strand
CGGTGAGATCGCGGGTGCCGCCCTGTGCTTCGGCGAGGAACGGTACGGCTGGGTGCTCGACCTTGCGGTCCGGCCTGCCTCGCGACGCGCCGGCCTGGGGCTCTTGCTGCTCCAGTCCGGCTTTGTCGCGCTCCGGCGGCGCGGTCATACGCGCGTCGGGCTCGAGGTCGACTCGGAGAACGAGACGGGAGCGACGCGGCTCTACGAGCGCGCGGGCATGAACGTCACTCGACGTTATGCGACCTACGAGAAGGCGCTCGTCTAAGCCGGTTACCCTGTCCGGCGAGGGCCCGTAGCTCAGCTGGTTAGAGCAGCCGACTCATAATCGGTTGGTCCCTGGTTCGAGTCCAGGCGGGCCCATCATTCACCGCTCAGCGATGCGGAGTCGGCTTGGTTGAGCGGGTCAGCAGTGCCGGGAATGCCCGGTGTGCGCGTGACGTGCCCCCACCGGTGCCCCCACGGCCAACGTGGCTTCGCACCCGTCTCGTGCCGGGCTCACCGCCGAACGACTTCGGAGACGAGCGCATTGTCGAGCTCGCGACCGTACGACAGCACGTGCGTGTACGTGCCCGCCGTGACGCTCAGCTTCCGCTGTCCTACGAGCCGCCCTATCGCCGCCCATGTGCGTCCCCTGACGGTGAAGAAGGGAGATTCTGCGGGCCGAAGGTCGTGCGGCGAGAACACCGGCACTGCATGCCCCGGGCAATTGCGGTCCTGAGTCGATTTGCGCTTACACCGGGGAACAGCGGCGCGGCGGCGTCACGATCATCCCGCGGAGGAAGAGTTGCTTCGATCGCCTCGGCAAGAGCGTCCGGAACTCCACGCTCGATAGTACGACCCAGCCGCCGGGCGGTTTCTCAGCCGCGAAGGCGTGACGTCGTAAATGGCGATTGACATTGGGAATCATCGGGCTTAGTCTCATGGCGCCGCCCGGTGGTCAACATTCCCAACTCTGCGGAGAAGGGAGATCTTCGATGAGGGCCAAACTGGGGTTGCTATTAGCCACCTTTTCCGTACTCGCGATGTTTGCCAGCCCTCCAGCTTCTGCAACACACGCGGGCTGCCTCAGCTACGCGATCAATGACTGGTACACCGACAACATGGAGTCGTTCCTGATCTTTGACTGGATCAACTGGAGCTATTGGGACTCCACGCACGACTACGTCGCGCGCCGTTACGACAACGCTTGGAACGAGACGTTCCACTCGTTCCAGCAGGGTTCCGAGGGGATACTTCCGGCCACGAGTGCGTCCGGCAATAACGTCTACCGCATCACATCACAGCAGCGTGCCGGCTACGGCTGGGTTCAGTACGGCGAATCTCAATACAAGCACTGCTGACCGACCAGGAGGTAGCACGGTGAACCGAAGGATCCTCGTTATCGCACTCGTCAGCGGGGTCGTCGCGATGGCGTTTGCCGGAGTCGCGCTTTCGATCGGCGGCGGCGGAACCGACACACCTGCGGTCGGCCCAACCGAGGCAGCTGAGGTGCTGCGCAAAGCCCCGGGTACTCAGGAAAAGGTGCTCCGATCACCGCAAGTCGACGGACAGACGTGGGGCATGCGCGGTTACACGAACGTTCGCGGCGAGCGCTGTCTGTCAAACGACGTGCCGGGTGAACTGACAGGGACTAGCTGCATGGCGCCCGATAAGCTCTTCGCGGAGGGGCCGTTGTACGCGGTCCCCGGAGCGCGGCAAGTCTCGGCTCCCTATCCCAAGCAGGAATGGGACAACCAGTGGGTCTACGGCATCGCACATCCGGCGATCAAGGAGCTCACGCTCCTGAACATGGACTGCTCTACTGTCGCGCTCTCGCTCGACGCAGATGGCGCGTTCAAGCATGTGGCAGCCCGCGCGGAGCTCGAGGCCGGCAAGCTGCCCTTCAAGCTCATCGGCCGTGGGGCGGAGGGCCAAGTGCTCGTGGAGAAGGACGTATCGATCGGCCCTACTCGTAACGCGGAGAAAGCTGGACGAGCAGCTCCGCGCCCGAAGCAGCCGTGTAGCTAACCAACCGGTAGCGGGAGGGGCGCTTGACTCCGCCCCTCGTCAGCGGCACGACGCCTGGGAACAGGCCCGGGGATTTCCCACCGCGCCTCGCCATCGTCTCCCTGATCGACGACGAGGGCTTCTAGGAGCGGCACGGATCGGGCTCGCGGGCGCTCGGATCGTGCGCGTCCGACGGCATTGCCACGCAGCGCTAGATCGACTTCCGGCTCGCGCCCAAGGTCTCCGCCCACGGCGGAATTGGCTCGCACCAGTCTCGTGCCGAGGCTCACCGCCGAACGGCTTCGGAGAGGAGCGTCGCGTAGTCGAGTTCGCGACCATCGGACAGAACATGCGTGTACGTGTCCGCCGTGACGCTGAGCTTCCGCTGTCCCACCAACCGCCCGATCTCCGCCCACGTGCGTCCCTGACGGTGGAGAAGGGAGATTCTTCGGTGCCGAAGGTCGTGCGGCGAGAACAGCGGCACTCCAGCGGCCCTGCATGCCCTGGCAATCGTGGTCCTGAGTCGATCTGCGCTCACACCGGCGAAGAGCGGCACGGCGCCGTCGCGGTCATCCCGAGGAGGCAGAGTTGCTTCGATCGCCTCGGCAAGGGCGTCCGGAAGTTCGACCCAAAGCGCAGCACGCGTCTTCGTCGTCGAGGCCCGTAGCCGCACCCGTCTCGCAAGCTCGTCGTAGTCCCCGACGCTTACCGTCTCGACCGAGGCGACCCGGGCCCCCGACCAGTCGAGCCAGAGCAGCGGAAGGCGGTAGGCGGGCGGTAGGAGCCGGACAACGGCCTCTACGTGCTCCGAGGTCGGGGGCTCGACCTCGACCGGCTCCGCATGGGGGAGCCGGACGCGCTTGTCGCGCGCCGGATTCGGCTCGACGCCGTGCTCCTCGAGCACCGCGGCCAGGTACTTGACCGATTTCCGGATCGTCTCGCGTTTCCGTCCCTTTCGGGCGAGCTCGATGACAAGGGCGTTGACCTCATCGACCGTTAGCTCATCGAGACGGCGGTCGCCCAGGATGGGCAGGACGCGACCCAGCGCGACCCGGTGCAGCACGCGTGTCGCGTCGGCGACGTCGACTCGGCCGGCTCGCCAACGCTCGCACGCCTCCGCGACCGTTGGTGATTTCGTCGGCCCGACCTGGAGCGATGAGACGTCCGGGACGCGCATCGCGGCCAGTTCGCCGGCGATCCAGCCGCGCCTTGCGAGCGCCTCACGCCTCGTCGCGAACGAGCCCGCGTAGCGATGGGCGCTTTCCCGCCCGCCGAGCCGGTACTTGACGACATACCGAGTGCGGCCGGCCGCTGTCTCACGCCGCTCAACCCAGACGCTAGGCATTGCGCGGTCGGACGCGGTCGTCCCGGTAAGTGTGCTCGTCGATCAGCTCGAGGTACTGCTCGACGTGGATCATCGGCCGTGAGTAGCCCGGCAAGGTGACGATGGGGAGCCTGCGAAAGACGGCATCTATCGCCCGCCGCTCAAGTCCGAGCTCGCGAAGATGTGTGCGCGTTAGAAGTGCTCCCGGCATCTCGAGGAGCGCCGTGGCCACCGGACGATGGGGCGCTGCACGCTCGGGCGCTACGTCTGCGGACGCGCCTTGGACCCGATTGCTCATCACTGCCGGGACGACCCGGTCAGGCGCGTCGACCCTTCTCGCATAACCACTCCGGGACGCTGAGGCGTTCCGACTCGCGCTAAGCACCTCCGCCCAGTCGTCGAGGGACATCTGGCCGGGAGTGGGGGTTCGGGCTTCGCGTGCCAAAGGGATCTCCTGGGTTGTGGCACGATGAAGCTTAGAAGCATATCAGCAACAGATGACGGAATGAGGTCTAAGGTTTAGAATCGGTCAGATGTGGAGCGCCGATCTGATCCGAGAGGCGCGGCTGCGCGCCGGAATCACCCAGTATGAGCTGGCCGAGCGAACCGGCCGCGACCGCTCGGTAATCGCCCGGTGGGAGCAGGGCGCGGTCGCGCCCAGCATCGAGACACTGGTCGAGCTTGTGCGCGCCTGCGGCTTCGACCTGCCGCTCGAGCTCGTCCCGCGTGATGCTTCGGGCGAAGAGCGGCTCCGCAAGAATGCGCTCCTCTCGCCGGAGCGCCGGGTGCTGCGGTACCTCCGAGCCCACAGCAGAACCGGGCGCGCACCGTGAGCGCGAAGGCGCACCCGTTCGATCCTTACGCAATCTTGACCGCCCTCGAGCGCAATCGCACCACCTACATCCTGATCGGCGGCTTCGCACGCATCATCCAGGGCACCGAGGAAATCACCCACGGACTCGACCTCGTGCCGTCGTTGCGCGCCGAGAACCTGCGCCGGCTCGGAGTCGCGCTCGAGGATCTGCACGCGCGCCGACCGGAAGATCGGGCGCTCGTCCTCGAACGCGACCTTGCGGACCAGCCCGTCCTCGAACTCCGCACCGATTTTGGCGAGCTCAAAATCGTCCCTGAGCCGGTCGGGACGCGCGGGGGCTACGACGACCTCCGTCGCGCCGCGACACGTGAGCCAATCGGCAGAGGCCTACGTCCGCGAGTCGCCTCGATCGGCGACCTCGCCCGCATGCTGGCCGCCCTCGGCCGTGAACAAGACGTAGCGCCACTCCGGCAGCTCCGTACGCTCGCCGAACTCGAGCGCAGTCTCATCCGCCAAGTCGAGCGCTGACGGTCGCCAGAGCCGATCGACGGATTCGGCCTTACAGGAACTACCAGCCTCGATAGCAGGCCGGACACAGATGCACCCAAGGTGCTATCCGACGCACGAATTACTGTAAGGCGACGATGTCGTTGAGACGAAAACGGCGGCGCGAGCGCGAGCGGCGGCGCCATCACGAGACGCAGCAACGGCCTCGCGGGTCAACACGCGCTGATGGGCGGGAGATCAACGAGGGCTGGCGCTCGTCGGGGTTGCCGTTGCCCGCGCCCGGTGAGCCCGAGGGCGCCTACGGGACTGCGCTCTCGGTGCCGACCGAGGGCATGCGCGGCTTGGACCGAACGTCCACCACGGCATCCGCGTCACCGGCTCATGCGCTGCGGGAGACCGACGATGTCCGGCGACTCGCTTACACGCGCCGCCAGGCCGCCGCGGCGCTCGGGGTAAGCATCTCGACGATCGACCGGCACGTCGTTCCGTCCATCGACACGGTCAAACTGCCGTGGGGTCAGCGTCTCATCCCCGTCGACGAGCTCGAGCGCCTCATGCGCAACCACGTCGCGCCGCCGCGCACCCGGCCGGGTCCCCGTCGCGGCGGTCGTCCGCCGACACTTCCTGCGAGAGTCGTCGAGCGGATCCGTCTCGACTATGCGGGCGGTCTTGGCCTCTCCGACATCGCACGCACGCTCACCGACGAGGGCATCCCAACAGCCCACGGCGCTCGACAGTGGTGGCCATCGAGCGTGCGTGCCGTCCTCGTCCGTTCGAGTCGGGGTCAGCAGACAGAAGCGGTCGAGTAGCGCCGCAGCCGGTGATCGGTCAATCGCTGCCTCCCGTTTGACTTCTCTGCCGCTGGCGCCTGCGCAGATTGCGGGCTAGGCACCTACGTCCGCGACTTTAGGATCTTCAGATTTGGCCGAGATACTCGCAAACGTGAACATTCTCGTGGCCGACGATGACTTCGCGGTCCGCGAGTCGCTCGATCGTGCGCTGCGCGCTAACGGTTTCAACGTTCAGCTGGCCGGCGACGGTGTCGAAGCGATGAGGAGGATCGAGGCGGCGTCGTTCGATGCGGTCGTGCTCTACCGCGATGCTTTCAGCCGGATGACTGAAAGATAACGGCCGCGGGGTAGGAAATGTCACGAGGGGTCACGACCTGCCGCGGATGCGGCCCGCGGCTTGGCAGAAAGGGAGGTTGTCGTGACAACCAGACCCATTCGGAGGCGACTCGCCGCGCTAGTTGCTTTGGTTTGCGTCGTCGGAGTCGTAGGAGGCGCCAGTGCGCCCCCTGCGTCCGCAAGCCACCTCACCTACTACAGCGGGACGCTGACCGAGAACTACCACAACTTCGGCGCTTGTTTCTACAGCATCGGATCGGCGTGCTCGGGGTGGAACTATTGGACGGGAAACGGCGCCTCCTGGGCGCAAACGAACGGGTCAAACTGGGTCGGACTCGACGACAGCACCTCGCTTCGTGGAGATGAGGTGTTCGGTTCATTCCGCGAGCACTGGGTGCTCGCCTCGAGCGTCGGCTTCGCCGGCCGCTACATCAGGGGCAGCCTCACGATCTGGACGGCCACGGTAACCAGCGTGAACGCCGCATCGACTTGCATGGACCCTCAGGATTGCTCCTAGCAGGGCGGACGACTTGAACAGGAGACGAATGACATGAAGACCTCTCGTCGGATTCTCGTTGCCCTCGCGGGCATAGCGACACTGGCCATCCCTGGACTTCTCCTAGCGGCTCCCTCCGATGGCAACGGCGCCTATTCGAAGCTGAGCACACAAGGAGAGCTCGTCGCGATCGCCTCGGTTCCCGCGGTCGCCGCAGTCCAAAGCCACGCCCATCACACTCATACATTCCCGAACCAGGCCCGCATCATCGCCCAGCATGGCCTGCTCACCTTCTACGTCCAAGAACAGGCCGGGGAGCCGACTTGCTACGGGACCGGATCACTTCAACTCACAGGAGAGCTAGTCCCCGGCTCGGTCACCTGCCTTCTTCCCGGCGCGAAGTTCCCCTCGGCTGAGGAGCCGGTCCTCGTTCGCCTCGGCCTCGACGCCAAGGCGGCTACGGGCGCAACAACGATCCGCGCCTTCACTGGCTTCGCTGCCGATGGTGTGGCGTCGCTCGCTGTCTACTCAACCAAGGGCACGGAAATTGCAAGGCAGGCGGTGGCCGCCAATTCGTTCTCCATCCCTCTCGTGGGCACGCGACGGGATGAGATCGGACAGCTCGCCGCATTTGACGGTGACGGATCGGAGATCTATCGGCTGAACATGACGCGCGCCAGCTCGTAGGTTCATTCAATCTCGTTGCCGGCGGGGGAGCCTTGAACTAGGGTCCCCCGCCGCGACGGGCGGTGCGCGGGAAGCCAAGCGAGATGTTCTGTGTCTAACTAGGGATGGTGCTTGCCGTTGATCGCGAGCTGGTTGCGCGCCTCCGCGAGGGTTCCGACGAGGCTGCTGAGGTCCTGTTTGAGCGCCACTGGCCACGAGCGTGGCGCATCGCGCTTGTCCTTACCGGTCGGCCTGAACTCGCGGAGGACGTCGTCCAAGACGCGTTCATCAACGCGTTTCAGTCCCTGAACAGGTTCAACGGACGCAGCGAGTTCGGAACCTGGTTTCACCGCATTGTGGTCAACGGCGCGCTGAACATGCGACGGCGCGAAGAGCGCCTAGTCCTTCAAGAGCCGCCGGAGTTGTCACGCGAGGCGGGTCTCCCGGACCACGATCCCGCGCTTCTGGCAGCGTTGCGCTCGCTCTCTGATGAGAGGCGCCTGCTCGTCGCGCTCCGGTACTGGCTCGATTTCATGCCTCGCGAGATCGCCGAAACGCTCCGCCTTCCGGAGGGCACCGTCAACTCCCGCCTATCGCGTGCGCTGGAAGAAATCCGACACCACCTGGAGGTTGACGATGACGCATGAACTGGAAGCGCGCCTCGAACGTCTTCGGCCAAACCCCCTCGTTCCCGAGACCGCGCGTGCGCGTGTCCGCTCGGCTGCGCTCGAAAACGGTCGAAAGTCGCATTCTGGCAGGCCTGTGCCGGAGCCGTGGCCCCGCCGAATCGGCGTTTCCTGGCTACCGCGAAGGCGCCGCGTTGCCATTCTGCTGGCGTGTGTCGCTGCCGCGTTAGCAGCGGCCGGTGCTCTCGTCCGCGACTCCGACAGCTCCGAGGGTCTATCTCGCATCAGCACAGCCGGCGAGCCGGTGGAATGGCAGTCGGCCTATCAGCAAGCGCGGGTCCCGCGTCTCCTCGCGGATCGGACTGGCCGGGCCTTCTACACGGTTCCTGGCGACGACGGGGTGCTCTGCTTCGGTGTCGGAGTTCTCCAGGACGGCCGCTTGCGTCCCGGAAGTCTCACCTGTCCGCTGCACCGTGGCATCTTTCCTTCACCCGACGAACCAATCCTGTTCCACGCCCGGAGAGAAGCAAGCAAGGGCGCGCCCGAGGTCGCACTCCTGGACATCAGGGGATTCGCTGCAGACGGCGTCGAGCGCGTCGAGCTTCGCCTCCCAAACCGCACGGTGGTTGGTCCAGTCGAGCGCAACACCTTCGTGCTCGACGTTGGAGAGCCCGAATTCGGCGCTGGAACGCTGGTGGCGATCGATCCTGATGGACAGGTTGTCTATCGCTATGGGCTGGGAGAGCGTGGGGCCTCGAACCTTGGGTGATTCCCCTCCAAACCCGCGGGCATTCTCGTCGCGCTCGGCGGCCAGGCGTTCTCTCGTCGGGCGACAACTTTTTGCCCAAACTTTTGCCCGCGCCAGCCAACCGGAGCTGATCTTAGGTGATGTCCGCTGACCGTGTGGCGCCCCGCGTCATCTGATCTGGCAACAGTCGTCTCATAACCTGATGTAACAGTCTCGATACATCGGGCACGCAGCGACGACGCCTGCCTAACTGCCGCAACTACTCAGATACGAATTCATGGGGCACGTTGTCAATTGATTATCGCCGCAAAGGTTTCATTGCATGGAGCGTCAAGCTTAGTTTCGAAGCGACGGTCCGGTTTATTGGACCTGTAGTAGCCAACGGAGTAATCAATAGGGAAGGCGGATACCACGCGAGCTACCACAAGGTTGCGACAGCCGGCTACACTTTCCACGGTTCGTCAGGCGGTTTCAGGCGTGGCGACGCATTCACGCTTACGCTTAGGATCCTGGGTCCGTCGTCAAGCGGTCCGGGCAGGACGCTCGCGATAGCCTTTGGGGAATGCCGGGTCAGGTGACGACCGAAGATGCCGTAGTTAGCATCGCCCGCGGTGGAATTCCGAGGGAGCACGCTGGAGTGGTGGGCGTCAGTGTGCACCCCTCGGCCACCGAGGCACTCGTCATCCTGTCGCTCGATGGTCGAGAGATGTGGTTGGACGTCTCGCATCTTCGCCGACCCGACGCTTGGGAGGTGGGCATCTCGTTTACCTCGGAAGAGGGTCGCGGCATCTCAAGTCTGGATGGAGTTACGTGGGTGGCATACTTGGCCGCCAAGGCACCACCCAAAGCCACGATGGCACTGCTTGAGATCTCAGAAGGAGAGCGCAGAGAAGTACCCATCGGAAGCGCCGGATTCGTCTTCTACGCACTTTGGGACCAGGCTTTCCTCTCGGATAGTCCGTTTCCGCGCCCGATCAGTTACCAGGAGGGTCCGGACTAGGTCTGCGGGAGGCTCGCCCTGAATCTGCGCGAGCTGCGTTTTCACGGGAGGGTAAGGGAGAAAGGGAGTAGTTCGTTTCGGAAGGTGTACAAGCGCTCGGATGCCTCTCCACTGTCATGCCGGAGTCAACGGGAGCGGTGGCGCGCACGATCAGGGCCAGGTGTCGTGCGCTCTACGACGAGGATGTTTCCTGGCCTCCGAGATCGTGAGCAAGCATCGAAAGCCTGGACTCGGCGAACTTGGCCAACCGGCCGTCGCGCGCCGGTCCTCCGCTCGCCCGGCACGTTTGCCCGAAATTTTTGCCCATCTGAGACGACGCCACGTGACCTCGGCTAATCGAGCGCCGCATAGCCAAGCTCCTCCTGCATCACCTGAACTCGCCACGGACGTCTCATAACCTGAGCGACCTGAGGCGGTGTGCGATCGCCTCACGTGGCGTAACCCTGAGGTCGGTCTCAGCTGCTGAGTGCGATTACCGCTCGCGGAGTTCCACGCCTAGCCACACAGGCGTCGTCCGGGTGGTAATGACTCCAGCGTTCTCTCGTCTCACTGATTGCGTGAACCGCGTTCGGGGTCTCGGCTTCTGATCACTGACCCTGTAGTTGTGCAACAGGCTTGGTGCGGTGCTGGCGGGTAGCGGCGGAACGGGGTCTGCCCCCAGCTGAGATTGAGCTCTGCGAGCATCCGTACCGCATCGGAGAGCGACTTCCCAACCACGAGCGGCATGTGGACCGTCTCGAGGGTCCCGAAGAGCAATCCATGGGGGCCGCCTCGAAGCTCGAGCGAGACCGGACTACCGACCTGGGCTTTCACCCCACTGGCGGGAGACTGGCTTCTGACATACGAAGCATGGTTGGGCGTAGCATCGAAGCGCTCGCCTATCCGAACGGCGAACCCCGCTCGGCGAAGCTTGTCGTAGGCGGAGTAGACGTCGCCTCCGATCACGTCAGTCTCTCAACAAGGCTGACGAGAGGGCAACCGCGACTTCGGCGGCGACGCGGACTTGAGCGCCGAGTCTCGGAGCCTGGAAGGGAGGTACCACCACCTCGTCGCCGCGGACGAGTCGGGTACAAATCGAGTACGCAAGGGCGGGCACGCGCGGGTTCTGGCGTCTCCATCCATCGGGATCGAATGCGCCGCTTTCCAGGGACTTTGTGGGCTTCCGTGGTCTCCAGTGGACGGCCGTGCCTCAGTCGTCGTTGTCTCGTAATGAAGGGGTCCCAGGTTCGAGTCCGGGCGTCGGCTCTCCAGGATTTGCAGCGCTTTTCTCCGACGGTGCGGAAAAGGGGTCCTTTCCGTGCGACCCCGGAAGGACCCCACGTGTCCCATCTGCTCGCGGGAGGAGGGCTCGCTATACGCGCTTGGGGATCCCTGCGGCCGACTGCCTTGTCGGAGCGACACCATGGCTCAGTTCGATGGTGGGCGGACGAAGGCTCAGGCGCTCGATCGCGTAGCCGGCCGGATCCGGTCGACGGTCTCCCGAATGTTGCGAAGGGCGTCCGTCTGAGCGCTCCCAGCGACGTGCCGCAGTCCTTTCGCACGTCACACCACGCACCGGACGTGCGCAGACGTGCCAGACTCGACCGCTCGATCGCGCGGCGTGCCCCCACCGGTGCACCCACAACGCTCAAGAAGATTCCATTTCCAGCTAGG
>CAWKDP010000029.1:0-252525 GCA_963848405.1 uncultured Actinomycetes bacterium | reverse complement strand
GACGCGCGCCGGCTCGACCGCGATCTCCCGGGCGAGGTTGGTGTAGGCGAGTTGCGATGCGTCCACCGCGAACGTCACGCGCCGCTGCTCCCCCGGAGCCAGCTCCACCCGGGCGAACCCGCCGAGCTGCTGGGCCGGCCGGGTGACGCCGGTGGTGTTGACGCGCAGGTAGAGCTGGACCACCACAGCGCCGTCGCGGTCGCCGGTGTTCGCGACGGTCGCACTGATCCGCGCCGTGCCTTCCGTGCCGATGTCCGGACCGCAGTCCAGGTCGCTGAGGGCGAAGCTGGTGTAGCTCAGCCCGTGTGCGAACGGCCACAACGGCGTGGCCTCCAGGTCCAGGTAGTGCTGGAGACGCTGGGCGGCAGCGGGTTGCGATATCCCGAGCCCGCCTTCTGGTGGTGGTAGACGGGGATCTGGCCACTGTGCCGGGGCAGGCTGTACGGCAGCTTGCCCGAGGGATTCACCGTTCCGAAGAGCACGTCGGCGATCGACCGGTTGCCGAACGGTCCGGCGTATGGCGCGACGACGATCGCGGCCGCGTCCTGGATGACCTTCGGCAGCGCGTACGCCCGGCCCTGCACCAGTACGACGACCATGGCGTCCCGGTCGCCGCCACGGCCTCGGCCAGCCGCGCCTGGGCCGCCGGAAGCGTGATGTCGGCGGTGTCGCTGGCCTCACCCTCGGTGCGCTCCCCCGTGAACCACAGGCTCGCCCCGCCGAGGGCCAGCACCACGACATCGGCCGCGCGGGCCGCCGCCACGGCCCGCTCGATCGCGTCGTCGCCCAGGTCCCGTGTGAGGGTGCACCCGGCTCGGTCCGGACGCTGCGCGCCTGCTCCCCGATCTCCGCGACGAGCGAGCGGGCGCCGTACCGGTCCTGGACCAGGCCATGTGCGTCCTGCCGTCGGAGATCGTCTCGTACCAGGCTGTTACCACATCCTCCGCGCCGTTCATCGTGCCGAGCTCGCCCGGATCATCGCGTCGTTGGCCTCGCGCCAGGACGCGTAGGTGTAGGTCGGGAACTGCAGCGACGGCGCGTCCGCATGCGGACCGATCACGGCAACGTCGAGGACGCCCGGGCGCAGCGGGAGGATCCCGGAGTTCTTGCCCAGCACGATCGAGCGACGCGCCAGCTCCTGGGACAGTTCGCTCCCCTCCCGGGCCACCGCGGCGATGTCGATGCGCTCCGTCGGATAGGGATGCTCGAATAGCCCCACCTCGAACTTCGCGCGCAGCACCCGCCGGACGCAGCGATCGACGTGCCGTATGTCGACCGCTCCGCGCTCGACTTCGCCGCGAGCACGTCGCCGTACCCGTACGGGTTGGGCAGCTCCACGTCGAGGCCCGCCTCGATCGCCAGCCGGCCGGCTTGCGCGGCGTCGGCGGCAATCCGCTGCCGGTTGACCAGCCGCTCGATCGAGCTGTAGTCCGAGGAGACGAACCCGTCGAACCCGAGGGTGTCGCGCAGCAGGTCCTGCAGCACCTCCGGTGAGCGCCGGCCGGGATGCCGTCGATGTCGGCGTAGGAGTTCATCACCGACCTCAGCCCGGCGAGCCGGATCGCGGCCTCGAAGGGGTAGGCGAACAGGTCCCGGGTGCGCCGGGCCCCGGCCTCGAAGGCCGACGGTGTTCAGGCCACCGAGCGGAACGGCGTAGCCCAGGAAATGCTTGCCGGTGGCCATCACGCCCTGGCTCAGGTCCTGACCCTGCAGGCCCCGGACGTAGGCAACGCCCAGCGCCGCGCATAGGTAGGGGTCCTCGCCGAAGGTCTCGTGCACCCGGCCCCACCGGGGGTCGAGAGCGACGTCCAGCACCGGGTGAGAGCGCGTGCATCAGCCCGGTCCGGCGCATCTGCCGGCGGATCAGGTCGGCCATCTGCCCCACCAGGTCCGGGCTCCACCCAGCCGCCAGCCCGGTGCCGGACGGGAACACCATGTGGCCGCCGGCCAGGAAACCGCTGAGGGCCTCGGCGTGGAAGAGCACCGGGATGCCGAGCCGGCTCCGGCTCAACACCTGGTGCTGGATGGTGCCGACCATCGCGGCCAGCTGGGCCGCGTCGTTCGTGGATCAGCTGGGCAATGTGCCCCGGCGGGTTGCGGAGCACGTCCTCGGCCCCGGCCGCGTCCGAGCCGTCCGCGTTGACCAGCGACCACGGCATGCGGGAGGTGAGCTGGTGACACTTCTCCGCGACGGTCATCTCGGCCAGCAGCAGGTCGGCCCGGTGCGCGGGCTCGAGGTCGGTGTCGTGCCAGGTCCCGGCGATGGTGGTGGTCGTGGTCATGTGTAGTCCTCGATGCGCCATTCGTCGTGCCAGTCGAGGAGGGCGCGTTCTCCGTCGAACCGGAAGGGAAGCCAGACGTAGTCGGCGATCGAGGTGTCGATCTCGGTGAGCTCGGACCACGGTCCGTCGTGATGACCGCCCTGCGGGCGAACCGCTCGGCGTGCATCGGCGATCGCCGCCTCGCTGGACGCGGTGTAGCGCGGCAGCCACCGGTCGGCCAGCGCGATGTACAGGTCCCGCTTGTGCGGATGCCGGAACACCGAGCTGATCTGCGAGTGGAACGAGGTGCGGGTCGGGTCGTCCGGATGCGGGTCGCCGAGCACGCGTCCACGGGCCGTGGTAGGCTGGGCGCCACGGCGACCTCGGAGGGATTCGGGTAGTAGCCGGTGGTCCCCGACGTCACCAGGTAGTGCCGGCCGTTGCGGGTGAAGTACGCCGGCGCCTCGCGGACGAACGGCGGCTGCACGAGCGGGAAGTGGGTCGAGTAGTAGCCGGTGACGTCGGTGTAGTCGTCGGTCAGGTCGGCGCAGATCAGCTCGCTGTGGACGCGCTCGAAGTAGTAGTAGCCCTTGCCGTCGGTCGGGTCGACGACGAGGTCGAAGTCGCCGGCGTTCATGCCCAGCGGCTTGCAGGTCCTGTCCGGACGATCGCGTACGGCCCGAGGATGTCGTCGGCGACGAGCACCGTCGAGCGCTGACCGAGCCCGGCGACATGACCTTGATCCAGCAGACGTACTTCCCGGTGCTCGGGTTGCCGATGATGTGCGGCCGGTCCATCGCCATGCGCCGGGTGCAGCGGCGACGTCCGGGTCGTCGACGTCGGGCGGGATGATCAGGCCGCGGTCGGTCCAGTTGTAGAGGTCGGTCGAGGAGTAGCAGCGCACGCCCCAGTGCCAGATGCCGCTGCCCGGCGTCGACCGCTCCTTGTTCTCGCCGTACCAGTAGAAGGTGCCGTCCATCGTCGAGGATCGAGCCGCCGTGGGCGTGGATCCGGTTGCCGTCGGTGTCGAGCCAGACCTGGCCGGGCGTGATCGAGGTGCGCATCAGACCGCCACCAGCCGGACGGCTTGGTAGGGCTTGGCGGGCAGCGGCACCAGCACGAACGTCTTGTGGACGCCGGGCAGCCGGTCGACCGTGCACTCCCAGGTGTCGAGGACGTCGACATGCCAGTGGCCGGGAGGCAGCAGGACGTGGCGCTCTCGTGGCCGCCCGAAGCCGTGGTAGCTGACCAGGTACCGGTCCTGGACGCCGGCCCAGGGCAGGTCGAAGTCCGAGGGCAGCGGCTCCAGCACGCCGGTCGGGGAGGCGGCGACGACCTCCTCCAGGAAGCCGATCCGGGCGTGGCTGGTGCCGACCAGCCGACCGCCTTTGGACCACCAGATCTTGTCCGTCGGCGTCCCAGTAGGTCTCGCCGTGGCCGACGTATCCGCCGCGAACCGCGCCCTCCCAGATCCGGCGCAGCAGTTCCTCGCCGCTGAGGTTGCCCCAGCCGTACTCGAGGTCGCCTTCGTAGCCGCACTCGTCGACCACTACCGGCTTGCCCCACCGTTCCCGCCAGTGCCGGTCTCCTCGGCCTCATGCCGCCCTGGACGCTGGCGTGGCGTGATCCACGGTCGGGTGTGGTCGAAGTGCTGCATGAAGTTGTGGATCGAGACCAGGTGACCGTGCGGGTCCTCGGCAGCGACCAGCTCACCGATGCGGTCCCAGTCCGCGGTCGACTTGGTGAAAACCAGGTCGTGCTCGTTGGCCAGCGAGAACCAGACGTGGGCGAACCCGGCCAGCCGGCGGACCACGTAGCGGACCACGCGGTCGTCCACCGCCGGGCCGAGATCGGAGAAGCCCCACCGGTCGTACGGGTGGAACAGGATCAGGTCAGCCTGCACACCGAGCTGCGCCGAGGCGCCGCAACTGCTCGTCCAGCCGGGCGAAGAAGTCGAGGTCGAACCGGGTGTGGTCGAAGGACCCATCTGTCGGCGCGCGGGAAGGGAAACCGCTCCGGTTCGTCGGTGTTGTACACGAAGTGCTTGGGGAACAGGCACATCCGCAGCTTGGTGAAAGGTGTCGCGGCCAGGGTGTCCAGGGTGGCCTTCTGCAGCGACTCGTCCTGGTGGTTCCAGGCGTACGCGGTGGTCCCCCAGGGCCGGTACCGGGTGCCGTCCGCGTAGGCGAAGTGGAAGCCGTCCACGCGCACGGGGCCATGGGCGTCCGGCGCTGCCGGTCCCACCGTGACCTCGCCATGGACCCCATCGAGCGACCGGAGCGGTGGACGTGGTCACGAACTCCCAGCGTGCCTTCCTCCTCGGCCAGCGCGCGCAACCGGTAGACGCCCGTCGCCGTCGTAGAACCCGCCGACGGTCCAGGTCCGGTCGCCGCACCGGAACTCGGCGGATAGCTCGACGTCGACGAAGGGGTTGCCATCGGCCGGCCCCTGCAGCGCGATCTCGAGCAGACCCCATCGGGTCGGCTCGCCGACCAGGCTCCAGGGCGCCGAGAGCCCGTCGGATGCCCTCGACCTGGACCCGCGACCGGCCGTCGCCACGGCGTCAACGTGCTGGTGGAACAGGACCGGCGCCATCACCTCGTCGACCTCCGCCCAGAACCTCTCCCGGGCCGCCGGGTCGTCGCGCAGACCGGGCGTGACCCGCAGGAACGCACCGACAGAAGAGGACCGGAGATCCGCCGTGGCCGGAGCGTCGGCCGCACCGGGAAGGTGCCGCTCGAGCACGGCCCGTCCGCCCGGTGCGTCGAGCACCTGACCGAAGGTGATCAGTGGCGTGAGCAATTGAAGCCTCCTTGTAGAGGGTGGAGCCCGTGAGGTGACGCGCCGACGCTCCGGTCGGCGCACGCACCCCTCGGAGTCGATGGGCGGTCGGCTACGGGCGCACGACGACGCGGACCCGGTCCAGGTTCTCGACCTGGGCGAAGGGCTCCGCCCGGCCCGACCGGGACGAGGCCACCTTGACGGACACGTAGTAGGTGCCCGGTTCGGTGTACCGATGGCTGCCGTCGAGCTTCACGCGTCGTCTTGGGCCGGACGATGGTCGGTCGGCGTGTACGTGCCCGGTGCCGGTGAAGTCCCAGCCGGCGGAGACGATCTTGCCGGTGCCCGGCGGGACCTGCGCCTTGGCGGAGAACCGGACCCGCTGGCCGGCCTTGACGGTGATCCGGTCCCCGCCGCGGACCGTCAGGTCCACCACCGGCTGGATCCCGCGTCGTTGGGCGGCCTTCCGGGGAACGACGACCTGAGCGTCGACGACCCGGTAGTTCGTCGACCGGGGCGGGGTTACGCCGCGCTCGGCCCAGGCGGCCACGTCCCGCAGGGCCTGCTCGACGATGGGGTCGTAGGAGACGATCCGGTTCGCCTTGGCCCCGGTGACGGGGCCCTCGAGGTGATCGGCGTGGTCGTTGTAGTAGAGGCGGTAGTTGTTCCGGAACGCCCGGTCGCCCATTGCCGCTCGGACGCGCTTGGCGTACCAGTCGGCGTGCCAGGGCAGGGCGTCGACGTCGTACAGGTTGTCGACCACGATCATCTTTCCGTTGATCTGGCCGTCGTACGCGGCGCCGCCGCTCACGCTGCCGAAGACCAGCGGTCCGACCAGCATCTGCCGCTGCGGATACCTCGGCGTGCCGTCGGGATTGCGGAACTGGTCGAATCCGTAGTACCCGTCACTGGCCGGGGGGACCTGGTGGCGGTAGTACGTCCGGAGCGCGATGTCCCACCGGTTGTCCGGGGTGTCGCCGGCCTCGGCCAGGGCCGCCCGAACCACGTCGCCGAGGGGCGACTGCTCCGTGCCGAGGTAGCCGGGCTTGGTCCAGAAGTCGTCCGCATAGGTCGGGTCGATGCGCCGGACGACGCCACCGAAGCCGAGCAGACCGTCCGATGCGGACAGACCGAGCAGATAGTCGGGGTCCTCCCAGGCGCGGAGCGGGACCCCGAACGCAGGAGCTCTCTCAACATGATTCGTTCGGCCCGATCCAGCCCCGCGAAGGGCTTGCCACTTCCGCCCGGGCGGACCGCGTCGGCGATCTGCTCCGCCTTGTCCTCGAGGACGAGGCGCGCCATGGCTCGGATGAAGAAGGTGTAGGGGCCGGACATCGGCACGCCCTGGACCGTGGGCACGAAGCCCTGCCACACGCCGGAGGTGTTCTCGGCCGCACCGGTGGTCTGGAAGGAGCCACCGCTCGGCCCGTAGAGGTATCCGTAGATCTTGCGGCTGCCATGGTGGTAGTAGTCCGCGGCCACCGTCTCGGCGAACTTCGCCGCCGCCGCGGTGTGCCGGTAGCCGACCGAGTTGCCCGCGTTACCGGCCTGCACGGCGTAGCCGCCGCTCGCGATGCGAGAAGCCGATCGCCCGGTCGTCCGCCACCGACGTGTCCTCCTCGGGGGTGAAGGCCGTCGGGTAGGTGTACTGGAAGAAGCGGCCCTTCCACTGGTTGGCCGGGGGCAGGTAGATGTTGAACCGGATGTCGGTGCCCTCGAAGTGGCCCGACACGCGGTGGTGTCGCACCGGCGTGGTCAGGTCCTGCTCGCGATCGATCACGGGGTTGGCGTAGAGCGGGTCGACGCAGTCCGGGGTCACCTGCACCGGTCCGCCGGGCCGGGTGGCCGTGCACTCCGGCGGCGCCGCCGAGGCGGTACCGATCGGCAGGACGACCGCGCCGATGGCCAGGGCCAACGTGGTTGCTGCCGTGCTGAGGCCCTGCATGAAGGCCCTCCTGGGTGGGCTGGTGATGCTCATGCGTCTCCTTGTCCTTGAGCGGTCGAGGGGTGGCCTGCGCCGGGTGGCGCAGGGTCAAGCGTTTGTCGGTGCGCGACTCGTCGACGCGGGGACCGAGGCGCGGCTCGCCGAGGAGGTCGGCGACTCGGTCCCGGAGGTCCTGCGCGCCGGGGAACCGGTCGTCGGGCGCGAGTGCCTGGGCCACCTGGACGGCGGGTGTGTCCAGGTAGGAGGTCAGCATCCGCGCGACGTGGGTGTCGTCGTGGGCAACGCCGGTTCGAACGGCCGCGCTGACGACCTGATCCCAGGTGAGCGGATCGTCGAGCAGGTCGCGGACGGTGGAGCGGGACCAGTCGGGGCGGCGCTCTCCTCGCCCGGTGACCGGGTCGGCCACCTCCCACCGGTGGTCACCGTGACCGACGTGCACCGGTGTCCGGCGTTCCCGGCACGTGCACCGTCGGCCGCGGCGCCGACCGGGACGTGCACGTCGAGTCGGAGCCGACCGCCGCTGCGTTCCCAGGCGACGGACGCTTCGCCGTACGGGGTGAGGTGGCGTGCGGACGCCCGGGTCAGCTCTTCGGTGGGCAGGGGGTCGACGTTGAGGGCTCGGTAGCCGGGCGCGGCGGGCGCGAGGCCGGCGACGCGGCGGTGCAGCCAGTCGGCGACGGCGCCGAGAGCGTAGTGGTTGAACGACGTCATGCCGCTGGGGTTGACGCTGCCGTCGGGCCGCAGGCTGTCCCAGCGCTCCCAGATGGTGGTGGCTCCCATGGTCACCGGGTACAGCCACGAGGGGCACTGGGTCTGTAGGAGCAGTCGGTAGGCGACATCGACGTGACCGGTGCTGGTCAGCGCGTCGCAGACCAGTGGTGTCCCGACGAAGCCGGTGGCGATCCGGAACCCTGCCGTCCGGACGAGGTCCGCAAGCCGTCGCCCGGCCTCTTCACGCTGGTGCGCCGTAGGCAGCAGGTCCCACTCGATGGCCAGGGCGTACACGGTCTGCGCGTCGGAGAAGATGCGTCCGGACGGCGTCACGAACGCGCGCACGAAGGCCGACCGCACCTCCTCTGCGAGCGATCCGGTACTTGTCGGCCTCGTCATCTCGTCCGAGCAGCCGCGCGGACTCCGCGAGAATCCAGGCTGAGCGGGCCAGGTGCGCCGTGGCCACCACATCCGGGTCCGCCTTGGCCCGACTGGGTTCCTCCGGCGGAGCGGTCGGATCCAGCCAGTCGCCGTACTGGAAGCCGCCGCTCCAGATCCGGTCCGGGCCGGCGAGTCCGACGACCCGGTCGACCCACGCGCGCATGCTCGGCAGCTGACGCTCCAGGATCTCCAGGTCGCCGGTGCGCTGGTACAGCGTCCACGGCAGGATCGTCGCGGCATCACCCCAGGCGGCGGCGGGGGTGAACGCAAGCGCGTTGCCGTTCACGTCCGGCACGACGTGCGGGACGGAACCGTCCGGCAGCTGCTCAGCGCTCAAGTCCGCCAGCCAGGAGCGCAGCAGACCCGTCGTGTCGTACAGAAACGTGGCGGTCGGTCCGAAGACCTGGACATCGCCGGTCCAACCCAGCCGCTCGTCCCGCTGCGGGCAGTCGGTCGGCAGGTCCACGAAGTTGCCGCGGGTGCTCCAGACCACGTTCTCGTGGAACCGATTCAGCAGCTCGTTCGACGAGGAGAACCAGCCGGACCGGCGAAGGTCCGAGCCGACGACGACCAGCTCGAGGTCCTCGGTGCGCACGCCGTTGAGGCCGCGAGACCTCGGCGTAGCGAAACCCGTGCAGGGTCAACGACGGCTCGAGCACCACCTCCTGAGGGCCGGACAGCACCCATCGGTCGGTTGCCTCCGCCGTGCGGAGGGGCCGGATCGCCAGCTCGCCGTCCTCGAGCACCTCCGCGTGGCGGATCACGATCTCCGTGCCTGCCGCGTGACCCCGGACCCGGAGGCGCACCCAGCCCACGGCGTTCTGCCCGAAGTCGACGAGCGTCCTTCCGGAGGGTGAGGTCCACACCCGGCGGGCCGGCAGTACCTCTGTCGGTCTGATCGGCGGACCCTCCGCGGCGACGAGCCTGGTCAGGTCCTCGTCGAGCACCTCGACCTCAGCCGTACGCCTCGGACGGTCGCGGAGCCGCAGGTCGGTCGTCTGGCCGTCGTAGAGGTCGTCCGCCACGACCTCGCTCTCGTGCGCCCGCCAGGTCCCGTCCGTGGCCAGGACGTGGACGGCGCCGTCGGTGGTCGTGATCTCGAGCTGGGCCAGCAGGGCGAGGCGATCTCCATAGAGAGCCCGGTCGTTGGTGTAGCCGAGCCGGCCGCGGTACCACCCGTTCCCGAGCAGCACCTCGATGACGTTCGGACCCGGCTGGACCAGGTGCGTCACGTCGTAGACGTGGTATCGCAGCCGGTGCGCGTAGGACGTCCATCCGGGGGCGAGAACCGTGTCGTCGACCCGTCGACCGTTGATCGAGGGCTGGTAGATGCCGTACGCCGTGGCGTAGAGCCGAGCCCGCTGGATCTGGCCGGGCACCTCGATCCGGCCGGACAGAACGGGCGCCCGCTCGCCTTTGGCTCCGATACCGAGCGGGGTGATGAAGCGGGCGTTCCAGTCGGCTGGGACGGAGAAGACCCGCCTCGACGGTCGCCCGATCACCCCACGGGCTCCAGTTCGTCCCGTGGGCGACCCGCACGCGGACCTCGGAGTGCTCGCCGGAGTGGAGCGGTGGCGCTGGCCACGGGACCAGCACCTGCTCCCGACCCTGGACGCGGAAGACCTGGGGCGTCCCGTTCCGCACGACCTCGATCTCGTAGGCCGTCTGCTCCCAGCCGGGGTCGGCCTGCTCGACGGTCCACGACAAGCGCGGCGTCGACGCTCCGAGGCCGAGCACCGGGCCGGCATCGGTGCGGTGCTCGAAGCGTGGAGCGGTGGGTGCCGAGGCGAGTGCCATGATCAACCTCCTTGGAGTGTGGTCCCGGCGCGGACCCGAGTCGATCCGCCGTGATGCAGCGAACCGGCCCGGGATCGGCGAGTGCCGAACGGGTCGCGCCCGGTCAGGCCGGTTGCGGCGTCACGAGGCCGGCCTCGTGCGGACCGGCCGCAAGCAGCTCCAGTCGCAGCTTGCGGCGCGCGCGCTGCCTCTTGGGGTCGGCGACCGGCGCGGCCATCTGCAGGCGGCGGGTGTAGTCGTTCCGGGGAGCCAGGGCGACTTGCTTGGCCTCACCGATCTCGACGATCTCGCCGCGGTAGAGCACGGCGATGCGGTCGCTGATGTCGTTGACTACGCCGAGGTCGTGGCTGATGAACAGGTACGCCACGCCGGTGGCTTCCTGCAGCTCCTTGAACAAGGTCAGGACGCGGGCCTGGGTGGTGACGTCCAACGCACTTGTCGGTTCGTCGCAGACGATCACCGCTGGATTCATCGCGAGCGCCCGCGCGATCGCCACCCGCTGGCGCTGCCCGCCGGAGAACTCGCGCGGGTAGCGACTGCTGGCATCCTTGGGGAGCCCGACGGCATCGAGCAGCTCCCGGACCCGCGTGCTGCCCCCCTCCACGCCGGCCGCCTGGAGGGGTTCGACCAGGATGCTCTCGATCGTCATCGACGGGTTCAGCGACGAGTACGGATCCTGGAAGACGACCTGGATGTCGGTCGCGAGCTTGCGGCGGAGCTTGCGGGAGATGTTGCTGATCGTCTCCCCCCGGAAGGTGATCGCGCCGCCGGTCACCGGCGCAAGGCCGAGGATGGCCCGGCCGATGGTCGTCTTGCCGGAGCCGGATTCGCCGACGAGGCTGAGTGTCTCTCCGGCGGCGAGGTCGAAGGAGACGCCGCGGATCACGCGGGCCTGCTTACCCCGACGGCCAGGAAACGTGACCTCGAGGTCCTTGACCTGGAGGATCGGGTCAGCGCTCGCGGAGCGGGGGTCGTGGGCTCGGTCACGATACCTCCATCAGTTCGACGCGGCGGGATGACTGCAACAGCTCGCGGGTGTACTCCTGCTGCGGCGACTCGAAGATCTGATCGACCGCGGCGCGCTCGACGATGTTCCCGTCCTTCATCACGCTGACGGTGTCGCACAGGTCCGCGACGACGCCGAGATTGTGGGTGACCAGCAGCATGGCCAGCCCTCGCTCGTCGCTGAGCTCCCGCAGCAGCTCCAGCACCTCGGCCTGCACGGTGACATCCAGGGCTGTGGTCGGCTCGTCCGCGACGATGATGTCCGGGTCGGCGGCCACCGCGCCGCAGATGAGCACGCGCTGGGCCATGCCGCCCGAGATCTCGTGGGGATACAGACCCATGACCCGCTCGGGATCGGTGATCCCTACCCGGGTGAGCAGGTCGATGATGCGATGTCGGATGTCCTTGTCGCTCAGCGACGTCGCCGCCTTCAGCCCGTAGGCGAGCTGCTTGCCGACGGTGAAGCTCGGGTCGAGGTTGGACATCGGTTCCTGCGGGATGTACCCGATCTTGCGACCGCGTGCCTGTCGCATTCGCGCGGGGTCGGCGAGCAGATCCTCGCCGTCCAGCAGGACGCTGCCGCCGAGGATCAGCGCCTCGGCGGGCAGGATGCCCAAGGTGGAGAAGGCGATCTGAGACTTGCCCGAACCGGACTCTCCGACCAGTGCGTGGATCTGGCCGCGGCGCAGATCGAGGTCGACGCCGTGCACGACCTCGCGAACCTCACCGTCGGGCGTCGGGTAGGCGATGCGCAGCCCGCGAACGGCCAGCACCACCTCCCGATCCACCTGGGCCGTGTCGGCCGTGGCCTCGGGGTCTTGGACCCGCGCGGCGGCCAGCACCTGACGCCGGCGGCGGGGGGGCAAGGGCTTGCTCCGTGCGGAGGATTGCAGCGCGTCACTCAGAGCGTTGCCGAAGAGGATCAGCGACAGAATCGTCAAGGTGATGACCAGCGCGGGACCCACGATGGCCATCGGGTTGTTGTAGATGCCATTGAAGGCGTCCTGCATCACCAGACCCCACGACGTTCCCGCCGGGTCGCCGAGCCCCAGGAACGTGACGCCCGCCTCGATGCCGATGCCCGCGGCCAGGATGAACGAGCTCTGGATGATCACCGGCGCGCGGACCGCCCAGAGCACGTGCCGACCGACAATTCGCAGGTCCGAGAGACCGACGACCCGGGCGGCGTCGACATACAGCTCGTTGCGCGTACCCAGCGTCACCGATCGGACCATCCGGTAGAAGACCGGGGCGACGAGGACGCCGAAGACCGCCATCGCGATCGGAATGTTGGGCCCGGTCAGCGAGTAGAGCGCGATGAGCAGCACGATGGATGGCAGCGACATGATCGTGTCGGACAAGCAATACGTCTGTACCAGGCGCCACATAACACGACGAGACCTTCTTCGCGTTGAACGGCGACTCGCTCCGCGACGCCGACCTCGGCGAGCTCGCCCGCTTCCACCGCGAGACTGGAGCGAAGGCCACGATCCTGCTCACGCCGGTCGCCGACCCGAGCCGCTACGGGCTCGTGCGGCTCGCCTCGGACGGGCGCGTCTCCACGTTCCTGGAGAAGCCGCGGCCAGAGGAGATCGACACGAATCTCATCAACGCGGGTCTCTACGTCCTCGAGCCCGAGGTGCTCGAGCTCGTGCCGCGCGGCCGCGCCGTCTCGATCGAGCGTGACGTCTTCCCGCGTCTCGCCGAGGAAGGGAGCGTGTACGGGCTCGCGCTCGAGGGCTACTGGCTCGACGTGGGAACGCCGGAGGCTTACCTCCAGGCGCACCGCGACGTGCTCGAGCGTTCGTTTCCGACCGAGACCGGCGATGCGCTTGGGCCCGACTTCATGCTCGTGCACGAGAGCGCGAAGGTCCACGAGGGCGCCCGCCTGGTGCCCCCCGTCTACGTCGGCCCCGAAGCGGTCGTCGAGGACGGGGCGCGGGCGGGAAGCCTGGCCGTGATCGGCGCCGGTGCGCAGCTGGCAAGAGGAGCGCTCGTCGAGAACGCCGTCGTCGGAGCGCGCGTGAAGGTCGGAGCCGCCACCGCAGTCGTGGGGTCGATCGTCGGCGACGAGTCGGAGCTCGGCCCGGGCTGCGAGGTCCGAAACCTCGGCGTGGTCGGCCCCGGAGCGAAGCTCGGGCGCGGCAACGCGATCGACCACGGCCTTCGCATCGGCGCAGACCAGCGCATCCCCGATCTCGCGCTCCGTTTCACATGACCGGCGCCAGCAGCCGCTACGCGACGACCCCGCGCCGGGTCGTGAAGCCGTGGGGCTGGGAGCTCGTCTGGGCCGAGACCGACGACTACGTCGGCAAGCTCCTGTTCGTCAGGGCCGGGGAGTCGCTGAGCCTCCAGTACCACGACGTGAAGCGCGAGTCGTGGCTCGTGCGGGAGGGCCGCGCGACGCTCGAGCTGGGCGAAGTGGGCGGTGAGCTGGAGACGATCGAGATCGCGGCCGGCGATGCACTCGAGCTGCCGCCGCGTATCGTCCATCGGCTCTCGGCGCTCGAGGACACGCTCGTGCTCGAGGTCTCCACGCCGCAGCTCGACGACGTCGTCAGGCTTGAGGACGCGTACGGACGCGAGGGGACGAGCGCGCCCTGATTTGCGGGACCTCCGGCTGGCGTGAGCCGGGCATGCCCGGCTCATACACCCACAGACAGTAGGGCCGGGCATGCCCGGCCCGAGGTGACTGGCCCGAGCCAGTCACGTCTTCGCGGGCCGTTCGCGATGAACCGCTACTGCGGCCACGACGAGCGCGACTCCCGCGACCTCGACCGCGGTGGGGATCTGCGCGAGGACGACGACCCCGACCATCGTCGCGGTCGCCGGTAGCAGCGAGACCAGGAGCGAGTACGTCGCGCGGCTCAGGCGCGCCATCGCGAGCTGGTCGAAGACGTACGGGATGACGGACGACGTGACCCCGACGCCGATGCCCGCGGCGATCGCCACCGGGTCGTCGAACGCAGGGGCGGCGCTCCAGGCCGCCACCGGCGTCACGACGACGGCTGCCACGAGCATTGCGGCGGCGAGCCCGTCCAGGCGGCCGATGCTCACGCTTCGCGCCAGCCGATGGGCCAGCACGATGTAGACGGCGAAGAGCCCGGCGTTCGCGAAGGCGAACGCGATGCCGACGGGCTCTCCTTCGAGCCGCACGTCGGTGAGCAGGTAGACGCCGGCGACCGCCAGCGCGAGCGCGAGCGCGTTCCTCGCCGACCGTGCGCCGACGGCAGCGAGGGCGATGACCGGCAAGAACTCGATCGCGGCGACCGTGCCGAGCGGCAAGCGGTCGATGGCCACGTAGAAGCAGATGTTCATCGCGCCAAAGACGAGTGCGAGGGCGGCGATCGTGCGCCGCGTCGCCCGATTCGAGCCGGCGAAGGCGCGCCAGGGCCGCCTCCAGAGCGCGAGGATCGCCGCAGCGCTCGCGATGCGAAGCCAAGCCACGCCGAGCGGCTCGACACGTGCGAAGAGGAGCACCGCGAACGCAGGGCCGAGGTAGTGGAAGATCGCGCTCCCGACGAAGAACGCCTGCGGGGGAACTGCGAGCGCAGCTCGCGGCCTGACACCCCTCACAGCTTCCATGCCGACATGGTCGAGCCCGGCGTGCGATAGTGGAATGGCCAATCGACGGAGTTGGAGGGAAATTGGCTCGCAAAGCACGGACGAGAGACGCGCTCGCTTACGAAGCGAATCTCCTCGACGACGTCAACCTACGCATCCTCGGAGAGCTGCAGGGGGACGGTAGGCTCGGGCTAGCGGAGCTCGGGCGCAGGATCGGCCTGTCCGCCCCGGCCGTGGCCGAACGCATCCAGCGGCTCGAGCGCGCGGGCGCGATCAGGGGCTACCACGCGGAGCTCGACCCGGCGGCGCTCGGCTTCCCGGTCGCCGCCGTCGTGCGGATTCGTCCCTCACCCGGCCAGCTCCAGCGGATCCCCGAGATCGCTCGCGAGACGCCAGAAGTAGCCGAGTGTCAGCGGATCACCGGCGAGGACTGCTACCTCGTCCGCCTGCACCTGCGCTCGATCGACGATCTCGAGGAGGTGCTCGACCGCTTCACGCCTCACGGGCTGACCACGACCTCGATCGTCCACTCGACCCCGGTTCCTCGACGTGGGCCGCCGCTCCGGGAAGAACGGGCTCCCTGACTTCATTCAGGGAGCCCCATCCGTCAGGTGCCTGACTTCAGTCAGGCACCGCCCTTCCTCCCATCACGCCCGACCTTCACACGCTTGTGGTAAGGTTGCGCCATGGCGATGGACGCGATCACGATCGGCGAGGCGAGTCGCCGCACCGGCTGGTCGCCCCGCATGCTCCGCTACCTCGAACAGGAGGGCCTCGTCGTCCCGAACAGGACCGCCGCCGGGTACCGGCGCTACGGCGTCCTCGAGCTGAATCAGCTGAGAACGCTCACCGATCTCCGGCAGGGGTTCGGCGTCGAGCTCGGCGAGCTGGCATTCGCCGTCCGGCTCCGGCGCGAGCCTGAGCTGCGGGCGGCCGTCGAGACCTGGCTCGCAGGGAGCGGATCCGAGACCTCGCACGAGACGCCGGCCTGGGTCGAGTGGGAGCAGCGGAAGCACGAACGACTGCTTGCGGCCCGTGAGGCCGCTTGAGCACTGACTCCGATAACGAAAAGAGAGGATCGATGGCTACAACGAAGCGATATGACGTAAAGGACCTGGCTCTCGCCACGGAAGGCGTGCGCCGCATCGAGTGGGCGGACCGGCACATGCCGGTACTCGCCGCAATCCGCGACCGGTTCGAGCGCGAGCAACCGCTCGCAGGGCACCGGGTGTCGGCGTGCCTCCACGTCACGACGGAGACGGCAAATCTCGCCCGTACGCTCAAGGCGGGGGGCGCGGACGTAGTGCTGTGCGCCTCGAACCCCCTGTCCACCCAGGACGACGTCGCCGCGGCGCTCGTCGACGAGTACGACGTCGCCGTCTTCGCGATCAAGGGCGAGGACAACGACACGTACTACAGGCACATCGAGGCTGCGGTCGACCACCGTCCCCACCTCACGATGGACGACGGCGCCGACGTGATCGGCGTCCTGCACTCGCATCGGCGGGAGCAGCTCGGGGATGTCATCGCAGGGACCGAGGAGACGACGACCGGGGTGATCCGGTTGAAAGCGCTCGAGCGCGAAGGAAAGCTCGGGTTCCCCGTGATCGCGGTCAACGAGGCGCGCACGAAGCACCTCTTCGACAACCGCTACGGCACGGGCCAGTCGACGATCGACGGGATCATCCGCGCGACGAACGTCCTCCTCGCGGGCGGGCGCTTCGTCGTCGCCGGCTACGGGTGGGTCGGTCGCGGCGTCGCGATGCGCGCACGGGGCATGGGCGCGCACGTCATCGTGACCGAGGTCGATGCGATCAGGGCGCTCGAAGCGGCGATGGACGGCTTCGAGGTTCTCCCGATGGATACGGCCGCCGAGATCGGGGACATCTTCTGCACCGCGACGGGCGACAAGGGCGTCATCACACGCGCGCACATGGAGCGGATGAAGGACGGCGCGATTCTCGCCAACACGGGCCACTTCAACGTCGAGATCGAGATCCCGGCGCTCCGTGACCTCGCGGTCGAGACCCGCGCGGCGCGCGAGTTCGTGGACGAGTTCACGCTTGCGGACGGGCGCCGGCTCTACCTCCTCGGCGACGGACGGCTCATCAACCTCGCCGCGGCCGAGGGGCATCCGGCCACGGTGATGGACATGTCGTTCGCCAACCAGGCGCTCTCCGCGGAGTGGGTCGTGGCGAACGGCGCAACGCTGGAGCGCAGGGTGTACGACGTCCCGCGCGAGATCGATGAGGAGATCGCCCGCCTGAAGCTCGCGACGATGGGGATCGCCATCGACGAGCTGACGGAGGATCAGGCGAAGTACCTCGCGTCGTGGGACGAGGGCACGGAGTAGCGGCGAGTTGTCCGAACCCCGACGGCCACCGGGTGTAGGGGCGAGGCTTGCCTCGCCCCTACACCCGGAGCACGTCGTTCGCCTCGAGCCCGGCGCCGTCGTCCTCCTCGACCAGCGCCGATTGCCGGACGAGGCGATCGAGCTTCGGCTCGAGACGGCGGCCGAGGTCGCCGACGCGATTCGCACGCTTGCCGTCCGCGGCGCCCCCGCGATCGGGGTCGCCGCGGCCTACGGCTACGCGCTCGCCGCCGCGAGCGGGGAGGACGTAGACGCCGCCTACGAGGCTCTCGTCTCGGCGCGGCCCACGGCGGTCAACCTGCGCTGGGCACTCGACGAGATGCGTGCCGAGCCGACCCCCGAGCGCGCCCGCCGGATCCACGAGGACGAGGTCGATCGGTGTCGGCGGATGGCGAGGCATGCTGCGAGCCTGCTGGCGGAGAGGGCGAGGCAAGCCTCGCCCCTACGAGTTCTCACGCACTGCAATACGGGTGGCCTCGCCACGGGCGGCTACGGGACCGCGCTCGGCGCGATCCGGGCCGCATGGGAGCAGGGCATAGTCGGCCACGTGTGGGTCGACGAGACGCGTCCGCTCCTCCAGGGCTCCCGTCTGACCGCCTGGGAGCTCGAGTCGCTCGGAATCCCGTTCGCGGTCGTCGCCGACTCGGCCGCGGCGTCGCTCATTGCCGCCGGCGACGCGGACTGCGTGGTCACCGGAGCCGACCGGATCGCCGCAAACGGCGACACGGCAAACAAGATCGGCACGTACGGGTTGGCCGTGGCCGCGCGTCACCACGACATCCCCCTCTTCGTCGTCGCGCCGACCACGACGGTCGACCACGAGACCGCGACCGGTGCGGACATCCCGATCGAGGAGCGCGATCCGTCCGAGCTGACGTCGCGCTTTCCTGCCTGGAACCCGGCGTTCGACATCACCCCGGCCGCGCTCGTCTCTGCAATCGTGACCGAGGAGGGGGTTCACCGCGCACCGTACGAGGAATCCCTCCCAACGGTGGTGCACGCATGAGAGCGCTCGTCCTCGCCGCCGGGTATGCGACCCGGCTCTACCCGCTCACGCTGAACCAGCCGAAAGCCTTGCTCGGGGTGGGAGGCAGGCCGATGCTCGACCGCCTGCTAGAGCGGCTCGAGGCGATGGGCGTCGTGGAGACCATCGTCGTCACGAACGCGAAGTTCACGCCGCACTTCGAGGAATGGGCAAAGGACAAGCAGAACGTCCGGGTCGTCAACGACGGGACGACGTCGAACGACGACCGGCTCGGCGCGATCGGCGACATCGCCTTCGTGCTCGACGAGCTCTCGCTCGACGACGACCTCGTGGTCGTGGCCGGCGACAACCTGTTCTCCGAGGACGTCTCCGGGTTCGCCGCCTACGGGCAGGAGGTGGACGCGCCTGTCCTCGCCATCCATGACGTGGGCGACCTGTCGCTCATGCGCGAGTACAACCAGGTGGAGGTGGACGCGGAGGGGCGCGTGACCTTCATGGAGGAGAAGCCCGAGAGCGCGCGGACGACGCTCGCAGGGATCGCGCTCTACTACTACCCGCGGCACGCGCTCCCGCTCATCCGGCAGTACCTCGCCGAGGGGAACAACCCCGACCAGCCGGGACGGCTCCCCGAGTGGCTCCACTCGCGCACGCCGGTCTACACGTGGCAGCTCCCCGGCGAGTGGTACGACATCGGGTCGGCTGAGACGCTCCAGGAAGCCGACGCGATCTTTTCGCAAAGTCGTCGCGACTAGACCGCGACACTCGATCTCATGCTCCAGGTGCTCCTACCCGAGCGCTGCGCCGTGTGCAATCGCCCCGGGACCCCGCTCTGCGTCGACTGCCACTCGGCGCTCGTGCGTCTGCGCGAGCCGCTCTGCGAGCGGTGCGGCTCGCCAGGCTCGTGGCCCGTTCGGCGGTGCGCGGAGTGTGCCGGGAGAAGGATCGCCTTCGCGCGTGCCCGCGCAGCGATCGTCTACGACGAGCGCGCGCGCCGGCTCGTGCGCGAGTGGAAGGAGCACGGGCGCCGACGGCTGGCGGAGCAGGCAGCCGGGGTCGTCGCCGAGGTCGTGCCCAGGCCTGCGAACACAACGGCGCTCGCCTACGTGCCGGGCGATCCCGAACGGGCGTGGACGCGCGGCGACGTCGGCCCCCGGAGGCTCGCCCAGGCACTCGGCCGCATCTGGGAGCTCCCGGTCCACGACCTTCTGCGCCGGGCGGGCGCCCGTGAACGCCAAAGAGGGCTCGCGCTCGCGGATCGCCGGCGGAACGTACGCGGGTCCGTGGTCTCCACCCGCCCGTCGCCCTCTCTCGTGTGCCTCGTCGACGACGTCTACACCTCGGGAGCGACGGCCGATGCGTGCGCCTCGGCGCTGCGCAAGGCGGGCGCGACCCGGGTCGAGGTGGTGACGCTCGCGAGGGCGGTTCGTTAGATTGCGAGTGAGGGCATCGTCTCCCGCAGCAACCCGGAAGGAGAGGCAATGCGGCTCCAGGTCAAGGCCCGCCACGGTCATCTCCCGAGCGCAACCCGCGCCTACGCGGAGAAGCGGCTCTCGAAGCTCGACCGGCGCTTGCACGACCTCACGCTCGTGGAGGTGACGTTCTCCCAGGAGCACAACCCATCGATTGCGGACGATCACTCGGCGGAAGCCGTCGTCTACACGAAGGGGCCGACGATCGTCGCGCGCGAGTCGGCCGAGTCGTTCGAGGCGGCGGTCGACCGGCTCGTGGACAAGCTCGAGCGCCAGATCGAGCGCTACCGTGACAAGCGCACGCACGAGCCTCGGCGCCAGGCTTCCAGACACAAGGAGACCGCCGCGCCGGTCCCGCCCGAGGAGCCCGAGGCGGAGCCACCGTCCGGCGAAGGCGAAGAAGCGGCCTAGTGCCTGTCGACCCGGGCCGACACTGGCTCGAAGCGGGGATCACGGGGATCGCGCGGCCGCGCGAGTGGGACGCCGTCGTCACGGTCGAGGCACCCGGCGAGCCCGGCGACGAGGCGGAGTTCGTCGCGCTGCCCGACGGACGCCTGCTGGTCGAATCGGGCCCTGTCGGGATCGACCCCGCACCGCTCGCCGGTGCTCTCGCGAGCTCGCTCGCGCCCCCGTATCGCGCCGTCGCCCGGCGCCGGCCCGAGCTCTGGGCGGTCGGAGCCTGCGCGATCGACGTCGTCGAGCTCGAAGACGACCCTGGCGGCGACGTCGTGGAGCTGGTTGCCGATGCCAGCGGCGTCTCGCTGCGGGTCGACACGGTTCACTCGTTCGCCAAGCTGCCGGAGCTCGAGGAGCTCGGACGCGGCCGTTATCGGACGTACGTCGTCCGCGCGCAACGGCTGTCGGGACGGCTCTTCGAGGTCGAGGTCGAGCCGCTGTAGCAGTCAGGCACCGGCAAGGCGCTCGGCGACGGTCTTCCGGAGGACGTCCGCAACCTCCGGGACCTCGTGATCGAGCCTGGCGAGCTCGCCGTTGAAGAGCATCACGAGCTGCATCGGCGAAGTCGCCACGACCGTGGCCGTCCGCTGCCCGCCGAAGAACACGGCTATCTCGCCGAACACGTCGCCTGCGCCGAGCGAGCGGATCGTCGTCCCGTCCTTCAAGACGTCAGCCGTGCCGGATACGACGGCGAACATCGCGTACCCGAACTCACCCTCCTCCGTCAGGGTTGCTCCCTCCTCGACCTCGAGCTCACGGCATGCGCGCGCCACGCACTCGCACTGGCTGTCGTCCAGCCCGGCGAAGACCGTGACCTCGCGAATCCCCGCGGCGTCCACGGCGGCGACGCTAACACTCCGGTAGGCCCGAGAACGTCTCGGTCTCGTGACGATCCGGTGAACGGCGCAGGGCGGCGTCCGCCCCTCGATCCTCGTGAACCCGAGCCGGTACCCTAGTCCCGTGTCAACCCAGAACATCGGCGGCCGCTTCGAGAAGGTCCTCCGCATGGGCGAGGGGCGCCGCCTCAAGCGCCTCCAGGAGAACGCTGCCTACATCGGCACGCTCGAGCCCGAGTTCGAGGCGCTCTCGGACGAGGAGCTCGCGGCCAAGACCGCGGAGTTCAAGCAGCGGCTCGAGAACGGCGAGATGCTCGAGGACGTCCTCTTCGATGCTTTCGCCGCAGTACGCGAGGCGTTCAAGCGTACGATCGGAGTCCGTCTCTTCGACGTCCAGCTGATGGGGGGTATCGTCCTCCACGAGGGGGACATCGCCGAGATGAAGACCGGCGAGGGCAAGACCTTCGTCGCCGTCCAGGCCCTTTACCTCAATGCGCTGACCGAGCGCGGGGTGCACCTCGTCACCGTCAACGACTACCTGGCGAAGCGCGACGCCGAGTGGACGCGGCCCGTCTACGAGAAGCTCGGGATGACGGTCGGCTTCATCCAGAACCTCATGCCGTTCGCCGAGCGACGCGTCGCCTACGGCTGCGACGTCACGTACGGGACGAACTCCGAGTTCGGCTTCGACTACCTGCGCGACAACATGGCCGTCTCGCTCGAAGGCACCGTGCAGCGGAGCCACGCGTACGCGATCGTGGACGAGGTCGACTCGATCCTCGTAGACGAGGCGCGGACGCCGCTCATCATCTCGGGCGAGCCGGAGACCGCGGCCTCCACCTATCACCAGTTCGCGAAGGTCGCGAGGACGCTCGAGGGCCGGCCGGCGACGCGCAAGTCCGCGAAGGGCGAGGACGAGACCGAGCTCTCCGGCGCGGATTACCTCTACGACGAGAAGTTCAAGACCGTGTCACCCGCGCAGACGGCGATCGAGGCGTTCGAGCGCTCGCTCGGGATCGACAACCTCTACGACCCGCGGCACGTCCTCCTCGTCAACCACCTGACGCAGGCGTTGAAGGCGCAGTCCCTCTACAAGAGCGACGTCGACTACGTCATCCAGGAGGGCGAGGTCAAGATCGTCGACGAGTTCACGGGCCGGATCATGGAGGGGCGCCGCTGGAGCGAGGGGCTCCACCAGGCGATCGAGGCGAAGGAAGGCGTTCGCATCCGCGAGGAGAACGTCACGCTCGCGACGATCACGCTCCAGAACTACTTCCGCCTGTACGAGAAGCTCGCCGGGATGACGGGTACGGCGAAGACCGAGGAGAAGGAGTTCGTCGAGATCTACGACCTCCACGTCGTCGAGATCCCCACGAACGAGCCGATCGCGCGCGCGGACCAGAACGACCTCATCTTCAAGACCCCGGACGCGAAGTTCGCCGCCGTGCTCGACGACATCGTCGAGCGCCACGAGGCCGGTCAGCCGGTGCTCGTCGGCACGATCGCCGTCGAGACCTCCGAGTACCTGTCCGAGGTGCTGAAGCGCAGAGGCGTCCCACACAACGTGCTGAACGCGAAGGAGCACGAGCGCGAGGGCGAGATCATCAAGGACGCGGGCCAGCGCGGCGCGGTCACGATCGCGACGAACATGGCCGGCCGCGGCGTCGACATCAAGCTCGGCGAGGGCGTGATCGACATCGGCGGCCTCTACGTCCTCGGCACGGAGCGCCACGAGGCGCGCCGCATCGACAACCAGCTCCGCGGCCGGTCCGGGCGCCAGGGCGACCCGGGCGAGACGCGCTTCTACCTCTCCGGCCAGGACGATCTCGTGCGCCTGTTCGCAGGCGACCGGATCCACAACATCATGAACCGCTTCAAGATCCCGGACGACCAGCCGATGGAGGCCGGGATCCTCTCGAAGCAGATCGAGAACGCTCAGAAGAAGGTCGAGGAACAGAACTTCGTCGCGCGCAAGAACGTCCTCAAGTACGACGACGTCATGAACACGCAGCGCATGGTCATCTACGAGCAGCGCCGCCGCGTCCTCGAGGGCGACGACCTCTCGGACGAGGTCAAGGGCTGGATCGAGGAGTCGGTCGAGGCCGGGGTGCTGCAGTTCACGGACGCCGAGTACGCGGAGGAGTGGGACCTTTCAGGGCTCATCGCGCACATGCAGTCGCTCTACGGCACCGACATCACGGCCGACGAGCTCGACGAAGAGGGAGTCGACGTCACGAACCGCGACGCGCTCGTCGAGGAGTTCGTCGGCGATGCGCTCGACACGTATGCCCAGCGCGAGGAGGAGCTCGGGTCGGAGCTGCTGCGCGACATCGAGCGCTACGTGATCCTCCAGGTCGTCGACCAGCGGTGGCGGGACCACCTCGAGACGATGGATTACCTGCGCGAGGGCGTCCATCTGCGCGCGTTCGCGCAGAAGGACCCGCTCGTCGAGTACCGCGGCGAGGGTCACGTGATGTTCGAGGAGCTCAGCCAGACGATCCGCCACGACGTCGTCTTCACGCTCTTCCACGTCGCGGTGCAGGTCGAGCAGCCCGCGCTCGAGCCGGTCGAGGCGCGCGGCGGCGACCTCCACTACGAGCACGAGACGTCCGCCGGCGCCGACGCGATCGCCGCCGCGGGAACCGGCGCCGCGACGGCAGTCGCCGCTCCGCCTCCGTCTTCATCGCCGCTCGGCGTTCAGCCGCAGGCGGTCAACGAGCACAAGGACATCGGCAGGAACGATCCCTGCTGGTGCGGCTCGGGCAAGAAGTACAAGCGCTGCCACGGCGCCTGAAGCACCCGTGATCCCGCGGGGTCAGGCTTCAGCCTGACCCCGAAGTGCGGTTCGAGCGTTGCGGGGGTATGCACCTCCGTGGACTGACCTCGATAGACGGAGGTGGACGATGCGACTCAGGGTCTCGCTCCTGCTCGCAGTGCTCGCGGCCGCGCTGCTCCTCGTACCCGGTGCGCCCGCGAGCAGCAAGGCGACCTACTACGTCTCGCTCGGCGACTCGCTCGCGCAAGGGTTCCAGCCGATCGGCGGCCCGCCGAGCCGGGAGTCGCCGCCCGGCTACAACCAGGGGTACGCCGACCAGCTGTTCAAGCTCGTTCGGCACGACTACACACAACTGAGAGAGGTCAAGCTCGGCTGCGGCGGCGAGACGACGACGACGCTCCGCTTCGGCGGGCTCTGCACGTACGAGGAAGGCTCCCAGCTCGCGGAGGCGGTCGCGTTCCTGCAGGAGAACGCCGGGCAGATCGCGTTCGTCACGATCGACATCGGCGCGAACGACGTCCTGGGCGGTGGCGGGCCTCCCGCAGTCGCGCAGAACCTGCCGCCGATCCTGGCTGCGCTTCAGAGCGGCTGCGGGCCCGGGCGTCCCGATCATCGGGATGAACTACTACGACCCGTTCGTCGCACCCGTCTGGTTCCGGACGCAGAGCCTGGCGGAGCTCCAGGCCAGAGTCGCGGCCACGGTCGGTCTCAACGACTTCCTGGAAGGGATCTACGGCGCGTTCGGCATCGAGGTCGCGGACGTCGAGAGCGCGTTCTCGGTCACCGACCTCACGCTCGTCGACGGCACGCCCGTAAACGTCTTGCGCGCGTGCGCGTGGACCTGGATCTGCTCGGCTCAGGACATCCACGCGAACACGGACGGCTACGGCGTCATCGCGGAGGCGTTCCGCGCGGAGCTCGACGACTGACGACGACCGACGGCGGCGTCTCGTGCCTGCGGGCCGAGGCGCCGCGGTCAGTCCTGCTCGTCGCGCAAGCAGAGGGCGGCGAGATCGACGCCCGCGTACTCCGGCTGGTGCACGATGCAGCCGAGCCGCTTCGACACGATCTCCGGCATTGCGTCCAGCTGGTAGACGGCGTAGAGCGACTCCCGCTCGATCTTTCCCGCGAGTGCGAGAGCCGCGCGCTCCCGCTCGGGTGAGAACAGCGTCTGGACCCGGCGGAGCTCCTTCGCGTCCTCCGGCGGGAGGAAGAGGTTCTTCAGGTAGTCGGCCGGGTCCGCCGTGTTCTCGTTCAGACCGCCCCAGATCAGATCCGAGCGCAGGATCTTCGCCAGGGCCTCGGCCTGGGAGTCCTTCTGACTCGCCTCGACGATGGACATGCGGAGGCCGATCGCCGCGAGCTGCTTGCGGAGCGCTCTGTTGAAAGCCTCCGTTTCCGGGTCGTCCGACGTCCACACGAACACGTCGGCCTTCCGGGCTCCGGCGAGCCTGCGCGCGGCACTGAGGTCGGAGCGAAGAGGGTACAGCTGCCTCTCGTCGTGCCCGAGGATGCTCGGGTAGAGCAGGCGGGTCGCCGGGCGCCCTGCGCTTCCGCTCGGGCTCGCCTCGACGAGTGCGCGACGGTCGAGGGCGTACTGCACGGCCCGGCGCATCCGGATGTCCGCGAAGAGCGGTCGCTGGTAGTTGAAGGCGAAGAACTGGATCCGGTTGTAGGGCGTCAGGCGGTACCGGTCGCCGGCCGCTTGCGCAGCCGCGGTGTCCGGAGTCAGCGTCGCTTGCTGGGATTCGAAGAAGTAGTCGAGCGTGCCGTTCTCGATCCGCGTCGCGGCTTCGGCCGGTGGCACGTTGAACTCGAACACGATCGCGTCGAGATTCTGCGGACGCGATCCGCCGTAGTTCGGGTTCCGCCTCAACACTGCGAGGGAGTCGGTGAGCGCTGAGAGGTAGTACGGCCCGGCCGAGGGGACGGGCTTCTCGAGACCGCCTTTGACGACTGGAGTGTCGACCGGAACGGCGCAGCTCGTGGCGGCGGCGAGCCAGGGCAGGTCCGGCTCGGGCTTTCGGAATCGGAAGACGAGCTCGTCGTCCTGCGCCGAGACGCCTGAGACGTGTCGAGCCCTGCCTGCGTGATATGCCTCCGCGCCGACGATGTTGGCGAGTGATGGCGGAAGGGGCGCACCGTCGAGCTTCGTGAGCTTGATGCCGCGCTCGAGGGCGTCGCGGAACGACTCGGCCGTCACCTCCTCGTTCGCCGGCGGCGAGAAGCGGAAGCCCTTCCGGATCTTGAACGTGAACGTGCGTCCTCCGTCCGAGACCTCGGGGAAGTCCGCGGCGACCTCGGGCTCGAGCTTCCGACCGGCGTCTCCCTCGGCGTCAAGTAGGTGAGGAGCCTCGCGCAGGTCACGTAGTGGAACATCTCCTGCGGCGCGTCCCACGTAGGCAACGTGAACGCCGGATCGGTCGGTGCTCCGCTGTCGAAGAGCGTGCTCGCCTTCCGCCCGACCCGCACGACGGCACCGAGTAGCTCTCCCGTCACGTCCTCGATGCTCTGGCTGAACGCCCGCGGCGAGAGCCCGTCGCGCACGTCTACGCTCGTCACCGAGTGGCCGAGGTCGTACTCGCGGGTCTCGTCGGTCGTCGGGTCGATCCGCACGACCTTCCCTTCCTCGCCGAGCGCCGCCCAGAGCGCCCCGTCGGCGTACGTGAGACTCTGGATCGCCGACCCGAGCTTGATAGTCGGCAGGACGCTGCCGCTCGTCGTGACCTTCCAGACCACGCCGTCCGGGTTGCTGGCTGCCCACACGTAGCCGCCGCCGGCGGCGACGCAGCAGAGCTCTGCCTGGAGCGTCCGGCTGAACACGACCTCGTTCGTGCGCGGATCGATCTTCCGGAGCTCGCCGGACGGGGTGCTCGCCACCCAGAGAGCGCCTTCGCCGAAGGCGAGGTGATCGACATCGCCGGCGAGGATCGAGAAGCGCTTCTGCACACCTCCCGTCTCCGGGTCGAGCCGCTCGACCCACGCGCCCGGATTGAACCCCCCGTGCCCGACCCAGACCGAGCCTGCGCCGACGGCCACCTCTCCCGTCCCGTCGGTGACGACACCCTTCATCGGGAGCGGGAATCGATCGACGACCTCGTTCACGGACGGATCGATTCGGAGGAGGGTTGGCGAAGTACGGCCGGTCACCCAGACCGAGCCTTCGCCGACTGCCAGCCCAGCCGGCTTGATTCCGAGGCCGAGCCTCGCCACCTCCTTGCCGGTTGCGGGATCCAGCCGGGTCAGCTCGCCCGTGGAGGAGGCGCTCCAGACCGCGCCCATGCCGTATGCGAGCCGCACCGTGTCGCGAACCGGCGCTTCGCGCACGAGGTCGCCGCTCTCTGCGGAGAGGAAGACGTTCGAATCGGGGTCGGCGAGCGCTTGCGCGCTCTCGGCGCCGCCCTGGGTGATCAGCACCGCCGCCGCGGCTGCGACCCCTGCGAGCGTCAGCGCAAGTGCCCCGAGAGCCATCCGACGCCGTCTCGACGCTACCGCGGAGCGCGGGACGTCGAGCGACGAGTCCTGGCGGAGGATCTCCTGCTCCAAGTCCTTGAGCCCCTGCCCCGGCTCGATCCCGAGCTCGTCGACCAGGCGCTTGCGCGTATCGCCGTAGACGCGCAGTGCCTCGGCCTGCCGGCCGGCGCGGTAGAGCGCGAGCATCAGCTGGCCGCGCAGGCGCTCGCGCAGCGGGTGCTTCGCGGTCAGTGCTTCGAGCTCCGGGATCACCGTGTCGTGCTGTCCGAGCGCGAGCATGGCGTCGATGCGCTCCTCGGTCGCCACCAGCCGCAGCTCCTCCAGGCGATCGATCTCGGTACGCGCGAACTCCTCGTAGACGAGATCGGCCAACGCGTTTCCGCGCCAGAGCCCGAGCGCAGCCTCGAGCGCCTCGAGCGCCTCGGCCGGCTTTCCGTCGGCATTGGCGCGTCGCCCGGCCTCGAGCAACCGCTCGAAGCGGCGCACGTCGATCGCCTCCGGCTCGACCTCGAGGACGTAACCGCCGCTACGCGTCACCAGGAGCTCGTCGGGCTCGAACGCCTTTCGCAGCCGCGAGACCTGGACGTCGAGGCTGTGGTCGGCCGAGCCGGGCGGACGGTCCCCCCAGAGCGCGTCGATCAGCCGATCGCGAGAAACGACCTCGTTCGCGTGCAGCAGCAGGAGAGCCAATAGCGCGCGTGGCTTCGCGCCCCCAAGCGCGATTGACCGGCCGTCCCGCAGGGCTTCGACCGGCCCGAGCAGCCGGAACTCCATGGCCTCCCCTCTGCTTGTTGCAGATGAGGCTAACACCGGCCCGAGAGACCGTCGAGAGCGATTTGAGAGATCCGGATGAGGCCCGGCTCGCAGCGTCGCGGGCATGCCTCGCACGCACGGATTCCGCAGATGTCTGCTCCGCTCCTGTGGCGTCGCGGTCATCGCCTCCGTTGTCCTCGCGACGGCGCCGGGGAGCTCGGCAACCGTCGAGGACGCCGTCCGTGTGTGGAGGATCTCGTACAGCGCCCACAACGGAGTGGCGCGGGCCGCCTATGTCGTTCTCCCCGCCTGGTACGCGCCCGAGCGGAACCCACCGCTTCCCGTGGTCATCTCTCCCCACGGCCGAGGCGGCGACGGACGCTCGAACGCGAGGTTCTGGGGGGACCTGCCGGGAATCGGAGGCTTCGCCGTGGTCAGCCCGGACGGGATGGGCAGGCGGCTCGGGCAGTTCTCGTATGGCTACGCCGGTCAGATCGACGACCTCGCGCGGATGCCCGGGATCGTCTCCGAGCGGCTCCCGTGGCTCCGCATCGACCGGAGCCGTGTCTATGCGCTGGGAACGAGCATGGGGGGTCAGGAGACCTTGCTCCTGGTCGCGCGCCATCCGCGTCTCCTGGCGGGCGCCGTTGCGATGGACTCCGTCACCGACCTCGCGCGGCGGTACGACCAGTTGCCCGAAGTCCCTTGCAACGCAGCCTGCCTCGACCGCTGGGGCAGCACCATTCGGGCGTGTCCTGCAGGCGACGCTGCGACAGGAGGTCGGCGGAGCGCCCGGCCGACCGGCCCCTCGCCTACGCGGCTCGGAGCGCACGCACGTCAAGCAAGGCGGATCGCCGACTCGGGAGTCCCGCTCCAGCTCTGGTGGTCGAGCGGCGACCAGATCGTGTTCGACCAGGAGCACCAGTCGGCGGCGCTCGCCCGTGACCTCCGGCGCCTGAGCCATTGCGCCCCGGTCGTGACCTACGCAGGGACCTGGAGGCACTCGCAGGCGATGTGGGCAGGATCGCTGCTGCCGGTCGCGCTTGCAGGCCTAGGGCTGATGCCGGACGGGTTTCCGGGCATTCCACGCGGTCCCCACGAGAATGCATGCGTGCCGCTTGGCGATCTGTCTGGAATCCCCGCCGTCATCGCCGCAGGTCTGAGGTGCCGCCTCGTCAGCGGAGCCGCATGCGCGGGACCGTGAACGGGACGGAAGGAGCCGGTCGTGGTCGTCGATGGGGGGCCGCGCTGAGAGGAGCGCTCGTCCTGCTGCCGCTCGCGGTGCTCGTGGCGACGGGTGCTGCGAGCGGAGGGGGCGGTGCAGTTGCCCGTGGCGACTGTCGCCTCGCGCTGCCACCGGGCTATGCGGGTCGCGTCGAGCACGTGCTGAGGTCCGGCCGCGACGTCTGGGGGGATGCCCTCCTTCGCGCGCGAGGCGGGCCGACCGACGCACGGGCGCGCCGTTACCTCGCGCCGCTGTTCCTCGCCCGGGGTCCAAGCGGCAGGGCGCTCACCGAGTCGGGAGCCCACTACCTGGCGTTCACACAGCCGGTCGGCGACGAAGGCTCAGGGAGCGCGGCGCTGCATGTCGCGGACGGAAGCCAGATCCTCTCGAAGCGGTTGCGCGGGCGGTCGTTGACCATCGGCGTAGGGAAGGGTGGGCGTGAGCGCTTCGGATCCTGCCTCGCTCGCGCGAGGCTGCCGCGGCTCGCCGACGGACACCTCCCGATACTGCAGACGGAGTACGTCGATGCCCTCGGTGTCCGCTACCGGCAGGAGTCGTTCGCCGCGCGCGCGCCCCGCGACGCGTCGCTCACGAGCTACGTCCGTATCGACGCCGATGCCCGCTTCGCACGCGGTAACGCCGAGATCCGAGTTCGCGTCTCGCGCATCCCGCCGCTGAGCATCGGCCTCGCAGGACGAACCATGTCGTCGTTGTTCCTCTCCTGGTCACACGCCGCAACTAGCGCCGGACCACGGACCATGGACCGCGCGAGCTACGAGTCCGCTCGAGCGGGAGTCGTGCGCTACTGGAGCGAGCGGCTGTCGGAAGGCACCGGGATCGACGTGCCCGAGGCCCGCGTTCGTAACGCCGCCGCGAGCCTCCTTATTCAGAACCTCGGGCTCGGCTGGCGCTACAGCATCGGCAACCCATACCAGCAGTTCTCGTACCCGGAGGCGCTCGACGTCGCACGGGTGATGGCGGAGTTCGGCTTCTCGGACGAATCGCGCGCGATCCTGCGACGGTCCCTGTCGACGCCTCGCGCCCCATATCCGAGCTGGAGGCTCGGGCAGAGGCTCGTCGCGGCCGCCGCTCACTACCGGCTCTTCGGCGACGAAAAGCTCGTGGCTGAGCTGACTCCGGACCTACGCCATGGAGTGGGGTTGCTCGCACGCCGCGTCGCCGGCGAACGACGCCTTCTCCGGCGCGAGCGCTTCTCGTCGGACATTCCTGACCTCGTCTACGGGCTCCACTCGCAGGCGGTCGCGTGGCAGGGGCTCTGGGAGATGAGCCGCGTCTGGTCGCAGGCCGGGGAACGCTCGCTCGCTGTCCGCTGTCGGATGCTGGGCGCACGGCTCGGATCGGGCCTGCGGGCGGCCGTTCGGAGATCGCGTCGGATGCTTCCCGACGGCTCGGTCTTCGTCCCGGTCCGTCTGCTCGACGCGGAGCGCCCGTACGCCTCCGTGACGGAGACTCGTCCCGGGAGCTACTGGAACCTTGTGATGCCCTACGCGCTGGCGTCGGGCCTGTTCGAGCCACGCACCGCCGAGACGGATCGAATTCTCGGGTACATGCTCCGCCACGGCTCTCGGCTTCTGGGCCTCGTCCGCGCCGGCGCGTACTCGCTCTATGGGCGGAGTGCGGCCTACCCGACCTCTGGGGTCAACCCGGTCTACGGTCAGAACGTCGCGCGCTTCCTCGCTGCCGACGACCGCCCCGATCAGCTCGTCCTGAGCCTGTACGGGCAGCTGGCCGTGGGGATGTCGGCGGGCACGTTCGTCGCCGGCGAGGCCGCCTCGGTCAGCCCGCTTCGCGGCGACTACTTCCGGTCGATGTACCTCCCGCCGAACGCTGCGAGCAACGCCTCGTTCCTCGAGACACTGCGGCTCATGCTCGTCCACGAGACACGCGACCGATACGGTGCCCCCCGCGGCCTCGAGCTCGCCTATGCGACGCCACGCGCCTGGCTTGCGTCCGGGCGCCGAGTGGCGATCCGGAACGTGCCCACGAGCTTCGGCCCTCTGAGCTACGAGATAACGTCGGCCACGCGCGCGATACGCGCGTCGATCGACGTGCCGGCCAGACGTAGGCCCGGGACGCTGCGCCTGAGGATCCGACTGCCGGCGGGGCGGAGTGTCTCGTCGGCGCTCGTATCCGGTCGGCGGGCGCGCTTCGACCGCGCGACCGAGACCGTCGATCTCTCGGGCCTCACAGGACGTATCGAGGTCACCTTGAGCGTCGTGCGCGACTAGCTACTGGACCGTCCTCAGGCCGTCCCGCTACCATCGCCGCGTGGCCGACCAGGACGGCAAGCCGCTCGCGGAGCGGCTCGAGGAGATCGGGGCCCAGCTCGCCTGGGTCCGTGATTACCTTTGACCCGGATCGACTCGCGCGCCGCCGCGGCGAGCTCGAGGACGCGATGGGCGCGCCCGGGTTCTGGGACGACCAGGCCGGCGCGGCACGCATCTCCACCGAGCACGCGCGGCTGACGCGGCGTCTCGAGCGCTACGAGCGGCTCCGGCGCGAGTACGAGGACTCCAAGGAACTGCTCGAGCTCGGAGAGGACGAGGACGAGATCGCGCAGCTCGTCTCTCAGCTCGAGAGCGAGCTCGGACGACTCCAGGAGGACGCGCTGTTCACGGGCGAGTACGACGCCGGCGACGCGCTACTCGAGATCCATGCCGGGACCGGCGGCACCGACGCGCAGGACTGGGCGGAGATGCTCTTGCGGATGTACCAGCGCTGGGCCTCCGACCGCGGCTTCGAGTGGGAGATGATCGAGGCGAGCCCGGGCGAGGAGGCGGGGCTCAAGTCGTCGACGATGACCGTGCGCGGGGAGAACGCGTACGGGACGCTGAAGGCCGAGCGCGGCGTGCATCGGCTCGTGCGGCTGTCGCCGTTCGACGCCGCCCACCGCCGCCACACGGCGTTCGCGCAGGTCGTCGTGGCCCCGCTCCTCCCGGCCGACGCGCCGATCGAGATCGACGACGCCGACCTCCGCATCGACACGTACCGCTCGAGCGGCGCAGGTGGGCAGCACGTGAACAAGACGGACTCGGCGGTGCGCATCACGCACATCCCGACGGGCATCGTCGTCCAGTGCCAGAACGAGCGCTCGCAGACCTCGAACAAGCAGACGGCGCTCCGCATGCTCAAGTCGCGGCTGGCGGAGCTCGAGGAGGAGAAGCGCGAGGCCGAGCTGGCACGAGAGCGGGGAGCTGCGCAGGACATCGGGTTCGGGAGTCAAATCCGGTCGTACGTGCTCCACCCGTACCAGCTCGTGAAGGACCACCGAACCGACGTCGAGGTCGGGAACACGCAGTCCGTCCTCGACGGCGGCATCGACGGCTTCGTCCACGCCTACCTCCTCGCGAAGGCTGCGGGGAAGGTGCTCTAGCCGGAATGTCCTGTAGAATCCCGCCCCTCTACGAACCGGAGCAGCCTGTGGCCGCTGCTTTATGCACCGTCGCCCGGTACTGGATGCCAACCTCGAGACTGACACCCCGATGACGGCGATCGCCGAACCTGAAGTCCAGCCGGTCGAGACGCCGGAAGAGACGAGCACGGAGCCGAGCGGCTCGACGATGATCGTGTTCGAGGACGTCCGCAAGGTCTACGAGCCGGGAGTCGTCGCACTCGACCGGGTCTCGTTCACGATCGAGAAGGGCGAGTTCGTCTTCGTCGTGGGGGCCTCGGGCTCCGGGAAGTCGACGGTCATCCGCCTGATCCTCAAGGAGCTCGACGCGACCTCCGGCCGGATCGTCGTCGGCGGCCGCGACCTCGAGCGGCTCAAGCGCTCGAAGGTGCCGCTGCTCCGCCGGAACGTGGGGTGCGTGTTCCAGGACTTCAAGCTCCTGCCGAACCGGACCGCCTCGGAGAACATCGCGTACGCGCTCCGCGTGCAGGGCGAGTCGACCACGCAGATCCGCAAGAAGGTGCCCGAGGTGCTGAACATGGTCGGCCTCGCGCACAAGATGGGGTCGCGGCCCGAGGAGCTCTCCGGCGGCGAGCAGCAGCGCGTCTCGATCGCGCGCGCGTTCGTCAACCACCCGCCGCTCCTCGTCTGTGACGAGCCGACGGGCAACCTCGACCCCGACACCTCCGTCGGGATCATGCAGCTCCTCTACCAGATCAACCGCACGGGCACGACCGTCCTCATGGTCACGCACGACCGCGAGATGGTGGACAAGATGCGCAAGCGCGTGATCGCGCTCGACGAAGGCAAGCTCGTCCGCGACGAGCGCCGAGGCGGTTACGGCACGGAGTGATTGGCGAGTGACGCGCTTCAAGCTGCTCACATCGGAGGCGTTCCGCTCGATCGGCGCGAACAAGTCCACGACGCTCGCCGCGGTGGTGACGGTGCTCGTCGGCATGTTCCTGCTCGGGGTCTTCATCGGCCTCGGCACATGGCTCGTCTCCTGGTCGGACTCGAAGAAGAAGGAGCTCGCCGTCCACACGTTCATCAGGCAGGAGGCGACGTCGAAGCAGGTGAACGAGCTGCGCACGTTCCTCGAGTCGCATCCGATGGTGAAGCCGGGCGGCATCACCTTCATCACGAAGGACGAGGCGCTCAAGATCATGGAGAAGCGCTCGCCGGAGCTGACGAGGAACCTCGCGTCCAACCCGCTGCCCGCGTCGTTCGACATCGTCCCGAACAAGGGTGAGGACACGGAGACGATCGCGCGCGACGTGCAGGCCACGAAGCTCGTCGCAGTGGACGAGGTGACGTGGGGCAAGGAGGTCTCGAAACGCATCCTCGCGCTCGCGCGCGGGATCCAGATCGTGTTCCTCATCGCGATCATCGTCCTGCTCGTCGCCTCGACCATCGACATCGCGAACACGATCCGGCTCTCGATCTTCGCCAGGCGGCGGGAGGTCGAGGTGATGAAGCTCGTCGGCGCGACGAACTGGTTCGTGCGCGGGCCGTTCATGCTCGAGGGAGTCCTGACCGGCCTCGTGGGGTCGCTTGCGGCGATTCTCCTGCTCTTCCTGGGACGCGAGATCGCCGTCCCGTCGATCCTCCCCAACGACCGCACGAGCGCCGAGGTGCAGGCGCTGCCGTTCATGTGGACGTCGTTGATCCTGCTCGTCGTCGGGCTCGGGATCGGCGCGCTCGGCTCCGGGCTCACGCTGCGCAAGTTCCTGCGCGTCTGAGGGGAGGGCGAGGCGAGCCTCGCCCCTACGAAGTCCGTTCGCGTCCGTCTGTCCAGGGTTGTGGGCCGGGCATGGCCGGCCCCTACACCTCCGAACCATTGACCACGTGGCGTAGGAGCCGGGCATGCCCGGCTCGAGCGACGCGACGCAATGATCGGCCGTAGGGGCGAGGCTTGCCTCGCCCTTGCGACCGCTACGGTTGGCCGATGAGGCAGCGTCGCTCACCAGGCGGACGACAGAAGCGCCCGAGCCGTTCGGCTCGGGCGCGCAAGCCTGCCCAGGCGGTCAAGCAGGCGGAGCGCAGGATCGAGATCACGCTGCCGTCTCGCGCGGTCACGCCCGAGCGCGTCGTCGCGCACCTCGGGCCGACGAACTCCGGGAAGACCTACGCGGCGCTCGAGGAGCTCGCCGCCGCCGGACGCGGCGTCTACGCAGGGCCGCTGCGCATGCTCGCGCAGGAAGCGCATCGCCGGCTCGGGGAGCGGGTCGGTGCGGCCAACGTCGGCCTCGTCACCGGAGAGGAGCGGATCAACGAGCACGCGCCGATCATCGCCTCGACGGTCGAGATGGCGCCGCAATCGGGCGAGCTGCTCGTGCTCGACGAGGTGCAGTGGGCGGACGACGAGGAGCGCGGATCGGCCTGGACGCGCCTCCTGCTCGGTGGCGAGTACCGGCAGATCCTCCTGCTCGGCGCGCTCGATGCGCTGCCGCTCGTCGAGCGCGCGTTCCCCGAAGCCGAGCTCAAGCTCTTCGAGCGCAAGCTGCCGCTGGACTTCGTCGGCGAGCGCACGCTCGCGTCGCTGACCACCGGTACGGTCGCAGTCGCGTTCAGCCGGCGCGCGGTGCTCGCGCTCGCGGGCGAGGTGAACAGGCGCCACCAGGGCCGGGTTGCGGTGCTGTACGGCGCCATGCCGCTCTCGTCCCGGCGGGAGGAGATCGACCGCTTTCTGTCCGGCGCCGCCGAGGTCTGCGTCGCGACGGACGTCCTCGGCCACGGCGTGAACCTTCCCTGCGAGACCTTGCTCTTCGCCGAGACGACGAAGTTCGACGGCGAGGTGCGCCGCCCGCTGCTGCCCTGGGAGCTCGCGCAGATCGCCGGCCGGGCTGGCCGTTTCGGGCTCGTCGAGCGCGGTCACGTCGGCGTGCTCGCGGGCCTCGGCTGGGGCGAGGCGGACGCGAAGCTCGTGGAGTCCGCGCTCGAGCCACACGTGCAGCTGCCGGGCGGGCACCGCGGGTACCGGGCGGTGGACGAGGCCCGGATCCGCCCGCGGCTCTCCGACCTCGGTGTCGACGACCCGCGGTACCTGGACGCAGCGCTCGCAGCCTGGCACCGGGTCGCGCTCCGGGAGTGGGCGCACGAGAGCTGGCTCGCACTCGAGTCGCTCCAGCCGATCAGGCTCCGGCTCGACGCCGTGCAGCGGCGCCTGTGGGAACGCAGTCGCCGGATGTCGCTCGAGGACACGTGGAAGCTCGTCAACGCGCCCGTCGACGAGGACGGCCTGGAGCTCCTCTCGACGCTCGCGCTGGCGCTCGCGGGCGACCGCGTGGCGCGTCCGCACCTTACGTTCCTGCTCGACACGGCGCGGCTGAACGGCGCGTCGCTCGAAGACGCGGAGCAGGCGGGACGCGAGGCGAGCATCCTGCGCTGGTTCGCGCTCCAGTACCCGGGTGTCGGCGGCGTGACGATCGAGCGCGCTGCTGCGCTCGAGGAGAAGGCGGCCGAGCGGGTCGTCGCGCGGCTCCGGCTCGAGGTCGAGTCGCCGACGATCGGTCGGTGCCGGTCGTGCGGCCGTTCGTGCCCGCCCTGGTTCCCGCTCTGCGACCGCTGCCAGGGCCGCGATGGGCGCGCGGGCAACGCGTACGGCAGGTCCGGCCGGAAGCGGGACGTGCGCACATGAGCACGAGCGTGATAGGAGCAGCGTGATATGAACTGGCGCGTGACTCCGGAAGAGCTCCGCAAGCTGCCGCTATTCCGGGGAGCCTCGGACGCGAGCCTCGAGCGCATCGCATCCTGCGCCGGCGAAGTCACGGGCGCGCCCGGCCAGGTGCTCGCCCTGCCAGGCGATCCCGGGTCAGGGATGTTCGTGATCCTGGAAGGGAGGGTGAACGTGGACGCGCGCGGCGGGCGCTTCACGCTCGGGCCGGGGGACTTCTTCGGCGAGCTCGCGCTACTGAACCCGCACACGGACAGGGTTGCCCGCGTCCGCGCTTCGACCCCGGTGCGGTGCCTCGGCATCCCGAGGGACGAGGCGCTCGCGCTCGTCGAGTCCGAGCACGCGGTCGCGCTCACGATGCTTCGAGAGCTCGCTCGCCGGTTGGCCGACGCCGTCGACGAATAACCGAGGGCAAGGCAAGCCTCGCCCCTACACTCCGCACGTGGCCGACGGGCAGAAGCTGATCGCCGACAACCGCCGCGCGCGGTTCGACTACGAGCTCATCGAGCGCGTCGAGGCCGGCGTGGTCCTGACCGGGTCGGAGGTGAAATCGGCCCGCGACGGCCAGGTTCAGCTCGGCCAGGCGTACGTCGACATCCGCGACGGCGAGGCCTGGCTCGTCGGCGCTTCGATCGCGGAGTACGCACCGGGTGGCGGCGCGTTCGCGCACGAGCCCGGTCGCGACCGCAAGCTCCTCCTCCACCGCCGGGAGATCGAGTCGCTGCACGCCAAGGTGCGCGAGAAGGGCCTGACGCTGGTCCCCACCCGGATGTACTTCAGCAACGGGCGCGTGAAGCTCGAGCTCGCCCTCGCCCGCGGCCGCGAGCGGCTCGACAAGCGGCGCCTGATCGCGGACCGGGAAGCGAAGCGGCAGATGGAGCGCGCCCTCCGCCGCCGCCGCTGAGCACGTTTGGCGAGAGACGGCCCGTGAGAAATCCCGGGCATGGGCACGAGCGCGTACACGGTCAAGAATCTCAAGGAGATCGAGGACGCCGCTCCGAAGTTCGATCTCTCCCCCGACCTCGAGGCACGGTTCGCGCACGACGATCTCGGAGGCGAGATGACCGCGCTCAGCTACCAGCGGCTAGCGCCCGGATTCCGCCTTCCGTTCGGGCACAAGCATGAGTATCAGGAGGAGATCTACGTGCTCGTTCGCGGAAGCGCGCGGATGAAGCTCGACGACGACGTGGTCGAGCTTCGCCAGTGGGATGCAGTGCGAATCGCCAGCGCGACGATGCGCGGCCTCGAGGCAGGTGACGAGGGAGCCGAGCTCCTGGCGTTCGGAGCGCCGACGAACGGTGAGCCGAACGACGCCCAGATGACGCAGGACTGGTGGGCCGACTGAGCCGCGCCCGCGGCGTCAGTAGAGCTTCTCTCCCCGCCTGAGCATCGCGACGAACTGCTGGATCCGGCGGGCCCTCGTCTCGGGCTTCCTCACGGTCTGGACCCGGTGCAGGATCGCGTACCTGTTCTGGCTGTCGAGGGACGCGAAGAACGCGGCGGCAACGGGATCGGCGTCGAGCTCGCGCTGGAGGTCGTCGGGGACGGTGGAGGTGCTCGGCGAGTCGTAGGCGGCCTCCCAGCGGCCGTCCGCCTTGGCGCGGTCGATCTCGCGCCGGCCGGCCGGCTGCATGCGACCCGCTTCGATGAGGGCCGCGACCTTCTCGCGGTTGCGCTTCGACCACGTGCTGCGCGCCCGGCGCGGCGTGAACTTCTGCCTGTAGTACGTGTCGTCGATCGACTTCGCCTGGCCGTCGATCCAGCCGTAGCAGAGCGCCTCGTCGAGCGCTTGCGCATGCGTCACCGAAGGGATGCCCGATGCCTTCTTCGCGATCCGGATCCAGATGCCCGGCGACGTCGCGTGGTTCTCCCGTAGCCACGTGGTCCACGCCTCGGGGGACTCGAACGCGATCTCGGGGAGGTCGGTCATGTCGTCGGAGGCGGATTTGGCAACGCCGGAGGGGACAGAGTAGTAGTCTCGGGTTTCGCCCCTACGAGAGAGGAGGGTGCGTTGAGACACGTAACGCTGACCGTCAACGGCGGGCGTCACGAGCTCGAGCTGGAGCCTCGCGAGCTGCTCGTGTACGTGCTCCGCGACCGTCTCGGCCTTACGGGAACCAACGTCGGCTGCGACACCTCCGCCTGCGGCGCGTGCACCGTGCTCGTGGACGGAGAGTCCGTGAAGTCCTGCACCGTGCTGGGAGTACAAGCCGATGGCCGCGAGATCACGACCATCGAGGGTCTTGCGCAAAACGGCGACCTGCACGCCGTGCAACAGGCTTTCCACGACGAGCATGCCCTGCAATGCGGCTACTGCACGCCCGGCATGGTGCTCGCCGCGGTGAGCCTGATCGAGAGCGGCGAGGCCACCGACGAGGCGGCGATCCGCCTCGGCCTCGAGGGGAATCTCTGCCGCTGCACCGGGTACCACAACATCGTCCAGGCGGTCGCATCCGCTGCGGGGGTGAGATAGATGGCCGTCGCCGAGACAGAAGCCTTCGTCGGCAGTTCCGTCAAGCGGAAGGAGGACGAATCGCTTCTCCGCGGCCGGGGGACGTTCGTCGACAACCTCACGCTTCCGGGCACGCTGTCGATGGCCGTCGTCCGGAGCCCCTATCCACACGCCCGCATCAAGGGCGTGAACCTCGACGCGGCTCGCGCGCTCGAGGGCGTGGTCGCTGCTTTCAGCGGCGCGGACCTGGCCGGCGACTGGGCCGGCGGCATGCCGTGCGCGTGGCCGGTGACCGAGGACATCAAGATGCCGCCGCACTATCCGCTCGCCGCCGATGAGGCGCGCTACCAGGGTGACGGGGTCGCCGTCGTCGTCGCGGAGAGCCGAGCGATCGCGCAGGACGCGGCGGAGCTCGTCGAGGTGGACTACGAGCCGCTCGACGCGGTCGCGGACGTCGAGAAGGCGCTCGCCGACGGTTCGCCTCTCGTGCACGCCGATCTCGAGACCAACGAGTGTTACGTCTGGAAGCTCGAGACGGACGACGTGCAGGCAGCGATCGACGCGGCCGATGTCGTCGTCACGCGGCGTTTCTTCCAACCGCGGCTGATCCCGAACGCGATGGAGACGCGTGGCGTGCTGGCCCAGGTCGGGCCGACCGGTGACGTGACGCTCTGGAGCGCCACGCAGATTCCGCACATCCTCCGCTTCACGATGCAACTCGTGCTCGGGATCCCCGAGTCGAAGATGCGCGTGATCGCTCCCGACGTCGGCGGCGGGTTCGGCTCGAAGTGCGACGCCTACGCCGAGGAGTACCTCGCCGTCGCCCTCGCCAAGCGCCTTGGGCGACCGGTGAAGTGGACGGAGGAGCGAAGCGAGAACTACGTCGCGACGATCCACGGGCGCGACGTCGTCCACGAGCTGACGTTCGCGGCGACGAAGGACGGCAAGATCACCGCGGTCAAGTCGGAGGCGCTGTGTGCGATGGGCGCGTACCTCCAGCTCGTGACGCCGGGGATCCCGCTGCTCGGAGCCTGGCTCTACTCGGGCCCGTACGCGATCCCGAACTACAGCGTGACCTTCACGGGCGTCTTCACGCACACGACGCCGACGGATGCGTATCGCGGCGCAGGACGTCCAGAGGCCACGTATGTCCTCGAACGGACGATGAACGCGCTCGCGTCCGAGCTCGGCCTGGACCCGGTCGAGCTCCGTCGCCGCAACTTCATCGAGGAGTTCCCGCACACGATGGCGTCGGGGCTCACGATCGACTCGGGCGACTACCACGCGACGCTCGATCGCCTGCTCGAGCTGCTCGACCTGGACTCGATCAGGGCCGACCAGGAGAAGCGACGCAAGAACGAGGACTCGAAGCAGGTCGGGGTCGGCTTCTCGACCTACAACGAGATGTGCGGTCTCGCCCCGTCGCGCATCCTCGGCGCGATCCGCTACGCCGTCGGAGGCTGGGAGAGCGCATCCATTCGCTTCCAGCCCCTCGGATCCGTGCAGGTCGTGACCGGTACCTCACCGCACGGCCAGGCGCACGAGACGACCTGGGCGCAGATCGTCGCCGACCAGCTCGGCGTGGGGATCGACGACGTCGAGGTCCTGCACGGCGATACGGCCGTTTCCCAGCAGGGCATGGACAGCTACGGCAGCCGCTCGCTGACCGTCGGCGGTATCGCGCTCTGGCACGCGGGCGAGAAGGTGCTCGACAAGGCGCGCAGGATCGTCGCGCACCAGCTCGAGGTCGCCGAGGACGACCTCGAGTTCGCGAACGGGACTTTCAGCGTGAAGGGCTCTGCCGACCGGAACATGACGATTCAGGCGGTGGCGTTCGCCGCACATGCGGCGCACAACCTCCCGGACGGGATGGAGCCGGGGCTCGAGGAGACGGCGGTGTTCGACCCGTCCAACTTCTCCTGGCCCGCCGGCGCACACGCCGCAGTCGTCGAGGTGGACACGGAGACCGGTGACACGCGGCTCGTCCGCTACGTCGCGGTCGACGACGTCGGCGTCCCGGTCAACCCGATGATCATCGACGGTCAGGTGCACGGCGGCATCACGCAGGGGATCGCCGCGGCGCTCTACGAGGAGGGCACATACGACGAGGACGCGAACCTCCAGACGACGACGATGACGACGTACCTCGTGCCGTCCGCGGCCGAGCTCCCGTCTTACGAGACCGATCGCACCGAGACGAGAGCGGACAACCCGCTCGGGGTGAAGGGCGTGGGGGAGACCGGCACGATCGCGGCGGCGCCGGCGGTGATCAACGCCGTCGTCGACGCGCTCTCCCATCTCGGAGTGGCCGACGTCCAGCTACCCGCGACGCCCGAACGGGTGTGGCGGGCGATCCAGGAGGCGAAGTCGTGATTCCCGCGAAGTTCGACTACGAGGTCGCCGAGAGCGCAGAGCACGCCGTCGAGCTCCTCGGCCGGCGCGAGGATGCGAAGCTTCTCGCCGGCGGCCATTCGCTCCTGCCGGCGATGAAGCTGCGGATCGCGCGGCCCGCGCTGCTGATCGACATCGGGCGGCTCGACGAGCTGAGCTACGTGAAGGACGCCGGCGAGCACGTCGCGATCGGCGCGACGACCCGTCACAAGGACGTCGCAGAGGCGCCGTTGCTCCGCGAGCACTGCCCGATCGTGTCCTTCACCGCCGGCCAGGTCGGCGATCCCCAGGTGCGTCACCGTGGGACGATCGGCGGGTCGATCTCGCACGGCGACCCGGCTTCGGACTTGCCGGCGGTCCTGTTCGCCCTCGACGCGGAGATGGTGGTGCGCGGCGGGGGCGGTGAGCGGACGATCCCTGCTCTCGACTTCTGCACCGGCGTCTTCCAGACGGCGATGACCGAGGGCGAGATGCTCGTGGAGATCCGCGTGCCGAAGCTCCCCGAGAGCACGGGCTGGTCGTACGTGAAGATGCAGCGCAGGGCTCAGGACTGGGCGACCGTCGGCGTCGCTGCGCTCGTCGAGCGGTCGAACGGCACGATCTCGAAGGCGGCGATCGCGCTCACGAACATGGGCGCGACGCCGGTTCGCGCTCGCGCTGCCGAGGAGGCGATCGCCGGCGGCGCGTCGATCGACGAGGCAGCGGCGCTCATCTCGCAGGACCGGAATCCGCCGTCGGACCACGCAGCGAGCAGCGAGTTCCGCATGCATCTCGCCGAGGTCCTGGGGCGGCGTGCGTTGAACGAGGCGTTCGGCAACTGACGGACGAGCCAACGGGGGTCAGGTCTACGTGGCCTGACCCCTGCCGCTACCGCGGTAGCCTCCGTCGGTGGACGAGGACATCCGCGCGCATTACGAGGTCGGAGAGGAGCACGACCGGCTCTCGACGTGGGGATGGCTGGAGTTCGCGCGGACGAAGGAGCTGCTGGGTAGGCATCTCCCTCCGCCGTCTGCGCGCGTGCTCGACGTCGGCGGCGGTCCGGGCGCATACGCGACCTGGCTCGCCGATCTCGGCTACGACGTGCACCTCGTCGATCCCGTGCCGCTGCACGTCGAGCAGGCCGCCGCCGCGGCGCGCGCGTCGCGCCGTCCGTTCACCGTTGCGCGGGGAGACGCCCGCAACCTGGACGAAGACGCAGGCAGCTTCGACGCCGTGTTGTTACTCGGCCCGCTGTATCACCTGATCCGGGCCGAGGAGCGGCGCGCAGCGCTCGACGAGGCCCGTCGCGTTCTCGTCCCAGGCGGTGTCGTCGCGGTTGCCGCGATCTCGAGGTTCGCATCGATCGTCGACGGTCTCGCACGCGGGCTTCTCCTGCATCCGCAGTTTCGAAGGATCGTCGAGGACGACCTGCGCTCCGGCGTGCATCGAAACCCGACGGACATCCCGAGCGCATTCACGACGTCGTTCTTCCATCGTCCTGACGAGCTCGCGAACGAGGTGACAGTCGCCGGCTTCGAGCTCGACGCCGTCTACGGGGTAGAGGGCCCCGCTGGCTGGTTTGCCCCGCCGACGCCACCCGACGAAGAGTCCCCCGATCACGAGCTCCTGCTGTGGGTCGCCCGAGCAGTCGAGCAGGAGCCCGCGTTGCTCGGCGCCAGCGCGCACCTCCTCGCGGTCGGACGCGTGCATGAGGGGGTGGCGGCCCGAGGCCACCCTCTGCGGTGAGCGGCCCCGGGTCTCTGTGGGCTCGGGCAGCCGGTCTAGGCGACCGATTCGACGGGTGCCGGCACGGAGTCGAGCGCCAGCCGAAGCGCGTCCTCCTGCGTCGTCTTGCCGCACACCATGAGGCGATGGCGGAGGACGAACGGCGCCATCTCGCGTACGGCCGAGACGGTCACGTGCGACCTGCCGTTCAGGCGCGCGCATGCCTTCGAGGCGCTGAGGAGATGGATCAGCGACCGCGAGCTCGCGCCCAGCTCGACGTCCGGGAGATTGCGCGTTCGACGACCCACGGCGACGATGTAGCGGCCGACGGCATCCATGTGCGCGACGGCGCGAGAGAGCAGCGTCTTGGCGCTGCCGGGAGGCCCTTCCAGGAGGACGCGCCCGTGCGCGAGCGCGGCGACGAGCATGAGCTCGACCGTGCGCTCTTGTCCGACGACGACCTTCGCGACCTCCGTCTGGGCGCGTTCCCTCAGGTCCGCGAGCCCTTCGAAACGCTCTTCCATGAGTAGTGCCACCGGCGCCGTCCTTTCGCGTGAATCCCGAGTTCCGGCGCATGATCGGGCTCGCGCCGCGGCACTTGCGCTTATCGGCAGCTATCCTGGGCCCTTGAATCACACATACGGGGGCGACCAGGTTTCGACGTGGTCGGTTCTCCGGCAGAGCTGCGAGCCGAGGTCGCCGGTTGGCCTCGTAAATCAACCGGCACCAAACACATGCGAACAAGAACGAACTCGCATACGCCGCCTAGTCGAATCTAGGTAAGGCGTCGCCGACCCGGGTTGGGCCCGAGGCCCGGGACTCGGCGCCAACGATCGGGCTCGGCGCCTAGGGAGAGCCAATCGCCCGAAGCGCGACACGAAAGGATGGCTGGCCCGTCGGTGGGTCGTCCGTGAACCGGCCGGCGGGTGAGACGAAGCGCGGACTACGCTCGTAGATGTTCTGTCGGTGCGGCTGCGGACGCGGGTTCGATTCCCGCCGCCTCCATCAGGACAGTTCCGGAAACAGCTCCAGAAATGGGGCTGTTTCGTCGTTGGGAACCTTCTCGGCGCCGACGCGTCGTCCCGAATTGCCCCGAGGCGACCCCGAGCTCCAAGGGACTCGTCCGATTAGGCCGCGGAGCCTAATCGGAGGCAGGCTGAAGCCTCCGTGTACGGAGGCTCTCACGCTCGTTACCGACACGGTTCTGAACGGTTGACAGGATTCCGAGCACCGCCCTAGGGTCCGGTGGTGACGCGCGTGTCGCTCGCAGTCCTGAAGGCGCGCATCGCCGCTCGCCGGTCGCGACGCGCGAAGCCCGCGGCGCCCGCCTTCGACGGCTTCATCTCGTACAGCCACGCCGCCGACGGCGAGCTGGCCAAGGCGCTGCAGGGCGCCCTGCACCGGTTCGCCAAGCCGTGGTACCGGCTGCGCGCGCTCCGCATTTTCCGCGACGAGGCCAACCTCGCGACGAACCCGGACCTGTGGGGCGCGATCGAGGAGGCGCTGCTCGGCGCGCGTCACCTGATCCTGCTCGCCTCGCCGGAGGCGGCCCGGTCGCAATGGGTGGCGCGCGAGGTTGCGACGTGGACCGAGCGCCACGGGACCGAGCGGCTGCTGCTCGTTGTCACCGCCGGCGAGCTCGCGTTCGACCCGTCCGGCAGGGTGGACTGGGACGCCACGGATGCGCTCCCGCGCACCGAAGCGCTCATCGGCGAGCCGCGCTATCTCGACCTGCGGCCGCTCCGCGGCGGCGAGCTGTCGCTGCGCAACCCGGGCTTCCGGGAGGCGGTCGCCGACCTGGCGGCGCCGCTGCACGGCCGGCCGAAGGACGAGCTGATCGGCGACGACGTGCGCGAGCACCGGCGCACCCGGCGCCTCGCACGCGGCGTCGTCGGGGCGATCGGCCTGCTCGCCGTGCTGGCCTCCGTCGCCGCCCTCGTCGCGGTCGACCAGCGCAACGAGGCCCAGAGCCAGCTCGCGTTCGCCACCTCGCGCTACCTGGCGAGCCAGGCGAAGGCGGTGGCGGCCGATCAGCGGTCGCAGGCGCTCCTGCTGGGTCTCGAGGCGATGCGGACACGCGACACGCCGGAGGCGCGCGACGCGCTGCTGAGCGCGCTGCTCCGGACGCCGAACTTGCGCATGCTGCTGCAGCCGGAGGGCTGGCCGCGGGTTGTCGCCATCAGCTCGGACGGCGACCGGCTCGCCGCGGGCACGACGGCGGGCACTATCGAGCTCTGGGATTGGGAGACCGGCCGGTCTGAGGGCGTGCTGCGCGGGAGCGGCGACGACATCACCGAGCTCGCGTTCGCGCCCCGCGGCGATGAGGTGCTCGCCGCGACCGTCGACGGGCGCGTACGGCGCTGGGACCTGCGCACGGATGAGCCGGTGGGTGAGCCCATCGTCGCGCGCCGGGACGGCGGCACCACGACGTTTGCGGTCGGTCCGGACGGCCAGCTAGTCGCGACGGGGAACATCGACGGCGACCTGCAGCTGTGGGACCTCGCGAGTGGGCAGCCGGCGAGCGAGCCCGTCCGGGCGCATCCGATGGGGGTGACCGGGGTGGCCTTCGAAGACGGCGGCACGATCCTGGCCGGCGGCCAGGACGGCACGGTCACCCGCTGGCGGAGCGGCCTCGACGGTCTGGCGGACGACGCTTTGCGGGTGACCGACTCGTCCGTCTGGGGCCTGGACGCGCGGGGAGGGATCGTCGCCGCCGCGATGCAGGACGGGACGATCGGCACGGTCGACCAGGGCTTCCGGGCGTTCGGCGAGCACCGCGGCCAGGCCACTACCGTGTCCGTCGATCCCACCGGCGTCTTCGTGGCGTCGGGCGGGTTCGACAATGCCGTGCGGCTGTGGGACGGGCGGTCCGGGAAGGACATCGGCGCCTACCGCGGCCACATCGCGTTCGTGTCCGACGTCGCGGTTGCGCCGGGGGGCCGCGGCGTGGCGTCCGCGGGCGCGGACGGGGTCGTCGCGGTGTGGGACCTCCGGCGACCATCACCGCTCGTCCGCGAGCTCGAGGGCCGCAGCACGCATGCGGTCTGGGGCCCTCGCGGCCGCAGCCTCTTCGCGGTCCGCCACGACGGCGGGATCGTCCGGTGGGAGGGGGACGTCGGCGAGCCCGTGATCGAGCCGCGCCGGCGCGTGGAGGTGACCGGCATCGCCGTCAGCCCCGACGGGCGCACGCTCGCGGTGGGGACGGCGACCGGGCCGCTGTTCGACACGACCGGGGCCGTTGAGCTGTGGGACATCGAGGCCGGAACGCACCGGGAGCTGAGCCTTCCGGTGGACGTCGCCCAGCCGTTCTGGGCGAACTACATCGAGTTCTCGCCCGACGGCGGTCGCCTGGTCGCCGGCGGCCTCGGAACGGTGGTCCTGTGGTCGCTCGACGGCCTCTCGGCGCCCCGCCTTCTGAAGGGCGACGTGGCCACGTTCAGCCCCGACGGCGCGACGCTCGCCATCACCACCGGCGCGCCGGACGACGGGACGGTCAGGCTCTGGGACGCCGTCAGCGGCCGCCTGCGCGAGGGCGAGCTCAGCACCGGCCGGGCATCGTACGTCTTCGACGTGGCGTTCAGCCCCGACGGCGCGGCCGTGGCCGCGGGGGACAATGACGGCACGGTCGTGCTGTGGGACGCCACGACGCGCAGGCGGATCGGCGAGCCGCTGACAGGGTTCGACAGCCGCGTCGACTTCGTGCAGTTCGCCCCCGACGGTCGCACGCTCGCCGCCACGAGCTCCTCCGAGGAGATCCGGCTGTGGCAGCTCCCGACGCGCCAGCCGCTCGGCACGCCGCTGACCGGCCACGGCGTCGCCTTCAGCCCCGACGGCGCGACGCTCGCGGCGCCTACCTCTGAGGGCGGCGTGCGGCTCTGGTCGCTCGACGTCGCGGCCTGGCGCCGGGCGGCCTGCGCGCTCGCCGGCCGCAACCTCGGCGCCACCGAGTGGGCCCAGTTCGTCGGCGGCCTGCGGGACTATGAGCCGGCATGCCCGGGCCGGCCGCGCGGCCGGCCCGTGACGCCGGCCGCCTCGGCCGATTAGGCCCCGCGCGCCTACGGTCAGAACGCGGATCGGCCACGTGTCGAGCACGTCGGGACGCCAGGCGCAACCCACTTCCGGACCTCCCTAAGTTCTCGCCGCCCTCGAGCTACGCGATGCGCCGCGCCGGCGGCTGGACAGCCTGATCGCGCTGGTCGACAACTTCAGATCACCACCGGCTCGGGCCCGCTACGCGATCTCTTCGACAGCCGCAATATCGCCAGGGTCGCGCTTGCGCGCGAGATCCTCACTCTGGCCTACTACGGCCTGCGCGACGGAGAGATTCGTTGCCTGGCGCGCGGCAGTCGCGTGAGCTCGAAAGAGAAGCTGGCGGCCGTCAGATGACCCAACCCCGCCGCGCGCTCACCAGCACGGATTGCGCCCGCGACAAAGGCGCGATGCGCACGCTCGGGGGTGCTCGACGTTTCATGGCCTCGCTAGCCCAGGACGGCCGCCACTTGATTGAGCCCCGAGCATCGCACGACACCCTGGCCCGGCCCGCGCGGCCGGATTGAGGAGAACACCCATGAGGCGGTCGACGCGATGAGAAACCGCCACTGGTCGCCCGAGTAGCACGCCCCGGGAAAGCACCGAAAGAGCCACGCTTTGGCCGTCCCAGTGTGAGCCCCCGCAATACGGTCGCGGATTCTGCCGGAAGCGTGACTCTTCCCCTGACGTCACCCCGGCCGCGTGCCGGCGAACCCGTCCAGGTGCTCGACCTCGGATGGCGTTAGCTCGAAGCCGAAGATTGACGCGTTCTCGGCGATCCGATCCTTGTTCGTCGACTTCGGGATCGCGACGATCCGGTGCTCGATGTGCCAGCGGAGGACGACCTGGGCCGCAGTGACGCCGTGGTCTTCTGCAATCCGCACGAGCCGTGGGTCGCGCAGGTTCATCGTCTTGAGCGGGCTGTACCCCTCGAGCTGCACGCCGCGACGGCGGTGCGCCTCGAGTCCCTCCCGGTCGAAGAGCGCAGGGCTCCACTCGATCTGGTTGACGGCCGGCAGGCGACCCGTTGTCCGCTCGAGCTCGTCGAGCTGCCGAACGCTGTAGTTGCTCACCCCTATCTCGCGTGCGAGCCCTTCCGCCTTCAGCTCGAGCAGCTGCTCCCATACGTCCGGCCGCGCGCGACCGCCGGGCGGCCAGTGGATCAGCCACAGGTCGACGTACCCGAACCCGAGCGCATCGAGACTGTCCTCGAGCGTCGCTCGCTCGCGACCTGCGCGACTCGGCGGCAGCTTCGTCGTGACGAAGATCTCCTCGCGCGGCACGCCACTCTCCGCCACTGCCTGCCCCACCCGCTCTTCGTTGCCGTACGCGGTCGCGGTGTCGATGTGCCGATAGCCGACCTCGAGCGAGCGAAGGACCGCACTGAGGGCGCTGCGACCCCGCGCCTGCCACGTGCCGAGCCCGAGAATCGGCATCTTCCTGCCCGAAGCGAGCTCGATGCTCGCATCTGCGATCAGCCGCTGCTCGCTCACGCACCGATTGTCTAGATCTCAAGGCAGGTCGACGCGGCCTGCTTGGGTCCAACCCGCTGCCCAAAGGCCGAGCCGAGCAACTCAGCAGCCGATTTGCAGGGCCTTGTAGGGATTGACGGGAGCGACAGGACTCGAACCCGCGATCTCGGGCGTGACAGGCCGGCCCGCCGGTCGCTGAAGTCGCCACCGACTCCGTTCTCGCACGTGTGCGCGTTACCTCGGCGGTGGGTCGCCGATCCAGTAGCGCGGGCCCGGGCCGAATCGGGGCGGCGGTCGCCAGGGTTCGCGAGCTGGCAGCGGTCGAGTGAGAGGCAGCCGCAGCCGATGCACTCGGTCAGCCCGAGCTTCAGCCGCTCGAGCTCGGCGACGCGTTCGTCGATCCGTGACGTCCACGCAGCCGAGAGCTGGGACCAGTCGCGGCGCGTGGGCGCGCCTGGTGGGCCGTAGCCGCTTGGTGCGGGAATGTTGACGGGAGCGACGGGACTCGAACCCGCGACCTCCGGCGTGACAGGCGGGTACGGCCGACCCGGCTACAACCGGCTAGGCGGAATTACCGGCTACAGCGGGCATTTCCTCGTCGAGCGAACCGCTGTCACCGGCTACGACCGCTGCCGCCTGGCACAGCATGTGTGGTCCGTGTGTGGTCCGGGCTGGTGTCTAATCAGGCAACCGGTCTACGCAAGATCGGTGACTCCTCCTTACCACTTGACGTCCGTGGCAGTGTGGGCCTTCGGGTTCGCAGGACTTGGCGCTTCTTGCGGAGCCACGGACGCGACCCCCGTCGGAGGCGAGCGCATGGCCAGACTCGCCGCGAGGGCCTCGCAACGAGCCTCGTCGAGCGGCTGGCCGGAGGCTCTGAAGCCGGCGGCGGCCGTTCGAAAACGGTCGAAGGCCGCGACAGCGTCGCCGCTGGTTTGTGCGCGGTGGCCTCTGACCTCGTCGAGCGCCGCGTACCAGGCGGGTAAGCGCATCACGGTCGTGGCCAGGTACTCCACGGCTTGTTCCCACCGGGCAGCACGCTTATGGTCTCCGGCGCGCGCGGCCGCGATCGCGGCCGGGACGGCAAGCGTGATCCTGCAGCCGGGACAGGTCTCCACTGGCCCGCGGACCGCGGCCTCGGCCTCCTCGAGCGCGGCCAGAGCGGACTCCGGGTCGAGCGCGGCGGCAACCCTCGTTCCGTAGATGCGGTCGAGGAGGTGGAAGCAGACGTCGGACTCGCGGGCGACCGCCAGCGCCTCGTCGAGCAGCGCGCCCGCTTCCGCCTGAAGGCCGCGATGGAGCGCGACCTCGGCGCGCCGCTGCAGCGCGAAGGACTCGCCCGTTGCGGCTGCGATCTCGCGGTGAAGCTCGACGCCCGCGGCGAGGTCGGCGTCGGCCGCGTCGAGCTGTCCGGACAGCAGCTTCGCCTCGCCCCGCATCGTCACCGCGAATGCGCGCCCGCGCGCGGCGCCGAGCCGCTCGGCCTCCGCCTCGAGGGAGTCCGCGAACGCGATCACGTCGTGGTAGGGACGCGCCCCGTAGAGGAGCCGTTGCGTGATGCAGAGTTGACCGTCGAAGACGCTGACCGCCAGCTTGGGGAGTGCGTGCGTCTCGTACAGGTCGGCTCGCACGCTGTTGCGCAGCTCGCCACGGGCGTGGGCGGCGGCCGCCTGAGCCCACGAAGCGACGGCGACGGCGGCCGGGTCGCCCGACTGCAGGGCCAGCCGACGGGCCTCGGCCGCCTTCTCGGTGCCCACCTGAGGATCGCCGAATCCGAGCGCTGCGGCGCCGCTGAGCGCGAGCGCCTGGGCCAGTCGCCCTTCGACCGTCACGGGCTTGACCCCCTCCGCCACCCGGACGGCGCCGCGCGGATCGCCGAGTTTTACCTGGGCGAGTGCCTGCTTCGCCCTGAGCTCTTGCGCCGCCGGCTCGCCGACGGCGCACGCCGCGTCGTCGTAGGCCGCCGGTGCACCGCTATCCCCGAGGGAGTCGAGTGCTTCCGCACGCAGGCAGAGCGCCTCGCTGTGCTCCGGCGCGTGATCGAGCAGGGGCCCCAGGTGAACGAGCGCATCGGCGAACGCCCCCAGCCTGACCGCCTGTATGGCCGCCGCCAGGAGCCACTCCGTGGCCTTGTCCGGCCGGCCGCCGTCGAGCCAGTGACGGGCGATCAGACCCGGTGGCGCATCGGCGCCCGCCAGGCGTCCCGCCGTGTCGCGATGGGCCGCGATCCGCTGGTGCGGCGCCAGCTGGTCGACGAGCGCTTGGCGGACCAGCTCGTGACGGAACCGATAGCGCCCCCCAGAGACGACGAGGACCCCCGCCCTCAGGGCGACGTCCAGCAGCGCGAACGCCTCCGCTTCCGAGGAGCCGGTCAGCGCCACGACTTGGGAGGGATCGAGATCGTCGCCCGCCAGCGCCAGCCGCCGCAGGATCGCGACCGTGCGCTCGTCGAGGTCGAGGAACCTGGAGACGACCGCGTCCCGGGCTGTCGTGACTAGCGCCGGGACGCCGGCCACGGCGCTCTCGGCGAGCTCGAGCGTGAGGAAGGGATTGCCCTGCGCGAGATCGACGATCCGATCGACCACCTCGTCAGCCCGCGGCGTCGGCGCGGCGGCCGCCACGAGCGCCGCCACCTCCTCACGATCGAGCGGTTCGAGGTCGATCTCAAGGGCCCTGCCGCTGCGCGCCAGCCTTGCCACTCCCCTGGCCAGGCTCTCGGGTGCCGGCTCGGGGCGGTACGCAAGCACGGCCAGGACCGGAGGTCTTGCGGCGGCGGAGCCCAGGTGTTGAAGCGCCTCGATCGTGGCTTCGTCGGCGAGGTGCGCGTCGTCGACAACCAGCGCGACCGGGGCGCCGCCACCGGCGGCGAGCAGCAGGCGGCGAAACGCACCGATGACTCCGTGACGAGTGAGCGGGGTCTCCGGCACCGCGGTCGGCGCGGCGAGCGAGGTCAGCCGGGTGAGCACCGAGCATGCTCGGCTGCCGACGGCCTCGAGCAGCGCCCGGTCCCGGGCGAGGAGCTGCTCGGCGCCGCTCGCAAGGGGCGTATAGGGGCTGCCCGACTCGGTGGCCTCGACGGCGATCACCATCCAACCCTCGGCCCGTGCGACCCGTGCCAGCTCCCTGCAGAGTGCCGACTTGCCAATCCCTGCCGGGCCCCGCACGACGAGTGCACCAAGCGTGCCCGGTTCCGACCGCAGGAGGGCAGTCATCCTTGCCAGCTCGAGCTGGCGGCCCACGAAGGCGGGCTCGGCTGTCCCCAACCCGGCGACGCACTCGTCGTAGATGGCCACCGTCTGGGGGCTCGGCAAGATCCCCAGCTCGCGTCGCAACGCGGTCCGTAGCCGCCCGTACCAGCGGAACACGGCAGGACGACTGCCGGCGGCCAACTCGCGCTGCATCAGTTCCCGGTAGGCCGGCTCGTCGGTCGGCTCGACCTCGACCAACCGCTCCCACTGACCACTATGTCGAAGGAGCTCCACGTACCGTGACCGCAGACGCTCGCGCGGCGCCTGAGTCCACGTCTCATAGAGCGCCTCCGGGAGTAGATCGCCGGTATAGGCAGACGCGGCGGCGGCACACGTCGCCGCATCGCCGCCGGCCAACGCCGCCCGTGCCTGAGCGTCGAACTGATCGGCATCGGTCTCGACTCGTCGCGACGGGAACAGGGCGACCTGGCCGCCGCGGAGCACGACCGCATCCGAGCTGGCGAGTGCCTGCCTGGCGTGGTGGGCGGCCTTGCGCAGATTTGCGGCGCCGGCCTCGACTCCGAGGTGAGGCCACAGCGCTTCGATCACCTGGTCGCGCGCAAGGCGATGCCGGTCGGCGAGCGCCAGAAGCTGCACGAGCTCGGCGGAGCGTCGGCCCGGCCACACATCCGCCGTGACCTCATCGCCGCTGACGGCGACTCGGAACCGGCCAAGCAACTCGATGCGGACGTCGCCGTCCTGCAGTTCAGATGCCATCGGCTGTCGGATCCCGGGTCGGACCGTACACGAGGAACGTTTGGGGAACGCCGGCCCGGCATGCTCGTAGGAACTCGAATCAAAAGGAGAGTTGCAATGCCCTTGATCAACGTGAAGGTCATCGAGAACGTGTTCACGGACGAGCAGAAGAGTCAGGTCATCGAGAGCCTCACCGACGCGATGGTCTCCGTCGAAGGCGAGAACATGCGCCAGGTGACCTGGGTCGTCATCGACGAGGTGAAGAGCGGCGACTGGGCCATGGGCGGAAACGCCGTGACGACCGAGGACGTCAGGGCGCTGGCCGCCGGTACGCCCGCCGGCTGACCGCTCGAGGGCGGGCTCGCTTTCGCAAGCCCGCCCTCTTCACCCGAATGAGCCGGCAGCAACGACCGAGAGGAGCGCATCATGACCCGTAGAAGCACCCCAACCCCCGACCGAATCGGGGCGATGGATCGCGCCAGACTCGACGGCGTCGAACTGGAGTACCGCATGGTCGGAGCGGGCGAAGCGGTGTTATTGATCCCGCCCGGTCCGCTGGCGGACGGCTTCCTGCCGTTCCTCGCCGAGGACGTCCTGTCGGGTCGCTACCGCTTGATTCAGTATCACCGACGGGGACAGGCGGGCAGCTCGCCTGCCACTCCTCCGGTGAGCTACGCGGAGCAGGCGGCGGAAGCCGCCGGGCTGCTCGGTCATCTCGGCATTAGTCGGGCGCATGTCGTCGGTCACTCGACCGGCGCCAACCTCGCCCTGCAGATGGCGCTCGACCGGCCAGAGCTCGTCCAGACGCTCGTCCTGCTCGAGCCGTGGCTGCTGGCCTCGCCGAGCGCGCCGGCTTTCTTCGAGCAGGCGGCGGCCCCGATCGCGGCCTACGCCTCTGGAGAGAAGGAGACCGCCATGGCTGGATTCATCAGCCTCGCGAGCGGCGTCGACTGGGAGACCTCGCGAGCCGTGATCGAGGAGTACGTCCCCGGCAGCGTCGCGCAGGCGATCAAGGACGCTGACACGTTCTGCGGAGTAGACTTGCCGGCGCTCAGCGCCTGGGCGTTCGGGCCCGAGGACGCTGCAGCGGTCTCACAACCCGTCCTGTCGGTGCTGGGCAGCGACAGCGGGCAGCTGTTCGTCGAGGGCGCCGCCTTGCTGCGCTCGTGGCTACCGGACGTCGAGGAGCTGATCGTGGAGGACGCCGGCCACCTCGTGCAGATACAGCGCCCACAGGCGGTCGCACGCGGGATGGCCGAGTTCTTCGGCCGCCACCCCGTCCAGGGGCAGGCATGACCAGCTTTGCAGGAAGCTTCCTGGCGAACGGTCCGGAACGTTCCCCGGGAACGAACCCACGTCAAGCTCAGCTGCGCTGTGCGCAGTCCTGACGAAGGCGCGTTTAGACAGCCAGCAAAGACGTGTCCACTTCCAGGGACTTCGAAGACGGGAGCGACGGGACTCGAACCCGCGACCTCCGGCGTGACCGGGCGGCGGTCGCGGCGTGGATCCCTGATCACGAAATTCGGTCGCGGATTCGGACGGGACTGTGGCTCGCCGTCCCATGATGTCGAGTCTTCGAGGCTTGAGCGCGCGTTGCATCAGCCGGGATCCAGCGGCATCAGATCGTGTGCGTGCGCTTCCGCACGGAGAGTGCCGTGGGATAAACGCGCGGACACCCGTGGGAAAAGCATGGGTCGTCGGCAGGAGCCCAGCTCGCATGCGGGCTCGCGACTTTCTGGAACCACCCCATCATCATCAGACGGACTTGCCGAACCAGCCGGAAAGCGCTTCTTGCAGCGCGAGAATGGCGGTGTCGGAGGGTTCGTCGACGGTTGCGGCCCAGGCGATGTGGGCGTCCGGGCGGATCAGGAGTGCGTCGGCTGGTCGGTGATCGGCTTCGGCGGTGTGGATGTCGATGCGATGCCGCCAGTCTCGCGCGGTCTCGCGGAGGTCTGCGCGGTCGGCGAGGTCGAGGAGGACGGGCCGTGCGGTGTACATGAGCTCCGCGACGCTGGTCGTGCCGTGGTCGGTGTGCAGGGTGAGGTCGGGTGCGAAGGTGCCGGTCAGGGGGTGGTGATCGGGGCCGGGTGGCGGGTAGCGGATGTCGGTGCCGGCCATGAGGGCGGCGAGGCGGCGCGCCGGCTGCTCGTCGACGAGCAGCTCCTGGAAGAGCTCTCGGAGTGCTTCGGCGGCTGGGTCGTGGCCGCGCCTCAGTGCCACCTGGGCTCGGGTGTGGAGCAGTGTGCGTTCGCCGGCGAGGTGCCGTTCGTCGTGGTACGTGTCCAGCAGCCCGGCCGGCGCCCAGCCGTGGACGGCGGCGGCCAGCTTCCAGCCGAGGTTGAAGCTGTCGATCAGGCCGGCGTTGAGGGCCACGCCGGGGGCGGGGAAGAGGTGGGCGGCATCGCCGGCCAGCAGGATCCGCCCGTCGCGGTATCGCTCGACGTGTCGAGCGTGGAAGGTGAAGCGCGTCAGCCGGGTCGGTTCTCCCAGGGGCAGATCCACGCCGAGCACGCGGCGGATGCTGTCCCGGAGCTCGGTCACGGTCATCGGCTCGTCGTCGTCGTAGTCGGCGGACTCCTCCTCGCTGGTGTAGAGACCCAGGAGCGCAGGGTCGGTCGACCCGAGGGCGAACTCACCGCGCTCGGTTCGTGTGAAGCCGAAGGGGATCCTGCCCACTCCCGCGACGACGATGTCGCCGTTCTCGAGCACGGTCACCGCATCGGGCACGGTGACCTGGGCGAGCCGCTGGACCTCGGGATACGTGATGCCGGGGAACGGGATGCCGGCCAGGTCGCGCACGCGGCTGCTCGCGCCGTCGCAGCCGACGAGGTATCGGGCGGTCACCCGATGCTGCCCGTCCGACCCGCGCACGTCCGCGGTCACCGTGGCGTCGTCCTGGCTCAGCCCGACCACCTCCTGTCCGCGGCGGATCTCGGCGCCGAGCTCGCTGGCGCGTTCGTCGAGGACGCGCTCGAGCAGCGGTTGTCGGAGCGGCATCGCCTGCATCGGGGGATCGGCGAGGCGGGTGAAGTCCACATGCATGCCGCCGAACGGGAACCGGGGAGCCGGACGGGGGCCGGTGCTGGCTGCTTCGAATCGCTCGAGCTCGCCTCGGTAGCGCAACAGCTCCAGGATCTGCCCGCTGAGACCGCCGGCCTTCGGGATGTCTCGGATCTGCGGCTGCCTCTCCAGCACCAGCGGTCGCACGCCGGCCCGCCCCAGCTCGCCGGCCAGCATCAGGCCGGTCGGGCCGCCACCCACGATGATCACGTCGGCGTCCATCACTGGCCACTCCCCTCGCAGTCTTTCGTCGCGTCCCCGCTCCGTTGCTTCTGGCTTCGGCCGACGATTATGCGGCACGACCCGGGGCTTGCCGCAAGCCCCCTGTGCGGGATAAATTGAAAGTGGAGGGAGGAAGTAGCCCCTTTTCCGCATCCTCCGCTATGGACGGAAACCTCCTCGCGAAGCGGCGCTGCGTACCGCGGGACCGGCGACCAGAAGGGATCTCCGCTGCGCCTACGGAGTGCGGCCGATCAACGTGGCCCCGCTGTGCGGAAGTTCGCACTGATCGAACCGCCGCCTCCGCTATTGAACGCGGGGTCTCGGTCGACTTCCCCGAACGGAAGTCAACCGTCGGCGCGGACTGCCACCAAGCCCGGTCGGTCGGGATCCGCCTCGCGTGGCTTGTCGTGCCAGATCCACCACTCGTAGGGCGGGGTCTGGGGGTAACCCTCCGGCGAGTCCTCCCATGTCTCTTGGCGCCCAAGGGCAGTCATGTCGAGGTAGCTCCACGTGCTTCCCAGTGCCTCGTCTCCGCGGGCGTCGATGAAGTAGGTGCGGAACACGTGGTCGTCCTCTCGGATGAACGCGTTCGTGCCGTGCCACTCGTCGACCCCGAAGTCGGCGTCGAAGTCGTCCGCGATCGTGTACCACGGCATCTCCCAGCCCATCCGCGCCTTCACGCGCTCGATGTCCGCCTGCGGCGCGCGCGAAGCGAACGCAAGAGTCGTATCGCGCGCGTTGAGATGGGCGACGTGAGCGACCTGGTCGGCCACCATGGAGCAGCCGATGCAGGCGTGTTCGGGCCAGCCGGACACTCCAGGCTCGAAGAACGCGCGGTAGACGATCAGCTGGCGGCGTCCGTCGAATAGGTCGAGCAAACTCGCTTTGCCCTCTGGCCCGTCGAACTCGTACTCCTTCTCCACGGCCAGCCAAGGCATACGCCGACGCTCCGCCGCCAGCGCGTCACGTGCGCGCGTAAGTGCCTTCTCCTTGACGAGCAGTTCCTGCCGCGCAGATTCCCAGTCCTCCGACGACACAATCGGGGGCGTGTTCATCGCGGGATCTCCTTCCTCCGCTTCCTCTGCTCGGCGTCTCTTCGACGACGAGCTCCCGCAGGACCAGTTCCCCAACTCGCGATGCTCGAAGCATCGCCGCGAACGCTGGCCGGCCAGTGCGCGCTCGATGGCCGCAGGACGGACGCAACGCGGTCTGAAAGTGGCTCTGCTGGCGGATCTTCGCTGCTGTCGAACCCACGACCTCCACTAGCGAACTTGTGTTGTGGGCTTTCGGGCTCGCAAGGGCTTCGGCACGTGGTGCGGTGTACGACCACGTGCGTCGAATCCGAAGCGCACGGATCCCGCGTAGGAACGTGCGGGAGGATGCCGACCTCGCCTCGCAGAACGCTACGCGCGCTCCGTCTCGGTCCCGCCGCTCGCCGCAAGGATGCTGCCGGACAACGGGTCGGAGCACTCTTCGACGAGTTCGCGCCGATGGTCCTCGCCGTCTGTCGCTCTCATCTCCGGGATCCGCAGGCTGCCGAGGATGCAGCCCAGGAGACGTTCCTGAACGCGCATCGCAGCTTGCTCGGCGGAACGCAACCCCGCGATCCCGCGGCCTGGCTTGCGACGATCGCAAGGAACGAGTGCCGGCGCGTGGGACGCACGGCTCGTCCGGCGCCGCTGGACGAGGACACGGCCGGCAGTCGACTCGACCCCGCGGACATCGTCGCCGGGCGATCCGATCTGTCCGATGTCTCGGGCGCCATCGCCGCCCTTCCCGCGCGGCAGCGCGAGGCACTCGTCCTGCGTGAGTTCTGCGGCCTCTCCTACGAGCAGATCGGGGCCGCGATGAGCGTCTCCAGCGCGGCGGTCGATGCGCTTCTCATACGCGCGCGCCGACGGATCGTCGAGCAGCTCGGCGAGATTCCGCGTGCGACGCACGGCACACTCGTCGTGCCGGCGGCTCTCCGCGAGGACCTCGCCAGGTTGATCCCAGGCCTGGACGCCTCAGGGGCGACGGCCGGCGCCGGTGCCGCCGGAGCGGTCGCAACCGCCTTGGGTCTCGGCTCGGCTCCGGTCGGAGCCAAGATCGCGGCCACCTGCGCGGCGACGGTCGTCCTCGCGGTTCCGCTGCAAGCGACGTCACGCGCGGACGAGACCCCGCGGAGCGCCGGGCGCGCTCAGGTCGATGCCCGTGGCGTCATCCCCCGAGCGTCGGAGGAGGCCCGCAGCGCTCCCGCTGCCAGCTCCTTCGCCGTCAGGCGCTCGCAGACGCGCAGCGCCAGCGCCGTGCAGCGTGGCGTCGGTGACGGGGAGCCCGAGGCCGACAGCTCCGGGCACGGATCCAGCGGCTCGGGTTCGAGCGGTGACGGGTCCGACTCCGGCTCGGGCGGATCGGGATCGGGCGATGGCGGCTCGGGGTCCGGCGGTTCCGAGTCGAGCGGCTCCGGCTCCAGCGGCTCGGGTTCGAGCGGTGACGGGTCCGACTCCGGCTCGGGCGGATCGGGATCGGGCGATGGCGGCTCGGGGTCCGGCGGTTCCGAGTCGAGCGGCTCCGGCTCCAGTGGTTCCGGGTCGAGCGGCGGTGGATCGGGATCGGGCGACTCGGGCTCGGGCGGATCGGGATCTGGCAGCTCCGGATCGGGATCCGGCTCCGAGGGCTCCGCCGACTCCGGAGGCTCCGGATCGGACTCGAGCGGCTCCGGGTCGGACACCGAGGACTCGAGCGGCTCCGACTCCGATTCGAGTGGCTCAGGATTGAGCGACTCGGGCTCCGGTTCCGGCGACGATTGAGCCGGGCGCGGACTCGCGCTCCTTCGACCCGCTGACTCCGGGCATAGGATCGCGCGAGTGGCTCGTCGCGTTCTCCTCGTCCTTGCGGCCGCCGCGCTCGTGCTCGAAGTGGGCGCCGCGCCCGCGGCGCCGAGCGACCGCGTGACCGTGCCGGCGGACGTGCGCTCGATCAGCTACTACCCGGCGCACGGCGGCTGGACGCTGATGTGGACCGCCTTCGATGCCGAGGCGATCGACCGCGATCTCGCTCGCATTGCCTGGCTCCGCGCGAACACTGTTCGAGTGATCGTCCCCGCCCGCACCTTCGGCTATCCGCAGCCGGACCCCGCGATGAGCGCGCGACTCGAGCGTGTCGTCGACCTTGCCGCGCGGCACGGTTTGCGCGTGCAGCTGACGCTCTTCGACTGGTGGCACGACTACGGGGACGTGTCCGGCTCGCGCCGCTGGGCGACGGCGCTGCTCTCCCGCTACGCCGGCGACGAGCGGATCGCGTTCGTCGAGCTGCAGAACGAGCTGCGGCCGCAGGACGACGGCGCCGCCGACTGGGCCGCCGTACTGATCCCGTTCCTGCGTGAGCTGACGCAGAAGCCGGTCACCGTCTCCGTTCCCGCGCTCGATCCCGCGCGCGACCTGCGGTTGCTCCGCTCGGCGCTCGCGGCCGCGCAGCCCGACTTCTACTCCGCGCACTTCTACTGGCGCCCGGAGCTCGCCGCGGAGCACCTCCGCGCGGCTGCGGCAGCCGTCGCCCCGCTGCCGCTGCGGGTCGGCGAGACCGGCTACTCGACCGCGATTGCGTACGACATCGTCCCCGGCGTCCCCGCCTCGCCGTCAGCGCGTGAGGCACAGCAGGCGTACTACCTTCACTCGCTGGCGCTCGTCTCCCGCCGGCTCGGCCTGCCGCCCATCGCCCCGTGGGTGCTGTCCGATTTCGCACCGGACGCGATTCCACCGGATGACCCAGGCCTGCACAGCAACGGGCGCGAGTACCGCTTCGGCCTCTTCCGCGTCTCGGGCGAGGCGAAGCCCGCAGCCGCCGCGGTGCGGACGATCTTTTCCGGCGGCCACTCGGATGGCTTCAACAACGGCTTCGAGCAGGGTGTCCGGGATGCGCGCGACCGTCCCCTACCCGCGCTGTGGCGGATCCGGACCGCGCGCGGAGCGACGTTCGCGCGCGACGAGCGGATGTCGCGCACCGGCCGCGCGTCTGCGCGAATCGAGGGTGCAGCCACCGGAACGCTCCCGGACGCCGCGTTCGTGATCGCCCCGCCGGATCCCGGGGTCGAGCGTGGCGATCGTTCCACCTTGACCGGGTTCGCGCGCGCAGGCCGACGCTGCGGCGAAGTGCGGGTCGCCCTGCGCTGGTTCGACAGCGACGGGCGGGCCGTCGGCGGCGCACGGTCGGCGCCGATCCGGTGCGGCACCCGCGGCTGGCAACGAGTGCGCGCGACCGGGACAGCGCCTGCCGGCGCGGCCTACGTCGGCCTCTATCTGCGAGCCGCCGGCACCGTCGGCCCGGCCTGGTTCGACGACGTCTCGTACTCCTGCGCGCGCGGCGAAGGCAGCTCGTAGGAAACCGCCATTCGTGACGCGCGGCGGCTACTCGGGAAGCCAGCCTTCGCGGTACGCGGTTGGCTCGCGAGGCGGTACCGACGCGTACGCGACGTCCCCTTCGGTCGTGTTCTCCTCGACGCTCGCGCCGTGGCGCTTCGCGACGTCGTCGGCGGTGAAGCCGATCGAGTCGGGCTGTCCGTCGTGCGCGCGAGCGCCTACCGCGATCACGAGGCACGGACCGGTTCCAGCCCCGACGAGCACGTGCTTCGTCTTCGGCGGGCAATGCACGAAGTCCCACGCGCGCAGTTGCCGCTCCTCGCCTTCGACGATCAGAACCGCTTCGCCCGCTACGACGAGGAAGTCCTCCTGATCGGCCTCCCAGTGGTACATGGCCATCGGTTCGCCTGGCTCGAGCACGAACGGATTGACGCCGAGCTGGTCGGATTCACGCCGCCAGCCCTCGAAGTCGTCGGAAACGACGCAGACGGCGCCGCGGCCGTCGGCGTGACGCCACTCGGCGTCGCGCATGTTGAGGACGTACCAGCCCTCGCCTGTCGGGGCGAGACCGTGCTCGGTTCTTTCCAACTTCGACTCGGGAACCACGTGCTCGAAGATCTAGCATGCCGCCATGCGCGAGGTGCGGACAAGCGTCTGGCACTGGGAGGCATCGCACCTGGAGTGGAAGCCGAACGCAGGCTGGGGCAAGGTGGTCTCGTCCTACGCAATCGATGACAGCGATCGTCTGTCGCTGTTCGACCCGTCGCACGAACGAGGCGGCTGCGTTCACCAGATCGGCGCATCCAGCCTCACCGGCGCTGCTTGACGAGCGGCCGACCGGCGGTCCACCCTTGACGAGACATCGTGTTGCGCGTCCTTGCCTTGCCGCTCGTCCTGCTCGCGCTTCCGTCGTTCGCGTCGAGCATCCAGCCGCTCCCAGCGCCTCTCGAACGGAACTTCGAGAACCGCTACGGCGGTCTCGGCTGCCCGGTCCCGTTCTCGCAGCTACGACTGGTCACGGTCTCGTACTGGGGGTTCGACGGCCGCGTGCACGACGGTCACCTCGTCGTGAACCGCGACGTCGCGAGGCCCGTGGAGAGCGTGTTCCGAAGGCTCTACCAGCTGCGCTTCCCGATTCGGCACCTGCGCCTGGTCGACCAGTACGGCCCGAGGCGCGCCCGCCCGGCGGACGGCGACGTCAGCGGGGCGTTCGAGTGCCGGCGCGCGGTCCCGTCTCCCTGTGGGGGCGGCAGCGGAAACTGGTCGAACCATGCCTACGGCCACGCGATCGACCTCAATCCGCGCGAGAACCCGTACGTCGGCTGCGGCGCCGTGCGCGATCCGACGAGCAGGCGGTACATCGACCGCTCGCGGCACCGCAAGGGGATGGTGACGACGGCGGTCGTCAAGGCCTTCCGCTCGATCGGCTGGGGCTGGGGCGGCGACTGGTCCGGCGACACGAAGGACTACATGCACTTCTCCACCACCGGGCACTAGCACAGCCGCCGCGAAACCCTGCGATGCTTGACCGCGCACGGTTTTCCTGGATCTCCCCGGGGAAGCCGACGCCCTGCTCGAGCGTTCGACCGGTGGTGAGGACTCAACCGTCCCGCGTCCCGGCATGCGGCCGGTGAGCTGAGCCGGTGACGAGCGTCGAGACCGTCGACATCGCCTGGCTCCTGTTCTGCGCCGCCCTCGTGCTGTTCATGCAGGCCGGGTTCACCGCGCTCGAGAGCGGGCTCGTCCGGTCGAAGAACTCGATCAACCTCGCGATCAAGAAGTTCGCCAACTTCCTGATCGCGGCGGCGCTCTTCTGGCTCTTCGGCTTCGGGATCATGTTCGGGTCGGACGCCGCCGGGCTCCTCGGCTCTTCGTCGTTCTTCTTCGACAGCGACGCGGCCTTCCTGACCGCGTTCTTCCTCTTCCAGCTCGGCTTCGTCGCGGCAGCGACGAGCTTGATTTCCGGTGCCGTCGCCGAGCGCATGCGCTTCGCGGGCTACCTGATCGTCGCGACGTTCGTCGCCGCGTTCACGTACCCCGTCTTCGGCCACTGGGCGTGGGGGGATTCCTCGATCATCGGCGACGCCGGCGGCTCGAACGGGTGGCTCAGGGAGCTCGGGTTCGTGGACTTCGCGGGATCGACCGTCGTGCACTCCGTGGGAGGCTGGGTCGCACTCGCCGCGATCATCGTCATCGGGCCCAGGATCGGGCGCTTCGGCCCCGGGGCCGTACCGATCCGAGGCCATGACCTGCCGGTCACGACGATCGGCGTGTTCGTGCTCTGGATCGGGTGGTACGGCTTCAACGGGGGCAGCCTCTACGCGCTGACCGACGACGTGCCGGGCGTCATCCTCAACACGACCCTCGCGGCGGCTTTCGGCGGGCTCGTCGGCTTGACGCTCACCTGGCTCGTCGATCCGCGCCCCGACGTCGTCACGATCATGAACGCATCTCTCGCGGGGCTCGTCGGGATCACGGCATCCGCCAACATCGTGAGCCCGTGGCAGGCTGCTCTCGTCGGCGGAGTGGCCGCCGTCGTGATGCAGCTCGTGACGATCGCGCTCGAGCGGGCCGAGATCGACGACGCCGTCGGCGCCGTCCCGGTGCACCTCGGGGCGGGAGTCTGGGGGACGCTCGCCGTCGGCCTCCTCGGTGACGTCGACGCGTTCCCGGAAGCCTCGAACCGGCTCGAGCAGGTCGGGTTCCAGCTCGTCGGAATCGGCGTCTGCTTCATCTGGGCGTTCGGTCTCGGCTATCTCGTCCTGTCGCTCATCAACCGGCGGTTCCCGTTCCGGATCGACCGCGCGGGAGAGCTGGCAGGGCTCAACATCGCCGAGCACGGCGCGAGCACGGAGATCGGGGAGCTCCTCTCGAACATGGACGCGCAACGGCGGAGCGGTGACTTCCGTCAGCCCGTCCCGGTCGAGCCTCACACCGAGGTGGGGCAGATCGCCGCGGAATACAACCGCGTTCTCGAGGCGTTCGGCCGGCGGACCGACTCGCTTCAACTCCTCCGCCGGACGGCCGCCTCCGCGAACGAATCGTCCTCCATCGAGGATGCCCTGGCGGCCGCGCTCGACGAGATCATCGAGTACACCGGCTGGGCGGTCGGGCATGCGTATCTCGTCAGTCGCGACGACCCCGACGAGTTGGTCTCGACCGGGATCTGGCGCACGGCCGACGAGGAGTGGAACAGGCCGTTTCGCGTTGCGACGGAAGCAATGTCGATTAGGGCAGGGATCGGCCTTCCGGGCGTCGCCCTCCGGGCGCGACAGCCGGTGTTCGGCTCGAGCGACGATCTTCGCGGTCTCCCCGCCGGGTCGGGAACGCTCACCATCGTCTCCCTGAAGCGGGGCGAGCGCCAGACCTCGTACCTCGTGCCGCTCGAGGGCGCACCAGGGAGCCGGTCTGCGGCGTGGATCAAGCTCGGCCTCCGGGCCGGCCTGGCCGTCCCGGTGATGGCCGGGACCACGGTGGTCGGCGTGCTCGAGTTCTTCGCCGACCGGCCTTTCCCCGCCGATACCGAGCTCCTCGAGCTGCTGCTCAGCGTCGGCACGCAGCTCGGGCGCGTCGTCGAGCGCCAGCTCTCCGAGGAAGCTCGGCTCCGGGCCCTGATCGACAACATGCCGGCGAGCGTCTACCTGCGCGACCTCGACGGCCGCTTCATCCTCGTGAACCGGGAGTACGAGGAATTCTGGGGGCTTCGGCAGGACGAGATCCGCGGAAAGACCCTGTTCGAGGTCGACCCCCCGCCCCACGCCGACCTGGTCGCCGACGACAACGCGCGGGTGGACCGCGAGGTGCTGGCGACCGGGGAGCCGAGCTCGCGTGAGGCACGCATCGTCCGGGGCGGCAAGACGCACGTAGTCGCCGACGTGAGGTTCCCGGTCCTCGACAGCTCCGGCCGTGTTGCGGCGGTCGCCGGGATCGACATCGACATCACCGAGCAGAAGCGGAACGAGGCAGAGCTGGCCGAGCTGCTACGTCGCGTCGAGATGGCACGCGACGCGGCGATGGAGGCCGGGTCTGCCAAGAGCCGCTTCCTCGCGAGCATGAGCCACGAGCTGCGGACCCCGTTGAACGCGATCATCGGCTTCACGAGGCTCGTCTCGCGAAATGCCGACGGGCTTCCCGAGAGGCAGGTCGACAACCTCTCGAAAATCCTCGTCAGCGCCGAGCACCTACTCGCCCTGATCAACGAGATCCTCGATCTCTCGCGAATCGAGGCGGGCGAGGTGCGCGTCGAGCTCTCGGAAGTGGACGTCGCGGAGATCGTGACCGAGGTCGCCGACTCGCTCGAGCCGCTCGTCCACCGGCCACGCGTGCAGCTCGTCGTCGACGCCGACTCGAACGTGCCTCGCATCCTCACGGACCGTGACAAGCTGAAGCAGATCATGCTGAACCTGCTCAGCAACGCGATCAAGTACACGGACGACGGGTCGATCGAGGTTCGTGCTCGAGCTGTGAACGGGCGTCTCCGGGTCCAGGTGTCCGACACCGGGGTCGGGATCCCGGCGGAGGAGCTTGGCAGGATCTTCGACGAGTTCCACCGCGCCGACTCGACGCACGCGGTCCGACGTCGGGGCACTGGCCTTGGCCTGACCATCTCCCGCCGGCTTGCGCGAGCGCTCGGCGGCGACGTGACGGTCGACAGCCGGCTCCGCGTCGGCTCGACGTTCACGCTCGACCTGCCGCTCGGCTCGCCCGACGAGCGCGGCGAGCGCATCAGAGCCGAGGTGCCCTCGTGAAGCAGCGGCTCCTCATCGTCGAGGACACCGAGCTCGACCGCGATCTCCTCGTGCAGATCTTCGAGGACCTCTACGACCTCGAGCTAGCCGAAGACGGCGAGACCGCGGTCGAGGCGGCGACCCGGCGGTCGCCGGATCTCGTCCTCATGGACATCGGGCTCCCGGGGCTGAGCGGCCTCGACGCCGTGCGGCTGATTCGGGACCGCATGCCAGACCTTCCAATCGTCGCCGTCAGCTCCCACGTCATGCCAGGCGACCGGGACCGGGCGATCGATGCGGGATGCGACGACTTCGTCTCGAAGCCGATCGACGACTTGGTGCTGGTAGCCATGGTCGGCACCCTCCTCGGGCGATGACCGGCCGGCCCGAGTCATCGGTGGAGAGCCCCGCCCGCATCCTCATCGTCGACGACGAGCCGCTGAACGTGGACTACCTCGAGCAGGAGCTCGACGGGCACGGGTTCGTGACCGAGACTGCGACCGACGGCCTCGAGGCGCTCGAGCGCGTTGCCGCCAGCCCGCCGGATCTCGTCCTGCTCGACGTGATGATGCCCCGCCTGGACGGCATCAGCGCCCTCCGCATCCTCAGGGAAGACCCCGAGACGAGGCTGATCCCGGTCGTGTTGATGACGGCGCTGAACGCCGTCGAGGATCGCGTGCGCGGCATCGAGGCGGGCGCCGACGACTTCCTCTCGAAGCCGGTCGACGACCGGGAGCTCCTCGCGAGGATCAGGACGGCGCTCGATCACAAGCGCGCGATCGACGAGACCGTCAGCGAGCTTCGGAGCACGAGCGAGCACCTGGAGCGATACGGGAGGCAGGTGCGTGAGGTCGCCGTTCTCGCCGTGGATCTGCGGCTTCGCGACTCGAGCCTCCCGGCCGAAGTGGTTGGCTTCCTCGGCCGGCGACTGCGGGAGTCGGTGGAGGAGCGGATCCGGGCCGCCGGGGGGACGCCCAGCGAGAACGGGGGCAGCCTGCTCGTCGCGGTGTTCGAGGGGCCGGACGTGCGGAGCCGGTCGCTCGCCGCGGTCGAGGCGGCACTCGCCGTGCTCGACGACGACCAGGCAGACCCGGACGCACAGGTGGTCCTGAGCGCCGCTATCGGCGTCGGGCCGGCGCAGGTCGGTTCGATCCGCGAGCGGCATGTCGGGGAGACGCGCTGGGTGTACGGGGTCGCAGGCGCGCCAGTCGACCGCGCGTGCGCGCTCGCTCGCGAGTCCGAGCAGAGCGGCATCCTCCTGAGCGCCGACGCGGCCGGAGTGCTGAGCGACCGCTTCCGGCTCGAGCCGGCGGGCGAGGGAACCTTCCGCGTGCTCTCGCCGAGGGAGGGCGGGCGGAGTGACCCGGCGGCGGCCGACCGCCGGATCGGAACGATTCTCGTGACGGACATCGTCGAGTCCACGAGAACGGTCGAGCACCTGGGCGATCGGGCCTGGGCCGAGCTCCTGGCCGAGCACGATCGCGTCGCGAGGCGGGAGCTTGCACTCCACGGCGGGGTGGAGATCGACACGACGGGCGACGGCTTCCTCATGTCCTTCGACAGCCCCGCACGTGGAGTTCGCTGCGCGCTCTCGCTGGTCGAGAGCCTGGCCGAGCTCGGTCTGGCCATTCGCGCCGGAATCCATACGGGCGAGGTCGAGCTGCTCGACGGCGAGGCCCGGGGGATCGCGGTCCACCTTGCGAGCCGGATCGCGTCCAAGGCGGGCTCCGGTGAGGTCCTCGTGAGCGCGACCACCCGCGAGCTTGCCGCAGGTGCCGGAATCGTGTTCGCCGACCGGGGCGAGCACACGCTCCGAGGCGTGTCGGAGCCGAGGCGGTTGTACGCGGCGGTCGACGAGCACACGCGTCGCCCCTTGGTGCCGCGAGAGCTCGGTTCGGACGACGAGGACTACCCGGCCGGCCTCACCGGCCGTGAGGTGGACGTCCTCCGGCTCGTCGCCGTGGGGCACACCGACGCAGAGGTGGCCGAGCGCCTCTTCCTCAGCGTCCGCACCGTCAACGCACATCTGCGTTCGATCTTCCGCAAGGCCGGAGTCGGCTCCCGCACGGCGGCCGCGCGCTTCGCCGAGGAGAACCACCTCCTGTAGGTAGCTAGGCAGTTCGAATCGGCAGAACTGCCGATGCGCCGGGCGCCGCGCCGTCCGTACCGTCGAGGGATGGCGGGTGCGCTTGCGTCTCGAGCGACCAGCCCGGTTGCCGCCGGGCTCGCTCTCACGCTCGCATCCGCAGTCTTCTTCTCCTGGCTCGGGGTGCTGACGCAACTCGCGTACGACGAGGGCGCATCGGTCGGAACGCTCCTCTCGGGGCGTTTCCTGATCGCGGCGGCGATCCTCTGGACGCTGGTCCTGCTGACGCGGGCGCGACGGCCGTCTCGGCAGATGGCTCTCGCCGGGCTGCTCCTCGGAGTGGGGTACAGCGCTCACGCGTGGCTGTTCTCGGAGTCGCTCGCGCGAATCGACGCGGGACTCGTCGACGTGCTGCTCTTCACGTACCCGGCGCTCGTCATGCTCGGTGCCGTGCTGCTCCGGCGCGAGCGCTGGAACGGACGGCGTGCTCTCGCCCTCGGCACGGCGGCCGCCGGCACGGTGCTCTTCCTGCTCGGCGGGCTCGGAAGCGTCGACCCGCTCGGGGCGGTGCTGGCGCTCGGCTCCGCCGTCGCGTACGCCGCCTACATCCTGGTCTCCGCCGGTCAGCTCGAGCGAGTGCATCCGCTCGCGCTCGTCGCGCTCGTCACGACGAGCGCGAGCGCCGTGCTCACGGTCTCGGGCGCGGCCCGTAATGACCTCTCGCTGGACGGCGGCGCGCCGGCCATCGCATTCACCACAGGCGCTGGGACGAGATCGCGCTGCTCCGGGCGGCGCGCGGACGGCGTCCGTCGTCGCCGAGACGAACCTGCGCGTCAGAGTCGTCCCGCGTCGCCAGTTCGACGGTGTGATGCGGCGGCTCCCGACGCTCGCGCGCGTCGTCCGTGATTCGACCTTCGAGCGGCTCCGCGCGCTGCCGGCCGAGCCCGCTCACGCACGCTGAGAGGAGGACGAGAGATGTATCCGCACGTGACCCAGTTCCAGACAAAACAGCAGGAGCTCGAAGCCCGGCTGTCCGTCCGCGCCGCGCGCCGCGCCGCGAGGCCGTCCTCGGCAAGGCGGCGGCCCCAGGTTCTCTGGACGCCGGCCGCGGTCCGGGCGCGGGCGTCGAGCGCCGACGGCTGCGGCGACGCAGCCGCGTAGGAGCGTCGCCCGCAGGCGAAGGGGGAGCACGTGGCTCCCCCTCCGTCGAGCAGCGGCCGCCGCCGCTGCTCAGCCGAGCTGGCCGCGGACTGCGCCCATCGGGTCCTGCGTCGTGTGGTAGTTGACGTAGTGCCCTGCGAGGTTCCCGCAGATCTGGGCGGCTACCCCGTCTGCGAGCGGGATCCGGTCGGCCTGCAGGAAGAGCCGCGGGCTCGCCGTGCCCTCGAACAGCCCGACGACGATGCCGCCGTTCGTTCCGGCGGCGCCAGCGTGGATGTGGCCGGCGATGAACGTCTCGCGTGCCGGGTTGATGATCGCGACGGTGAAGCTGAGCCGCGTGCCATCGACGATCACGAGGGCGGCGCCGAACGCACGCGATTCGACCGGATCGGTCGTGTCGGGCGGTCGGAACTCGTTCCCCGGTTTGAGCACCGTGTACGCGATGCACTTCGTCGCCGGCTCGCTCTGCGCCCCGGTCGGTGTCGTGACCACGAGCGCGAAGAGCGCCGTCAGGAGGACGTAGGCGAGCAGTAGCCGTCGGTTGCCAGGCATTGGCATCTCCCCTTTCCTGGGTCGGCGTACGACTGTCCTCGCGTGTCGGTACGTGGTCGAGGGCGTTGCGGTTCTGGAAACTGCCCCCGGCGCCGTTACCAGATTTGTAACGATTGACGCGATGGACGAGGCGCAGCTCACCGCGGAGCTTCGCGCGCTCGACCAGGACGCCAGCCTCGTCCTGGCCGTGTTCGCGGTCGTCGGCCGCGCGTCCCTCTCCGTTGCCGAGCTCGCCGAGCTCGCAGGTCTGCCCGATGCGCGGCCTGCCGTCGCCGAGCTCGAGCGGCGCGGCCTCGTGGTGCGTGAGGACGGCGACCGGTACGCGGTCGCACGCGCCGTCCAGAGCCGCCTGAAGCGCCTGCTCGCTTCGGCCGACGACGTCGATCGGGTCCTGCGCGGCTTCATCCAGATCGCCGAGGACGGCCGGCTGACGATCGACGATCTCGATGCCGTCGCCGAGCTGACGCGCGTCGCCGCCGAGACCGGGCGCTGGGCGGAGCTCCTTCAGCTCGCCGAGGCCGCCGAGAGCACGCTCTCGACCACGCGCCGGGTCGAGGCCTGGGTGGAGATCGTCGAGCGGCGCCTCGAGGCCGCCCGCGTCCTGGGCGACACCAGGGCTGCCAGCCGGGCCGAGGCGGAGCTCGATCGCATCGCACGCACCGCCGGCGCGACGACGGTCGCCTACACCGAGGCAGAGGAGACAAGCCCATCCGGAGGGCCGAGCACTGCGCTGGCGCTGCTCGGAGCCGCGGTCGTCGGAGCCGTCGGGATCGGCGTCGGCTACGCAATCGGCGACCAGACGTCCGAAGAAAGCGACGCGACCACGCTGACCGAGACCGTGTCGTCGACCGAGACGGTGACGATCACCGAGGAGGGCGGAACGGCGACCGAGACCGAGACGGTGACGGAGACCGGGGCGACGGTCACGGAGACGGAAACGGTGACCGAGACCGTCACCGAGACGGAAACGGTGGTCGGCTAGGAGGCGGCGCACCGGCGGCCCATCAAGTTCGGTTGACATGTGACTATTTGGTCACGTAACCTCCAGAGGTGACCGACGACGATCGTGTGTTCAAGGCGCTCTCCGACCCGACGCGGCGTTTCCTGCTCGACCGGCTCTTCCAGCGTGACGGCCGCACGCTGACGGAGCTCGAGTCGGTGCTGGACATGACGCGCTTCGGCGTCATGAAGCACCTGCGCGTCCTCGAAGACGCAGGGCTCGTCGTCACCCGCAGGTCGGGCCGGGAGAAGCTCCACTACCTGAACGCGGTGCCGATCCGGCTGATCCACGACCGGTGGATCGACAAGTACCGGGAGCGCCGGGCGTCGGCGCTCGCAGACCTCAAGACCGAACTGGAGGAGACGGCATGAGCACGCAGACCGAGGCGGCGGTGGCCACGCAGGTCTACCGCGTCTACATCAAGGCGTCACCGGAGGCGATCTGGGACGCGATTACGAAGCCCGAATGGACGCAGAAGTACGGCTATCGGGGCATCGTCGAGTTCGACGCGCTGGAGCCGGGCGGCAGGTACCGCGCCCTCGCTCCCGCGGAGATGCAGCAGGCAGGGCTGCCGGAGACAATGGTCGACGGCGAGGTCGTCGAGGCCGACCCGCCGCACAAGCTCGTCCAGACGTGGCACCCGCTGTGGTCCGAGGACATCGCGGCCGAGACGACGCGCGTCACCTACGACATCGAGGAGGACGACGGCGGAGTCACGCGGCTGACGGTGACCCACGAGCTCGAGGGCGCGCCGATCACTGCCGCGCAGGTCGGGCTGGGCGACGCCCGCATGTACGAGGGCGGCGGAGGCTGGCCGATGATCCTCTCGAGCCTCAAGACGCTGCTGGAGACCGGCGAGTCCTTCTGAGCAGACGTCCGCGGAGGCCCCGCTCGTGCGGGGCCTCCGCAGCGGGCGCAAACTTCGCGCAGGTGCCGGCGTCTAGGACGTTCGGTCATGAAGGCGATCGGGATCATCGTTCTCCTGCTCGTCACCGGGCTCGGCGTGGCGACGTTCGTCCTCACCAAGGAGCCCGACCGCGACCTGGACGCGCAGGGCCAGAGCTGGGTCGCGGGCTACGAGGCGTGGCACGACACGGTCGCCGGGCAGGTCGTCGCGGCACAGCGTGGGATGACGCTCTCGACCGAGGCGAAGAACGCTCGTCTGCTCGAGCCGCTGCGGCGGTGCGACCGCTCGCTCACGCGCCTCGGCGAGCCGCCCGGCCTGCTGGAGCCGGTCCACGAAGCTGCGGTTCGAGCGTGCGGCGAGGCGCAGGTGGCGCTCGCGAAGAACGACGAGTTCGGCGTCTCGGCGCTCGCGACGACTCGGCTCCATCTCGCCGAGGTCGAGGACAACCTTCGGCTCTCGCAGCACAGCCTCAGGCTGGCGCTCGACGAGCCCTTGTAGCCAGACGCGCGCTCTCGTTGCGACAATGCGCCGATGGCGACCCTGCCGGCCGGCACCGTCACCTTCGTCTTCAGCGACATCGAGGGCTCGACGGCGCTCATGAAGCGGCTCGGCGAGCGCTACACGGAGCTGATCGCGGAGCATCGGCGGATCGTCCGCGAGACCTTCGAGCGCCACGGAGGAGTCGAGATCGATACGCAGGGCGACGCGTTCTTCTTCGCGTTCGCCCGCGCCCGCGACGCCGTCGCCGCGGCGGCCGAGGCGCAGCGCGAGCACGCCGAGCACGAGTGGCCGGACGGGGAGGACGTCCGCGTCCGCATGGGGCTGCACACCGGCGAGCCCGCCGTCGGCGAGGAGGGCTACCTCGGCGTGGACGTCGTCCGCGCCGCCCGCCTGAGCGCGACTGGCAAGGGTGGGCAAGTGCTCCTCTCGGAGACGACGCGGGCGCTGCTCGGCTCGGCGCTTCCGGAGGGCGTGTCGGTACACGCCGTCGGCGAGCGGCAGCTGAAGGACATGGACGAGCCGGAGCGCGTCTTCGAGCTCGCGATCGACGGTGTCGAGCCGCCGGCGGACGCCGTCTCGCCCCCGGCCGCGCCCGCCCCGCCGGAGCCGGGGGCGTTCCCGGACCTCCGCACCGAGGAGCTTTCGAAGCGCCTGACGGAGAGCATCAACAAGCGCGTCGCCGATGCGCTCGAGCGCTCGCTCGGCAAGCTCGGGGAGAAGGACTAGGCCGCCACTCCTCGACGCGCGAAGCGCTCGAGGCAGACTCGACGGCGCGCCTATGCTCGCCGCCATGCGAGCGCCGAGACGAATCTCACGTTGAGTCCGCCGGGTCCCGCGTCCCGGGACGTCAAGGGAAGCGGCGTCATGTCGGTCCGCCTGAGCACGGTGCTCCGGCCGGGGAAAGCGTGCCCGCTTTCGCTGCGGCCGCCCGGCAAGTGAGTAGCCTCGCGGCCATGCCGCAACCACGTCTTCATCCAAAACTCAGGTAAGCGTGCTTACGTATACGTCTCGAAAGCGACCAAGGAGCCTGACGTGACCGAGGAAACCCAGGAGGTCGAATCCCAGCACGTCGCGGTGCCGGCCCCGCAGGAGGCGAAGGAGCTACTCGAGCAGGCGCTCTTCGAGATCCGGCGTGTCATCGCCGGACAGGACGAGATGCTCGAGCGCGTGCTCGTCTGCCTGCTCGCGCACGGCCACCTGCTGATCGAGGGCGTGCCGGGGCTGGCGAAGACGCTCACCATCAAGACCACCGCGGGCGTGCTCGGAGGAACCTTCTCCCGTGTCCAGTTCACCCCCGATCTCGTGCCGTCGGACCTCGTCGGCACGCGCATCTACCGCGCCGGCGAAGCCAAGTTCGACACGGAGCTCGGCCCCGTGTTCTGCAACTTCCTCCTCGCGGACGAGATCAACCGCGCGCCTGCGAAGGTGCAGTCGGCGCTCCTCGAGGTGATGCAGGAGCACCAGGTCACGATCGGCCACGAGACGTACCCGGTGCCCGACCCGTTCCTCGTCATGGCAACGCAGAACCCGATCGAGTCGGAGGGCACCTACCCGCTTCCGGAGGCGCAGATCGACCGCTTCATGCTCAAGGTCGTCATCGGCTACCCGCAGCACGACGAGGAGCTCACCGTCGTCCATCGCCAGCTCGTGGATCCACCCGAGCTCCGACAGGCGCTCTCGCTCGAGGAGCTGAAGGCGCTCCAGCTGGCCGTGAAGGAGATCTACGTCGATCCGGCGCTCGTGAGCTACGCGGTCGCGCTCGCGACCGCCACGCGCGCGCCGGCGGCGCACGGGCTCACCGACCTGGCGCCGTACATCGCGTTCGGCGCGAGCCCGCGCGGGCCGATCAGCGTCGTCCAGGCGGCGCGGGCGCTGGCACTCCTCCGCGGCCGCGAGTACGCGCTCGCCGAGGATCTCCAGGCGCTCGCCCGGGACGCGCTCCGGCACCGGCTCGTCCTCACGTACCAGGCGCTCGCCGAGGAGGTGAGCCCGGACACGATCCTCGAGCAGGTCCTCGCCGCCGTGCCCGTCCCGCAGATCGACCTGGCCAGGTCGACCGCGGCGTGAGCTTCCCGGCAAACGCCGGTCGCCACACCCGCCCGTGCTCCTGCTCGTCCCGGGCCGGGCCCGATGCCGGAGGCGCTCCTGCGCGCCCTCGACCTCAGCATCGGGCGGCGCGTCGAGGGGCTCCTCGCGGGCGACTACCGATCCTCCCTGCACGGCGAGGGCTCGGAGCTCGCGCTCGTCCGGCCGTACGTTCCCGGGGACGACGTACGGCGCATCGACTGGAACGTCACCGCGCGCACGAACGAGCCGCACGTGCGGGTCACGCTCGCCGAGCGAGTGCTCGTGAGCTGGCTCGTGCTCGACACCTCGAGCTCGATGCAGTTCGGGACGGCCGAGCGCCGCAAAGCCGATGTCGCCGAGGGCGTCGCGATCGCGGTCGGGCATCTCGCGACCCGGCGAGGGAACCGGCTCGGCGTCGTCACCTTCGGGGACTCGGACCCGCGCACGCTGCCTCCGCGCCAGGGGAGAGTCGGGCTCATGGGGCTGCTTACGGCGCTCCGGCGCGAGCCGGACGAGTCCCGGCTCGGCTCGACGTCGCTCGGGGAAGCCGTCGCGCGGACGAATGCGCTCGCGCGGCAGCGCTCGCTCGTGGTCGTCGTCTCGGACTTTCGCGGCCGACGCGACTGGAGGCGGAAGCTGCTCGAGCTTGCGAGCCGTCACGACGTCCTCGCCGTGGAGATCCGCGATCCACGGGAACAGGAGCTCACCGACGTCGGCGTCCTCTGGCTCGTCGACCCCGAGACCGGGCAGCAGCTCCGCGTCGACACCCGTAGCAGCCGGCTCCGACAGCGGTTCGCCGCGGCCGCCGCGTCCGAGCGCACCGAGGTGTCCCGCGCGCTCGCGTCCGTGGGCGCGCGCCACGTCGTCCTGACGACGGAGGGCGACTGGCTCCGCGATCTGGCTGTGTTCCTCAAGCGGAAGAGGCGGTGAGACGGTGAGCTTCGGCTGGCCGATCGCCCTGTTCGGGCTCCTCCTCGTGCCGCTGCTGGTCGGTCTCTACGTCTGGCACGACCGACGTCGCCGCGACGTCGCCGCGCGCTTCGGGAACCCCGCCCTGATGCCGAACGTCATCGACCGCGAGCCGGGCCGGCTGCGCTACCTCCCGCTGGCCGTCCTGTTGCTCGCGCTCACGGCGATGGTCGTCGGCGTCGCCCGGCCGCATGCCACGGTGAACGTGTCGCGCGAGGAGGCGACCGTCGTGCTCGCGCTCGACGTCTCGCGCTCGATGAAGGCGACGGACGTCGAGCCGACGCGGCTCGATGCCGCCAGGAACGCTGCGAAGGTGTTTCTCGCCGACATACCGGAGAAGTACCGGGTCGGGATCGTCTCGTTCGCGACGAGGGCGGTGGTCGCGCTACCGCCGACGGCCGACCGCGAGCTCGCCTCGCGCTCGCTCGACACGCTCAAGTTCGGGGAGGGGACGGCGATCGGGGACGCGGTCGCCCTCTCGCTCCAGATCGGACGGCGCCAGCGCGAGGAGGACGGCGCCATCCCGCCGACTTCGGTGCTCGTCATCTCGGACGGCGCGCGCGACGGCGGCATCCTCGACCCCGACGCCGCCGCCGAGCGCGCGCGCAAGCTCGGCGTGCCCGTGTACACGGTGCTCGTCGGGACGCCCGAAGGCGTGGTCGAGGAGACGCTGCCGGGCGGCTTCCGACGCCTGATCCGGGTGCCGACGGACCCGGGGATCATGACCCGCATCGCCGAGATCTCGGGCGGCGAGTTCTTCACGGCCGTCGACGACGAAGGGCTCTCCCAGGTGTACGAGGAGCTCGGCTCGCGGCTCGGCACGAAGCGTGAGGACCGTGAGATCACCGACTTCTTCGCGGCCGGCTCGGCGCTGCTGCTCCTCACCGGCGGTGCGCTTTCCGCACTGCTCTTCCGGAGAGTCCCGTGAGAGCCCTCGCCGCTCTGCTCGTGACCGCGGCGGCTGGGCTCGCGCTGGGCGCCGCCCCGGCAGGCGCCGCCCGCGAGTGCGACGGCCTCATGGTGTGCGTGCCGATCGCGGGCCCGTGGGTCGTCGTTCCGACGGGCGGCGGCGCGCTCCGGCCCGAGGTGCAGTTCCACCTCTCCTGCCCGCGCAACTACGTCGTCGGCGGCCTCGACTCGGAGCTGTCCCAGCGCGGGATCGACGTCGAATTCCTCGGGCAGCTCGGCAGCCCCGTGAATCCTGGGATCACGACGCGGCGCGCAGCAGTGTTCGTCGGCTCGTACACCGGAGCCAGCCCGCGCGCCCCGACCTTCCGGCCGCACATCGGCTGCGTCCCTGCCACCGGCGGAGGAGGCAGGGTGCCGACGGCGGCGAGCGTCGTCCCGCCGGGTGAGCCCGCGGCCCGCCGCGTTCGCTCAGCACGCATCCGGCCCGGCACGACGACGATCAGCGCCCGGTGCAACGCCGGCGAGCGGCTCGTTGGCGGAGAGCACGCGTTCGCGTTCGACACGCGCCGGCCGCCGAGCGCGAGTCTCGTCGCGGGTGTCTCCGGTAACCGATCGGTGAGCGGCTCGCGGGTCGTCGTTCGCGTCCGCGGCGACGCCGAGCTCGAAGGCGTGCGCGCGATCGTCCAGGTACAGGCAGTCTGTGCGAGGGTGCGATGAGCTTCGAACGGCCACTTCTGCTGCTGTCCCTGCTCGTCGTCGCGCTGGCCGTAGGGTTCTGGGTCCTCGCCGAGCGACGGCGCGCCCGCTATGCGGTCCGCTATACGAACCTCGACGTCCTGTCGACCGTGGTCGCCGGACGCCAATGGCGCCGATACGTGCCGCCGTTGCTCTTCGCGCTCGCGCTGGCGACGCTGCTCGTGAGCCTCGCGCGACCGCACGTCGACCGCATGGTCGCGAACGAGCGCGCCACGGTGATCCTCGTGCTCGACACGTCTCGGTCGATGCAGGCCGACGACGTGGAGCCCACACGGCTCGCCGCGGCCCAGGAGGCGATGAAGCTCTTCCTCGACCGCGTTCCGGAGCGCCTGCGCGTCGGGCTCGTCGTCTTCGCCGGCGAGGCACAGGTCGCGACGCCGCCGACTGCGGACCACGATCTCGTCGAGCAGTCGGTGGACTCGGTCGGCGAGTTCGTCATCTTCGGCGGGACGGCGATCGGCGACGCGCTGCAGGCGGCCGTGGACCTCGGCAAGCAGTCGGTGGACCAGCCGGAGAGGTCCGACGGGCAGGAGGCCACGCCGACGCAGGGGACGAGGACGCTCGCCTCGTGGTCGCTCGCCCAGGCGGCGGAGCCGACTCCCGTTCCTGGCTGCGGCGACGAGAGCCTCGTCTCGATCCTCTTCCTCTCGGACGGCGCGCAGACGCGCGGGATCCTCGAGCCGCTCCAGGGCGCCGAGCTCGCGCGGGAGGCGTGCTACCCCGTCTACACGGTCGCGCTCGGGACGCCCGAGGGCACGATCAGGCGCGGCTTCGGCGGCTTCGGGCAGGGCGGCCCGAACGAGCTCATCCCCGTACCGCCCGACCCCGAGACCCTGAAGGCGATCTCGGAGCAGACCGGCGGCGCCTTCTCCGAGGCCCGCGACGCCGAGTCGCTCGAGTCCGCGTACGAGAACCTCGGCTCGAGCCTCGGGCGCGAGCCGGGGCAGACCGAGATCACGTTCATCCTCGTCGGGATCGCAGCGGCGCTGCTCGTCGCTGCCGTGGTGCTCTCGGCGCTCTGGTCTCCCCGGCTCCCGTAGCGCCGTTCCCGCGGGCGTGTCGCCCGCCGCACGATAGGTTCCTGCCGGATGCAGGACGATCTGCCCGAGCCTGGACGGAGTGGGTGGCGGAACAGGAAACGCCTGCTCGGTGGTGCCGGCGCCGTGGCCGTGGTCGCGCTGGTGTTCGTCTTCGTCCTGCCGCGCATCGCCGACTACCGGGACGTCTGGGACGTCCTGCAGACGCTCAGCTGGCAGGACGGCCTCCTGCTGGCTGGGGCGGTGGTGGTCAACCTCGTGACCTTCGCCCCGCCCTGGATGGCGGCCCTTCCCGGCATCGGCTTTCGCCAGGCATTCGTCATGAGCCAGGCGTCGACCGCGCTCTCGTTGGTCGCACCCGCGGGTGCGGCTGTCGGCATGGCGGCGTCGTACTCGATGCTCCGGTCCTGGGGCTTCGGCGGAGCGCCAGTCGGCCTCGCAGTGGCGGTGACGGGCATCTGGAACCAGCTCTCGACGCTCGCCTTCCCGATCGTCGGGCTCGTGCTGCTGACGGGGGAGGGCCAGGATCATCCCGCGCTGCGGACGACGGCGCTCATCGGCCTCGCCGTCCTGGTGGTCATCATCGTCGGGTTTGCGCTGGCGCTCTCGAGCAGGCGGCGCGCCGTCCGCATCGGCGATCTGGCCGGCCGCTTCATGAACCGCGTGTACCGGCTGCTCCGGCTGAAACGGAGGGAGTCCGGCGACGGCGAGCGACTCGCCGAGTTCCGGGGACGAGCGCTGCATCTCCTCCAGCGGCGCTGGCACGTCCTCACCCTCGCGACGCTCGCCGGGCATCTCGCAGTGTTCCTCGTGCTGCTCGTCTGCATCGAGACCGTCGGGAACACGTCCAGCCAGGTCACGTGGATCGAGGCCTTCGCTGCCTGGTCGCTCGTGCGCGTCCTCGGCGCGCTGCCGTTCACGCCGGGCGGGCTCGGTATCGTCGAGCTCGGACTGAGCGGCGCGCTCGTCGCGTTCGGCGCGGCCAACGCGGATGCCGTCGCCGTGACGCTCCTCTATCGCGCCCTCACCATTCTGCCGACGCTCGCCCTGGGTATGCTCGCCGCCGCAACCTGGCGGACTCATCATCCTGGAAGCAACCTGGAGGAGGGAGTCGAGCATCGTTGAGCGACAGTCCCTCGACTCAGGGAGCGAGGGGTCACGCAGAAGGGGCAGGAACGTGAGCGTGCGTTACTCGTACGGTTGGTCGGTGCCTCCGTCTGCGGCTCGATCTCCGGAGCGCAGCTTCGTGCTGCGCCTCGTCGTCGGCGCAACAGCTCTCTGCGTCGTGCTCGGTGCGCTCTTCGGCGTGCGTCCGGCGGACGCCTCGTCCCGGCTCGCTTCTGGGCGGTGCCGCGTCTTGTCCCGGTGCGGACGTTCGGGCGGCCTCGGAGGCCGCCGAGCGGAGGGCCGTCGTGTGTCTCGTCAACGTCGCACGCGAGCGGGCGAGGAGAGCACGTCTCGCGACGGCGCCCAAGCTCCGCAGGGCAGCGGCGCACAAGGGTCAGGTCGTGGTCTCGTGCGGGCAGCTCAGCCACACGCCGTGCGGCACGGGGCCGACGGAGTCGCTCCGCCGTGCGGGGTACCGCTACTCGTGGTTCGGCGAGAACCTCTGGCTCGGCACCTGGGGCCACTTCACCCCGCGCCAGGTCGTGGACAGCTGGCTCGGCTCTCCCGCGCACCGGGCGAACATCCTGCGCTCCGGCTTTCGGCACTTCGGGGTCGCCCGCGTCCGCGCGAACGGTGTGTTCGGTGAGCCCACCACGGCGATCTGGGTGGCGACCTTCGCCAGCCCGCTCGAGTAGGGAGGAGTCCTCGCGCGGAGCGTGAAGGGACCACGACGTGCGGGAGGAGAGCCACCTCGAGGACATGAGGTCCGCGATCCGAGGCGACTTCGAGCGCCTCGCAGAGCGGCGTGGCGGCCAGGAGCTCATGCGTGCTTCGGAGGACGAGCAGCCGGAACCTGACTCGAGTCGGGTACCGGACGAGCAGCCGGTTTCCGACGCGCGTCCGCCGGAGCCCGAGACGGAGCTCGCCTCGACCATGCCGGCCGTCGAAACCGGCGAGCCCGACGAAGAGCCGGCGCCTCACTTCAGTCAGGCGCCAGATGTGCCCGAGGAGCCCGAAGAGCCCGGAGAGCCCGCGGAACTCGTGGAGCCCGAGCAGCCCGAGCAGCCCGAGCAGCCGCCGCGCCGGAGCTTCTTCGACCGCCTCTTCGGCCGCTAGGCCTCGGGTCTAATGGGAGCGTGGAGAAGGCCGAGCGCGATCGGATCCTGCGTCAGCAGATCGTGCTCCCGGAGACGCCGAGGCAGAAGCGCGAGCTGGCGGCGCTCGAGGAGGAGCTCAGGTCCAGCCCGCTGACGGGGCGCCCGCTCGCGCTCCGCGCCCGGAACTTCCGCCCGAGCGCGGAGGCCTACCTCGCGAGCGCAGGCGGTCCGCTCCCGTACATGCTCAGGCTCCGCGAGATCGAGCGCGGCCTCGAGCGGCACGAAACCGAGCTCGGCGCGCTCTGGCACGCGCTCGCCGGAGAGCGGTCGGACGACCCCGACGGCTTCGCGCGGGCCTGGCGCACGGAGACCGAGCTTGTCGCATTCGACGAGGTGAACGACCTCATCGACCGGCACAACCGCTGGTATCCGGTGGAGTCCCGCCTCCCCATGGACCCGCGGACAGGTGACTACGCGCTCGTGAACGGCCGCGATTACCGTCTGGAGCCGCTCGACGCCGAGTGGATCCTCGCTCTCTTCCCGGCCGACCTCGGGCGCGCGCTCTCCGTCTGAGCCGGCCGGACACCCGCGAGAATGCCGCCATGACGCTCGCCGAGCTCGCAGTCACGATCGGGCTCCTCTGCGTCCTCGGTCTGGCGGCCCGCCGCTTCGGGCTCTCCGCGATCCCCGCGTACCTCCTCGCCGGGCTCTTGCTCGGGCCCAACGAGCCGAAGGCCTTCTCGCTCGTCCAGCCCTCCGAGGTGACGGACTTCGTCGCCGACCTCGGCATCGTCTTCCTCCTCTTCTTCCTCGGGCTCGAGTTCAGCCTCTCCCGGATCAACCGGACGGGCCGTCACATCGGCCTCGGAGGCACGGTCGACCTCGTCTTCAACCTCGGCCTGGGCCTCGTCGTCGGCGTTGCGGCTTTCGGCTTCACGTTCGCCGCGCTGGTGCTCGCGGCGTGTGTGTACGTCTCCTCGAGCGCGATCGCGGTCAAGGGGCTCATCGACTTCAGGCGCCTCGGCGACGACGAGACGGACCTCGTGCTCGCGATCCTCGTCTTCGAGGACCTCGTGGTCGCATTCCTGCTCGGATTCGCGGCGGCCGGCGGCGGCGGGCCGTCCGAGACGCTCGTCCTCATCGCGAAGGCGCTCGGGTTCATCACGGCGGGGCTCGCGGTATCGCACTGGCTCTCGCGGCCGATCGACCGGCTGCTCGACCGCCTGCCGCTGGAGTTCTTCCTCCTCGCCGTCTTCGGGTTCCTCGTGGGCACGTCGGCGATCGCCGACGAGCTCGGCCTCTCCGAGGCGATCGGCGCACTGATGGCCGGGATCGTCCTCTCGGAGACGACCGTGCGGGACCAGATCGAGGATCGGTTCTTCAGCTTCCGCGACATCTTCGCGGCGCTGTTCTTCTTCACCTTCGGGCTGTCGATCGACGTCGGCGCCATCCCGGAGGTCGGCTGGCTCGTCGCTCTCGCCGTGATCCTGACCCTCGTCGGCAAGCTCGGCAGCGGCATGATCGCGGGCAAGGTCGGAGGCTTCACGAGCCGCCAGAGCTTCAACGCGGGCGTAGCGCTCGTCGCGCACGGCGAGTTCACGATCATCCTCGCGCAGCTCGCCTCCGAGAACCCGCTCGTCGGCGCGACAGACAGTCGAGACCTCGTCGCCTTCGCCGGGCTCTACGTGCTCGCGACCGCGACGATCGGCATCGTGCTCATGAAGGAGTCGAAGCGCTTCGGCCGTCTTGTCTTTCCGACCCCTAGACTGACCGAGGAGTCCTGATGCCAGTAGATCTACGAGAGACGCGACTCCCTGGAGTCGGCGTCAAGTACACGTTCCGGACGGCCAACGGCGGACGGCTCGCGGTCATCCTCCACATCGACGGCCAGCGCGAGATCTACTACTACCGCCGCGAGGACGACGACGAGCCGAGCGCCGTGATCGACCTCCACGACGACGAGGCGCGCCAGCTCGGCGCGATCATCGGGGGCGCCTACGAGCGCCCGAAGATCGTCGAGGACCTCGAGCTGGCCCTGGGCGAGCTCCACATCGAGTGGATCCCGGTACCTGACTTGAGCCCGGCGATCGGCCTCACGCTCGCCGATGCCCGCCTCCGTGCGCGCACCGGGGTCACCGTGATCGCGATCCTGCGCGAGCCGGAGCCCGTGAGCGGTGCACAGCCCGAGGACGTCATCGAGCGCGGAGACACGCTGGTCGGCGTCGGCAAGGGAGGGCAGTTCATGGAGTTCCGCCGGCTGCTGGCCGAGGGACCGTTCGAGGCGAGCGCAGCCTAAGCGCGACGGCGCCGCGAGCCGGTCGACCGACGCGCCGGATCGTCAAGTGCGCGCGCGGCCGCGTGCGCTCCTCGTCGTGCACCGTGCGCAACACTCGCTCCGCCCGCACGATCTGGAGCCCCGGCAGCTCGGCTGCGATGTCCTCGGGCGTGTAGAGGACCGAGGTGTCGCTCGGGCCTCCGACGCCGTCGGCGGCGTTCGTGAGGTCGTGGCCGACGAGCAGGAACGTCCCGCCGCGGGCGAGTGCCGACGCCGCGCGCCCGAGCACAAGGCGCCGTTCTCCGGCCGCGAGCTGGAGGAAGAAGACGAGAACGAGGTCGTACGCCTCCGGCTCCGGCTCGAAGTCGAGAACGTCCTCGCACCGGAAGTCCACGTCGACACCCGCTCTCGCCGCGCGCTCGCGCGCCTTCGCGATCGCCACGGGCGAGAAGTCGACGCCGACGACGCGCCAGCCGAGGTCGGCGAGCAGGATGGCGTGCCGCCCCTCGCCGCACGCGAGATCTAGAGCGCGTCCGGGCGAGAGGCCCGCGAGCTCCGGCTCGAGGAACCGGTACGGCCGGGAGCTCCAGAGCTGTTCCTGCTCGGAGTACTTGCGGTCCCAGTCCTCACGCTTCACGAGGTCTCATCTCGCGCGTCGCCGCCCGCCAGGTCGCCGCGAGCGTCAGGGCGCAGAGGCCTGCGCCGGCAAGGTACGGCACGGCATCGCCCAGCGACTCCGCGAGCACGCCTGCCAGAGAGGGGCCGACGAGCGCACCGACTGCCCACGAGCTGTTCATGATCCCGAAGGCGAGGCCCTGCGGGAGACCGGCCGAGTCGGCCCGGTGCGACGTGAGGGCCATGCTCGGCGTGTACAGCGCGCCGAACGTGATCGCCGCTGCGCCGACGAGAAGGGCGATGAGCACCGGCTCGGAAGCCACTGCAAGCGCGACCGCGACCGCGATCGAGCCGGCCAGCGCGACGCGGATGGGGAGCAGGCGCCCGTGCCGGTCGGTCGCGCGTCCGAGGTAGGGGTTGAGGATCACCTCGGCGATCCCCGCCGAGAAGAACACGGTCGCGATCAGTAACGCCGACCAGCCGGCGTCGTCGAGCGCCAGCGGGGCCAGCACCACGAGGGTCCCGAAGAGCATCGCCGGGAGGGTGTTCAGCCAGAGGCCGCCGATGAAGCGCGTGTCACGGAACGCGCGCGCGAGCCCGTCGGCCGTCAGGCGCTCCGTCGGCGCCGCCCTTCCGGCGAGCGCGAGAGCTGCGAGCACGACGGCGACGAAGCCGAGGGTGGCGAACGACGCCCGGATCCCGACCGCGTCGGCCGCCCCGCCGAACATCGGCCCGACGATCGCCCCCGCGACGGCCACGCCGAACGCGAACCCGAGCGCCTCGCCTCGCCGCTCCTTCGGGGTCGTGCTCGACACCCAGGCGAGAGCGCCCGCCCACGTGACCGTGCTCGAGAAGCCCTGGACGAAGCGGGCGAGGCCGAGCGCGACGGCACCGCCGGCGAGCGCGAACGCGAGGCTCGCGGCCGCGAGCAGGACGAGCCCGCCGACGACCGCGTGCTTGGGGCCGAAACGCGCCGCGACGATCCCGCCGGGTATCCCACCGAGCAGCGCGCCCGCTCCGAAGGCGGCGACGAGGAGCCCGGCGCCGACCTTCGAGAGCTCGAACTCGTCCGCGTAGCCGGGGACGAGAGGTGTGAGCGCGGTGAAGAGCATCGCGTCCACGAAGATGATCGAGCTGACGAGGGCGAGCAGGCGGCGGCGCACGAGGCGAGGATACGCGCGTGCCCCCGGAAGACCTGCCGCACGAAAATGCACCGAGCCGGTGACGTCTTCGTCCGGCTCTTCGAACGACCGCCGCCGAAGCGACTGCCTTTCGGAGAGCCATCAACCTCGGACGCTCCGTGCTCGGTGCAATGGCGACTCTACGAAGCCGTCCGAGGCGCGTCAAGCGTTGCCAGAACGGAATCGTCCGCAAATTCCGACAACCGCTTCCTTACAGTGCCTGGCACTGTAAGGGCGCCAAAAGAGTGGAAATCGATCCACAGGTCCACGAAGAAATGCACCGAGCCGGTGACGTCTTCGTCCGGCCTCCCGACTGACCGCCGCCGAAGCGACTGCCGATCGGAGGGCCATCAACCTCGGACGCTCCGTACTCGGTGCATCGGGGACTCTAGGGCGCGTCCAGCGGGGCGTCAAGGCCGCCGAATCGCAACTCTTCGCTATTTGCGGATTTTTCTTTTGACACAGCGTCGCTTTGCGATCGAAGGCATGTGCTCTAGTCGATCGAGAGGAGAAAGAGACAAGACCGATCCCGGTGTCCTCAGGGAAATCGACCGAAGAATTCGCCGAGCCGGGAACGCTTTCGTCCACCTTCCCGACCGGCCTTCCGCTTCCGCGTAGGGCTGCTCGGGGGGCTTCGTCCTACCGGCGCCCCGTGCTCGGCGCAGATCGAATTTATGCAACCGGACCTGTCCCTGCAAGGGGGTCGCACGTCGGAAGTTCGCGCAAATTGCGGACGAGCCACGCGATGTCGCTTCGCCGTCGCGACGTGAAGACCCGGATTAGGCTCGCCCCATGCGGGACCGAGCGCGCGCGGTCGTCATCGGCGGAGGAGTGGGCGGCTGCTCGATCCTCTACTGGCTCGCCAGGCTCGGCTGGGAGGACGTCGTGCTCGTCGAGCGAGCCGAGCTGACGAGCGGCTCGACGTTCCACTCGGCGGGCCTCGTCGGCCAGCTGCGGAGCTCCCTCTCGCTCACGAAGATGATGATGAGCTCGGTCGAGCTCTACCGGTCGCTGGAGACGGAGGTCGGGCTCGAGACCGGCTGGCGCGAGGTCGGTTCCCTCCGGCTCGCGTCGTCGCAGGAGCGGATGGAGGAGATCGCGCGCCAGGCGGGCTGGGCGAAGACGTTCGGGCTCCCGCTGGAGCTGCTCTCGCCGGCCGAGGCGCAAGCGCTCTTCCCCCCGCTCACGACCGACGGCGTCCTCGGGGCCGCGTACCTGCCAACGGACGGCTACGTCGACCCCAGCCAGCTCACGCTCGCGCTCGCCGAGGGCGCGCGGAGGCGTGGAGCCGAGGTGAGCACCGGGACCCGGGTGACCGGCATCCGCCTCGAGCGCGGCCGCGTTCGTACGGTCGAGACCGACCGCGGCGAGATCGAGACGGAGATCGTCGTGAACACGGGTGGCATGTACGCGTTCGAGATCGGTGCGCTGGCGGGCGTGAACGTGCCGATCGTCCCGATGGCGCACGAGTACCTGATCACGAAGCCGTCCGGGCTCCCGACCGACATGCCGACGATGCGCGATCCCATCGCTCCTCGTGTACTTCCGGCCCGAGTCCGGCGGGCTCGTCATGGGCGGGTACGAGCGGCGCTGCGCGCCGTGGGGCCTCGACGGGATCCCGGCCGACTTCAACTCGCGACTGCTCGACGAGGACTGGCCGCGCTTCGAGGAGCTGCTGGAGAACGCCGTCGTCCGCGTCCCGGGCCTCGCGGAGATGGAGGTGATACGGCTCATCAACGGGCCGGAGGCGTTCACGCCGGACGGCGAGTTCGTCCTCGGCCCATCCGACGTACGCGGGTTCTGGGTCGCTGCCGGCTTCTGCGCGCACGGCCTCGCCGGCGCTGGCGGCATGGGCAAGCTCGTCGCGGAGTGGATCGTCGAAGGCACGCCGTCGCTCGACGTCTGGCACATGGACTCGCGTAGGTTCGGAGCGGCGTACCGGAGCCGCTCGTACACGCTCGCGCGGACCCGGGAGATCTACGAGACGTACTACGACGTGAAGTACCCCGGCCACGAGCGAACCGCCGGGCGGCCGCTCCGCGTGTCGCCCGCCTACGGCCGGCTCCAGGAGCTCGGCGCGTCGTTCGGGGAGAAGTCCGGCTGGGAGCGCGCGAACTGGTTCGAGCCGAACGCGGCGCGAGGCGACGAGTCGCTGCGGCCGCGCGGCTGGGCGGGGAAGCTCTGGTCGCCCGCGATCGGCGTCGAGCATGCGGCCTGTCGCGAGGCGGTCGCCATCTTCGACGAGACGTCGTTCGCGAAGATCGAAGTGGCCGGCGAACGCGCTGCGGGCTTCCTCGAGCGCCTCTGCGCGAACCGCGTCGCTCGCGGCATCGGCGACGTGACGTACACGCAGATGCTCAACCCACGAGGCCGGATCGAGTGCGACTTCACCGTCACGCGCCTCGCGGAGGACCGGTTCCGGATCGTGACCGGCACGGCGTTCGGCCAGCACGACCTCGCGTGGATCCGGCAACACGCGCCGGAGGACGGCTCGGTGCACGTCGCCGATCGGACCTCCGCCTTCGCCTGCTTCGGCCTCTGGGGGCCGCGCGCGCGCGACCTGCTGCAGCCGCTCACGACGACGGATCTCTCGAACGAGGCCTTCCCGTACATGAAGGCACAGGAGCTGGCCGTCGGGCCGGTGCCGTGCCTGGCGCTGCGCGTGACGTACGTGGGAGAGCTCGGCTGGGAGCTCTACTGCCCGTCGGAGTACGGCCCGCGGCTCTGGGACGCGCTGTGGGAAGCGGGCCGGGAGCACGGTCTCGTCGCAGGCGGCTACAAGGCGATCGACTCGCTCCGGCTCGAGAAGGGCTATCGGGTCTGGGGAGCGGACATCACGCCCGAGGACACGCCTTACGAGGCCGGGCTCGGTTTCGCTGTGAAGCTCGACAACGGAGACTTCGTCGGGCGGGACGCGCTCGCCGCAGCTCCGCCGCCCGAGCGGCTCCTGCGCTGCCTCGTGCTCGACGATCCCCGGGCCGTGGCGCTCGGCTCGGAGCCGGTGCGCGCGGGCGAGCGCCTCGTCGGCCGCGTGACCAGCGGCGGCTACGGATACACGGTCGAGCGCTCGATCGCCTACGCCTACCTGCCCGCCGAGCACGACGTCGGCGCGGAGATCGCCGTCGAGATCTTCGGCGAGTGGGTTCCGGGCACGGTGGCGGCCGAGCCTCTGTACGACCCGGCGGGGGAGAGGGTGCGCGCATGACCGATCTGGCAGCCGCGGTCGAGCGCGTGTGGCCGGGCCGCGGAGCGCGCTTCGAGCCGCTCGGGGGCGGCATCACGAATCACAACGCGAAGGTCGAGGTGGACGGCGAGACCTACGTCCTGCGCGTCGCCGGCACGGACACGAACCTGCTCGGGATCGACCGACAGGTCGAGCTCGAGGCGACACGTGCCGCGGCGGCGCTCGGGATCGGTCCCGAAGTGGTGGTCTTCGTCGAGCCGGAGGGCTGGCTCGTGACTCGATTCATCGACGGCGCAGATTCCGCCGCTCGAGCGCATGCGTGAGCCGGAGCAGCTGGCCCGGATCGCCCGGGCGTTGCGCGCACTCCACGATGGACCGGCGATCCCCGGTTCCTTCGATTCGTTTCGCGTGGTCGAGAGCTACCGCGACACGGCGCTCGCGCGCGGCGGCGTGATTCCGGACGGGTACGAACGGGCGCACGGCGTCGCGCAGGAGATCGAGGCCAGAAGGGAGGGGGCGCCGGCCGTGCCGTGCCACAACGACCTCCTGAACGCGAACTTCCTCGAGAACGAGGACGGCATCCGGATCGTGGACTGGGAGTACGCGGGCATGGGCGACCGCTTCTTCGACCTCGCGAACTTCTCCATCAACCACGAGCTCGACCGGGCCCAGCGCGAGGCGCTGCTCGAGGCCTATGCGGGAGAGGCGCGAGCCGAGGATCTCCGAGCGCTCGAGCTCATGCGCTTCATGTCCGACTTTCGCGAGGCGATGTGGGGAGTCGTGCAACGCGCGGTCTCGACGCTCGACTTCGACTTCGACGCGTACGCCGCCGAGCACGTCGAGCGGCTCGAGCGCACTGCGGCCGAGCCGGCGTTCCGCGCGGCGCTCACCTGACGCACGAGGGGCGCCTCGCGGCGCCCCTCGACATCCGAGAACCGGTGTGCGGCTCAGGGAGCTTCGGTCGGCAGGACGAACTGGCCGGCCTGCTCCTCCTCCAGCCGCTCGAGCTCTTCCTCCGTGCCCATGCGGACCGGTCCCTTGAACCAGTTCTTGGCCGACAGGAACCACCAGCCGCCGAACACGAGGCCGATGCCCGCGAACCAGAGGACCGTGTAGTTCGTCAGCTCCCACTGGAAGTCGCTCTCCCACGGGAGGCCCGCCTTGTACAGCGGGAAGATGAAGAGAATCGTGATCAGCGCGACCCACGCGATGCTCAGTGGGTCGAGCCACTTGTAGTGCTTGCCGAGGCTCCACGCCCGCGGCTCGTCCCAGCTGTCCCCCTTCCGCCAGCGGAGCCAGACGGGGAGGATGAACGCGATGTAGAGCCCGATCACGGCGATCGCAGTGCCGACCCCGTAGCCGACGAGGTAGTTCCAGATCGCCGGGATCATGAGCACGGCGGCGAAGACGCCGATGCCGAAGACCGACCACACGGGGACACGGTTCCGCGCGACGCGTCGCCAGAGTGTGTGTCCCGGGACCGCGCGATCTCGCGAGAACGCGAACATCATCCGCGAGGCCGACGTCACCGACGCGGTGACGCAGAAGAACTGCGCGACGACGCAGATGAAGAGGAGCGCCTCGGCCCAGTTCTGGCTCATCGACTCGGTCCAGATCCAGGGAACGACGATGCCGATGTTCTCGAGCGCGCCCTCCGTGCTCGGAATCGAGAAGGTCACCGCGAGCAGGAGGATCCAGCCGAAGATGACGGAGACGACGACCGAGGTCCACATCCCCACGGCGGCGCCCTTCGAAGCGTTCTGCGTCTCCTCGGCCGTGTGCGCGGAGGCGTCGAACCCGGTGATCGTGTACTGCGACAGCAAGAGACCGAGGCCGAAGACGAACCAGAAGGTCGGATGGGTGAAGCCGACGACGCCGTTCCCGTATCCGGACGCGTTGACCGTCTCCGTGAACACGTAGCTGAGCGACTGGTGCTGGTCGGGAACGATGATGAGGACGCCGACGATGATCGCGACGCCGATCATGTGCCACCACGCCGAGATCATGTTCAGCCCGGACGTGAGCCTGATGTTGAGGACGTTGATCAGGCACGCGGCGAGCAGGAAGAGCGCGTACAGCACGTAGATCGAGAAGTTGGCCGACGCTCCGAACCAGTCGTCCATCCGCGTCGTGTAGCTGAACCAGTAGTCGAACAGCACGGTCGCGAACGTCGCGAGGCCGTAGCCGATCGCGGCCGTCACCGCGACCTGGCCGATGAGGTTGAACCAGCCGGTCGCCCAGCCCCAGCCCGGGCCACCGAGCCTCGAGGCCCAGTAGTAGAGGCCGCCGGCGGTCGGGTACGCCGAGGCGATCTCGGCCATGGACAGCGCGATGATCGTGCTCATGAGGCCGACGAGGAGCCAGCCCCATGTCACCGCGACCGGGCCGCCGCGCTCGAACGCGACGAAGTAGGAGGTCAGGCAGCCTGCGAGGATGGAGATGATCGTGAAGCTGATCGCGAAGTTGCGAAATCCGCCCATCGCGCGGAAGAGCTCCTGCGCGTACCCGAGCCGGTGGAGGAGCCTCTCGTCCTCCGAGGAGTGATAGCTCGGCGTTCCCGGATCGCTGCTCATAGGTACCCCCTCCGGCTCGACATCGTCACGTTCGGCGCTATTACCTCCACCTGATCGATGACATGTCAACAAACGCGTCGGATGACTAGGATCGCCGCGATGCTGAGCCTCGAGCAGCTCACGAGCGAGGTCGAGACCGGCGCGATCGACACGGTCGTCGTCGCCTTCACCGACATGCAGGGCCGCCTCCTCGGGAAGCGGCTCCACGGCGAGTTCTTCGTCGAGGAGGTCGACGCCGGGCACGAGGTGGAGGGGTGCAACTACCTGCTCGCGCTCGACATGGAGATGGAGCCGGTCGCGGGCTACGAGATCGCGAGCTGGGAGCAGGGGTACGGGGACTTCGCGCTCGCGCCGGACCTCGGCACATTGCGCCGGATCCCGTGGCTCGAGGCGACCGCGCTCGTCCTCTGCGACGTGCAGTGGCACGACGGCTCACCGGTGCAGCCGTCTCCGCGGCAGGTGCTGAAGGCGCAGGTCGAGCGGGCGGCGGCGCTCGGGCTCGAGCCGATGCTCGGCTCGGAGCTCGAGTTCTACCTCCTGCGGGAGACCTTCGAGGAGGCGTGGGCGCAGCGCTACGAGAACCTGACGCCTTCGGTTCCCTACATCCTCGACTACCACGTCCTCGCCTCGACCTACGACGAGGACCTCATCAGGCAGATCCGCAACGGGATGCACGGCGCTGGGATCAGGGTCGAGACCTCGAAGGGCGAGGCGTGGCCGGGCCAGCACGAGATCAACTTCCGCTTCGCGGACGCGCTGCGGATGGCCGACAACCACGTGATCTACAAGAACGGAGCGAAGGAGATCGCGTTCGCGAACGGCTGCTCGATCACGTTCATGGCGAAGCCGTTCGAGTCCTGGATCGGCAACTCGTGCCACGTCCATGCGTCGCTGTTCCGCGACGGAGTGCCGGCCTTCGACGACGACGACGCCCTCTTCGACGGCTTCCTCGCGGGCCAGATCGCGGCGTTCGAGGAGCTGGCGGTCTTCCTCGCGCCGACGATCAACTCCTACAAGCGCTACGCCGCGGGGAGCTGGGCGCCGACGACGCTTGCGTGGGGCAAGGACAACCGCACGTGCGGCTTCCGCATCGTCGGGCACGGTGCTTCGAAGCGTGTGGAGACGAGGATTCCCGGCGGCGACGTCAACCCGTACCTCGCGTTCGCGGCGATCATCGCGGCCGGGCTGCACGGGATCGAGAACGAGCTCGAGCTTCCGCCGGCGCTCGAGGGCAACGCGTACGAGTCGGATGCGAAGCGATTTCCTTCGACGCTGCGCGAGGCCGTGGCTGCGCTCGAGTCGGGATCGGTGGCGCGGGCGGCGTTCGGCGACCAGGTCGTCGACCACTACCTGAACTACGCGCGCACGGAGCAGGCGCTCTTCGACAAGTACGTGACGGACTGGGAGCGCCAGCGCTATTTCGAGCGGGGCTAGCGCCTCTCAGCTCCCGCCCAGCCGGATGAGGAAGCCTGGCACCTCGATCGGGTCGTGGGAAGCGAGGATCTCGTCCTCGACAGCTGTTTCGGGATTTGCATGGACGAAGGCGGCGCCCGAGGCGAAAGCGTCAGCAGCGGCGACATCCACCAGCGCCTGCAACACCTCGACTGGCGCGTCGGGCAGGAGCGCGAGCCCCGTCAGGTACGACGCTGCTCCAGCATCGCCGTCGGTGCGGACGGTCGTTCCGATTGCCGCTGGAGTCCCGTTGATCGTGGCGACCCAGTGTCGGAAGGCTCGGTGGGCAAACTGGGGTCGAAGCCACCCACGTGCTTCCGAAATGTCGTACGCGAAAGCGACGGCCTCGAGCTGTGCGTACGCGGACGCATCGGGCTCGGGTCTGACAGAAACCGAGTCTTGGGTCTCGAGGGGCTTCGAGCTCGGGAGTAGCGCAACGCAGCGCTTGACGAAAAGCGGTTCGCCGTAGTCCAGTGTGATCTCGAGTGGAACGCGCAGTCCCCACGGCACGCCGCGCGGCTCGTACCAGCGACGTATCGCCGAGACATCGACCGACGCATCGGTGACGTCTGCGTTGTTCCATTGCGCCTGCGGGAGCCCGGATGCCATCAGGCGGGCGCCAGGCAAACGGGCCACGCCCCCTCCGAACGGCTCCCGCGCTCGACCTTCGACCTCCCAGGCGTCTGCATGTGCGGCGCGAACCCTTTCGGTCAGCTCGTCGGCTCGCACGGCGGCCACGCTACAGCAGGTCTTGCGCCGCTAACGTCCGTCGTGTGAACGCGTCGCGCCCCGTCATCGGTATCACGACCTATGCACAGGAGGCGACTTGGGGGGATTGGCGGCTTCCGGCGGCGCTGATCCCGCTCGACTACGTGGACGCCGTCGAGCGCGCGGGAGGGCGACCGGTCTTGATTCCGCCGAGCGAGGACGGGGTGGAGGAGACGCTCGACATGCTCGACGGCATCGTGTTCTCGGGCGGCGCGGACGTCGATCCGGCGCTGTACGGCGCGGACGCGCACGCCGCGACGGACGTTCCGCAGGCGCGCCGCGACCGGGGCGAGCTCGCGCTGCTCACGGCCGCCCTCGAGCGGGACCTGCCGACGCTCGCCGTTTGCCGCGGCGTGCAGCTCTTGAACGTCGCCAGGGGCGGGGATCTCGTCCAGCATCTCCCGGAGACGCTCGGGACGGATGTCCACAAGCAGACGCCCGGCACGTTCGTCGAGCATCCGGTCGAGGTCAAGAAGGGAACCCGGCTCGCCTCTATCGTCGGGACGCGCTCCGACGTGACCTCGCATCACCACCAGGGACTCGGTCGTGTCGGGGACGGCCTGGTTCCGACAGCCTGGGCTGCAGACGGGACGCTCGAGGGCGTCGAGGACCCGTCGAAGCAGTTCGCCGTCGGCGTGCAATGGCATCCGGAGGCGGGTGAGGACGAGGCGCTCTTCGAGAACCTCGTCGCGGAGGCGAAGACCTACCGCGCCGAGCGCGGCGGCCGTTAGGCTCGCGTCCACCGTCGACGAAGGAGGACTGGTGTACTGGGGTTTCCTCGCGATCTATGTCGTGTTGTCGGCGCTGTTCATCATCGACGTCGTCCGCCAGCCGGCGACGGCGCTCTCGGGCGCGGGCAAGGCGCTCTGGATCGCTGCGCTTCTGCTCGTCCCGATCTTCGCCTGGATCGTCTACGGCTTCTGGCGGATCAAGCAGAGTCGTCTCTAGTTCGCCGCGATGTCGTTTACCGTCCTGAACCCTGCGACCGAGGAGCCCATTGCCGAGCTCGAGCAGGCCGACGTGGAGGAGACGGACGCAGCGGTCGCCCGGGCGCGGGCTGCGTACCCGGCGTGGCGCGCGGTCGCACCGGGCGATCGCGCCAGGCTCCTGCGCCGGCTCGCAACGCTCGTCGAGGAGAACGCGGAGGAGCTCGCGTCGATCGAGTCGCGGAACGTCGGCAAGCCGATCGCAGGCGCCCGCGGCGAGGTCGGCATGGTCGCGCAGGTCTTCCACTTCTACGCCGGCGCGGTCGACAAGCACCGCGGGGACACGATCCCCGTTGCGGGCGGCGTCGCCGCGACTTTCCGGGAGCCGCTAGGCGTCGTGGGGCTCATCGTCCCCTGGAACTTCCCGCTCAACATCGCGAGCTGGAAGCTCGGGCCCGCGCTCGCCTGCGGGAACACGGTCGTGCTGAAGCCGGCCGAGCTGACACCGCTCTCGGCGCTTCGCCTGGCGGAGCTCTGTCTCGAGGCCGGGATCCCGGAAGGCGTCGTGAACGTGCTCGTGGGGAAGGGCTCCGTCGTCGGGCAGCGGCTGGTCGAGCACCCCGACGTCGCGAAGATCGGCTTCACGGGCTCGACCGAGGTCGGCCGGCTCGTGATGCAGGGGGCCGCGGGGACGATCAAGCGTGTCACGCTCGAGCTCGGCGGCAAGTCGGCGAACGTCGTGTTCGCGGATGCGGACCTCGAGCGCGCTGCCGCATCCGCGCCGTACGCGGTTTTCGACAACGCCGGCCAGGACTGCTGCGCGCGGTCGCGCATCCTCGTCGAGGAACCCGCGTACGACGCGTTCCTCGGCTTGCTCGTCGAGGCTGCCGCGAAGGTCAGGGTCGGCGACCCGGCGGATGAGGAAACCGAGATGGGGCCGCTCATCTCGGCGGAGCATCGGGCGAAGGTCGCGTCCTACGTCGACGACGCGCCCAGCGCCTTTCGGGGCGAGGTGCCGGAAGGGGCCGGCTTCTGGTTCCCGCCCGTGCTCGTGGAGGCGTCGAACGACGACCGGGTCGCGCGCGAGGAGGTCTTCGGGCCGGTCGCGGCGGTGATCCCGTTCCGGGACGAGGCGGACGCGGTCCGCATCGCGAACGACACGCCGTTCGGGCTCTCGGGCTCCATCTGGACGCGTGACGTGGCGCGGGCGCTGCGCGTGACACGCGCGATCGAGACAGGCGTGCTCTCCGTGAACGCGAACACGTCCGTGCGAGTCCAGACACCGTTCGGAGGGTTCAAGCAGTCCGGATTCGGACGCGAGCTCGGTCTCGAGGCGCTCGACAGCTACTCGGAGCTCAAGAGCGTCTTCATCTCGACGGAGGAGTGAGCATGGGCGAGCGGCTCGACGGCAAGGTCTGCGTCATCACCGGCGCGGGGGGCGGCATGGGTCGCGAGGCGGCCGTCGTCTTCACGGCCGAGGGTGCGAAGGTCTGCGTGGCCGACGTCGACCTCGGAGCGGCCGAGGAGACCGTCGCGCTGTGCTCGGGTGACTCGTTCGCCCTGAGGGTGAACGTCGCCGACGAGGACGAGGTGCGGGAGATGTACGAGGCGACCGCGGAGCGCTTCGGCGGCGTGGACGTCCTCTACAACAACGCCGGGATCTCGCCGGGTGACGACGCATCGGTGCTCGACACGACCGTGGACGCGTGGGAGCGCGTGCAGGACGTGAACACGAAGGGCGTCTTTCTCTGCTGCAAGCACGGGATCCCGCGGCTGCTGGAGCGGGGAGGAGGTTCGGTGATCAACGTCGCCTCCTTCGTCGCCCTCCTCGGCGCGGCGACCTCGCAGATCTCGTACACGGCCTCGAAGGGCGCCGTTCTCTCGATGAGCCGCGAGCTGGCGGTGCAGTTCGCCCGGCAGGGAGTCCGCGTCAACGCGCTCTGCCCGGGGCCGGTGGAGACGCCCCTGCTGCTCGCGATCTACGGCGGAGACCAGGCCGCGTTCGAGCGACGCCAGATCCACTGGCCGACGGGCCGCCTCGGCAAGCCGCGCGAGGTCGTGAACGCGGCGCTCTTCCTCGCGAGCGACGAATCGTCGTTCGTGAACGGGGCGACGTTCGTCGTGGACGGCGGGCTGACGGCGGCCTACGTCACGCCCGAGTAGCGCTAGGGCGGGCGGGGTCAGGCTTCAGCCTGACCCCGGTCTTGGGTCTGAGCGTGCAACCCAACGACGAGGTCAGGCTGAAGCCTGACCCCAGCGTTCTCTCAGACGCCGACGACCTGGACGGTCCAGCGGCGGTCCCGTTCCCGGTCGAGCTCGAGAAAGAGAACGCGCTGCCACTGCCCGAGCTGGAGCTCGCCGCCGCGGACGGGAATCGCCTCGCCGGCGGGCCCCAGGAGCATGGACATGCAGTGCGCGTGCCCGTTCGACGCCTCCATGTCCTCCGGGCACACGTTCTCCGTGCGGCGGTCCCAGTCGTCGTGGGCGTAGTAGTGCTCGCTCGGGACGAGCCGGCGCAGGAGAACGGCGAAGTCCTCGAGGAATCCGCGCTCCCACTCGTTGACCCGCACGGAGCAGGTCGTGTGCGGCGAGTAGACGCAGCAGATGCCGTCCCGGATGCCGCTCTGGTTGACGGCTTCCTGCACCTCGTCGGTGATGTCGGTGACGGTGAGACCGCCCGCGGTGCGAAGGTGCGCCTCGTACTGGAAGGTCTCCACGGCCGGTGCACATTCTGACAAAGAGCGCGAGGAGGCCCGGCCGTCGAACCCGTCTCCGCAGCCCGCGATACGCTGACCCGCGCGGGCCCGTAGCTCAGCTGGTTAGAGCAGCCGACTCATAATCGGTTGGTCCCTGGTTCGAGTCCAGGCGGGCCCATCTGAATCTCGGGACGTCGGGCGCACGCGAGCGGCTCATTCGTCCCACCAGCGGCCTGCGCGCCAGTAGTAGGCTGCCTGCGGTGGCGGGCCTCGGCCCTCCCAGAAGGCCGCCGACGCCATGGCCGTCGTACGAAACGGCTCTCCCCCGTCGTCGATCACGACGCTGCCCTGTCCGTCCTCGGCGGTGTAGTGCAGCCGCAGCCGCCAGGCGATGTGGTTGCGACTCGTGGACGCGTAGATGTCGAACAGCTCGAGCTCGCTCTGCGAGACGCGGTACGGGAAAGCGGCCTTCTCGTTTCCATTCAGGAGGTATTTCACCTCTGCCGGCTCTCGGTCGAGATCGATCGCGAAGTACCGGACCGGTTGTCCGGCTCCCTGACCCGTGTAGGTGACGAGCGTTCCGGCCAGAGACTGCGTCGTCTCGACCTTCTCGACTTCGAGGCTGTGCACCGTCACGGGCGCCGACCCGCGGCCGCTTATCACCAGGCGGACGACGGTCGCAAGCGCATCCACGCCGTCCATCGCCTTCGCCCAGCGAAAGCGCCCTCGCTCATCATCGCCGTTCGGCGGAGGCCCGATCGCCTCGATCGGGCGCTGGATCACGAATATCGGGTTGTGGGCAGTCAAGGTCTGGATCACGTCGGGATCGGTGACAACCTCGACCTGTAGCGGTCCGGGCGCAAGCCCGGTCCTCTCACTCGCCTCGCCCCAGAGGGCAGGCATGGCCTGACTCACCACCCAGGCAACGGCTCCGGATACGACGAGAGCACCGATGCGGCCGGGCCAGGTGCCGAAGACGCGCTTGAGCACCGAGCTCGATGGAGACGGGACATCACTCTCTGACGTCGACCCGGACTGCTTGTTCATACAACCTCTCGTCCGGCCAGCGCGGCCGCAGATCGCGCGGACTTCGAGGAAGTGGATCGAGGGTACTCCCCACTGGACCGCGGTTCAATGAACTGGCCCGACCGAGCGCGGTTCTCCTCGAATGGACAAATCGGGCAGGCTTCCCACGTAGTAGAGGCAGCACGTGCGACGTCGCCCCGACACGGAGCTGATCGTCCTTGCCCGCAAGGGCTCGGACGAGGCTGTCGAGGTCCTGTTCGATCGCTACTGGCCGCACGCGTGGCGGTCCGCATACGCGGTCACAGCCGATCGAGGGCTTGCCGACGATGCCGCGCAGGAGGCGATCGAGAAGGCATTCGCCGCGCTCGACCGCTTCGACGAGACGCGGCCTTTCGGCCCCTGGCTCAAGCGCATCGCGATCAACCGCGCCGTCGACCAGTTGCGGCGGCGGCGCCGGGTCGAAGTGCTCTCGGACGAGGACACGACCTTCCACACGTGGGCGATCGGCGAGACGGCCGACGAGGACCTGCGCCTATGGGCGGTCGCGGACTCGGTCGCCGCGCTCGGAGCGGGCAAGCGAGTCGTCGTCGTGCTCCACTACTGGCTCGATCTGCCGCTTGACGAGATCGCCGGTGTGTTGGGGCTTCCGGTGGGAACCGTCGCTTCCCGCCTGGCCCGAGCGAAGGAAGAGCTCCGCACTGTCCTCGAGGAGCAGCATGTCGTCTGAGAACGAGCTCGAGCGGCTGCTCGGCGAAGCGCAGAAGACACTTCCGGCGCCCGACGCTGAGGCAACCGCACGCGCGCGCGAGCTCGCGCGAGGTGCTGCGCGCGCCCGTCGTCCGCGCCGCGCGCGGGTCGCAGCGCTGCTCGGTGCGAGCCTCGTGCTCGCGGCCGTGATCGCCGTCGGCATCGGCTCGGTCGGCGCGCCGACCGTGACCGCGTCGAGAGGGCCGATCGCGCTCGGCTTCCTCCCTGAGCCGGGCTGGCATGCGTTCCAGACGGGAAGCGAGAACGGCGAGATCTACCAGACGGTCGCGGTTGCCTCGAACCTCCCGCTCGATCGCGAGGACCAGGTCGCGGGCGCCGCTGATCCTTCGGGCCTTCCCTACGCGACGTTGATGAGGCTCTCGTCGGATGGCATCGTCATCGTCGCGAGCTTCACGCGCCCGAACCAGCCGGTGTGGTTCGGCAGCCGGGAGGTCGATGAGCTCGAGCTTCCCCTCGGGATCCGCGACGCGACGTCCTTCATCCACTCCGGAACCCAACTCCGTCCCGACGAGCCGCTCGGCCAGTACGAGATTCGCGGCATGTTCAAGGATCACTACGTGAACGTGCACCTGTACTTCGGGACGCCCGAGCCGACACGAGCGCAGCTTGCGGACGCGGATCGCCAGCTCGGCGGGCTCGTGATCCGCCGCGCGTCGGAAACCGTTCGGACGCCCGCCGGGACGCCGACCGCTAACGCTCGCGTTGCGGCGCCCGGTGTCGTCGACAGGACGGTCACGTGCGTCCCCGCACTCGTCGGCGGCGTGCGGAAGGTGTACCCGTTCGCGCGCGCGGGCAGCGGGCGCCGAGGCTCGAGCTGGAACAGCCCTGCGTTCGCCGCGGCGGCGACGAGCATCTCGGGCTCGGCGGCGACCGCGGTCGACGACCACCTCGCCTGGGTGACCGCGGGAGCACCCTCGCCGGATGCCACCGTCGTCGGAACCCTCGTCGGGTTCACGTTCCCAATGCGCAGCTGGGGCACCGTCGCCGTGAACCGGAGGTACTGCCGCACGAGCCCGCAGCGAGTTCCGTTGTCGCGCAAGGGGCTGAGTGGGGGGGCGGTAGGCCCGTTCGACGATCGCTGGGATTGCGACCCCGGACGACGCGTAGTCGTCCGGGTGCGCGCCGTGGTCCGGTCCAAGACGAAGCTGAGCTCGTTCCGCGGCTTCCTGCGCACGACCGAGCCGGTCAGGTCGGCCAAGCTCGTCGTGGCGACGCCGAGCGGGAAGACCCTCGCGTACGCCGAGGTCCTCGAATCCGGTAAGTCGCGTCTCTACGTGGCGCCGAGCTGCTTCCCCGACTGATGAAACTGGCTCTCGCTGCGGTCGTGGTCGCTCTGCTCGTCTATACACCCGCAGCCGCGGAGTCGGCCGCGACGCAGGCGCGAATCACGATCTTCGCGCGCCCGACGACCGTCGGCTGGGCCCAGACCGCCACCCTGTTCGGAGCCGCCGAAGGAGCGAGGCACGAGGACGTGGTCGTCATCGAGTCGAAGGACTGCGGAAGCAGCTTCTTCAGGGCGTTCGTCGAGCTTCACCCCTCGTCGGGCGGAGGGTGGACGACTCCGGTCGGAACCGGAATCACGTCGACGTTCCGCGCGGTCTGGAAGAACGCGACGAGCCAGCAGGTGACGATCCGCCAGGGCGCCAACGTGCAGCTCGCTCGGGAGCGCTCGGGAGGCCGCTTCGTCGTGTCCGTCTCCGCTAAACGGAGCTTCTGGCGGAAGCGCGTGGAGATCGAGCGCCGCGCAAGCGGCAAATGGCGACCGGTGAGGCAGCTCGTCCTCACGGACTCTGTGACCAGCACGGGCGTCGTCAGCGTCTCGGAGGCCCGGTTCCGGCTGGCGGTGCCGAAGGGGAGCATGCTGCGAGCCGTGCTGCCGACTGCGCAGGCGAAGCCGTGTTACGTGGCGAGCGCGAGCAAGACGATGCGGACGTGAGCACCTCGACCAGAGAGGAGAACCGCTGGTGACAGAGATCGCCCCGAGCCGGAGTCACGGGCTTGCCAGCCGACTGCTCGCCAACATCGAGACCGTCGTCCTCGGCAAGACGCAGGAGATAAAGCTCGTCCTCTCGGCGCTTCTCTGCGGCGGCCACGTCCTGCTCGAGGACGTGCCGGGGACGGCGAAGACGATCCTCGCGCGCGCGATTGCGGGTTCGATCGAGGGGGCGACGAACCAGCGCGTGCAGTGCACGCCCGACCTGCAGCCGACCGACGTCACCGGGCTCTCGGTCTTCAACCAGCGCGAGCGCGACTTCGAGTTCCGGCCGGGGCCGGTGTTCGCGAACGTCGTCCTCGTGGACGAGATCAACCGCGCGATGCCGAAGACGCAGTCCGCACTCCTGGAGGCGATGGCCGAGCAGCAGGTGACGATCGACGGGGTCACGCGGCAGCTTCCCGACCCCTTCCTCGTGCTCGCCACGGAGAACCCGATCGAGCAGGAGGGCACCTTCCCGCTTCCCGAGGCGCAGCTCGACCGCTTCTTCCTGCGCACCGCGCTCGGCTATCCGGGCGAGAACGAGGAGGTGCGGATCGTCGAGGACCAGCTGCGCGTGCACCCGCTCCGTAACCTGCGCCCGGTCGTGAGCCTGGCCGAGGCGCACGCGCTCAGAGACGCCGTGCACGAGGTCTACATCGACCCGCTCATCCGGCGCTGGGTGATCCGGCTCGTGCGGGCGACGCGAATTGCCGACGGCGTGGCGATCGGCGCCTCCGTCCGCGGGAGCCTGGCGCTCGAGCGGGCGACGCGCGCCTGGGCGCTCCTCGATGGGCGCGAGTTCGTGACGCCGGTGGACGTCGAGCAGCTCTTCCTCCCGGTCGTCATGCACCGGATCGTGTTCACCCCGAGCTTCGTCGCCGAGGCGCGCGAGATCGGGTGGACGGAGGCGTCCAGACGCTTCCGCGAGCAGTGCCTGGAAATCGCGCCGCGCCCTGGCGAGGAGCTCGAGGCCGTCGTGGCACAGGAAGCCACTGCGTGAGGCGGATCCGTCGCTTCGGGGCGGTCGCGGCCCTCGGTGGGCTCATCGCAGGTGCGGGCGGCGCTCTGGCTCAATCGGACGGCGTGACGCTCTCGCTCGGCACGTACCGGAACGTCAACGGCGTGCTCGTGCACGTGTTCTCAGGGGCGGTGTCGAGCGGCGCAGCCGGCGAGGACGTCGAGGTCGTCGGTCGGGACTGCGGCGGACAGGGGTTCCGCCTGATCAGCGGTGCCAAGACCCGAGCGGGCGGGGGTTGGCAGGTCGAGAATCCGACGACCGTGCCGCCGTACCGGTGGACTCCGGTGGGATCGGGGATGACGTTCCTGGCGCGCTGGAAGGGGCAGCAGAGCGCGCCTGTCGTCTTCCGGGCACCGGCCAACGTCTGGGCGCGAAAGGTTGCCGGGCGACGCGCCTGGGAGGTGCATGTCGTTCCGGAGTCGGCGGCCGCGGTCTCGATGGCCGGCGAGGTCGTGGAGCTCCAACGCCGGGTCGGCACACGCTGGGTTCGCCATCGGCAGGCTCGGCTCGTGCGCAAGGCGAGCTTCGACCTCGGGGCGTTCAACCATCAGGCGGTGTTCGAGGTGGCGACGCGAGGTCTCAGGCTGCGCGGCTTCTTGCCGCGGAAGAGCGCGCTGCCCTGCTATCGGCCTGCCGTCACCGAGCCCTGGCGTACGTGAGCGCCACCTTCCCGCTCATCCCCCGTAGGCGGGTGCTCGGGCTCCCGTTCGGCGGGCTGCACAGCCTGCGCCGCGGGCTCGGGTCGGACGTCGCGAGCTCGCGGCCCTACGAGCCGGGCGACGACATCGACAAGATCGACTGGAACGCGTCCGCGCGCCTCTCGCTCGCGCGCGGCACCGAGGAGTTCGTCGTCCGCGAGCACTACGCTGAGGAGGCTCCGCGCGTCGTCGTCCTCGCGGATCGCCGTCGCACGATGTCCGTCTTCTCGGCGGACTGGCCCTGGCTGAGAAAGCCAGACGCGCTCCGCGAGGCGACGACGCTCATCGGGGCCAGCGCCGTCGCCGCCCGCGGGTTGCTCGGCTACTTCGACGAGGCGGAGGGCGACGCGCGCTGGCTTCCTCCGCGCGGGTCGCACCAGCTCGAGCTCGTGACCGACGCGGACTCGTTCGCCGCGCCCCCGGACACGATCGAGCGCGGCCTCGCGTACCTCGTCGAGCAGCGCCGCGACCTGCCCGCGGGGAGCTTCGTCTTCGTCGTCTCCGACTTCCTCGCGCCGCCTCCGCGCGAGGCGTGGCTGCGGGCGCTCGAGCGGCGGTGGGAGATCGTTCCGGTGCTGATCCAGGACCCGGTCTGGGAGCAGAGCTTCCCGGACGTGAGCGGCGCGGTCGTGCCGTTCGTCGATCCCGAGACCGGACGCGTGACCCTCGTGCGGCTCCCGGCCGCCGAGTGCGCCGAGCGCCGCGAGACGAACGAGCGCCGTCACTCGGAGCTCGTTCGCGGACTACGGGCGCTCGACATGGATCCCGTCGTCGTCTCCTCGCACGATCGCAAGGACGTCGTCTTCGCCTTCCTCACGTGGGCCGACCAGCGGCTGTTCACACGAGGGCGCGCGTGAGGACTCCTAGTGTCAAATTGACACTAGGAGTGGTGGGGGCGCTCGTGCTCGCGCTTCTCGCCGGTGGCTGCGCGGGTGGGGAGGAGGCCGGCGAGCTGCCGCTCGGGCGCCAGGTCTCGGCGAAGGGCTCGCTCACACCTACCGTGCACCTGTTCGCGGAGCCGGTCGTCGCGCGCGTCGACCTTCTCGTCGACCGCGATCACGTCGACCCGGATCGGGTGCAGCTGGAGACGAACTTCCTCCCATACGACATCGAGGCGACGGCCAGCAAGCGCCGAGATCGCGGCCGCTTCACGGAGCTCCGCTACGAGTGGCAACTGCGCTGCCTGCGCGTCGACTGCATCCCGGAGATCCTCCAGAGCGCGGCCGGCGAGGCCGAGACGGGACGAGGCGAGCGACGCACGTTCAACCTACCTGCGGCCCAGGTCCTGTACGAGGACCCGGACGGCGAGACGCGGACCTTGACCAGGGCGCTCTGGCCCGAGCTCGTCTCGGTCTCGCGGATCAAGCAGAGCGACGTGCCCGCGTTCGGGTTCGTCTTCAAGACGAGCGTCGCGCCGCTCCCGGAACCCGACTACCGCGTCTCGCCGACGCTCGTCGGCGCCGGGCTGGTCGGTGGCGCTCTCCTGCTGCTCGCGCTGCCCGCCGCGCTCGCCTTCGGCTGGTGGCGTCGCAGGCGGCCGGAGCCCGTCGTCGTCGAGGAGCCCGAGCTCTCTGCGCTCGAGCGGGCTCTCCGCCTAGTCGAGTGGGCGGGCGGACGCGAGAACGGAGCAGAGCGGCGCGAGGCGCTCGAGCACCTCGCGGTCGAGCTCGAGGCCGTCGAGATCACGGACCTCGCGAGGTCGGCGCGGTGGCTCGCCTGGTCGCCTGCATCGCCTTCGAGCGAGGCGGCTACGACGCTCGTCGAGACTGTCAGGGAGACGAACGGCCGTGCCTGAGCACTCGACGGCCGTCCCCACGAGCGAGCCCGGCCTGCTCGGGCCAAGCGCGCGCCGCACGCTGATCGTCCGCGTCGCGCTCGCCTTAGGGCTGCTCGCGGCGCTCGTGCTCGCGTTCCTCGCGGCGCGCGACGAGGACGTGCGACAGGCCCCGCTCGTGCCTTCCGGGAAGACCGGGCTCCTCGTGCTCGACCTGTCCGCGAGCACGAGTGAGCGGGCGTTCGCGCAGACGATCGAGAAACTCGCGAACGCGGACGAGCGAATCGGGCTCATCGTGTTCTCCGACGCGGCCTACGAGCTCCTCCCGCCGGGGAGCCCGGGCCGCGAGCTGCTCCCGCTCCTCCGCTACTTCGCGGTGCTAGACGGGAAGCAGCCGCCGGCGCGCAACCCGTGGGAGGAGTTCCGGGCGGGTACGCGCATCTCGGCGGGCCTGAACCTCGCCCATGACGTCATCCGCGAGGACGGGCTGGAGGACGTCTCGATCCTGCTCGTCAGCGACTTCGAGATCCTCCCGGACGAGATCCAGCGCACGGCGGACCAGGTCGGGCTCCTGACGAGCGAAGGCGTCGAGGTCCGCCTCGTTCCGCTCAACCCCTCCCCGGAACGGCGGGCCCGTATGGAGGCAATCCTGGGCGGCGCCGCGATCCTGCGCGAGGAGTCCTCGGATGCACCGGTGCGCGCTCCCGAGGCGCGCTCGCTGGCCGCGGCGGCCCCGTGGGCGTTCGTCGCGATCGCGGCGCTGCTCGTGGGCCTGCTGGCGCTGAACGAGGGCCTCCTGTCGAGGCTGGAGGTGAGGCGATGACGTGGCGGCAGTGGGCGGTGCGCGTTGCGGCGGTGCTGGCGATCCCGCTGGCGGTCGCGCTGCTGGTGCTGGCGGTGGACGCGCTGCGCACGCCCGCCGACCTCGAGCGCGACGACGTCCGCTTCGAGGTAGCGCCGGGCAGGCAGGCTGGGCTCTGGGAGGGGACCGGCGTCGCCCCCGGGCTCGTCGAGGGCGTGCTGGAACTGAAGGACGACCTGACGTACCGGCGCACGATGGCCGGCTTCCTCAAGGTCGAGCCGGGGAAGGTCGAGATCTTCGGCCCCGAGCTCGAGAACCTCAGCGGGCAGGTACAGCGCGAGCTGACGAGCGGCAGCGCCGAGGACTCGAACCCGCAGCGACGCGCCCAGTACCTCAACCTGCTCGCTGCGATGATGCTCTCGCGCTTCGGGAACGATCCGAACGAGTCGGAGACGACCCTGCGCCGGGCGATCCACACGCTCCGCAGCGCCGTCCAGACCGACCCGCAGAACGCGGACGCGAAGCTCAACCTCGAGCTCGCGCTCCGCAACGCGAAGGCGACGAACATCCCGGGCACGGATCCGACAGGCGACGCGTCCTCGGGAACGATCTCGGGCCAGGGCCGCGCGGGCAGCGGCTACTGAGTGGACGTCAGGCTGATTACGCCGCTCGGTGCGCTGTTCGTGCTCACCGCGCTCGTGCCGCTCGCGGTGTACGTTCGTCGCGCCGGCGGCGGCTCGGAGAGATCGCACGCGCGCTCAGGCTCGAGTCGCCGACCCTGCGCGCGCAGCTTCCGCTCGTCCTCTGCCTCGCCGCGGTCCCTGTTCTCCTCGGCATCGCCGCCGCGCAACCTGTGATCGAGACGAACCGCACCGTTCCCGAGCGCACCGACGCGCAGGCGTACGTCGTCGTGGACGTCTCGCGCTCGATGCTCGCCGGTGCGGAAGCGGGCGCCCCGACCCGCCTCGACCGCGCGCGGGAGATCGCGCTCGGCCTCCGTGCAGAGCTCCCCGAGGTTCCGTTCGGCGTCGCCTCGGTCACGGATCGCGTGCTTCCGCACCTCTTCCCTACTGTGGACGGCCGCGTGTTCGCGTCCACCCTCACGCGCGCGCTCGGCATCGAGCAGCCGCCGCCCAGCGCCTTCTACCTCACTCGTGCGACCAACCTGAACTCGCTTCGCGCCCTCCCGGAGAAGAACTACTTCCTGCCGTCCGCCATGAAGCGCGTGGTCGTCGTCCTGACGGACGCCGAGACGGAGACGCTCGAGGCCGACCTCGCGAACGCGTTCAAACGCCGTCCTCCTGTCGAGACCGTCTTCGTCCACGTGTGGGACGCGGACGAGCGGATCTACGAGACCGGCGTCGAGGAGGGCGGGTACCAGCCCGACCCCGGCAGCATCGCTGCGCTCGAGCGCGCTGCATCGCTCGTCGGCGGCCCGGTGATCCCGGAGAGCGACGCAGGCAACGTCGTGAGTGCGGTGCTGGAGCTGATCGGAGAGGGAGAAACGGTCTCCCACAAGACCGAGACTGGCCGGCTCGCGCTCATGCCGTACCTGACCGCGCTCGCGCTCCTCCCGCTGGCCCTGGTGCTCCTGCGCAGGAACGTCTGGTTCGAGCGCCGTCGCCGCGCCCGCGCCACTGCCCCGGAAGCCGAGGCGCAGGTCTCGCCGCTCCCGCGTACGGCGCTGAGCGCGCCGTCTAGGGATCTGGGGTCAGGCTTCAGCCTGACCTCGGTATTCGGTTCGTCAGTCAACCGAAAGACGGGGTCAGGCTGAAGCCTGACCCCAGACTCCTGGACCCTGACCCAGCGCGTCCCCCGGCCGCGTTACGCTCCGGCTCATGTCGGAGGCCGCAGCCGCGCCACCTCCAGCCGGCGCGGCGGCGCCGGAGCCGACACAGCGCCGGCTGCTCCGCATCGTGGCCTGGGTCGCCGGCCTTCTCGTGGCCCTTGGCCTGCTCCACCTCCTCGGCGTCGACGTCTGGGGCTGGCTCGAGCAGCTGTGGGACTCGGTCACCGAGATCTCGCTCGGCTACATCATTCTCGGCTGCATCTTCCAGGCCCTGCAGACGCTGCTCACGGCGCTGGGGTGGTACGGGATCCTGCGCTACGCCTATCCGGGCCGCGTCACGTACATGGCGGTTCTGGCCTCGTACGCGGCGGGCGTGGCGCTGAACAACTTCCTACCGGCGAACATCGGCACCTTCGTCACCCTGCTGATGTTCGTCGCGATCATCCGCGGGGCGACGTTCCCCGGCGTGCTCGCCGGTTACGTCGTCCAGAAGATCTTCTACTTCGTCATCGGGACGCTCATCTACCTGTACCTCTTCCTCGAGGTCGCGGGCTCGTTCGACTTCCAGTTCGGGAACGAGAAGGATGCCCTCGTCGACCATGCCCTGCTCACGCTCGGGATCGTCGCGGGCGCGATCTTCCTCGTCGCTCTCCTGCTGCGCATCTTCTGGCGCTGGTTCCTGGTGCAGTGGGAGAAGGCGAAGGCGGGCGCGGCGATCCTCGGCGACCTCGGCGCATACACCCGATGGGTCCTGCTGCCCCAGATCGGCGGCTACATCGCCAAGGTGCTCGTGATCATCATCTTCCTGGCCGCCTACTCGATCCCTGTCACGTTCGGCTCGGTAATGAGCGTGCTCGGCTCCAACCAGCTGGCGAACATCCTCTCCCTCACGCCGGGAGGCGTGGGCATCAACCAGGCCTTCAACACGTTCGCGCTCGACAGCTACACGGACCCGACGACCGCAACGGCGTACTCGATCTCGCAGCAGCTCGTCACGACGGCTTTCAACGTCGGGTTCGCGATCGTCCTCATCTGCGTCGTCTTCGGCTGGAGCGGCGGCTCGCAGCTCGTCAGGGAGTCCTACGGCGATGCGAAGGAGAAAGCCGCCGAGATGAAGGCGAGCCGCGGGAAGGGCCTCGCGGGACGGCGACGCCGACGACCTCGAGCCCGAGGACTAACCCAGGCACGACAGGGGGCCCGGGTGGGCGGGCCCCCTGCGTTCTTCTGGCGCAACTTCGGGGCCAGGCGTATCGCCTGCGGGGAGAGGAGTCGCGCCGTAGACCTCTATCTCTGACACATCACGCCGTCGATTGCGAGGAGACCGCACACCTTTCCACAGCCGAAGTCCGCAAATTCGACAAACTCCGTGGCCACTTTTCACAGGCGATGTGAAAGCTGCCACCGGGGCGCAGAGCCGCGCTGGGGCTAGACTCCGACTATGGCCGAGTACGGAACCGCGCGTGTCAAGACGGGCCTCGCCGAGATGCTGAAGGGCGGCGTGATCATGGACGTCGTCGACGCCGAGCAGGCCCGAATCGCGGAGGAAGCAGGGGCTTGTGCCGTCATGGCTCTCGAGCGCGTTCCGGCGGACATCCGCCGCGACGGCGGGGTCGCGCGCATGGCCGACCCGCAGAAGATCCGCGAGATCCAGGACGCGGTGACGATCCCGGTGATGGCGAAATGCCGCATCGGGCACTTCGTGGAGGCCCAGATCCTCGAGGCGCTCGAGGTGGACTACATCGACGAGTCCGAGGTCCTGACGCCCGCGAGCCTCTCGCACCATGTGGACAAGTGGCAGTTCAAGATCCCGTTCGTCTGCGGCGCGACGAACCTCGGCGAGGCGCTGCGCAGGATCTCCGAGGGCGCGGCGATGATGCGCACGAAGGGCGAGGCGGGCACCGGGGACATCGTGAACGCGGAGACGCACATGCGCGCGGTCTTCGGCGCGATCCGCGAGCTCCAGGCGATGCGCGAGGACGAGCTCTACTCCGCGGCCAAGGAGCACCGCGCCCCCTACGAGCTCGTCCGCTGGGTCGCAGAGCACGGCCGGCTGCCCGTGGTCACCTTCACGGCCGGCGGGATCGCGACGCCCGCCGACGCGGCGCTCTGCATGCAGCTCGGAGCGGACGGCGTCTTTGTGGGCTCGGGCATCTTCAAGTCGGGCCGCGACCCGCTCATCGAGCGGGAAGGCTGGGTCGAGGACGTGACCCGCCGCGCGCGCGCGATCGTCGAGGCGACGACGCACTTCGAGGACGCGAAGGTGCTCGCCGAGGTCTCGATGGGCCTCGGCCAGCCGATGGTGGGGATCTCCGCGAGCTCGCTCCCGGACGAGGAGCGGCTCGAAGTCCGCGGCTGGTAGACCGGTTGTAGGAGCCGGGCTTGCCCGGCTCGGGCGAGGCATGCCTCGCCCCTACGACATGGCGGGCGCTCTCTGGACGTAGGAGCCGGGCATGCCCGGCTCGTCCGAGGCGGCGCATTGCCCTCCGAATCTAGACTTCGCTCTCGTGGAGAGGCCGGTGAAAGTCGGAGTCCTCGCGCTGCAGGGGGCGTTTCGCGAGCACGCGCGGTCGCTTCGACGCCTTGGCGCGGAGGTCGTCGAGGTACGCAAGCCCGCGGACCTCGAGGGGCTCGACGGGCTCGTCGTTCCCGGAGGAGAGTCCACGACGATCATGCGCCTGGCCGAGCTGTACGGCCTCGACGACGCGCTCCGGAGCTTCGACGGCGCGCTCTTCGGGACGTGCGCAGGGATGATCGTGGTCGACCGCGAGCACCTCGCCCTCGCCGATCTCGAAGTGGACCGAAACGCCTACGGGCGCCAGGTCTGGAGCTTCGAGGCCGACGTCGCGCTCGCCGGGGACGAGCTGCCGCTGCACGGGGTCTTCATTCGCGCGCCGCGTATCCGCGATCTCGGCCCCGACGTCGAGGTCGTCGGCCGGCTCGGCGACGAGCCCGTGCTCGTGCGCGACGGCCGGCTGCTCCTGGCGACCTTCCACCCGGAGCTCACCGACGACCTGCGCGTCCACGAGCTCTTCCTCGAGTTGGCGCGCGAGGAGGCACATGTCCGGGCATAGCAAGTGGAGCTCGATCAAGCACAAGAAGGGCGCTGCCGACGCGAAGCGCGGCAAGCTCTTCTCCAAGCTCTCGCGCGCGATCATCGTCGCAGCCAGGGAGGGCGGGGCCGATCCGGCCGCGAACCTCGCGCTCCAGAATGCGATCGAGAAGGCGCGCTCGTACTCGATGCCGAAGGACAACATCGAGCGTGCGATTGCGAAGGGCTCGGGTGCCGACGCCGAGAGCGCTGCCTTCGAGGCGGTCGTCTACGAGGGATACGGGCCGGAGGGTGTCGCGGTGCTCGTCGAGGCGCTCACCGACAACCGCAACCGCACCGCGGCCGAGGTACGCCACGCATTCGCGCAGCACGGAGGAAACCTCGGCACGACGGGCGGCGTTGCCTGGCAGTTCGAGCGCCGCGGCGTGCTGCTCGTCCCCGCCGAGGGCGTGGACGAGGACGAGCTCGTGCTCGCAGCCGCCGACGCAGGCGCCGACGACGTGAGCCAGGACGGATCGACCTACGAGGTCATGACCGCGCCGGACGAGCTGCGAGTCGTGCGCGAGGCTCTCGAGGCGGCCGGCTTCCCGGTTGAGACAGCCGAGCTCTCGATGGTGCCGAAGACGACCGTTGCCATCGTCGACGAGTCGACGGCCAAGCGGGTCGTCCATCTCGTGGAAGGCCTCGAAGACGTGGACGACGTTCAGGACGTCTATGCGAACTTCGACATCGCAGAGACCGTGCTCGAAGCGGTAGCGTCCTGATAGCCGTGGTTGCCACCGACACGAAACAGGCGTCGCGAGAAGACCGGATCGAGTCGCTGCTCTCCGCGAGGCTGTTCCTCGAGCCGCAGCTCGCCGGAGACAAGCTGATCTTCGTCTCGAGCCTCGCCGGCCAGCTGAGCCTCTTCGCGATGGACGTCGACGGCTCCGTGCCCGAGCCGCTGCTGCCTCCACGCATCGCGCTCCAGAACCCGGAGCTCGTGGGGGGATACTCGTTCCACGTCGACACGAGGACGGGTCAGATCGTCGTGATGATCGACAGCGACGGCGACGAGAACTACGTGCCGTTCGTCGTGCCGATCTCGGGCGGCTTCCCGCAGCCTCTCGCGGCCGAGCTCGCAGGGCGACGTTCACACCTGGTCGACTTCGACCCCAAGGCGAGCGTCGCGTACTTCGCGGCGGAGTCCCGCGAACAGTCGCTCACCACGGCCTTCCGGGTGCACCTCGAGACCGGCGACGTCGAGGCGATCGGCGAGAGCACGTATGGAGCATTCGTCGCCGCGTGGAGCCCCGATCACACGAGGGCGATTCTCGCCGACGGCTACACGGTCGGGGACATGATCCTCTACGAGCTCGACGGCGAGGGAGCGCGACGCGTCCTGTACGGGACTCCGCTCGAGGACCGCGAGGAGGGCAAGGACTACCCGCCGCACGGCGTGCGCTCGCCGCACTTCGTCGAGAGCGGGAACGGGCTCCTCCTCGTGTCGAGCATCGTCGAGGACACGGGCAGCTTCGGGTTCCTGGCCTTCGACCGTCCGGGAGAGATCGAGCCGGTCGCGGTCGAGGGCACTCGCCACGAGGGCGCGGGCGAGCTCGAGGGCCTCGCGCACCTGGACGGAAGCCGGTACGCGCTTCGTCACAACATCGACGGCTGCTCGTGGGCGTACGAGGCCCGCTTCGACGAGCCGGCTCGCCGTCTGACGGTCGAGCGCGTGCTCGTCGGCGAGGAGGCTCTCGCCGGAGGCGTCCTCCACGGCCTCCACTACGACGACGACAGCGGCCGGTTCGCGCTTTCGTTCTGCACGGCAACGCTGCCGACGCAGCTCTTCGTGCTCGACGCGGCGGAAGCGCCGCCCGCGCCCAAGACCAGCGAGCGCCCGCTCGGCATCTCCCTCGACTCGCTCGCGGCCGGCGAGGACGCGTCCTTCGAGTCGCACGACGGCCTCCGCGTCTCGGCGCGGCTCTATCTCCCGGCGGACGAGCTCGGGTACGAGGGGCCGCGGCCGCTCGTCTACTACGTCCACGGAGGGCCGCAGAGCCAGGAGCGGCCCAACTTCGCCTGGTTCTCGATGCCGCTGATCCAGATCCTCACGCTCGAGGGCTTTGCCGTCTTCGTCCCGAACGTGCGCGGCTCCAGCGGTTACGGGCTCAGCTACACGAAGCACGTCGACCGGGACTGGGGAGGGCTCGACCGGCTCGACCACGTCCATGCGATGACCGAGGTGCTCCCGGAGGACGAGCGCATCGACGTCGAGCGCGCGGGGGTCGTGGGGCGGTCGTACGGCGGCTACATGACGCTGATGCTCGCGGGCATGCACCCGGAGCTCTGGAAGGCGGCCGTGGACATGTTCGGCCCGTACGACCTGCTCACGTTCTCGGAGCGGATACCAGAGACCTGGAAGCCGTACTTCGTGCTCGCGCTCGGCGACCCGGAGCGCGACCGCGACTTCCTCGCCGAGCGCTCGCCGAAGACGACGATCGGCGATCTCTCGGCGCCGCTGCTCGTGATCCAGGGTCAGAACGACCCGCGCGTCGTCGAGCGCGAGTCGCACGACCTCGTCGAGGGGCTCCGCGCGCAGGGCAAGGATGTCGACTACCTCGTCTTCTCCGACGAGGGGCACGACGTGCTCAAGCTGCCGAACCGCGTCCGCTGCTACGACGCGATCGTCGGCTTCTTCTCCGAGCACCTGGCCTGACCGGCTGTTAGGCTCGCGCGCGGGGTGGGCCCGTTCCGACAAAGGGGAGATTCATGCGCTGGTTCCTGATCGTCCTTGCAGTGCTCGCACTGGCGTTCGCAGGCGCAGGCTGCGGCGGCGACGACGACGACGAGTCGGCGGGCGACACGACTGCGATCACCGACACGCTCGAGACGGAGACGGACGAGACCGACACCACCGACACGACCGACACGGACTCGGGCGCGCTCGCGTCCGGTGACTGCGAGGAGCTCATCACCGCGTCGCAGGCGCTCGGCGAGGCACTGAGCGGGGCGAACACCGGCCCGGAGCTCGAGGAGGCCGCCGACCGCATCAGGGACTTCGCCGAGGAAGTGCCCGAGGAGATCAGCGACGACGTCGAGGTCCTGGCCGACGTGTTCGAGCAGTACGTGGCCGTCTTCGGCGACCTCGATCTCCAGGAGGGCGAGATTCCATCCGCCGAGCAGGCGCAGGAGCTCGCGAGCGCACTGGCGACGATCGATCAGGAAGCCGTCACGGAGGCCTCGACGAACATCACCGCCTGGTCGCAAGAGAACTGCTGACCGGAACGTCCACCCTCTGGACAAGCGTCGCGTAGGACGACATAGTCCCGGGCAATGTGCTGCCTGGTACTGACGGCGGGGTTCATCGGCCCGCGGGTCGCGCTGATCCTCTGGTGGATCTTCGGCGACCGCGTCGAGCTCGCCTTCGACTCCTGGGTCTGGCCGCTCCTCGGCCTGCTCGTCCTTCCGTGGACGACCCTCGCGTACCTGCTCATGTGGTCGGTCGTCGGAGGAGTCGAAGGCGGTGAGTGGATCGTCGTCGCGCTCGGGTTCGCCGCGGACATCGTGACGTACTCGAGCCGCGCCGCCGCGTCCAGGTACCAGGCCTCGCGCGGCTACCCGTAGAACCCGTTGGGGCGAGGCTTCCCTCGCCCGCCCGCCGCGGAAGACGTCCGGAGGCCCCAATACCTTTTCGACGTGAAGGTCCTCGGCATCGACCCAGGGACGGCTGCGTGCGGTTACGGGATCGTCCACGAAAGCGAAGGCCGCCTCCGGGCGGTCGATCACGGGCAGTGGCGGACATCCGCTCGCGACCGCCCGCAGGACCGGCTGCTGACGATCTTCGACGGGGTCCGGGAGCTCCTTGCGGCGCACGCGCCCGACGCCGTCGCGCTCGAGGAGTCCTTCGTGGGTGCCGACGCCCGCATCGCGCTCTTCGTCGGGCAGGCTCGCGGCGCCGTCCTCGTCGCGGCCGCGTCCGCAGGCGTCGAGTGCGCTGAGTATGCGCCCGCACGAGTCAAGCAGGCCGTGTGCGGCTACGGCCGTGCGGAGAAGGGTCAGATGCAGAGGATGGTGCGGATGATCCTGGCGCTCGACAGCGTGCCGGGCACGTCGCACGCGGCCGACGCGCTCGCCGTCGCCATCTGCCACGCCCTCGCGCCGCCCCTGCTCGAGGTCGCGGGTTGACCGGGGCCGCAGGTTGATCGGGGCTGCAGGTTGATCGGGGCCGGGGCGTGATCTCACGTTTGCGCGGGGTGCCGGCGGGGAGGACGCCCGACGGCCTCGTCATCGACGTCGGCGGCGTGGGTTACGTCGTCGCGGCCACCCCGTCTGCCACGCGCAAGAGCAACGGAACCGACGAGATCGTCGTGGAGACGTACCTCCACGTCCGGGAGGACACGCTTCAGCTCTACGGCTTCGGCGACGCCGCCGAGCGCGCGCTCTTCGTCCATCTCCTCGGCGTCAGCGGGATCGGGCCCAAGGTCGCCCTCGCGATCGTCTCGAGCGGCTCGCCGGCGGACCTGCAACGGGCCATCGTCCTCGAGGACTCGGCCCGGTTCCAGGCCATTCCCGGGATCGGCAAGAAGACCGCCGAGCGCATCGTCCTCGAGCTGAAGGAGAAGCTCGGCAGCGACGACGTCGTCGTCCTGCCCGCGCCTGCGGGCGGACCCGGCAATGCGCACGTCACAGCACGGGACGCCCTCGTCGAGCTCGGGTACACGCTCACCGAAGCCGAGCAGGCGCTCGCGGGCATCGATCCGGAGCTGCCCGCGGAGGAACGCGTGCGCCTGGCGTTGCGGAGCGCGGCATGACGAACCAGTTTCTCGCCCCGGTCCTTCAGGACGGCGACGAGGAGGTCGAGCGCACGCTCCGCCCGCGGCGGCTCGACGAGTTCGTCGGTCAGGAGCGCACGAAGGAGCAGCTCGAGATCGCGCTCCAGGCCGCTCGTGGCCGCGGCGACGCGCTCGACCACGTCCTCCTCGTCGGCCCGCCCGGGCTCGGGAAGACGACTCTCGCAACGATCATTCGCGAGGAGCTCGGAGTGGGCCTGCGCACCGTCGCCGGGCCCGCGCTCGAGCGCAAGGGCGACATGGCTGCGATCCTCACGGGGCTCGAGGAGCGCGACGTCCTGTTCGTCGACGAGATCCATCGCGTGAATCACGCGATCGAGGAGATCCTGTACCCGGCGCTCGAGGACTTCCGGCTCGACATCATCGTGGGCCAGGGCGCCGCGGCACGGACGCTGACGCTCGACCTGCCGCCGTTCACGCTCGTCGGCGCGACGACGCGGACCGGGCTGCTCACGACTCCGCTCCGCGACCGCTTCGGCCTGACGTTCAGGCTCGGCTACTACCAGCCCGAGGAGCTGTCTTCGATCGTGCGCCGCTCCGCGCGGATCCTCGACGTGGCGATCGAGGACGGCGCCGCGGACGAGATCGCTCGCCGCGCGCGCGGAACGCCTCGCGTCGCCAACCGGATCCTGCGCCGAGTGCGCGACGTCGCCGAGGTCCGGCATGCCGGCGAGATCACGCTCGACGTCTCGCGGGAGGCGCTCGAGCTCCTGGAGGTGGACGAGCTGGGGCTCGAGCGCACCGACCGCGATCTTCTGGAAGCGGTGCTCTTCAAGTTCGGCGGGGGGCCGGTCGGGCTCTCGACGCTCGCCGTCACGCTCGGAGAGGAGCCGGACACGATCGAGGATGTTTACGAGCCGTTCCTGCTCCAGCTCGGCTTCCTGCAGCGCACGCCGCGGGGCCGCGTCATCACGCAGCTCGGGAAGGAGCACGTCGGAGCAGAACCGTCTTCGCCGGCGCCGCCGGTCGAGGGTCTCTTCTAGCGCGTGTCGACGCACATCTGGACTCCGGGAGCAGCGGGACCGCTCGACGAGCTCGTGAACCGCGTGACGCGGATGGTCCAGGCGTTCATGAAGGACAACGAGCTCGAGCAGGTGGAGGTGCGGATCGAGCTGACGGACGGCTCACGGCACATCCTCGAGAGTGTCGAGCCCGAGCCGGGATACGGGTTCTTCTCCTTCGTCCCGCACCGCGAGGACGGGGAGGAGCCGCGGCGGCTCGTGGTTCCGATCGGCACGGTGAAGCTGATCGAGATCTCGGCGCCCGACCCCACGCGCACGTTCGGGTTCAGCCCGGCTGCGTAGGGGGAACAATCCCCGACGTGCGCAGGGTCATCGTCCAAGAGTTCGTGACGCTCGACGGCTTCGCCGCGGGGCCGAACGGCGAGCTCGACTTCATCGCCGAGTCGACGAGTGTCGACGCCGCTGACAGCGAAGCGGCCCGCGACCAGCTCGCGTTCGTGTCCAAGGTCGACACGATCCTGCTCGGAGCGACGACCTATCGGATGTTCGCGCAGTACTGGCCCGAGCAGACGACAGAGACCGAGCTGATCGCCGACGCGCTGAACTCGACGCCCAAGGTGGTCTTCTCGAGCACGCTCGACAGCGCGCCGTGGGGGAAGTGGGAGGAGCCCCGAGTCGTCAGCGGCAGCGCCTCCGACGAGGTGAGGAGACTCAAGCAGGAGGAGGGCGCGGACATGGTCGTGTGGGGGAGCCTCTCCGTCGTCCAGTCCCTCATGGAGGACGGCCTCGTCGACGAGCTCCACCTCTGGACCTGTCCGATCGTCCTGGGTCGCGGCAAACGGCTCTTCGCGGAGGGCATGAGCACGCCGCCGATGGAGTGGCTCGAGACGACGACCCGCGAAGGCGGCGTCGTCTCGCTGCGCTTGCGGCCGAAGTAGAGCTCGACAACCGTCGCCGCGAGGCGGCGTCGGGAACAGCACGTCGAGCTCGTCCCTGTACCGCTCGATCGGCGGTACGCCCACGCGAAGAATCCGACCAGCGAGACGGCGAAGAACGTGGCGCGGAGACCGAGCGCCCGACCGCGGCTCCAGCACGAGAGCCCAAGCCCAAGGCGTAGCACCGGCAGCCAGGTCTTCAGCGGGCAACCGGATGTGGACACATCGGCGCTCTCTTGTGACTTAACAGTGCCAGGCACTGTAAGGAGCTCCGACTTCGCTTGGCTGTGCGCTTTTCGGCGGCCAGTTGTCCTATTCCGCCACGTCGAATGGAGACGGCGGACCAAGGTCGATCCCCGCTACCGACGCACCCGTAACGGCATCGAGGACGTCAGAACGATGGGCTATCCCCCTCAGCTTGAGGACACGTCTCTGCGCCCGTGCGTCGGCGCGTGAGGCGAGATCAGCCGCGGTACTGCAGCTCGCGCCACGAGGGCACCGGTGCGAGCTCGAGGAGGGCTCTGCCGCCCTCCGGCTCCGCGTATCCGAACTCGCCGGTGTCCTCGAGCCAGTTCACGTCGAGCAGGCCCTCCTTGACGCGGTGGTCGAGCCAGGCGCCGCGGAAGACGAGCTTGCGCAGCCAGTAGACGAGCGACTCGCCCTCGACGAGCGAGATCTGCTCCCAGTGGCGCACGAGGTAGAGGCCGAGACCGCTGCGCGGATCGACGATGCGGCCGTCGGCTACCAGTTCCACGAGATCGGTGGCCTCGTCCTCGTCCAGGTCGTTCGATCCGACGAGGCCGAGGCGGACGGCAGCCGAGGTGACCCGCTCCGCGAAGTCGTCCGCGTTGAACTCGAAGCGGTGGCCCAGGAACTCGACGACGAAGTCGTCTCCGGAGCGGTAGTTGGCGGTGAGCACCCCGCCCAGCGTATCTAGGCTTCGAGAAGTGAGCAGCGGTCGAACCTGGGTCGTCATGGCGGTCGTGGTCCTCGCGATCTGGCTCGTGGGCGCGGCGGTGACGAAGTACTCGCTCGAGCAGATGGCGTACTACGCGCCGATCGCGGTCATCGTGCTCGGCGTCACCGTCGGCATCGTCCTGCTCTGGGTGAAGGTCGTGCTCGACTCGCTTCGGCGCCGCCGCGAGCAGTGAACTCCACGGGTCTGGCTTCAGCCAGACGCCGGCTGTAACGGCCCTGTCCGGGAGCTAGAGGCCGTCCGATCTCGTCCGTACCGTCACCTTCGTGACGGGTGTCTGGACTCTCGACTCGCTCGACGTCTCCGCGGCCGAGGAGCTCGCGCGTGAGCTCTCCCTGAGCGAGGTGACCGCATCCGTCCTCGTCCGCCGCGGCTACGGCGAGCCCGACGCCGCCCGCAGGTTCCTCGCGGCCGACCTGCCGGGGCACGACCCGCGCCTCCTCGGCGACATGGATGTCGCGGTCACGCGTATCCGTGCCGCGGTCGAGGCGGGGAAGCGGATTTGCGTCCACGGGGACTACGACGTCGACGGCATCTGCGCGACGGCGCTCGCGGTGCTCTTCCTCAGGGAGCTCGGCGCGGATGTCGTCTGGCACCTGCCGAGCCGCTTCGAGGAGGGCTACGGCGTGTCGCGCGACACGCTGGGTCGGCTCGTCGAGGATGGCATCGGGCTCGTCGTCACGGTCGACTGCGGGATCACCGCGGTCGAGGAGATCGCGGAGGCGAAGGAGCTCGGCCTCGACGTGATCGTGACCGACCACCATCGACCGGGCCCGACGCTTCCCGATTGCCCGATCGTGGCGACGCGGCTCGAGCCTGCTCGCCCGGCCGATTACCCCTTTCCCGAGCTCTGCGGCACGGGCGTCGTCTACAAGCTCGGCGAGGCGCTGCTCGGACCGGAGAGCCCGGCGCTCCGCCGCCAGCTCGACCTCGTCGCGCTCGCGACGATCGCCGACGTCGTCCCTCTACTGGACGAGAATCGCGCGCTCGCCGCCGCGGGGCTCCGGGCGCTCTCGTGCACGCGCCGGCCCGGTCTCCGCGCGCTCATGCGAGGCGCGAGCGTCGATCCCGCGACGGTCGAGGCGTCGGCGATCGGGTTCCGGCTCGCGCCGAGGATCAACGCGGCGGGACGACTCTGCCGTCCGGACATCGCGCTCGAGCTGATCCTCACCGACGACGCCGAGCGCGCGAAGGAGCTCGCGTCCGAGCTCGAGGAGCTGAACCGCGAGCGCCAGGCGGTCGAGGACCGGATCCTGAGAGACGCGGTCGCCAAGGTCGAGGCGCTTCCTGCGAAGGCGAGCCGGAGTCGCGGCTACGTCCTCTGGAGCGAGGAGTGGCACGAGGGCGTGATCGGCATCGTGGCGTCGCGGCTCGTCGAGCGGTTCCATCGCCCGGTCGTCCTCATCGCGGGCTCGAGCGACGGCTGGAAGGGCTCCGGCCGCTCGATCGCGAACTTCGACCTGCACGGTGCGCTGGCTGCCTGCGCCGAGCACCTCGAGCGCTTCGGCGGGCACCGCGCTGCCGCCGGGCTGTCGATCGCGCCGGAGCAGCTCGAAGTGTTCGCGGAGGCGTTCGCGGCGCACGCCGACGAGGTGCTCGACGAGGAGGACCTCGCTCCGACGATCGCGATCGATGCCGTCGTCTCGGGACGAGACCTCACACTCGGGCTCGCCCAGGAGCTCGACCGGCTCGCGCCCTTCGGCCTCGGGAACCCGGACGTGACGCTGCTCGTGCCCGCATGCCAGCCCGTCGCACCGGCGACGGTCGGGGAAGGGAAGCACCTCCGCTTCCGCGTGCGTCAGCAAGGGCACGACGCGGGGAGCGCGATCGCGTTCGGCATGGGCTCGCAGCTCGACCGGTTCCATGCTCGGCTGGGTGCGGGGGGCCGGTTCGACGTCGCCTGCAGGCTCAAGGAGAACCACTGGAACGGCACCGTGGCTCCACAGCTGGTGGTCCGGCGGGTGTTCGACACGCCCGAGGCCTACGAGAGCGTCCGCGAGTGGCTCGCCGGTCTCTGGATACAGGGCGAGCAGGCGTGGACGCCGGAGGCGCGGCGGGTCTTCGAGGAGCTGAGGCTAGACCCTGCGGAGCCGAGCCGTCGCAGGCAGCTGCTCGAGTCGGAGGCGTTTCGAGGGCTCCTCGAGCCGGACGTGCTCCCGCGCGCGGCGTGAGCCTTAGCCGAGACCGGGGCGGGCGGGCACGAGCGCGTCCCGCATGACGACGGCGAGTCGCCTCGCCCGCCGCTGCCTGAGCCAGCGTCTGAACGTCTGCATCGATCGGCTGATTTCGCCGCGGCCGCGAGGGCTCCTGCGCCGGCGAATGCCTCCGGGAGGGCGCTGAGTACACTGATCCCATGAGCGTTCTCGATGCGAAACGACGTCATGAAGGCCTCATCGAGGAGCTCATCGCCGAGGTCGCGACGTACAACTCGGACGTCGACACGGATCTTCTGCGGAGGGCATTCCAGACCGCGGAGCGCGCCCACGAGGGCCAGACGCGGCGCTCGGGCGAGGAGTTCATCCACCATCCGCTCGGCGTCGCGCGTATCTGCGCGGAGCTGCATCTCGACGAGCAGACGATCGCCGCGGCGCTCATGCACGACGTCGTGGAGGACACGGGCGCGGAGATGGACGAGATCCGCGTCGAGTTCGGGCCGGAGATAGCGCAGCTCGTCGAGGGCGTCACGAAGCTCACGCGGATCACGTTCCAGAGCCGCGAGCAGGCCGAGGCCGAGAACTACCGGAAGATGATCGTCGCGATGGCGCAGGACGTCCGCGTCATCCTCATCAAGCTCGCCGACCGCCTCCACAACATGCGGACGATCGAGTATCTCGGGAAGCAGAAGCAGGCGCAGAAGGCCCGTGAGACGCTCGAGGTGTATGCGCCGCTCGCGCACCGGCTCGGCATCCACGCGCTGAAGTGGGAGCTCGAGGACCTCTCCTTCCAGACGCTCCACCCGCGTAAGTACGCCGAGATCAAGGCGATGGTGGCCGACCAGCGGGCGGACCGCGAGGCGCAGGCGGAGAAGGCGGCTGAGATCCTCGACAACGAGTTGCGGAAAGCCGATGTCCCGGCGGACATCACCGGCCGGGCGAAGCACCTCTACTCGATCTACGACAAGATGGCCAAGCGCGGGCGGGAGTTCAACGAGATCCACGACCTCACCGCGATGCGCGTCACCTGCGAGCGCTCGGGCGACGAAGGGACACGCGACTGCTACGCGGCGCTCGGCCTCGCCCACTCGCTCTGGAAGCCGATGCCCGGCCGCTTCAAGGACTTCATCGCCATGCCGAAGCTGAACCGCTACCGCTCCCTGCACACGACGGTGATCGGGCCGGAGGGAAGGCCGCTCGAGATCCAGGTGCGGACGCGCGACATGCACGAGGAAGCCGAGTACGGCGTCGCGGCGCACTGGCTCTACAAGCGCGGCCGCGGCGCGAAGGCCGACGACGAGTGGCTCGTGTGGGTCAAGTCGCTCATGGACTCGCAGGAGGAGGAGCAGGACCCGAGCGAGTACATGCGGACGCTTCGTACCGACCTCTTCTCCGAGGAGGTGTACGTCTTCACCCCGAAGGGCGAGGTCAAGGTGCTCCCGACGAACGCGACGCCGATCGACTTCGCGTACGCGGTGCACACCGACGTCGGCCACAGGACGGTCGGCGCGAAGGTGAACGGACGCATCGTGCCGCTCCACTACCGCCTGAAGAACGGGGACTTCGTCGAGATCCTGACCTCGAAGTCCGGCCGTGGCCCATCGCGCGACTGGCTCGCGCTCGCGACGTCCTCACGCGCGAGGAACAAGATCCGGCAGTGGTTCCAGCGGGAGACACGCGGCGAGACCGAGGCGAAGGGCCGCGACCTTCTCGACCAGGCGCTGAAGGCCCAGAACCTGCCGTATCGCAAGCTCCAGGGCTCGAGCGTCCTCGCGCAGGTGATCCGCGAGACGGGGTTCAAGAAGGCGGAGGACTTCTACGTCGCGCTCGGCGGCGGGAAGCTGCAGCCGGGACAGATCGTCAACAAGGTTCTCCAGCGGTTGAAGACGGACGAGGTCGCCGAGGAGCCGGCGATCACGACCAAGCCGGCGCGCGCCAGAACCGCGGTCTCGAGCGGGAAGCTCGGCATCAACGTCATCGGCGTCGAGGACGTCCTGGTCCGCCTGGCGAAGTGCTGCACGCCCGTCCCCGGAGACGACATCGTGGGCTACATCTCGCTGGGGCGCGGAATCACGGTCCATCGCGAGGACTGTCCGAACGTCCGTGCTCTCCAGCGAAATCCGGAACGCTTCACCGAGGTGGAGTGGGAGGGAGGCGCGTCGGCCAGCTTCCGCGTGCAGATCTCGGTCGATGCCTGGGATCGCGCGCGGCTGCTCGAGGACGTCGCGCGGACCTTCGCCGAGCACGGCGCGAACATCGTCTCCTACGGCGGCGTCGTGCAGGACGGGATGGCTCGGAACTGGTACACGGCCGAGGTCGGCGAGGTCAAGGACCTGCGCTCGCTCCTCGCCGCGCTCCGAAACCTCGACGCGGTCTTCGACGCCTACCGCGTCACGCCGTCCTGATCCCGTAGCGCCGACGGATGCCGTGCCTCAGGGCGAGGCAAGCCTCGCCACGACACACCGTCGGTCAGGGTCGAGAGACACAGGGTGTAGGAGCCGGGCATGCCCGGCTCAGAACCGCCGCACCGCGATCGCTCTCCGGTTCGTAAGGGCGAGGCTTGCCTCGCCTCGACCATGACGGCGCTCAGTCTCCGAACGGCCACTCAGGACGATCGCGAAGCGACACGAAGTCCTCGTCCGCGCGGGCATGCTCGGCGAAGTCCGGGTTGAGCTCGAGCGCTCGCAGGAGGTGCTGCAGCGCGACGTCGGGCCTGCCCGCGAGCGCCTCGGCGCAGGCGAGGTTGTACAGCGTGCCCGGGTGGTCGGGACGACGCTCCGCAGCATCCTCGAGCTCCGCGACGTACGCCTCGTAGTTCCCGGCGTTGCGGTGCCTCTCCGCAGCGAAGAAGTCCTCCCACGGCGACGGCTCGTACGCCGCCTCGCGCGGCCCGCCGACGGCGAGCACGGCCGTCTCGGGCTCCTCGGCCCGGGCGTGACGCCGCACCGCGGGATCGCGAACGAAGACGACGGTCCCTGCAGGCGCGTCGAGCGTCTCGTCGTCGAGCGTGAACGTCGCGCGGCCGGCCAGGACGACGTAAGCCTCCTCGTGGCCGAGCGTGCGCTCGGTGTGCTCCTCGACCACATCGTCGCCGGCGTTCGGTGCGACGTACGCGTTCATTCCGAACGCGCCGATGTCGAGCGTCCGGCGCACGGGGCGCCAGAGGAGCTTTCCGTCGACGACCGCGATCGGCTCGATCTCGTCGAGCCGGATGCTCTGCCAGCCTCGCGCCACGAAGCGAATCTAGACGAAAGCGACCCGTGCGCCGAGACAGACCGAAGGCCGCACTCGGTCCATTGCCGGAGCGGCCTTCGGAAAGCTCGTTGCCGTGCGCTTCGCCTTCTACATGTGACTCCTTTCGTCCCGAGCGCGCCGTTCGCGCTCACCGGAGTCATCAAACCGCAGCGACCTAAGGTCGCCCTGAGGGCGGCCGAAGAAGCTTCTAAGAAGGCCGCGTGCCGAGCGTGATCTCGACTGCTTGCTGCTCGCCGTCGCGGAGCACGGTGAGCGTGACCTCGTCGCCGGGCTGCTTCGCATCGACCGCGCTCTGGAGCTCCGCCGAAGTCGTGACGGGCTCGCCGTCGAAGGCGACGATCACGTCACCGCCGGTCGGCACTTCGGTTCCGTCCACGGTCGTCGACCCGGTCGCCGCCCGTAGCTCCGCCTCCTGCGCCGGCGTGCCTGCCCTCACCTCGGTGATGGCGAGCCCGTCCTCGACGGCGACCATGGTGATGCCGAGGTAGGCGTGCTCGACGGTGCCCGTGTCGAGCAGCTGCGTGACGACCGACCGGACGGTGTTGGAGGGGATCGCAAACCCGATTCCGTCGTTCCCGCCGGTCTCACTCTCGATCTGGGCGTTGACCCCGACGACGCGGCCGCGTGCGTCGAGCAGCGGTCCGCCGGAGTTCCCGTGGTTGATCGCGGCGTCCGTCTGGATCGAGTCCGTGATCGTGAACCGGTTCGGCGCCGTCATCTGGCGGTGAAGCGCGCTCACGACGCCGGTCGTCAGCGTGCCCTCGAGGCCGAACGGACTGCCGATCGCCGCGACCGGGTCTCCGATGTCCAGCGCGCTCGAGTCTCCGAGCTGCAGCGGAACGAGGAGGGACGCCTGTGCATCGACCTTCAGCACCGCGAGATCCGTCGAGGGATCGGCGCCGACGAGCTCGGCCGAGTGCGACGTGCCGTCCCAGAAGCGAACCGAGATCGACGCCGCGCCGTCCACGACGTGCTGGTTCGTGACGACGGTGCCGTCCCGGTCGTAGACGAAACCGGAGCCCTGCGCCTGGCCGCCACCCGGCCCGCTGAACTGATTGGTCTCGGAGCCGGACGCCGTGATCTCGACGACGCTCTTGTACGCGTCGGCGTACACGTCGGCGAACGTCGCGGCACCTGCGTCGGCAGCCGGCTCCGAGCTCTCGACGGCGACCTCCCGAACCTCGGGCGGAGCGTCGTCGGAGAGCACTGCGTATGTGCCTGCCCCGACCGCCGCGCCGAGCGCGGTCGCTGCAGCGAGCGCCGCGAGCATCGACATGGTTCGAGTTGTGCCACCGGACATGCGGCCATGTCAGCCGCCGCGGCTAAGGACTGCCTGAGGGCGGGCTAAGAACTCGCTAAGACCCGCGATGAGCGCGGTGAACGTCGCGCACAATTGCGCTCATGTGGAGAGCGCGCCTGTGAGCATCCTCGTCGTCGACGACGAGCCTGCCGTCCGCGAGTCGCTTCGCCGCGCGCTCGAGCTCGAGGGCTACGTGGTGGAGCTGGCAGCGGACGGCGACGAGGCGATCTCCCGTCTCGCGCGCAGCGAGCAGCCGGAGGCGGTGATCCTGGACATCCTCATGCCCGGTGTCGACGGTCTCGAGGTGTGCCGGCGCCTGCGTGCGTCCGGGAACGTGGTGCCGGTGCTCATGCTGACAGCGCAGGCCGAGGTCGACAGCCGCGTCGCCGGCCTCGACGCCGGCGCCGACGACTATCTGCCAAAGCCGTTCGCCCTGGCGGAGCTTCTCGCGCGCCTCCGGGCGCTGCTCAGGCGTTCCGGCACCGACTCGACCGACACCTTGCGGTTCGCGGATCTCGAGCTCGATCCCGGCACGCGCGAGGTTCACCGTGCCGGCGAACCGATCGAGCTCACCCGCACCGAGTTCTCGCTGCTCGAGCTCTTCCTGCGAAACCCCAGGCAGGTTCTCACGCGCTCGATCATCTTCGAGCGCGTGTGGGGCTTCGACTTCGGGCCGACGTCGAACTCGCTCGACGTGTACATCGGCTACCTCCGCCGGAAGACGGAGGAACGCGGAAAGTCGCGCCTCATCCACACCGTGCGCGGCGTGGGATACGCGCTGCGCGAGTCATGAGCGTCGCATGACCTTCCGAGCCCGGATCGCCATCGCGGCCGCAGCGGCAGTCGCGCTCGCGGTCGTGCTTGCGTCGCTGGTGGTGTTCCTTCTCGTCCGCGACCAGCTCCGCAGCCAGGTAGACGAGGCGCTCGAGGCGCGCGCAGAGCAGATCGCGCACCGTCCGCTCGACTTCGAGTCCCAAACCGCGTTTAGCTTGTCGATCCTCAGTCCCGGATTCGGCGAGCCCTCGAGCGTCACCCAGGTCGTCAAGGCAGACGGGAGCACACTGAGCCAGTACCGGGACATCGAGCTCCCGGTGCCTGACGCCGCCGTCGAGGTGGCACGGGGCAGCGCGCCAGGGTTCTTCTCGGACGCGGACATCTCCGGGACCCACGCCCGCATGCTCACGTTCCCGTACAGCCCGGGCTACGCCATCCAGGTCGCGCGGCCGCTGACCGAGGTGGACGAGTCGCTCGCGCGGCTGCGCACGTTCCTCATCATCATCGCGCTCGCCGGAATCGGCGGAGCCGCCGCTCTGGGGCTGATCGTCTCGCGCGCGGCGCTCGCCCCCGTGCGCCGGCTCACGGACACGGCCGAGCGGGTCACGAAGACCGGAGACCTCTCCGAGCGCATCGAGGTGAGCGGGAAGGACGAGCTGAGCAGCCTCGCGACGAGCTTCAACAGCATGCTCGCCGCGCTCGAAGACTCCACTCGCGCGCAGCGCCAGCTCGTCGCCGACGCGTCGCACGAGCTGCGCACGCCGCTCACGAGCCTGCGCACGAACATCGAGGTGCTCGCGAGCGACCGTGCGCTGCCGGTGGAGGAGCGGAAGCGGCTGCTCTCCGACGTCGTCGAGCAGCTCGGCGAGATGACGTCGCTCATCGCAGAGCTGATCGAGCTCGCCCGCGCGGAGCAGCAGGTCGCCGAGTCCCAGGACGTGAGGCTCGACCTCGCCGCCGCGGACGCGCTCGAGCGCGCGCGGCGGAATCATCCGGACGTCCGCTTCTCGTCGACGCTCGCGGAGTCGACCGTGCACGGCGTCCCGTCGACCATCGAGCGTGCGATCGGCAACCTCCTAGACAACGCTGCGAAGTGGACGCCAGCGGGCGCGCAGGTCGAGCTGGCCGTGACCGACGGTGTCGTGACCGTGCGCGACCACGGCCCGGGCATCGCCGAGGAGGACCTCCCCTATGTGTTCGACCGCTTCTACCGGGCCCGCACGGCTCGCGGGATGCCTGGCTCGGGGCTCGGCCTCGCGATCGTCCGTCAGGTCGCCGAGGCGCACGGCGGCGACGTCGTCGCCGAAAGAGCCGCCGGCGGCGGGACGCGGATGGTGCTCCGCTTCGACGGCAACGTCCCGGCCAACGGTCGAGCAGCGAACGGCTCTTGACTCACGACGACGAGGTCGCGAGGGGCGCGCACCGGGTCCTCCGCATGCGGGACAGCGCGATCGTGCCCGCGTAACCCGCGTCGAGTCGCTCGTCGGCCTCATCCGAACGGGACGATCCCTCGATCGAAGAGGGCCAGCTCGGTCGAGGGATTGCATCCCCCGAAGGCGCGACTACAAGGAGGTGACGGGAGGTAGTAAGGCGCCGTGCGCCTGCTGCGAGCGGGCGCGCGGTACCTCTCGATCCCCACCGGTCGAGACATCGTGCCCCTCTCCTCTATCGGCCGGCCGGCTCACGGATCCCACTTCTCTCCCCGCGTGTCCCAGCCGATGAGCACGTGTTGCGAGATGAGCAGGGCGAAGCGGTCCAGGAATGCCTGCTCCGCCTCGCCGTCCACCCAGAGCTCTCCGACTTTCGAGTCCTTGTACACGATGGGGACATGGGTTCGCCGCGCCTTCTGCGGCTCGCCAGCCTCAGGGCCGACGGCGAGCTCGCCCTCCTCCTGGAAGGCGATGCCGGCCCACTCGACTCCCGGCTCCTCTGCGAGGACGCCTACCGCGGCGCGGAGGACGTCGTCCACGTCGCCGCCGCGGTTGAGAATTCGATCGAGGGCCTCGAGCGCGCGGGTGCTCAACTCACCCCACGAGATCCGAGCCCTCGAATGCTCGGATCGCATCCCTGAACACGGCCGAGATCGGCGTCGGACGCCGTTCGGCCAGGTCGACGAGCACCAGCGTCTGTGTCGCTTGCACGAGGAGCAGCTCGTCCGGGAGCCGCCAGGCGGAAAACTCGTACGTGATGCTCGTGCGACCGATCCTCGAGACACGCACGAACGACTCGATGAGCTCGTCGAAACGTGCGGGCGCCAGGTAGTCCACGGACGAGGCGCGCATGACGAACTCGGCCCCGTCCACACCGACGAGGCCGCCGAGGTGCCGGTGGTACTCGGTGCGGGCGTGGTCGAAGTAGGGCAGGTAGCGGCCGTAGTAGACGACGCCCTGTGCGTCCGTGTCCGAGAACCAGACGCGCGCGTACGCCGCGTACTTGAACGGCGGACGCCGGTCGGTCACATGCCCCAGCTCGAGCAGGTCGTCCACGCGCCGATCCTATGTCCGGAGCAGACGGCTTCGGGCAACCGAGGCTGGGGAAGGATCGGCGCACTCTCTCGACACTTACAGTGCCAGGCACTGTAAAGGCGCCGAAAGTGCGCCAATCGATCCCCAGAGTCGTCCGCCGCACGACAACCGGCGTCGGCGCCGACCTAAGCGCGGATGAGCGCGAGCACCTCGTCGCGCTTCGCCGCCATCAGCTCCGGCGAGAGCGCTTCGAGGTTCAGGCGGAGAAGCGGCTCGGTGTTCGACGGCCGCACGTTGAAGTGCCAGTCGTCGAACTCGACCGACAATCCGTCGAGGTGCGAGATGCGACCGCCCTGGGCCGCATAGCGCTCCTTGAGCTCCTGGAGCTTGAGCGGCACGTCCGAGACCGGCGTGTTGATCTCACCGGTGAGGAAGTACTGCGCCCGGTAGGGCGCGAGAGTCTCGGAGAGCTTCGTCCCCGTTCGCGACAGCAGCTCGAGCATGAGGAGGAACGGGACGACGCCCGAGTCCGCACTCGAGAAGTCGCGGAAGTAGTAGTGCGCCGAAACCTCGCCGCCGAACACCGCGTCCTCCTTCCGCATGCGGTGCTTGATGAACGCGTGGCCGACGCGGTTGACGAGAGGCTCGCCGCCGGCCTCGGAGATCGTCTTCGGGACCGCCCAGCTCGCACGCACGTCGTAGATCACCTTCGACCCCGGGTACTTGTCGAGAATCGAGCGCGCGAGGAGCGCGGTGACGAAGTCGCCCGGCACGAACTCGCCCGTGTCGTCCACGAAGAAGCAGCGGTCGGCGTCTCCGTCGTAGGCGACGCCGAGATCCGCCCCCGCCTCGCGGGTCGTGCGCACGACGAACTCCCGGTTCTCCGGTAGCAGCGGATTCGGCTCGTGATTCGGAAACGTGCCGTCGGGCTCGAAGTAGCACCTGACGACGTCGAGTTGCGGCAGCCGCTCGAGCACCGGCGGGAGCATCGCCCCCGCCATTCCGTTCGCGGCGTCGACGACGACTCGGAGCGGACGAATCGACGCCGGGTTGACGAAGGAGAGGACCTTCTCGACGAATCCGTCCCAAATGTCCTCTTCACGCACCACTCCCCGCCGAGGGGCCTCGCCGAAGCCCTCGAGCGCCCGATCGCGGATCTCGGCGAGGCCCGAGTCTCCCCCCACCGGCAGCGCCCCACGGCGCACGATCTTCATGCCCGTGTACTCCTTCGGGTTGTGCGACGCCGTCACGCAGATGCCGCCGTCGAGCTCGCCGTCGGCTACCGCGAAATAGACCATCTCCGTCCCGACGAGGCCGATGTCCACGACGTCTGCGCCTCCGTTCGCTGCACCGTCGATCACGGCGGCCGCCATCGCCGGAGAAGAGACCCGCATGTCGCGTCCCACGGCGATCGAGCGGGGCTCGAAGTGCTCCACGTAGGCGCGGCCGACACGATACGCACCGTCCTCGTCGAGCTCCGACGGGTAGAGACCCCGGATGTCGTAGGCCTTGAACGCCTTCGGGTCGAGCACGAGCTGATGCTAACCAGACTGATGCACGGGACCTCTGCTCGTGTTTCTACAATTCAATGGTGGAGCGCAAGCTTGCGACGGTGCTGTTCGTGGACCTCGTCAACTCGACGAGCATCGTCACGGGCGCGGACCCGGAGGTCGCCAGGCGCCGCGTCTCGGAGTACTTCGAGACGGTCTCGCACTGCGTGACCCTTCACGGCGGCATCGTCGAGAAGTTCGCCGGCGATGCCGTGCTGGCCGCATTCGGGATCCCGCAGGCGCACGAGGACGACGCCGAGCGCGCGTCGCGGGCAGCGCTCGCGATGAGGACAGCCGTCGTCGAGCTCGGGCTCGAGGCCCGCATCGGGATCGAGGCGGGCGAGCTCGTCGTCGACTCGTCGCGCGACTCCTCGTTCGTCACGGGAGAGGCCGTGAATCTCGCCGCCCGTCTCCAACAGGCAGCCGCTCCGGGGGAGATCCTCCTCGGCCCGACGGCGTACCGGCTCGCCGGTGCGAGCCTCGTCCTCGAGGACGCCGGCCCGCTCGAGCTCAGAGGGCTCGGCGCCTCGCACCGTGCGTGGCGCGTCCTCGATGCGCTCGACGGCGGTGGGCGCCCTGTCGGCCCGCGCGCACCGCTCGTCGGCCGCGACACCGAGCTCGAGCTTCTCCACAACACCTTCGCGAGAACCGCGCGCGACGGGCGCGCGCACCTCTTCACGATCTACGGCGAGCCGGGCGTGGGCAAGAGCCGCCTCGCGCGCGAGTTCGTCGACGGCATCGAGCGGGCGAGCGTCCTCACGGGCCGCTGCCTCCCGTACGGCGAGGGCGTGACCTACTGGCCGCTCGCGGAGATGATCAAGGCCGCGGCCGGGATCTCGGACGACGACCCGCTGGAGGAGGCATTCGAGAAGCTGCGCGCCTGCTGCGAGGAAGAGACGGTCGCCGACGTCCTCGGGCTCGCCGCGGGCATGCTCGAAGCGCTCGAAGGCGAGCGGAGCCCACAGGAGATCGCATGGGCAGCCCGCGCGGTCATGGAGACGCTTGCGGACGTCCAGCCCCTCGTCCTCCTGTTCGAGGACATCCACTGGGCGGAGGAGCCGCTCCTCGACCTCATCGAGCACATCGCCGACTGGGTGAGGGGGCCGCTGCTCATCGTCTGCCTGGCGCGCCCGGAGCTGCTCGACCTCCGGCCGGGCTGGGGTGGAGGCCGCGTCCGTTCCACCGCCATCGAGCTCGAGGCGCTCTCGGAGGAAGAGAGCCAGCTACTCGTCGAGAAGCTGCTCGGCCAGCTTGCGGGAACGACCGGCGAACCGCCTCTCGAGCTGCCGAGGGAGGTGCTCGACCGCGCAGAGGGGAATCCGCTCTTCGTCGAGGAGACGATTCGCATGATCGTCGAGAGCGGACGCGGGGACGGCCACCCGACTCGGATCCCGGACACGCTGCAGGCTCTCATCGCGGCCCGCATCGACCACCTCTCGCCCGAGGCCAAGACCGTGCTGCAGCGCGCGTCGGTCGTCGGCCGCGTGTTCTGGGGCGGCGCGATCGAGCACCTGTCACCCGACGTCGACGGCGTCGAGCAGCCGCTCGACGACCTCCTCCTGCGGGAGTTCCTGCTGCGCGAGCCGCGGTCTTCGATCTCCGGCGAGACCGCGTACCGCTTCAAGCACCTTCTCATCAGGGAGGTCGCCTACAGCGGCCTTCCGAAGCTCGCCCGCGCACAGCACCACGCCCGCTTCGCCGAGTGGCTCGGCGAGCGAGCGGGCGACGAGCTGCTCGAGATCCGCGCCCATCACCTCTCCCACGCCGTCGAGTACCTCTCCGAGCTCGAGGGAGCGCCGCCGCCGGAGCTCGCCGAGCAGACGGCCGAAGCGCTCGTCAAGGCCGCGAAGCGCGCGATCGCGCGCGAGGCCTACGTCACGGCCCGCAGGCTCGGCCTGCGCGCGCTCGAGCTCCGGTCCACGCTCGGCGCACGCTACGTGGCAGCGCGCGCGGCCTGGAGGCTGCAGGACTGGGCTGCGGTCGAGATCGAGATGCCGAAAGTTCGGGAGCAGGCCCAGGAGCACGGCGAGCGCGTCCTGGAGGCGCTCGCGTTGACCGGGCTCGGCGAGGCTGCGCTGCGGCACGGCGCCGACGTCGCACAGGCGAAGACTCTCGTGGACGAAGCGCTCCAGATCCTCGCCGAGGAGGAAGACCCGGTCGCACACTTCGACGCGCTCACGCTGCGGGCGATCGTCGGCTCGTGGCAGGGCTCGGAGAAGGACGCGGTGCGCTTCATGGAGCGCGCGTATGTGATCGCGCTGGATGCGAAGCGCAAGGACCTGCAAACGCTCGCCGCGCAGTCGCTCGCACAGGTGCACATCGTCCGGCTCGAGCTCGACGAGGCGGAGCTACTGCTGACGCGTGCGCTCGAGCTCGCGGGCGAGAGCGGCAGCGTGCGTGCCAGGATCAGCGCGACGCTGACGTACGGCTGGTTCCTCACGGTCAAGGGCGAGCTCGACGCAGCGGAGACGGTTCTCGAGGAAGTCCGTACGACGGCGTCCGAGCTCGGCGTCGAGCCGTTCGTAGCGACGGCGCTCACCAAGCTTGGCTGGATCGCGCGCCTGCGGGGAGACCACAAGCGTGCGGAGAAGCTGCTCCGCGAGGCGCTGCGCATGACGTTGGCTCGCGGAGACCTCGGCATGCTGCCCGACTACCAGGCCGTCCTCGCGGCGACGCTGGCGGACCTCGGCAAGATCGACGAGGCCGAGCGCCTCGCTCTCGACGCCCGCGCGAACGCGAGCCCGGACGACACGAGCTGCAAGGTCGCAGCGATCACCGCGCTCGCGGCGGTCCGCGCGGTACAGGAACGGGACGAAGAGGCTCTGGAGCTCTTCTTCGAGGCTGTCGAGATGACGCGCGAGGGCGCGTTCACCGTCTTCGAGATCGAGCCGCTCGAGCGCGTGGTCGCCTTCCTCCGCGATCGCGGTCGCGACGAGGAGGCGGCTCCCTACGAGGCTCGGCTCGCCGAGCTCTCCGCGCCGCCCACGAGAACCGCCCGGATCGCCTGACTCGAGCGCTCGTCCGGCGACTCCGAGATCACGGTCGCGGGCCGCGCGAAGCGGTCGAGTGCCTCGCGCAGAGGATCGGCACGCAGCGTCCCGTCGCCGTAGGGCAGGTGCTTCGTCTCGTTCCGGTTTGCGAACGCGATGTCCGAGAAGTGGATGTGGAACGGCGCGCCCGGCTCGAGCACGTCGTCGGCGGCCTCGAGCGCGACCGCGAACGGCTCGACCTCGAGGTACGCGCCGTCGCTCGTCGCGTGCATGTGCGCGAAGTCGAGGACCGGCCGCACCCAGCGCGTGCGGCGCGAGATCTCGAGCACGTCGTCGAGCGAGCCCAGGTCGCGGACGCGGCCCATGACCTCGACCCCGAACGGAACCGCGCGATCCTTCCCCTCGAGCCGCTCGCGCAGCGTGCCGAGCTGCTCGACGACGGCGTCGAGCGCCGCCTCCCGCGGCCGCTCGAGCAAGAAGCCCGGGTGGAAGACCACGACCTCCGCACCGCTCGCCGCGGCGATCCCCGCGCTCCGGTCGAGCGCCCCGACGGCAGACGTGAACTTGCGGCCGCTCGGCTCGACGTGCCCCATGAAACCGAAGAGCGGAGCGTGCACGGAGAGCGCGATGTCGTGCGCACGCGCGAGCTCGCCGAGCCGCTCCGCGAACGGGTAGTCCATCCAGAAGCCGGTCTCGAAGTCGATCTCGCAGGCTGTGTAGCCGCGCTCGAGCAGAAGCTCGATCGCCGCCTCCGGTGCGTCGCGCGACGGCATCCGGGCAGGCCCGACGCGGATTCGCTCGGCCACGGCGCCATGCTAGTCCCACGATGTGATTGGCTCTTGCCGTGAAGGCGACCATGCTCCTGGCCGACTACGCGGTCGTCTCGGACGGAAAGCTCACGATCGTGGGCGGAGGCTGGTCGCAGACCGGGCCCGAGCCGGCATCGTTCGGGATCGCGCTGCTCATCCAGGTGCCCTGGGACCAGTCGAACACGCTGCACTCCTTCACCGTCGAGCTGCTCGATGCGGACGGGGCGCACGTCGTCCTCGAGACAGAGGAGGACGACGACGAGCAGGCGGTCGCCTTCGGGGGCGAATTCGAGGTGGGTCGTCCGCCGGGCCTCAAACCGGGGACACCGCTCGACTTCCCGGTGGCGATGAACTCGACCCCCCTTCCGCTCGAGCCCGGGCGCTACGAATGGCGTCTGACGATCGACGACCAGGCGCGCCAGGACTGGAGCGTCCCCTTCACGGTTCGCGCCGAGGAGACGTAGTCGAAACGGACGTGAACGAGTCCGTCCGGGGCTGGACGTACCCTCGTTTGCATGTCCAGAACGCCTTCACGTGTCGATCTCCTCGAGCTCGACATCGACATCCGCATCACCGACCTCTGGCGAGAGGCGATCGACGTGGACGAATGGAGTCTCGAGGTCGTCGCGGCGTTCATCCGCGCTGCCTACGGCAAGGGCTACTGCGACGCGCTCACGGAGGAGTCACCGGGCGAACTGTGCGTCGAGCACGGCTATCGGATGCCCGAGCGGCCCATGGCCGACCGCCGGTCCGTGTCGCGGCGCGACACGGTCTGACCGGGCGACCTCAAATCCTCCTGCAACGCGCGGGGTTCCACAGAATTCGAGGACGGGCCTCGGTACACTTGCCGCGTGGCACGTAAGGCGAGCCCGGCGCGCCTCGTACTCGCGCTTTTGGTCGCGGCGGTGCTCGCGATCTTCCTTCTGTACACGTCGATCGCAGGTGGTGGGAACCCCTCGATCGCCCCCAGCGAGCTCGACAAGCGGACGGAGAAGGTGCAGCTCGTGGGCATCGTCGTCGGGCCGGTACGAGGTGAGTCGTACGGGAGCGGGATGCGGTTCGTCCTTCGCGACAGGGACGGCACTCGCGCAACCGGAGTTCCCGTCGTGTACGAGGGCTCGAAGCCAGATCTGTTCAGGGTCGGGCGTGAGATCGTCGTCAGCGGAAGCCTTCGCAACGGCGCGTTCGTGGCCGAGCCGGGCTCGATGATCACGAAGTGCCCGTCGAAGTACGCGCCGAAGAAGGCGGACGACCCGGCTTGACGGGTCCCGCCTGAGCGATCCCCATGCCTGAGCTCGGTCGCGCCGCGCTCCTCGTCACCCTCGGTCTCGTCACGTACGCGCTCGTGGCCGGAGCCGCCGGGGCGTACCTCGGGCGGCGCCGGCTGGCTGGGTCGGCCCAGAACGCCCTCATCGCGGCGTTCTTCTCGACGCTCGTGGCGTCCGCGGTGCTGCTCGCCGCCCTCCTCCGGAACGACTTCTCGTTCACCTACGTCGCGCGGACGACGAGCGAGGCGCTCCCGACCGCGTACACGATCTCCGCCTTCTGGGGAGGGCAGGAAGGGTCACTCCTCCTCTGGCTCCTCTTCCTGACCGGATTCGGGGCCGCGGCCGTGCGGCTCAACCGCGCGTGGGCGCGCGATCTCGTCGTCTGGGCCGTCCCGGTCTTCGCAGGCGTCGCGGTCTTCTTCGCGTTCCTCGTCGTCGCCGTCGCGAGCCCGTTCGCGACCCAGCCTGCGCCCGCCGACGGCGCGGGCATGACTCCGAGCCTCCAGAACCCGTACATGCTCGCCCACCCGCCGCTGCTCTACCTCGGCTACGTCGGTCTGACCGTGCCCTTCGCGTTCTGTCTCGGCGCGCTCCTCGCGGGCCGCCCCGACGAGCGTTGGCTCGTCGCGACGAGGCGCTGGACGCTCTTCGCCTGGGCTGCGCTCGGGGTCGGCCAGCTCCTCGGCGCGCACTGGGCGTACGTCGAGGTGGGCTGGGGCGGCTACTACGCCTGGGATCCGGTCGAGAACGCCGCGCTCATGCCCTGGTTGGCCGCAACGGCCTTCCTGCACTCCGTGATGATCCAGGAGAAGCGCGGCATGCTCCGCGTCTGGAACGTGCTGCTCGTGCTGCTCGCGTTCTCGCTCTCGCTCTTCGGGACGTTCCTCACCCGCTCGGGCGTCGTCAGCTCGATCCACTCGTTCACGCAGAGCTCGATCGGGCCCTGGTTCCTCTTCTTCATCGCGCTCACGGTGGGCATCTCGCTCGCCGTCGTCTTCTGGCGGCTCCCGCAGCTCCGGTCGCCGACGAAGCTGGAGTCCCCGCTCTCCCGCGAGGCGGCGTTCCTCTACAACAATCTCCTGCTCCTCGCCCTCTGCCTGACCATCCTCTGGGGAGTCGTCTACCCGCTGGTCTCGGAGGCCGTGCGCGGCGAAGCGGTCGTGCTCGGCCGCTCGTACTACGACTTCTTCCTCCGCATCTTCGGGCTCCCGCTGCTGTTGCTCATGGGCATCGGGCCGCTCATCGCGTGGAGGCGCGCATCGCTCGGGAGCCTCCTGACGACCTTCCGCTGGCCGACGCTCGTCGCGCTCGCCACCGGAGTCGCGCTCGTGCTCCTCGGCGCGGGAAGCTCCATCCCCGGCCTCGTCGCGTACACGTTCTCCGCGTTCGTCCTGACGACGATCGTGATGGAGTTCGCGCGCGGAACGCAGGCCCGGAAGGCGCTCGGCGCCTCGAGCTGGCCGAACGCGTTCTCGTCGCTCCTCGCGCGGAATCGCAGGCGCTACGGCGGCTACGTCGTGCATGCGTCGATCGTGCTCCTCGCCGTGGGCATCGCCGGCTCGAGCGCCTTCGACTCGGTGGCAGAAGCGCGACTGGCCCGGGGCGACACGATGGCCATCGGCGACTACACGCTCACCTACCGGGCGCTCGACGAGCGCCAGACGTCGAATGCGACCGAGATCCGCGCCCAGCTCGCAGTGACGCGCGGCGATCGCGATCTCGGGACGCTCGAGGCCGGCAAGAACGCGTACACGGTCGAGCAGCAGGTCTCGAACGAGGTCGGAATCCGGAGCGATCGGCTCACGGGCGAGGACCTGTTCGTGATCGCCGAACAGATCGATCCGGACGGCACGGTCTACTTTCGCGTATTCGTCAAGCCGCTCGTGAACCTCATCTGGCTCGCGGGGCTCGTCTTCCTGCTCGGCTCGGCGATCGCGCTCTGGCCCGACGCCCGCGAGCAGCGGCGCCTCGTCGAGCGCATGCGCGAGATCGGCCTGCCGGCCACCCGTTGACCTTGGCGCTCGTGCTCGCTGCGGTTCTCGCCGTCGGTTGCGTGGTCGCGGTCGCGCTGCCCTTCATCAGGGAGCCGGAGCCAGAGTCGGACAGTCTCTACGAGCCCGACGAGACGGAACGGCGCCACCTGGAGCTGCTCGAGGCGCGCGATCGCTCGCTGGCGGCACTCAAGGAGCTCGAGTTCGAGCACCGCACGCACACGATCTCGGACGAGGACTACCACGTGCTACTCGGCCCGCTGCGGCGCGAGGCGGCGAACGCTCTCAGGGCACTCGAGCGGGAGGGACGTCCGCCGGAGGAGCGAACCTAATGGCCATGGGACGGCGGTTGCTGCTCGTCTCTGTGCTCGCGTGCGCGGTCGCGTCGACCGCGCTCGGTCTGATCGCGCCGGCCGCCGGCCAGGACATCGAGTCCGAGAAGCAACGTATCGACGCGCGGATCGCGAGCCTGCGGGCCGAGATCGAGGCGGCGAAGCAGGAGGAGGGCGTGCTCACGTCTCAGCTCTCCGCCGTGACCGACGCGTTGCGGGCAGCGGAGTCGGCAGTAGCCGGCGCGGAGTCGAGCCTCGTTCGGCTCGAGTCCGAGCTCGCTCGAGAGCGCGACAGGCTCGAGCGCCTGACGGCGCTGTTGCGGGAGCAGACCCGCAGGCTCGTGCGGCTCCAGGCCGAGCACGCGCGAGCTGTGAAGGTGCTCGAGCAGCGTGTCCGCGACGCGTACATCCACGAGCCGCCGGACGCGCTCGCCTTCATCGTGTCCGCATCGAGCTTTGCGGAGATCGTCGACAACTACGAGTTCGTGCGGCGCATCGGCGCCCAGGATCGACGCATCGCCCGCGAGGTGAAGACGGCCGAGGAGAAGGCGGCCGCAGAGCGACGGGCGACGGCGCGCACCCGTGCGCTCACGGAGGCAACGGTCTCCGTCATCTCGGCTCGGACCGAGGAGGCACGCGCGGTGCGCGATCGCCTGGCAGCGGACCGCGCCAACCTGGCAGCCGCCCGTTCCCTCAAGCGGACCGCGTTGACCGATGTCCGGGAGTCGAGCGAGCAGCACCTCGCCGAGGTCGAGACCCTCGCTGCGGAGAGCGCCAGCCTGGCTGCGGCGATCCAGAGCGCCCAGAGCGTGCAGAGCGGCGGAGCGGGCTCGTCGGGATCGGGTGCCGTTTCGCCGTCAGGTTTCATCTGGCCGGTCAACGGCACCGTCGTGAGCGGCTTCGGCATGCGCTGGGGGCGGATGCACGAGGGAATCGACATCAGCGCCTCGTCGGGAACGCCGATCTGGGCGGTCGCCTCGGGCACCGTGATCCACGCAGGGTGGCTCGGTGGTTACGGGAACCTCGTTGTCGTCGATCACGGAAACGGCCTCTCGACTGCGTACGCTCATGCTTCCTCGATCCTGGTCGGCGTCGGGCGGCAGGTCTCCCAGGGCGAGACGGTCGCGCTCGTCGGTTCCACGGGGAACTCGTCCGGTCCGCACCTCCACTTCGAGGTGCGCGTGAACGGCTCAGCAGTCGATCCGATGGGCTATCTGTAGCGCTACGCCGCGTCGTGCGCGGCCGCGGGCAGCTCCGTCGCGGCGACCAGGTGCAGATCGGGGAGCGCACGCCAGCGCTCGTCGAGTCCGAGGCCGTACCCCGCGAACAGCTCGTCGGGAACGGTGAAGCCGACGTAGCGCAGGGGAAGCGCCGGGACGAGGCGCCGGTAAGGCCGGTCGAGGAGCGTGACGGCCGCGAGGCTCGCAGGGTCCCGCAGTCCGAACGTGTTGCAGAGGAAGCGGAGCGTGAGTCCCGTGTCGACGACGTCCTCGACGAGAATGACGTGCCGTCCGGCGAGCGGCACGTCGACGTCCTTCAGAAGCCGGACGCCGGTGCTCTCGGCGGCGCCACCCGTGTACGGAGCGAGCTCGACGACGTCGAGGGTGTGCGCGACCGGGAGCGCGCGGGTGAGATCGGCGAGGAAGACGACGCTCGACTTGAGCGGCGCGATGAGCAGAGGATCGAGACCGTCGTAGTCCCCGGCTATCTCGGCTCCGAGCTCGGCAACGCGGGCTGCGATCTCCTCGCGCCTCAGGTAGACCGCGCCGACCTCTCCGAACGGCGGGTGCGGCATCGGGGAGCGGTCGTCGTGGTTCTGCTCGCCGGACACTCTTGCAGCGGAACGTCTCGGCACGAAACCGGCTACGAAGCCCAGCGCAGGCGGTACCGCTGCGCAAGGCGCTCGATGTCTCGTCGGTAGAAGAGCTTCACGTTGACGTCCGGATAGAGCCTCCGGACCTCACGGAGCTTCCGATTCTTGCGCGTGACGAGGGACTGCTTCATCACCGTGACCTCGATGAAGAGGTTCTGCTCGGGGAGATAGAAGTCCGGCGTGAACGCGCTGGCGATTCGCCCCTCGTCGTCCGTCTCGAGGACGAACGTCCGGGGCTCGTAGTCCCAGCGGATCCCGTAGTAGTCGAGAATCTTCGCGCACTCGAGCTCGGTGCGATTCGCGAACCGAGGTGGGTCCAAGCCGCAATATGCCTGGAAAACGGTGCCTTCCGCCCGCACCTGCGCCAGAGTACCAATCGACTCGGACAGCGCCTCGAGCGCTCGCCGGGCGGGCGTCTGCACCCGAGACCTGATGCGAAATTCCCGCGGGCCGGCCGACGGCCACGACACGGCGCCGGATCGTCACCCTCGCACGTCGCACAGGCTACGAGCCTGCACGACGCACGAGTGCGGCGCCCGGCTTGGTCGTGACCGCCACCGACGGCGCGCCAATTTTCGCATCAGGCCTCTCGTACACTCTGGCCATGGCCACGGACGGCAGGGCTTTCCGGATCGCGCACATCTCGGATCTCCACTGCGGCGGGCCGTACTTCGAGTCCAGCCTGCTCGAGCGTGCGATCAGCGAGGTGAACGAGCTCCGGCCGGACATCGTCGTGTGCAGCGGCGACCTGACGACCTTCGGCTTCCGCCACGAGTACCTCACCGCGCGCGAGTACCTCGACCGCATCGAGTGCGAGTCACTCGTGGTCGTGCCCGGTAACCACGACTCACGGAACGTCGGCTACGTCCACTTCGAGGAGATGTTCGGCGACCGGAACTCGGTGCTCTCGAAGGGTGGCATCGCGGTCGTCGCGGTGGACTCGAGCGAGCCCGATCTCGACCATGGCCAGATCGGCCGCGGGCGCTACCGCTGGATCGAGGAGCACTTCGCGCAGGGGCCCGCGGAGCTCAGGATCTTCGTGCTCCACCACCACCTGCTGCCCGTTCCGGGGACCGGGCGCGAGCGGAACGTCGTCTACGACGCCGGTGATGCGATCGAGTGCCTGCAGCGGGCAGGCGTGCGCCTCGTGCTCTCCGGCCACAAGCATGTTCCGTACGTGTGGCGGCTCGAGGACCTCTTCGTCGTGAACGCTGGAACTGTCTCCTCGCTGCGGCTGCGCGGCAAGACGAGACCCTGTTACAACCTGGTCGAGATCGCCGACCGCAAGGTGGACATCTGGCGGCGGCATCCGTTCCACGGCCAGGTGAAGCTCGTCACGTTCTCGCTCGACACGCTCGAGTACGCGAAGTTCACCGGCGCTATCGAGGACGAGGTCACGGCGCGCACGTGAGCCTCGCTCCGGAGTGGGCATCCGGGTGATCACTCCGGAGCGAGTCCGCGCGCTCGCAATCGTCGACGGCGAGCACTACGCACCCGTAGTCCGTGACGCGATCGCGGAGCTTCCCTACGAGGTCGTCGGCGCTGTGCTCGTCGGCGGCACCGAGAAGCTGCGCGGTGGGGAGGAGTACGGCGTCCCGCTCGTTGACGGCATCGGGGACGCGATCGCGGGCCTCGGGCCCGAGCTCGTCGTCGATCTCTCGGACGAACCCGTGCTCGGCCCCGTCGAGCGATTCCGGCTTGCGAGCGTAGTGCTCGCCTCGGGCATCCCCTACCTGGGCGCCGACTTCCGGCTCGATCCACCTTCGTTCCAGCCCTTTGCGGGACGCTCGCTCGCCGTCGTCGGCACGGGCAAGCGGGTGGGCAAGACGGCCGTCACCGGCTACGTCGCGCGGCTCGTCGCCGCGCGGCAGAGCGTGGTGGTCGTGGCGATGGGCCGTGGTGGCCCCGCGGAGCCGGAGACGATCACCGTCCCGCCGACGGTCGACGCGCTCGTCGAGCTGTCGCGCGACGGGCGTCACGCCGCCTCGGATCACCTCGAGACCGCCGCGCTCGTCGGTGTCGAGACGATCGGCTGCAGGCGGTGCGGAGGAGGCCTGGCCGGCGCGGTGTACACGTCGAACGTGGAGGAAGGAGCGCGCATCGCCGCGGGCCTCGAACGCGATCTGGTGATTTTCGACGGGAGCGGCGCTGCCTTGCCGCCTGTCGCGACCGACAGGCGCATCGTCGTCGTCGGCGGCACTCAGGATCCGCAGGTGGTGAACGGGTACCTCAACTCGTACCGCCTCCTGCTGGCGGATCTCGTGGTCGTGACCATGGCCGAGGCCGGCTCCGGCTGGGAGCACGTTCGCGACGCGGTGCTCGAGTCGGTGCGTCCGGAGGTGAAGGTCGTCCCGATCGTGCTGCGGCCGACTCCGGCACGCGAGATCCACGGTCGCTCGACCGCCTACTTCTCGACGGCGCCTCCGGGCGTTCATGCGACCCTCGCCTCGCATCTCTTCCGCGAGCACGGCGCCGACGTGGTCCACGTCTCAGGGAACCTCGGCGATCGGGCGGCGCTTCGCGAGGAGCTTCCTGGCGTCGCCGCCGACGTATTCCTCGTGGAGCTGAAAGCAGCCGCCATCGACGTCGTCGCCGAGCACGCGCTCGCCAAGGGCGCCGAGGTCGTGCTCGCGGCGAACGACGTGGTTCCGATCTCGAGTGACCGGATACTTGACGAGACCGTGCTGGAAATGGCAGGAATGACATCGTGAGCGACCGCCGCCAGGCAATCCCGCTGCCGCTCGGGGAGGAGATCCCGTTCTCGAAGGGGCTCATGGCGCGCGCGCTGATCGTGACCGGTCTCGACCCGGAGCGAGCACACACGATTGCCCGTCGCGCGGACCAGGACCTGAGCGAACGGAACGTCACCTCCCTCGATCTCGACCGGCTCGGCGAGCTGGCAGCGGACGTGATCGGCGACGAGGAGGCCGACCGGACCGTTCGGCGGCTGCGTCGGCTCGACGCGCTGCAGCGCCTCGACGAGCCGTTGCTCCTGCTCGTCGGCGGGACGACCGGAACGGGCAAGTCGACGATCGCGACCGAGGCCGCGCACCGGCTCGGCATCACGCGCGTCACCTCCACCGACTTCATCCGGCAAACGATGCGGGCGTTCTTCTCGGAGGAGTTCATGCCGTCCGTGCACTACTCGAGCTTCGAGGCGCGGCTCGCGCTGACGCGTGCCGAGGAGGAGGAGTCGGGCGACGCGGCGATCCTCGGGTTCCTCGACCAGACGAGGAACGTCATCGTCGGCGTGCAGGCGGCGCTCGAGCGGGCTGCGACGGAGCGGTGGTCGATGGTGCTCGAGGGCGTCCACCTCGTTCCGGGCATGGTCGTCACGGACGTCCAGCCCGCATTCGTCGTCCAGTGCGTCGTCGCGATCGAGGACGAGAACCTCCACCGCAGCCACTTCTGGGTGCGGGACTATGCGACGGAAGGACTCCGCCCGCTCGAGAAGTACCTCGACGCGCTCCCCCAGATTCGAGAGATCCAGGATTACCTCATCCAGCGCGCGCGGCGCCACGACGTTCCCGTGATCGTGAACGACTCGTTCGATCGGGCGATCGCGGAGGTCATGGACCTAGTGCTCCGGCGCGCGGACCAGCTCGTCGGCGTCCAGGCACCCTGACGGCGTCGTGCATTGTCTTTGGGGTCTGGCTTCAGCCAGTCCCCGGCCTGTCCGCCGACGGGCCGGTGCCCTGACCGACGCGGGCTAGACTGACCTCATGGTCGTACGCGAGGATGTCGTCGAGGCCCTGCACGGAGTCGAGGACCCGGAGCTCGGCATGGACATCGTCGAGCTCGGGCTCATGTACGACGTCGAGGTCGACGGCCCGAAGGTGACGGTGCTCTACAGCCTCACGTCGATGGGATGCCCTGCGGGTGCGATGATCGCCGACGGAATCGTCGACGCGGCACGCGGTGTGCCCGGCGTCGAGGAGGTCGAGGCGGAGCTCACGTTCGATCCTCCGTGGACGCCCGACCGGATGTCGGACGACGCGAAGTTCATCCTCGGCTTCGGCTAGCCGCCCGGGCCTCTCGCCTCGGCGGAGTGCCTACCGCCCATCGAAAGAATCCTGCTTCGGCGTCAGCTCGGAATCGCCAGCACGACCTTGCCGAACTGCGCGCCGGACTCGAGTCGCTCGTGTGCCGTCGCGGCCTCGGCGAGCGGGTAGACGCTGTCGACGTGCACCCGCGCCCGTCCGCTGCGAATGAGCTCGTAGGCCCCCTCGAAGTCCTCTCGCGTACCCATCGTCGAGCCGTAAATGACGAGCTGCTTCCACCAGAGACGGTAGAGGCGTGCCGGAGGGCTGTGCCCGCTCGTCGCGCCGCAGACGACGACCCTGCCCTCGTATGAGGCCGCGGCCAGCGAGCGCTCCCAGGTGGCTGCGCCTACCGTCTCGACGACGACATCGGCTCCCTGGCCGCCGGTAGCGTCGCGCACAGCCGCCACCACGTCGTCACGCTCGTGGTCGACCGCGACGTCCGCACCTAGCTCGCGCGCGTGCTCGAGTTTCTCGGCGCTCGACGAGGTCACGATCGTTCGCGCGCCGAGCGCGCGGGCGATCTCGAACGCCGCGAGCGCGACTCCACCACCGATGCCCCAGACGAGCACCCACTCGGCGGCTCGGATCGACGCCTTCGTGACGAGCATGCGGTGTGCCGTCTCGAAGACGAGAGGAAAGGCGGCGCCCTCCTCGAACGTCAGAGCCGCATCGAGCGGGTGGAGCTGCTCGACGGGGATCGACTTGAGCTCGCAATAGGTCCCGTCCGTGTGCTCGCCGATTACGCTCACCCGCCCGTCGTGGACGATCCCCGGGTTCACCACGACGCGATCTCCTTCGGCGAAGCCCGTGACGCCCTCGCCGAGCGCTGCGACGACTCCCGCTCCGTCCGCTCCCAGGATCCGCGGCTTCGGGACTGACGGGAGGCCGCGCCGCACCCAGATGTCGAGGTGGTTGAGGCTCGCCGCTCGAAGCGCGACGAGCGCCTCGCCCGGCTGCGCTTCAGGATCGGGTATGTCCTCGTAGGAGAGCACCTCCGGGCCACCGTCCTCGTGAATCCTCACGGCCTTCACGAGGCAGAATCCTCGCATGACCGCCGCCGACCTGAGCCGCCTGGCCTCGGAGCTCGGGCTCGACGCGGTCGGCGCGGCACCCGCCGCGCCGTACGAGGAAACGGAGGAGCACATCCGTGACCGCCGCGCACGCGGCCTGTTCGCGGACATGCGGTTCACGATGGCCAAGCCCGAGGTCTCGTGTCACCCGGAGCACTTGCTCGAGGGCGCTCGCACCGTCGTGTCAGCGGCGCTCTGCTACTACGAGCCCGCCCCCGAGCCCGGGCCAGACGAAGCGCAGCTGCCGCGCTACACCTGGCGAGACGGCTATGCGGATCTACGTGCTCGGCTCGACGAGCTCGGGAGACGCCTCGGAGGGCGTTACCGCGTGCTCGTGGACTCGAACGACCATGTCGACCGCGAGGCGGCCGCTCGTGCAGGCGTCGGGTTCTACGGCAAGAACACGCTACTGATCACGCCGTCGCACGGCTCCTGGGTGGTGCTCGGAACGCTCGTCACGGACGTCGAGATCGACGCGACACCGCCAGTCGAGTTGGACTGCGGCTCCTGCAGGCTTTGCATCGACGCGTGCCCGACCGGCGCGCTCGATGTCCCCGGCGAGCTCGACGCCACGCGCTGCCTCTCGTACTGGACGCAGGCGCCCGAAACGATCCCGCTCGAGTATCGAGACGAGCTCGGAGCGATGGTGTACGGCTGCGACGTCTGTCAGGACGTGTGCCCCTGGAACCGCGCGATAGAGCGACGCCGACGCAGCGCTGCGCTGCTACCCGAGTCGACTCCGACCGTCTCGTTACGCGACTGGCTGGAGCGTGACGGAACCGAGCTCGTCGCGGAGCTCGACCGTCTCTACGTTCCCCGCAACGATCCTCGCTGGCTCCGGAGAAATGCGCTCGTCGCGGCCGGGAACGTCGGGACCGCCGAGCTGACACCGTCGGTGAGGGCCTACGAGACGAGCGAGGACCCGGTGCTCGCCGAGACAGCCGCGTGGGCCCTCGAGCGGATCGCTTCCCGCAGCAGGTGAACGCGTGGGACGAACGCGAGCGTATTGCGCTCGTCGTGCACGAGGTGCGCAGCCCGACCGCCCCGCTCGCGACGATCGTCGTCGCGCTGAGGGAAGGCGGCCAGAACGAGACGTCCCTCCGGACTCTCGTCGGCCTGTCGCTCGCCGCCTGCCGGAGCATCGACCGCATTCTCGGCGATGCTGCTCTCGGATCGCTTCGCCTGGAGAGCATCGATGTGGCCGAGTTGGCGCGCGAGGCGGTCGCGATCTCCACGCTCGGCGACGCGCGGATTCGCGCCAGAATCGACACGGGCCTCCCACTCGTTCTCGGCGACCGCGTTCGGCTGCGGCAGGCGCTGGACAACCTGATCGAGAATGCCGTGGCCGCGTGCGCGGATCAGGAGATAGTGGTCGGCGTCAGCGCGCGCGAGAGCACCGTCGTCCTCTCGGTTGCGGATCTGGGCCCCGGGATCCCCGTCGAAGCGCAGGGGCGCATCTTCGAGCCGGGCGTCACACTCGGTTCCCCTGGCGCCGGTAAGGGGCTCGGGCTCGCAATCGCGCGCTCGATCGCCGAGGCCCACGGCGGAACAGCGGCTGTCCATTCGCAGCAGGGCCGAGGCGCGACCCTCACGATCTCTCTGCCTGTCGGTGGTCCTCACCCAGCCGGAACCACCTTCAGCTCATAACGGCGCACCTGCCTCCCGGTGATGTCGTGCTCCGAGACCTCGAAGATCGCTCGGGAGCCTTCGATCTCGACATCCGTTGTCGAGATGCGCATCGGTAGCGAACCGGCCGGCTCGTAGACCTCGACGTAGCCGGCCTGCCCGACTGCCACGTAGCGCGCAGTGGGGCCCGGGTGGATCCACGCGAGTCCCATGGGCTCGTCGGATTCGGTCCGGCAACCCGCGAGGTTCAGCCGAGCGTCTGCGAGTCGTCCACCGGAGCGGGTCCCGAACGACGTTCCGCACCAGCGTCGGCCACGCTCCCGTGAGCCGGCGCTGTCATCGCAGCCGTATACACCTGTAGGCGTCGCGAACGTGACCGTCGAGCTCGCGACACCGACGCGTAGGACCAGTGACCCACGAGGCCGCGAGGAAACTGCGTGCGCGCGCAGGCACGCTGCTGCCGGCGAACCCGGTCGAATCCGCTTCGGTGAGCTCACCGCAACGCTCGTCAGCACGGCAGGCTCCGAGGCACCCTCGAGCTCGATCGCCGGCTCGCTCGCCGGCGATCCGTCCATGAGCGTCGCCGGTCGATCCGCGGTTCCGCCGTTACATCCACCGAGCATCGACCCGAGCACGACGAGAGCGCAGACGCGCGGGGGGAGGGTCCCGCGCCTCGTCCGAGCTCTGTCAGCTGCTCCAGCCGATGCGGCGGACACCGCTGTAGCTCGAGTCGCCCCGGTAGGTTCGCGTCCAGATGCCGGTGCCGTACGCCTCGCCCTTCGCCTCGATGATCTGGTCGGTGCCGTCCGCGTTCCTCGCGTAGATCATCCCGATGTGGTTCTGGCTCGCAAAGGCGTCCATCTTGATCGCGGCCGCTTTGGACAGGGTCGAGTGGGGTGCGCCGATGCCGCCCTTGAAGCTCGCGGCCGTGTACGGCCCGTGCACGTGGCGGAACATTCCCCACTGGTAGAAGCCGGGATTGCCCGTGCTCTCCGACTCGCGCCACACCTTGAACGTGAACCCGGAGCAGTCGGGGCCCTCGCCGCCCGTGGACGCGTTCTCGGTCGGATCGCCGGGCGAGTCGTCGTTGTCGTTGTCGTTCCAGCAGCCGCCGGCCCACTGGTAGCCCTCGAACCGTGCCCGGAGAGCGACCGCGGCGGAGCCCTCCCTCGTGATGTACGACGTCGGAGTGGGGGCGGCATAGTTGCAGTTGTTCGCCACGAATCGCGTGTGGTACGCCTGCGCGGTGCCCGCCGTGGCGATGAACGCCAGCGCGAGCGTTCCGCAGAGGATGGCTGCCGTTCGCATCACTTCACCTCCAGGTCGAAGCGGTCGACGAAGATCCCCGCCTGGGTCGAGCCGAGCTGGTAGAGCGAGAATCCCGAGAGCCTCAACCGGCTGAGCGGAGCGGTCTCCGCCCAGTCCGCCGAGTCGAGCGCCGTGGCGAGCAGGAGCCCGCCGGCTCCCAGCACGAGCGCCAAGAACTCGTCCTGGTGGTCCGCGTACACGCGGACGACGACGAGCAGCCCATCGCCGAACGGCTCTGCGAGCTGCACCTCGGCAAGCGGAGTCGCGCTCGTTACCCGCCACGATCGCCGGACGACGTCTCCGTTTGCGAGCGCAAGGCGAATCTCGTTCCCGTGTCGCAGTACGAGCACCTCGTCACCACCCGGGAGAACGCGACCGGGCAGCCCCGCTCGTTCCTGAGCGGACACGGAGAGCGGATTGCCGTCGCGGACCACGGGCAGCCACTGTCCAGACGGCTGCTGGAGGACGACCGGTCCCGCAGGACCGACCCGGACCTGCGTCGCCGTCCGCTCGCCGAGCTCCGTGACCGCCAGCGTCACTCCCGACCGATCGAGTGTCCGCAGCGCCGGAGCACGGCCCGCTCGTGCCCCTTCGAGCACGTACATCATCCCGTCCGGCCCAAGCGACAGGTCGGCAATCGTCCCGTCGACCGAGACCGGCAGCGCGCGCGGTGTCGCGGCGCCGGCCGTCCAGCGAAGCAGCCGCCGGTTCACCTGATCGAGCACGACGACGTTCCCCGCGCCGTCGACGTCGAAGGACGAGCCGCCGACCGGCGCGACGTTCGGGCCGCCTTCGAGCCCGACTTCGGCCCCACCGTTCCCCCACCCGGCCTCGACGACGCGGGCATCGGCGCGCCGCACTCGTCCGAATGCGTGGCGACCGAGGGACACGTCGACGGCGCGACCGAGCGGCAGGCTCCGATGCGGAGCCGCGCCGCCGCCGAGCGGCAGGGTCACGGTCGCGTCGTTCGAGTCGGCCCGCAGAACGGCGTAGTACGAGAAGCCGCGTCGGGAGCCGGCGATCGACGCCGGCACGCGGGCGACATGACGCCCTTCGGCCGCGTTCCGGTCGATCTCGAGCGGGATCGTCCTGAACGGGCCGGACATCCCGGGGCGGACGAAGACGGTGCCGCCGGCGTCACAGGCTACGTCCTCCGCCCCCTCCGACGCCGAAGCGCAGGTGACGTCGTAACGCAGCACGACGTCCTCGCCCGCCAGCGTCAGCAGCGGCGGGAGGTGAGTCGCATCGAGCACTGCCTGTGCGGGAGCATCTCGCCGCTCGGCGATTGCCCGTCCGGAGGAGATGGCGAACGCCGTGCCGAGCAGCGTTCCCAGGACGAGGCCGAGGATGGCAGCGCGTCGGCGCCGCGCTCGAGGCTGCTGAACTCGCGTGTCGTGCATGCTGACCTCCGTATGCAAGAGAGACAACAGTCACGATAGCGCCGACTAGAGCGGACACGGCTCCAGGCGCGCGTCTCGGCACTGTTCTGTTGCGCTCTTGTGACGCGCTAGGAGCGCGCGGAGGCGACGCGCAGAAGCTCGCGCTGGAGTCGCCGTGCTCGCCTGGCGACGACGTCACGAAGCTTTTGTGGCTCGACGACGACCGTCTCGCCCCGGTCCGCCAGGACCTCCGACAGAAGCCAGTCCTCGGTCTTGTACGGCACCAGCGCGACGGCCGAGCCGTCGGTCAGCGGTTGGGCGCCACGCTCGAGCTTCCAGCGCGCGACGGCCGGTGAGTGCAGGAGACGCGCGACCCGCGGATTGCGGAGGTACGAGGGGTCGAATCCCTCGCGTGGCTCGAACGGCTCGTCGGTGAGCTCCGCGGAGCGCATCCGGTCGAGACGGAACGTCCGGGCGCCGTCGACCGTCTGGTCCCACGTGTGGACGCGCCATACCGGAAGCTCACGCTCGATCGTGTACGGCTCGACGCGCCGGAGCGTCGGCTTGTCGTCGCCTTCCTTCAGGTACTCGAGCTGGACGACGCGGTGCTTCTCGGAGCCGTCGCTCAGGACCTTCACCAGCGCCTCCTCGTCGGACTCGACACGCGGCTCGGGTGTCGCGTTGAGGTCGAAACGCCCGAACGTCTCCTCGAGCTTCTTGCGCACGCGCACGAGCTTGGTGTGCGCGTCGGCCGCGATCGTCGGCCCCACGTACTCGATGGCAAGCCGGATTGCGCGAGCCTCGAGCGGCGTGAGCTTCGGCGGGCGCCGGAAGACATCGCCGTAGAGCTCCTTGTCCACGCGGACGACGTCGCCCTCGTGCTCGGCATAGACGGCGTAGCAGCCACCACCGAAGTTCACGAGATTGAGTAGGGAAAGGTTGTCCTGGAGCTCCTCGAGCGGGATCGAGAAGCTCTCGGCGAGCTCCGCCGCGTCGAGGACCGCCGTCTTCTCCTCGCCGCACGCCGCGAGCAGGTGTGCGAGCAGCGCCTGCAGCAGTCCGAATCGCTCCGGCGCGACCGGCCCGCTCGGCCGCTCCGTGGCGGGCTGGCGCGGGTCCGCCCGCTTCGGCCCGGCCGGTGCCGGCGCCTCTCCCTGATGTTCCTCGAGAAGTCGGGCGAGCCCGTCCGCGACGGCGTCGCGCAGCTCTTCCGGCTCGAGCGGCACCGCGCGCCCGTTCTGGCGCAGGACCCAGCTCGCGAGCAGGTCCACCTGGGCGAAGTCGGTCTCGAAGACTCCGTCCTCGACGCTCCCGGCATCCGCGAGCGTTCGCTTGACCCACCACGCTGTGTCGCCGGACACAGCGATCCGGGCCGTGCCGACCATCTCGCCGATCTGCCATGGCCTCGGGATCCGGTGCGCCTCGACGTCGAACTCGGCCGGCACCCTGAAGTCCCGCTCGCGCCGGGTGGCGAAGCGAATGTCACCGCGGATCCGAGAGACCTTGAACGTCCGGACGGTTTCGCGGCCGAGGTCGTGCCCGACGACGTACCAGTTGCCGTCGTCGAGCCGCAACGCATAGGGGTTGACGACACGCTCGGCCGCGCGGGGCCGCTTGGGGCTCCAGTAGCCGAAGCGCACCGTCCGCTGCTTCGAGATCGCCGCCTCGAGCTTCGAGAGGCGACCGGCGAGCTCGGGCGAATAGTCGGGGGCGCTCACGCGGACGCGCTCGGCGGTCTCGGTCGGCGGCCCGCTGAATCCCGCGCGCCCGAGCGCGAGGTTCTGGAGCGCGAGGCGAAGCGGCTCGGCGTACGCGAACTTTCCCTCCAGGTAGTAGAGGGCGGTCTGGAGTGCCGCGAGCTCGTCGTCGTCGAGCTCGAGCCGGTCGAGGAAGTAGTTCTCGGAGCGGAGGGTGTACAGCTCCTCGCCCGTGAACTCGTCACGCTGCGACTGGAGCGGGACGCCGAGAGCCGTCAGCTCGGCTCGGTCGGAGTAGAAGCGGCGGGCGAACGCCTCGTCCGACATCTCGCTGTAGCCCTCGACGTTCGATTTCACGTCTCGAGCCGTCAGGGGCCGGCGTTCGGCCATGAGGAATGCGACGAGGGAGAGCTGCCGGATCAGCTTGTCGGCGTCGTGCGACATGTGGTTTCCGAGCTTACAGCTCGTAACCCGTCAGGCCTCGACGATCGCGAGCGAGACTTCGAGCGTCTGCCGGGGCTTACGCCGCGACCGTAACGGTCTGCTCGAGGTGCTGGTGCGACGGGCAATAGTCGCGTCCGGGGAGGGGCGTGCGCTGGCACGCCTTTCCCTTGCGCGTCGTCGCATGGCAGCGGGCGACACCGCCGTCGAGCAGTCCCGCCTCGACCTGCTGCTCGATGAAGCACGTCGCGGCGCTCACGCCCTCACGCACCGACCACGCAACTCGAGCCTGTGCCGTAATGGGGAAGTAGCGCCTGATGTCCGCGAAGAGCGTGCGATCCGGACGGGCGAAGTAGTGGGGGTCGGCGGCGAGACGCTCCATCGTGTCCTCGCACTGCTCGAGCACGGCACGGCGGTACTCGAGCTTCGTCCCCGTGTCCGCGTACGGATCGATCAGGTCCTTGATGGAACGATAAATCGCTCGCGAGTACTGATACATACAGGAGCGAAGCTGTGCGGCGTGATCGTCCATCTGGGGGTCGAGCTCTCCTGGAAATCCGTTTCCCTAGCTCGGAAAAGACGGAGCGGCGGCTCCGCAGGGAGACAGTGTAGCGAGTTTCTCCGCCTGTTACAAAGTCAGAGCTTCCGTCGCCTCTTCGGACAACGGCATCACGGAACGACCCGGCGGACCGCCGCGGTTCGAGCAAACTTGCGGGCCGGCCGAAGCGAGCTGGTCGCCTCGGCCTCCGAGCCGTACACGCCCGTGAACACGAGCCAGTAGCCCGGATGGAGGCTGGCGTACCGCGAGGTATCGAGGATCCCGACGGTCTCGAGGCCGTCTGCGCGCGCCTCGCGGGCCCGAGCAGTCGCTGCCTTCTTGCCGCGCGCCTGCGGAACGCTCGCGAGCGCAATCGTCCAGCCGTCCTCGAGCGCCGGCCAGTCGGCGATACGGGTCCGCGGCCCTCCGGCGGCCGCGGTGTCGGTCGCCGTCGGGGGTGCGCTGGCGAATCCGCCGGTCGCCGTCAAGACGCGTGCCTCCCCGCTCGTCTCGTTGGCCGCCGCGACTGCGACCGCCGCCCCCGCGGCGGCGACGGCGAGCCCGATGAGTGCTCTGCCCACCCAGCCGCGGCCAGGATCCTGCCCACCGTGGGGGTGAGGGCCGGGGATGCGCGTGCCGCACTCGAGGCAGTACTCCTGCCCGAGGCCGACGTCCTCTCCGCAGCGAGGGCATGTGCTCACGAGCGTTCTGCCTGCTCGCTCTCCTGCTCCGGCAACCGAACTCCGACCGGCCGGCCGCAGGTCGCACAGAAGCGAGCGCCGAGCAGGAGCGGCGCGCCGCACCGGCAGACTGCACCCCCCGGATGCAGGCTCACGTTGCCGTCGAGCAGGGCGTCGATCTCCTGCACGCGGGCCTCGACCGCCACGAGCTCCGCACAGCGCTCCACGACCAACCCCGCGTTGAAGCGGTCGCGCTTGTACATCTCGAGCGTCAGCCCACCGAGATCGCGGAGCCGCTCCTCACGGATGAGCAGGAGCGCCTTGCGCTCTCGCTTGAGCTCGCGGACGGGCGGCACGACATAGGACGCAGACGGCGCCTCCGCGTCACCGTTCTTCGCTCTGCGACGCGCCATCAGCTGCCTGCCGGGCCACACCTGCTCAATGGTGTTCGCGTCTCGGTCACAGCTGGACGACGACCAGCCGCTCCTCTGTCATCTCGCGAATCGCGTAGGCCGGGCCCTCGCGGGTGTTGCCCGAGTCCTTGACCCCGCCGTAGGGCATCTGGTCCGCACGGAAGGTCGGCGCCTCGTTCACCGTCACGCCGCCGAACTCGAGCTCGCGCGCGGCGCGCAGCGCGCTCTTGACGTCTCGCGTGAAGACCCCGGCCTGGAGCCCGTAGCGCGTGCCGTTCGCGAGCGCGATCGCCTCCCCGAGAGTCTCGTACGCCCAGACGCCGCACACCGGCCCGAACGCCTCCTCCGACGCGATCCTGGTGGCCGCGGGCGAGCTCGCGATCACCGTCGGTGCGAGCAGCTCTCCCTCGACTCCCCCGCCCGTGAGGACCTCGCCGCCACTTTCTCGGGCCTCCTCGATCCACTCGAGTACCCGGTCGCGCTCGGACTCCGAGATGAGCGGCCCGACGTCCGTGTCCTCGTCGGCAGGGTCTCCAAGCTTGAGCGCTTCGACGCGTGGGACGAACTCGCCGAGGAACCGCTCGTACGCAGAGCGCTCCACGTAGATCCGCTGCACCGAGATGCAGCTCTGGCCGGCGAAGGAGAACGCGTTCGCTGCGAGCCTCGTTGCGGCGTCCTCGAGGTCCGCGTCCGCTGCCACGATCACAGGCGTCGCGTTCCCGAGCTCGAGGTTGACCCGCTTCCGCGGCGCCCGCTCGCGAAGCGTCCACCCGACGGCCGCGGAGCCCGTGAACGTGATCAGCTTGACCCGCTCGTCGCCGACGAGGACGTCTCCGATCTCGCTCGCCGGTCCGCAGACGACGTTGAGCCAGCCCTCGGGAAGCCCGGCCTCCACCTCGAGCTCCGCCAGGAGGAGGGCCGACAGCGGAGTCTGCCCGGCGGGCTTGAGCACGACGGCGCACCCGGCAGCAAGCGCGGGCGCGATCTTGTGCGCGACGAGGTTCAGCGGGAAGTTGAACGGGGAGATCGCACCGACGACGCCGACCGGATCGCGGATCGTGAACGCGAGCTTTCCCTCGCCGGCGGGAGAGGCATCCATCGGGATCACGTCGCCTGCGAGCTTGCGGGTCTCGACCGCCGAAGTCGTGTACGTCGAGATCGCCCGGGAGACCTCGATTCGAGCCGCCTTCATCGGCTTCCCCGCCTCGCCGGAGATCGTGCGTGCGGCTTCGTCCGATCGCTCCGTGAGAAGGTGCGCGACGCGATCGAGGATTGCCGCCCTCTCGTGCGCCGGCAGTGGCCGGGTCATGGCGCCCGCCGCGGCGTCGACCGCACGAGTGGTCTCCACCGCTCCGCCTTTGGGGACACGGCCCTGGAGCGAGCCGTCGTAGGGCGACTGCACCTCGAGCCAGTCGCCCGTCTCGACCCACTCTCCGTCGATCAGAAGCCGGCGCTCGAGCGCGGTCGTCGCCATGCGTTGAGTGTACGGTCCTGGGTGCGCCTGCGCTTGTACGCTTCCCCTATGGCTGACGCCTTCATCGTCGAGGCGGTCCGGTCGCCTATCGGCAAGCGCGGTGGGTCCCTGTCCGAGGTCCGCGCAGACGAGCTCGCAGCGCAGGTCCTCAACGGTCTCGTCGGGCGCGTCGAGCTCGACCCGGCCGAGGTCGAGGACGTTCAGATGGGCTGCGTGACCCAGGTCGGCGAGCAAGCGCTCAACGTCGGACGCGGCGCGGTTCTCGTCGCGGGGTGGCCGGAGACCGTGCCGGCGACGACCGTGGACCGGCAGTGCGGCTCCTCGCTGCAGGCGGCGTTCAACGCAGCGTCGACGATCCAGGCGGGCCACCTCGACGTCGCCGTCGCCGCGGGCGTCGAGCACATGACCCGCGTGCCGATGGGCTCCAACCTCGGCGACGCCGGGTGGGGCGCCGTGAACGAGAAGATCGGAGAGCGCTGGCCGATCGTGCCGCAGGGGATCTCGGCGGAGGTGATCGCGGAGGAATGGAACCTGAGCCGCGAGCAGCTCGACGAATACTCCCTCGAGTCGCACCGGCGCGCGGTGGCGGCGATCGACGAGGGGAGGTTCGAGCGCGAGATCGTTCCCGTCGAGGTCGGCGCCGGCGGTGCGATCGTCCTCTTCGCCGTGGACGAGACGCCGCGCCGCGACACCTCGCTCGAGAAGCTCGCCTCGCTCCAGCCCGCCTTCAAGCCCGACGGAGTCGTGACCGCGGGCAACTCGAGCTCGATCGTGGACGGATCCGCGGCCATGCTGCTCGCAAGCGCCGCGGCGGTGGACCGGTTCGGTCTCGAGCCGCGCGCGCGTTTCGTGTCCTTCGGGCTCTCCGGTGTCGATCCGTACCGCATGCTCCACGGGAATCCGGAGGCCTGCGCGCGGGCGTTGTCGAAGGCCGGGCTCACCTGGGACGACATCTCGGTGATCGAGGTCAACGAGGCGTTTGCGTCGGTCGTGCTCCAGTTCCTCGCCGACACGGGCCTGCACGAGCGGTGGGAGGCGGGCGACGTGAACCCGAACGGTGGCGGCATCTCGCTCGGGCACCCTCTGGGGGCGACGGGAGCGCGGATCACCGCGACACTCGTCGGCGAGCTCGACCGCCGTGAGGCCCGGTACGGGATCGCGACGATGTGCATCGGGCAGGGCCAGGCGATCGCCGCGGTCGTAGAGCGTCTCTGACGCCCGCACGTCGATCAGCTCTGCTGATCGACAGGGAAGCAACATCGACTTGTCCTGATCGACGCGAGTACGCGACAATTGGCTCATGTTCGGGTACGTCATTCTCGCGTTCATCGTTCTCGTGGGCCCGCTCGCGTACTTCGCCGGCGTCGATTCGCGCATCGACGAGGTCGCTCGCAGGCGGCACTACACGGGCTGATCTCGCTCACACCTCGGGCGTCGCGGCGCTAGGATCGCGCGCGTCGTGACGGCCCCTGAGATTCGGACGATCGGCGTCGTCGGCCTCGGCGCGATGGGCGCCGGGATCGCTCAGCTCGCCGTCGAGGCTGGGTACGAGACGCTCGGGCGAGAGGTCACGAACGAGCTCGGAGAGAAGGCCGCCGAGCGCATCACGTACTTCCTGGGACGCAAGGTCGACAAGGGCCAGCTGAGCGCCGAGGACCGGGACGCGGCGCTCGCCCGCCTCCAGCTCTCCAGCGAGCTCGCCGCCTTCGCCGATTGCGACCTCGTGATCGAGGCGATCGTCGAGGAGCTGGAGCCGAAGACCGCGCTCTTCGCCGAGCTCGAGCGGATCGTCCGCCCTGACTGCATCCTTGCGACCAACACGTCGGCGCTCTCGGTGACCGAGATCGCGGCCGCGACGTCGTCGCCCGAACGGGTCGTCGGCATGCACTTCTTCAACCCGGCGCCGCTGATGCCGCTCGTGGAGATCGTCCGAGCGGAGCTGTCCTCCGACGAGGCCGTGAATGCCGCGTACGAGGTCGGCGAGCGGATGGGGAAGAAGCCCGTTCGCTGCCACGACACGCCCGGCTTCGTCGTGAACCGGATCCTCATCCCGCTGTTGAACGACTGCATCCGCACGCTCGACGAGGCGCGGATCACGCCCGAGGAACTCGACACGGCAATGACGGCCGGCGCCGGCTGGCCGATGGGCCCGTGCACGCTCGTCGACCTCGTCGGCGTCGACGTGCACGTGCATGCGTCCGAGGCGCTGTACGAGAAGCTCCGTGAGCCGCGGATGGCGCCGCCGCCCCGGATCGTGGCCATGCGAAATGCAGGGCTGCTCGGCCGGAAGAGCGGTCGCGGCTTCTACACGTACGAGGCCTGACCAGCGGCGCCCACGGCGCTGCTAACAGTCTCTTTACGCGCTTCTCACCGGCGACTCACTCGCTGTGCCGATACTGAGCGAGGAGCGATGCGGAAGCTCATCCTTCTTGCCTGCTTGTGCGCCGCCCTCGCGGCGACTCCGGCCTGGGCTGCGCGAGGCGCCGCCCCCGAGGCCGGGACCCTCTCGATCGAGCGTGGGAGGGGGATGGTCGTGCTCGAGGTGCGAGGCAACGTCCTCGGCCGGCTCACGAACGGGGCGATCACCGTCACCGACAAGACCCCGAACGACGCGTATTTCGCGAATATCACGGGGAGACGCATGGTCGTCCAGCGCCCTCTCTCGGCAATCAAGTTCTACGTACGCGGTCAGGGCCTCAGGTTCCGCATGCTCGGCGGGAGCTACCGGGTCGTCATCCGCGGCCAGGGGATCTCGCTCTCCGCGGTCGGCCGGGGCAGCGTGACGATCGACGGGGAGCCGCGGTTCGTGGGCGACGACGATCTCGGCCTCTACGTCGAGAGCGACGTCGACTGCAGCACGGAGCCCGAGAGCTGCACGCCCGTACCCGACGAGCCCATTCGCCTGAAGCTCGGCCCCGTGCCGGAGCCGCAGCCGGGGCAGAAGGGGTCGAACGCCGGATGACCCAGCACGGCATCCTCGTCGTCGAGGACGAGACCTCCATCGCATCGTTCGTGGCCGCGTATTTGAAGAACGCCGGGTACGGCGTGCGAACGGCGGCGACGTCGCAGGCGGCGCTCACGGAGGTCGCCTCCGAGATGCCCGCGCTCATCGTGCTCGACCTCAATCTCCCGGACGGCGACGGCGTCGAGCTCTGTCGTCGTATCCGCAAGAGCTCCGATGTCCCGATCCTGATGCTGACCGCGCGCGACGAGGACGTGGACAAGATCATCGGCCTCGAGGTAGGCGCGGACGACTACATGACGAAGCCGTTCAATCCACGCGAGCTCGTGGCGCGCGTGAAGAGCGTGCTGCGGCGCGCGTCGCCGGAGCGCCGCCGCTCGGAGACCGCCGAGCTCAAGCACGGTGAGCTCGTCATCAACTCCGGCAAGCGCGAGGTTTACGTGGGCGACGAGGAGATCAAGCTCGCGCCGAAGGAGTTCGACCTGCTCTGGGAGCTCCTCGATCACCGTGGGATCGTCCTCACCCGAGACCAGCTCCTCGAGCGCGTGTGGGGCTACACGTTCGCCGGCGACACGCGCACGGTCGACGTCCACGTGCGTCAGATCAGGCGCAAGCTCGGCGACGCCTCTCCCATCGTCACCGTCTGGGGCGTGGGCTACAAGGTCGCGTCCGAGCGCACGCCCACGGCAGCGGCCTGACGAGCGCCCGCGCTCCGCTGGAAGACGTACCCTGAACGTGATGCTGGGGTCGCTTCGATTCAGGCTGACGGCCCTGTTCCTGACGGCCGTCCTCGTCTTCGGGCTCGTCTCGATCGGGCTCGCGGTGCGGCTGTTCCAGGACGTGACGCGTTCGCAGCTCACCCAGGAGCTCGCGCGCGAGGCGGAGGGGCTCGCCGCCCTGTACGCGGCGTCCGCGCTCCAGTCGAGCGACGAGGGGACGAAGGCCCCGGAGTTCGCGGCCGAGACGCTCGAGCTCGCCACCGGCGACGAGCTCTTCTATGTCGGGGCGTCGCTCTTCCCAGGGGAACGGTTCGGGCTGCAGCGCGTGCCGAGGAGCGCGCTCGGCAACGTCGCACTGGAGCGCGACCAGCTCGTCTCGTTCGAGTTCACCCCGCCGGGCGACGACCGGAAGCTCCTCGCCGCGGCGCAGCCGGTGCGGCTTGCGACCGGGACGGAGCCGTTCGGCTGGCTCGTCGTCGCGAAGCCCGTCGCGGAGGTGCGCGAGCAATGGCTCACGCTGCTCGGACGCCTCGCCCTCGCGCTGGGCGTGGGCATCGCGCTCGCCGGGCTTCTCTTCTGGTGGCTCTCGCGCCGCCTCACCGATCCCGTGCTCGGCCTCACGCGCGCCACCGAGCACGTCGCGGCCGGCGACTACGACGTGGAGATCCCCGAGCGTCGCGGCAGCGACGAGATCTCGCTGCTCACCGAGCGCTTCAGGGGGATGGTGGAGAAGCTGTCCGAGGCCGAGAGGTTGAAGCGGTCGTTCCTCATGTCGGTGTCACACGAGCTGCGGACGCCCCTCACGGCGATCCGGGGGCACGTCGAGGCGCTCCGCGAGGGAATCGTCACCGACCCGGACCACGTAGCGGCCTCGCTCGAGATCATCGCCGCGGAGACCGATCGCCTCGAGCGGCTCGTCGGCGACGTCCTCGACCTTGCGAAGCTCCAGGCGCACCGTTTCACGGTCCGCCACGAGGAGGTCGACATGGGCCGCGTCGTCGATCAGGCCTTCGGCGCGTTCACAGAGGAGGCGAGGCGCCGCGAGATCGACTACCGGGTGTCGGCGGACGAAGAGGCCCCCGTGATCGTCTCCGACGGCGACCGCGTGCTCCAGGTGATCTCGAACCTCCTGTCCAACGCATTTCGCTGGACGCCCGACGGCGGCCGGATCGATCTCGAGCTCCAGGCGGCGAACGGGGCCGTCAAGGTGGACGTAGTCGACTCGGGGCCGGGGATCCCGCCCGAGCACAAGGAGCGGATCTTCCAGGCCTTCATCTCGCACGACGTCGACGGCACCGGCCTCGGTCTCCCGATCGCACGTGAGCTCGCGTTCGCTCTCGGCGGCCGCATCGAGCTCGAGTCTCAGCCGGGAAGCGGCAGCCGCTTCCGCCTCGTGCTACCGGTCGCGCTGAGCCGGGCGTCGGCAAGAGCGCCGGTGCGCGGAGCCCCCGTGGGCAGAGCTCGCGTAGGTGAAGGCTCGGTAGGTGAAGGCTCGGTGGGTGGAGCTCGCCGCTAGGCGGCGGCCGCTCGCCCGACGAACGCCTCGGACTGCGCGCTCTGGCTCGGTAGCCGCTCGAGGTGGCCGTTCGCCGCGCGCCCGGGCGGCTTCGAGTCGGGCGGCTTCGAGTCGCGCGAGACGTGCGTCGATTCCGCGCCAACCGGAGCTCACGAGCTCGACGAGCAGCGCGAGATCCTCGACGCGGGCCTTCCGCTCCGCCGCGAGGTCGGCCTCGATCCGCTCGAGCCGCCGATTCGCCTGGTTGAAGAGGCCTCGCAGCTCCGCGATGTGCCTGGCGACTGGAAGCACCTCCGTGCGCAGACCCTCGCGCACGGCCTGTCCGACCTGGCCCGGAAGAGCGGCTTCGAGGTCGGCGGCGGACGCTGCGAGAGCTTCGATCTGCTCCCGCGAGCGCTCGACCGCGCCTTCGAGAGTCGCCGGTCGCCGGAGCCGCGGAGACCCGCTGCCGGACTCGCTCCAGGGCGGCGTCGTCCATCGGCGGCGAGGCTACTCTCAGGATCGGATGGACACGGCTCTTCTCGACTACGAGCTGCCCCCGGAGCTCGTCGCTCAGCGCCCGCTCGAGCCGCGCGATGCGTCGAGGCTTCTCGTGTACCGCGTCGCGACGGGTGCAATCGAGCACCGAACGTTCGGCGACCTGCCGGACGTACTCTCGGGCGAGTTGGCGGTCGTCAACGACTCGCGCGTCGTGCCCGCCCGATTGCGGCTCCGACGGGCAACGGGCGGTGCGGTCGAGGTGCTGCTCGTCGAGCGCGTCGGAGAGAACGGGGTGTGGGAGGGGCTCGTGCGGCCAGCTCGCCGGATGCGGGTCGGAGAGCGGCTCGGCCCGGTGCGACTCCTCGAGCCGCTCGCCGAGGGTCGCTGGCTCCTGGAGCTCGAAGGCGAGCCCGCAGGAGAGCCGCCGCTGCCGCCGTACATCCACGAGCAACTCGACGCGCCGGAGCGCTACCAGACCGTGTACGCGCGCGAGCCCGGCTCGGCCGCGGCGCCGACCGCGGGGTTGCACTTCACGCCTGAGCTACTCCGCCGGCTCGACGTCGTCGCGGTGACGCTGCACGTCGGTCTCGACACGTTTCGGCCCGTCGCGGAAGACCGCCTCGAGGAGCACGCGATTCACGGCGAACGCTACGAGGTCGAGGCGCGGGCGTGGGGCCGAGTCGTCGAGGCCGAGCGGGTTCTCGCCGTCGGCACCACCTCGGTGCGCGTTCTCGAGACGGTCGCACGAACGGGTGAGCTCCGGGGGAGGACGTCGCTCTTCATCACGCCGGGCTTCGAGTTTCGCCGCGTCGACGCGCTGCTGACGAACTTCCACCTGCCGCGCTCGACGCTGCTCGCGCTCGTGATGGCGTTTGCCGGGGTGGAGGAGACTCGCGAGCTCTACCGGATCGCCGTCGACGAGGGATACCGGTTCTACTCGTTCGGCGATGCGATGCTCGTCCTGTGACCTGTCCAGAACTGCCGCGGCCATGTGGGCCCATCGCCACACATTCGTGACGGGCTCGTTCCCCACCCGCAACCGGTTCAGCAGTACGCTCGAAGCGGGTGGAGGCGCGGGGAGGCCCCTGGGGACGGCCGCAAGATCGACCGGGCGCTGGAGCCCGCAGCGGGCTCGTCGTCCGTGAGCGCGTTCACGCTCACGGCCACCGAGGGCGCGGCCCGGACGGGCGTGCTGCGAACCGCGCACGGCGACATTCCGACGCCCGCGTTCATGCCCGTCGGGACGAAAGCCACGGTGAAGGCGCTCCACCCGGACGAGGTCCGAGATCTCGGAGCGAGCGTCGTGCTCGCGAACACGTACCACCTCCACTTTCGCCCGGGGGAGGACGTGATCGAGCGCCTCGGCGGCCTGCACGCGTTCTCCGGCTGGGACGGCCCCATCCTCACCGATTCGGGTGGCTTCCAGGTCTTCTCGCTGCGCGACACGGTCATCGCGCTCGACGAGGCAGGCGTCACGTTCCGTTCGGTCTACGACGGCGCGCAGGCGACGTTCACCCCGGAGGGCGTCGTGGAGATCCAGCGCAAGCTCGGCTCCGATATCGCGATGTGCCTCGACGTCTGCCCACCTGCCGATTCGGCCCAGTCCGACCTCGAGCGCGCGGTGGAGCTGACGACGCGCTGGGCCGAGCGCCAGGCATGCGGCGAGCGCGCCGACGGCCAGCTCCGCTTCGGCATCGCACAGGGCGCAACCGACGACGAGCTGCGGCGACGGAGCATCGAGGAGATCTCGGCCCTGCCGTTCGACGGATATGCACTCGGCGGGCTCGCGGTCGGCGAGTCCAAGGAGGAGATGCTCGATTGCGTGTCCTGGGCCGCACCGCTCCTCGCCGAGGACAGGCCGCGCTACTTCATGGGCATCGGCGACCCGGCGGGCATCGTGGAGGTGGTCGCGCGTGGCATCGACATGTTCGACTGCGTCCTCCCGACGCGCACGGCGCGAACGGGGTCCGCGCTCTCGTGGGACGGTCGCCTGAACCTTCGGAACGCGGCCTACGCGGAGGACCCGCGCCCGCTCGATGTGGATTGCGGATGCCCGGCCTGCCGGCGCTTCTCACGGGCGTACATCCGGCACCTCGTCGTGCAGAGCGAGATCCTGGGGCTACGGCTCTTGAGCCTGCATAATCTGTGGTTCGTACTCGACCTGACCGCACGCGCGCGGGCGGCGATCGATCGCGGGACGTTCGCATCGTTCCGGAACGACACGCTGTCGCGGCTCGCCCGCGGGCCTGAGGAGGAACCGTGGAGTTCTTGATCGTGATGGTGATGCTGCTCGGGGTCATGTACGTGCTCATGATCCGGCCGCAGAGAAAGCGCCAGCAGGAGCACCAGGCGATAGTCGAAAACTGCGACGTCGGCGAGGACGTGCTCACCACAGGCGGGATCTACGGCACCGTCACCCAGGCCGAAGGTGACGATCTCGTGGTCGAGATCGCGGACGGCATCGAGGTGCACATGACCCGGCGGGGCATCGCGGCAGTGCTCCCGCCGGAAGGGGACGAAGCCGTCGAGGACGAAGATGACCTGGTCGACGCCGACGAGGTCGAGGAATCGGCCTCGGACGCGGATGAAGCCTCCATTACGGTGAACGAAGAACCGGTTACGGCCGAGGCGGACGCGGAAACGGCCGCCGCCGAGCGCCGCTAACCTGCGCAGCCGACCGTGAATCGACGCTCATCCCTCCTCGTCGTCGGGTTTTTGGTCGCTGCGCTCATCGGCGTAGCGCTCCTTGCCGTCCCCGGATCGCCGCTTCGCCAGGAGCCGACGCTCGGGCTCGACCTGCAGGGAGGCCTCGAGGTCACGCTGCAGGCGGTTCCGCCGCCGGACCGCGACCTGACCGACGAGGACCTCGACCGCTCGGTCGAGATCATGCGGAGCCGCGTCGACCGCCTCGGCGTGACCGAGCCCGAGATCCGCACGCAGGGCGACGACCAGATCGTCATCCAGTTGCCCGGCGTCAGCGATCCGGAGGCTGCTGCGGACATCATCGGGAAGACCGCGCAGCTCGAGCTGTACGACCTCGAGACGTCGCTCACCGGGCCCTCCGTCTCGATCCGCGGGGAGCCGGTGGAGTTCGCCTCGCTCTACGACCTGCTCGCGCGCGTCCAGGCACAGGCCGCGCAGGGCACGCCGACCGCGTACTACGTCTTCAACAAGAACACGAAGCGCCTCGTCGACGGGCCGTTCGACGAGAAAGAGGCCGCCGACAAGGTCGCAGCGAAGCGCCCGCGGGTCCGCGAGGTGCTCGCGGTTCCGGAGGCGATGGTCGTCGTCACCTGCGGCGAGAATGCCGTCGTCTGCCCCGGCGCGCAGGGCGCCGGCGTCGTCCCGGATCGCACGTACTACTACCTCTTCAAGTACGAGCCGCCCGAGATCCCGCAGATGACGGGCGAGGACCTGAAGCTCGACGGCACGCGGGCCGACTTCGACACGAGCCCCGGCGGCGGCGGGCGCGCGATCGTAACGATGGAGTTCACGGGCCGCGGCTCGGACAAGTTCGAGGAGATCACGCGGAACGAGTGGACGCGCGGCCGGATCCGCCAGGCGCCGCAGCACTTCGCGATCGTCCTCGACCGTGAGATCCGCACGTTCCCGCAGATCGATTACACGGATTCGAGCCTGTCCGGCGGCATCGGCGGTGGCCGCGCGCAGATCGAGGGGCTGGAGGACCTCGGCGAGGCGAATGACATCGCGATCGTGCTCCAGACCGGTGCGCTCCCGGTCAACTTCGAGACGCTCACCCGGACCGACATCTCGGCCACGCTGGGCAAGGACTCGCTCGAGGAGGCGAAGCGCGCCGCCATCGGCGGGCTCATCCTCGTCGCCTTCTTCCTGCTCCTCTTCTACCGCTTCCTCGGCGTCGTCGCCGTCATCGGGCTCGGCATCTACGCCGGCTTCCTGTACGCGACCATCCTCCTCTTCGACGTGACGCTGACGCTGCCGGGCTTCGCGGGCCTCGTGCTCACCTTCGGCGTGGCCGCGGACGCGAACATCGTCATCTTCGAACGCATCAAGGAGGAGGTGCGCGGCGGGCGCTCCATGCGCGCCGCGATCGCCCAGGGCTACAAGAAGGGCTTCGCGACCATCGTCGACGCGAACGTCGTGACCGCGATCACCGCGCTCGTGCTGTTCGCGGTCGCGACCGCCAGCGTGCGCGGTTTCGCGCTCATGCTGCTGATCGGTACCGCGCTCTCGATGCTTACGGCCGTCCTCGCGACGCGCGCGATTCTCGCGCTGCTCAGCGGCTTCGGCTGGATCGACAACCCGCGGCTCATGGGAGCCACCGGGCAGGGCGTGCCGCGCTGGCTCCGCATCGACTACATCGGCCTGCGCCGCATCTGGTTCGCGTTCTCGGGGATCGTCGTCGCCATCTCCCTCGGCGCGATCCTCTTCATGGGCCTCAACCTCGGCATCGACTTCGAGGGCGGGACGCAGATCAACTTCCGCACGCCCCAGCCGACCTCGCTCGAGACCGTTCGCGAGCAGGCGGCGGCGATCGGGCAGGCCGACGCGGTCATCCAGGGCCGGGGGTCTGCGGTCGACGACCAGTACCACGAGCTTCCAGATCCGGACCGACTCGCTCACGATCGAGGAGCAGAACGCGCTTCAGGACGACCTCGCCCAGTCGGTCGGCGCGACGGCGTTCGGCGCGACGAACGTCTCCGAGAGCTTCGGTCGCCAGATAGCGAACTCGGCGATCTTCGCGATCATCGTCAGCCTGCTCCTGATCGCCGTCTACGTGACGGCGCGCTTCCAGTGGAAGTACTCGGTCGGCGTCCTCGTCGCCCTCGCGCACGACGTGCTGATCACGGTCGGCGTGTACGCGCTGACCGGGAGGGAGGTGTCGACCGCGACCGTGGCCGCGGTGCTCACCGTCCTCGGCTACTCGATCTACGACACGATCATCATCTTCGACCGCATCCGCGAGAACGTGCCCTTGATGCGACGAGCGTCCTTCCGGGTGATCGGCAACGTCTCGCTGTGGGAGGTGCTGCCGCGCTCGCTGGCGACGACGTTCATCACGCTCGTGCCGATCGCCGCGCTGTACGCCTTCGGCGGCGACACGCTCAAGGACTTCGCGTTCGCCCTCCTCGTCGGCATCGGATTCGGCGCGTACTCCTCGATCTTCCTCGCGGCCCCGCTCGTGGCCCTGCTCAAGGAGCGGGAGCCGGAGTTCGCGAAGCGGCGCGACGACCTCGGAGCGCTCGAGGGAGTCGCGACCGTCAGCGGGATGCTCGCGACGGAGGAGGTCGCCGAGGGTGCGGACGACTCCGAGGAAGCCCCCGAGGCCGAGGTCCCGGTGGCCGAGCCGCAGCCCGTCGCGCCGGTCCCGGCTGCTGCTGCGGCCTCGCCGTCGGCCGACGCGTCGAAGCGTGAGCGCCGCCGGCAGCGACGTGCGTCGAAGCCCCATGGCCGAGCGCGCTGACGAGCGAGGCCCTTTCGAGAAGCTGACCCTCGCCGGGGTCGGCGCCCTCGCGCTCGCGGCCGGGCGGATCGACGACGTGGCCGACGACGTCGCGCGACGGCTCGGCATCGACCCCGAGGAGGTGCGCACTGCGCTAGCGGATGCCCTGGGCAGTTGGAAGCGCGAGGCGCAACGGGCCGGCGAGCAGACCGGAGACGCGGCGGGACGGATCGCCGAGGAGCTCGGCATCGCGCCGCGCGACGTCGTCGACGAGCTCGAGCTCAGGGTCGCGCAGCTCGAGCATCGCCTGAAGCTGCTCGAGCGCTCGTCCTAGGGGCCGACAGGGCGCCGCCGTACAATCGGCGCATGGCCGCCCCGGAGGTGAAGTCCCCGCGGAGCCTCGGCCGTCTCTCCGAGATCGCACAGGTCGCGGCGCGGCACGGCTTCGGGTACGCGCTGCGCAAGTACCGCATCGGCGATCTCCTTCCACGCGGCCAGCGCGCCGACTTCGACGAGAGCGCGTCCGACCGCGGTCGGCGTCTCCGCGAGATGTTCGACGAGCTCGGCCCGACGTTCGTGAAGTTCGGCCAGCTGCTCTCGACCCGTCCGGACCTCGTGCCGCCCGACATCGTCGCCGAGCTCCGAGGCCTCCAGGACTCGGTGAGCCCGGTGGGCTTCAACGAGATCCGTGACGTGCTCGAGCACGACCTCGACCTCACCGTGGAGCGGGCTTTCCTCGAGTTCGACGTCGTGCCGATAGCCTCCGCGTCGATCGGACAGGTGCACCGCGCAGTGCTCCCGGACGGCCGGGAAGTCGCGGTCAAGGTGCAGCGCCCCGCCGCGCCGGCGCAGATCGAGGCCGACCTGGCGCTCCTCTACCAGGCCGCGAAGCTCTTGCACGAGCGCGTGCGCGCCCTCGACTTCGTCGATCCTCGCGCGATCGTGGACGAGTTCGCGCGCTCGATCCGACTCGAGCTCGACTACAGCCACGAGGCGCGGAACGCGGAGGCGTTCCACGCGAACTTCGCGCGCGATCCGCGCGTTGTCGTCCCGCGCGTGGTTCGTCCGTACTCCTCCTCGCGCGTGCTGACGCTCGAGTACCTCCACGGCCGCAAGGTCGCCGACCTCGAGCTCGCGGCGATGGGCTCGGACGAGCGCCGCGACGTCGTCACCCGAATGGCGGACACGTGGATGACGATGGTCTTCCGCCACGGCTTCTTCCATGCCGACCCGCACCCGGCGAACATCTTCGTACTCGATTCCGGCGAGCTCGGGCTCGTGGACTTCGGGCAGGCCGGAAAGCTCACAGACGAGGACATGGCGCGCTTGACGCGGCTCTTCGTGGACGCGGCGACGGAGAACGTCGACGCCATTCCCCGCCGGCTGCGCGAGCTCGGGGTCCAGTACGCGCCGGAGCGCGAGCAGGAGTTCCGCCGCGAGCTCCAAGTCCTCTTCGATCGCTACTACGGAACACGGCTCTCGGAGATCGACCCGATCCAGATCATCCGGGAGGCATTCCAGCTCATCTACTCGCTGAACCTCCAGCTGCCTTCGCGGTTCGTGATGCTGGACAAGGCGATCGCGACTCTCGCTTCCGTCGGGCAGGAGGTCTATCCGGACTTCAACGTCTTCGAGGTCGCGAAGCCGTACGCGCGGGGGCTGCTCGCGGAGCGGTTCCACCCGCGGTTCCTCGCGAAGCAGGCGCGGAACGAAGCGCTGGCGCTCGGGTCGATCGCCCGCGACGTCCCGTATCAGATCCACGACGTGCTCGAGCGGCTGCGCGACGGCACGTTCCAGGTCAAGATCGAGAACCCGGGCATCGACGAGATCGACGACCACATCGACAAGGCCTCGAACAGGCTGTCGGTCGCGCTCGTCGTGGTCGGCGGGCTGTTGGGCTCGGCGATCCTCGGCGTCTTCGCCGAGGAGGGCCCGCACGTCCTGGGGCTGCACCTGCTCTCCGTCGTCGGGTTCGTCATCTCGGGGGCATTCGGGCTCTGGCTCGTGTGGGGGATCTACCGCCACGGAAGGTTGTGACGCACCCGCGCGAGGGGGCACGTCCCGCCAAGGCGGGTGAGGAAGCAATTTCACGCTTCTGCAGCAAAGGACATCTGGCGGTGGCAGGCTCTCGCGACTAGCGTCGCAGGCATGCCGAGCGCGCTCGTCGTCGCCGAGCCGGAGCCTATGACGCGGGAATACCTCGGCCGCCAGCTGCGGGACGACGGATTCGACGTCCTCGGCGCCGCGCGGAGGAGCGAGGCCCTCGACCTCGTCGAGCAGGCTCGGCCCGACCTCGTGCTGCTCGCGGAGCTCGACCTCTGCCTCCGCCTGCGGCGCGGCGAGCCGGGCCGCACGTGGGATCGGAACGTGCCCGTAATCCTGCTCGCGCCGTCGTCCGATCCCGTCGAGCGAGTGCGCGCGCTCGACCGAGGAGCCGACGACGTCATCGGCCGCCCGTTCGCCTACGAGGAGCTTCTCGCCCGGATCCGCGCGCTCCTCCGTCGCAGCACAACGTCACCGGGGGAGGTGCTCGTCGCCGGCGACCTCGTCGTCGATCGGCGCACGCGCCGGGTCACCGTACGGGAGACGAAGATCACCCTCTCGGCGAAGGAGTTCGACCTGCTCGTGCGACTCGCGTGCGAGCCGAGCCGCGTCTTCACGAAAGAGGAGCTGCTGCGCGAGGTCTGGGGGTTCCGGGCGCTCGGGCGAACGCGGACGCTCGAGTCGCATGCCTCACGCGTGCGCAAGAAGCTCGGCGTGACGGAGAACGACCGCTTCGTCGTGAACGTCTGGGGCGTGGGGTACCGCCTGCTCGAGTGACCGAGCAGGCGACCCTCAGAGAAGTACGCCCTCGAGCTCGAGCAGCGCGACCTTGCGGTCGAGACCGCCGCCGTAACCGACGAGGTCGCCCGTCGCTCCGACGACCCGGTGGCAGGGGAGCACGATCGGGATCCGATTCCTGTTCATGACCGTGCCCACTGCCCGCGCGGCCTTCGGCCTGCCGACGCGTGCGGCGAGCGCGCCGTACGTCGTGGTCTCGCCGAAGGGCACGTCTGCAAGCGCGTCGAGCACGGAGACCGTGAACGGCGCGAGCCCGCGGAGGTCGAGGCTCAGGTCGAAGACCCGCCTCCGGCGGGCGAAGTACTCGTCGAGCTCGCGTCGCACCCGATCGACGACGCGGGCAGAGCGGAGCACGCGCGGGCCGGCGAACGACGCCAGTCGGTCGAGATCCGAGTCCTGCTGGTCGTGGAACGAGAGCGCGGCGAGGCCCTTGGTCGAGACTGCGACGAAGAGCGGGCCGACCGGGGAGTCGACGATGTCGTAGCCGAGATCGACGAGCCCGAGATCAGCTGCCGCCTCCCGGAACCGGCGGTCGAGATCGGTCGAGATGGTCATTCGCTCTGCCTCCTCTTGCGAATCCTGCGCACGCCCGTCGACGTCGCCTGCCGGGCGGCATCAGCGCTCGATCCGAGCGCGTGCGCGATCTGTTCGTAGGAAAGGTCGTAGCCGTACCGGAGCACGACGGCGGCTCGCTCTTTCGGGGGAAGGCCGTCGGTCAGGTGGGCAAGCTCGTCGTACGCTGCGAGCCCGTCCTCGCCGGCGAAGTCGACGAGCTCCTCGGTCGGGCTCGCCCTGCGCAGGGTGTCGATCGCGACGTTGCGGGCGATCGTCAGGACCCAGGCCCGCAGGTGCTGTCCGTGGTTCAGTCGGCCGTATGCCTGGAGCGCTCGGAGGAACGTCTCCTGAAAGGCGTCGTCGGCGCGCTCACGCCCGAGCCGGCGGCGCAGCAGCCGCATCACCTCTGAGCGGTGCTCGTCGTAGAAGCGCTCGAACGGAGGAATCGCCACCGCATGCATCATCTCTGTCAACGCGCCGCGCGGCCGATTTGTGAGCATGCTGTCCGTGAGAGCTGCGGTCGTCGGTCACGTCGAGTGGATGGAGTTCGTGCCCGTCGAGCACGTTCCCGCGCCGGGTGAGATCGCGCACGCCGCTGACGGCTGGCAGGAAGCGGGTGGAGGCGGCGCGGTGGCCGCCGTCCAGCTCGAGAAGCTCGCCGACTCGGTCGACTTCTTCACCGTCCTCGGGGACGACGAGCTCGGGCGTCGCGCGAAGACGGAGCTCGAGGGGCGCGGCATCGACGTCCATGCCTCGTTCGTGGACGCGCCCCAGCGGCGCGGATTCACGTTCGTCGACGAAGCCGGCGAGCGCACGATCACGACGATCGGCGCCCGGCTCGAGCCGCGTGGTCACGACAACGTGCTTCCGTGGCACGAGCTCGCCCGCTGCGACGCCGTCTATTTCTGCGCGGGGGATGCCGACGCGCTGCGGCGCGCACGCCGGGCAAACGTGCTGGTGGCGACTGCACGGGTTCTCGCAACGCTCGCGCGCGGCGCGGTCGAGCTCGATGCTCTCGTCGGCAGCGGTAAGGACGAGGCCGAGCGCTATCGAGCCGGCGACCTCGACCCGCCGCCCCGTCTCGTCGTGACGACGTCGGGCGCGCTCGGTGGCTGGGCGCAGCCGGGCGGGCCGTTCGCGAGCGGACCGGTGCCGAGCCAGGTCGTCGATACGTACGGTGCGGGAGACTGCTTCGCAGCCGGTCTCGCCTTCGGACTCGGGGCAGGGCTCGCCACGCCCGAAGCGCTCGCCTTCGCCGCGCGGTGCGGCGCGGGAGCGCTCGCGGGCCGCGGTGTCCACGCCGAGGCGATCGCGCTCCCGTGACGGCGGCGTCGCGGGGCGCGCGCAATGAGCTTCGATCCAGTGCGCTATTTTGAGTGGCGATGTTGCGGTTGCTCGCTTGCCTTGCAATAGCCGCGGCGGGCGCTGTTGGGCTCGCGCTCGCCGTGACGGAGACTTCGGCGGGTCAGAGCTGCCGGCCGACGCAGGGTGACAGCGCCGGTCCCTTCCAGCAGAGCTCCATTTCCACGCCGCGCCGGGCGAAGATCGGCACGGGCCACGTCCTGCAGGGGCGTGTCCTACGGACCGACTGCAAGCCGGTCGCCAACGCCCTCGTCGTCCTCTGGCAGGCAGGCCCGAACGGCTACCGGCCGCGCGGACGAGGCAGCGTCGTGACGAGTCGCTCGGGGAGGTTTCGCTTCGAGGGCCCGGTGCCGACCTCATATGGTCGCGAGCCGCACATTCACATCGCCGTGCTCCATCCTGCCTACGAGGAGCTCGTAACCCGGTACGTCGTCCGGCGGGGAGCCAAGACAGGACGGATAACACTCGTGCTCGCGCCGCTCTTGTAGCAATCGGCAGCGAAGGCGAAGTCGTAGGCTGACGTTCGTGTTCGTCTTCGTCGCGCTCGTGTTGTTGCTCGTGCTGCCGACACCCTGGAATGTCGTCGGCTTCATCGCCGGCCTCGTGGCTTTCGGCGGAGAGGTTGCCTTCTGGAACCGGAAGGTCCGAGGCCGCCGCGCCGCGACCGGCGCCGAGACGCTGATCGGCAAGGCGGGGACAGCCGTCTCCGAATGCCGCCCTTACGGTCAGGTGCGTGTCGACGGTGAGATCTGGGATGCGCGCTGCGACGAAGGAGCCGATCGCGCTGATGCGGTCGTCGTTACCGGACGCGAAGGGCTCACGCTCCTGGTTGCCCGCGCCGGCACGGGCCCGTAGGCGTCACGCCAGCTCGGCCGGCAGGACGTCGTCCTGGGTTCGGCTGGACCAATCGCCGGAAACGGCGCGAGGCAGAGCTCCGTCACATCGTCCAGATCGCGCTCCGAGTATCGACTGATCCACCGGATGGGCGGAAGTGTTGCACGGTGGAGGAAAGTGGAGTAGTGTGGGGCACCGTGGGGAGAACACAGCCCACCGATCCCAGGCCCACATGTTCTACGGCGAGTACGAGCACACCCTCGACGACAAGCACCGGCTCACGCTGCCGGCGCGCTTTCGGCATTCGCTGGCAGGGGGCGTGGTCCTTGCCAGGGGCATCGAGCGGAACATCGACGTCTATCCGAGCGACACCTGGCACGAGAACATGGCGCGGATCGCCGAGCTGGACTCGCTCAGCCGCGAGGCGCGCGAGATGAAGCGGTTCGTCTTCGCCGGCGCAGCGGTGGCCGAGCTCGATCGGCAGGGCCGTGTCCTTCTTCCACAGCATCTCGCCGAGCACGCGGGCATCGAGCGGGACGTCGTCGTGGCAGGCGTCTACGACCACGTCGAGATCTGGGATCGGGCTGCATGGGCAGCCCAACTCAACGCGATCGAAGGGAGCGCGGGCGATGTTGCCGAACGTCTTGCGGACAAACGCAGCTGATCACGTCCCCGTTCTCGCGGACGAGGTGCGCGAGCTCCTCGCCGTGCAGCCCGGCGAGACAGTCGTCGACGGCACGTTCGGGGCAGGCGGGCACTCACGGCTGCTCGTAGAGGACCTGCAGAGCGCGGGCAAGCTCGTCGCGATCGACCGCGACCCGACCGTGCGCCCGTACTTCGATCAGCTGAAAGGGTCGTCACGTGGCGTGCAGCTGCGGTTTCTCCGCGGCGACTACGCCGTCGTCCTCAGCCAGCTCGCGTCGAACGGCGTGCGTGCGGACGCGATCCTCCTCGACCTCGGCCTGTCGTCGATGCAGGTCGACAGGCCGGAGCGTGGCTTCTCGTATGCGACGGACGCACCGCTCGACATGCGCATGGACCCGTCCGACGAAGCGAGTGCGGCGGACATCCTCGCGACGTGGGACGAGCGCGAGCTCGAGACGATCTTCAGGAAGTACGGCGAGGAGCGGTACGCGCGACAGATCGCACGCGGGATCGTGCGGCGACGCGAGGAGGCGCCGATCGAGCGCACGGGTCAGCTCGTCGACGTCGTCCGTGCGTCCATCCCGGCGCCCGCGCGCTTCGGCGAAGGGCATCCAGCGAAGCGCGTGTTCCAGGCGCTCCGGATCGAGGTCAATCACGAGCTCGAGTCGCTCGAGGCCGGACTGCCGGCCGCCTTCGAGATGCTCCGCCCTGGTGGGCGGCTGGCAGTCATCAGCTTCCATTCCCTCGAGGACCGAATCACCAAGCGCTTCCTCCGCGACCGCGCGCGCGGGTGCACCTGCCCGCCCGAGCTCCCCGTGTGCGTCTGCGGCCGCGAGCCCGAGGCTCGGCTGCTGACGACTAAGCCGGTTCGCCCGTCCTCGCAGGAGACGGAGAACAACCCCCGCGCCGGCTCCGCGCGGTTGCGCGCCGCGGTCAAGGTGGCGGAGGCGTAATGTCGACGATCGCGCAGCGCGCCCGGATCGGCGCGACTCGCAGCTCGGGACGCGCGCGGGCGCGGCCCAGGCTGCTTGCAGGCGGCGTCATCTGGATCGTTCTCTTCGGCTGTCTCCTCGCCGGCGTGGTCGCCGTCAACGTCGCAGTTCTCCGCCTGAACCTCGAGCTCGACGGCGTCTCGCGCGAGCGGACGCAGCTGAAGGCAGACGTGGCAAACATCCAGTCCGAGATCTCGAGCGCGGCTGCAACGGCGCGAATCGAGCAGGCAGCGCGTGACGAGCTCGGCCTGGAGCTCGCCGATTCCGACGAGATGGTGTACGTCACCCTCGGGACGAAATGAGACCCGCGGCCGCGAACCGGCGAATCGTCGTCCTCGCGGCCGTCTTCGCCATCCTTCTCGCGGCGACGCTCGCGAGAGCGTTCTGGCTGCAAGCGGTCATGGGCGCGGAGTACGCGGCGCTCGCCGTGCAGCAACACCGGGAGACGGTCGTCGTCAACGCGGCACGCGGCACGATCCTCGACCGCAACGGCGATCCGCTCGCGATCGGGGAGCGGGCGATCACGGTGTACGCGAACCCGCGCCAGATCACGCGACCCAACGAGCTGACGCGCGCCGTGGCGCAGGCGCTGCGAGTCGATCCGGAGAAGATCTATCCGCTCGTGACGGACAAGTCGAGGGGCTTCGTCTATCTCGCACGCAAGGCGAGCCCGCTCGCCGCCGCGAAGCTCGAGAAGCTGAACCTGCCCGGCCTCGGCTTCTACCCCGAGGAGCTCCGAACGTACCCACAGCGGCGCGTCGCTTCCCAGGTACTCGGCTATGCGGGGATGGACAACCGGGGCCTGGAAGGGCTCGAGCGGTCGCTCGACAAGGTCCTGTCCGGCCGGGCAGGCAGCCAGACCGTCGTCAAGGACTCGCAGGGGCGGGCGCTCGACGTCGTCAGCACTCGGCCGGAGACGCCCGGGAAGAACGTGCGCCTCACGATCGACCACCAGATCCAGGCGAACGCGGAGGACGTGCTTGCCGACACCGTGAGCCGCTACGGCGCCGGGGCCGCGTCTGCGATCGTCATGGACCCGCAGACCGGCGCCGTCCTTGCGATGGCCGTGGCTCCGGGGTACAACGCGAACCGCTTCCCGACGACGCGTGCGGATCGCCGCCGCAACCGCGCCGTCACGGATACGTACGAGCCCGGATCGACGTTCAAGCTCGTTACCGTGGCGGCGGCTCTCGAGGAGGGCGCGGTCACGCCGCAGACGACGTTCCGGCTCGAGCCGCAGATCCGTGTCGCGGATCGCGTGATCCGCGAGGCGCACACCCGTGGCACCGTGAACTACAACGTCAGGCAGATCGTCGAGTACTCGTCGAACATCGGGACGATCGCCGTCGCGCAGCGGCTCGGCGAGGGGCGGCTCTCGTCCTGGATCGACCGCTTCGGCTTCGGACGCGCAACCGGGATCGACTTCCCGGGCGAGTCCTCCGGCTTCGCCCTGCCGCTCGAGCAGTGGTCGGGTTCGACGATCGGCACCGTCCCGATCGGGCACGGGATCGCCGTCACGCCCATCCAGATGGCACGCGCCTACGCGGCGGTCGCGAACGGCGGCAGGCTCGTCGAGCCCCACCTCGTCGAGCGGGTCGACGGCGTGCCCGTCACGCACGCGCGCGGCAAGCGGATTCTCTCGCGCGAGGTCTCGACGCAGATGCTCTCCCTGCTTCGCGGGGTCGTCCTCGAGGGAACGGGAACCGAAGCGGCCGTGCCCGGTTACACCGTGGCCGGGAAGACGGGGACAGCGGCGAAGATCGACCCCGACGGGACCTACTCGACGTCGCGCTACGTCGCGTCGTTCGTAGGGCTCGTGCCGGCGACGAGCCCGCGGCTCGTCGTCATGGTCATGGTGGACGAGCCGCGCGGCTCGTACTACGGCGGTGACGTCGCTGCGCCCGCGTTCAAGGAGATCGCCCGTTTCAACCTCCAGCACCTCGAGGTGCCGCCGGACGCGCCGGACACCGCGACGCCCTGACGGCGACGTCCTGTGCCGGTTCGAAACCGGCAGGTGACCGTGGGTCAGTGGGCTAGCCTTCGCGGGCGGTGGAGCTCGAGGCCCTGATCCGGGCGCTCGCGCCGAGTGAGATGAGGCCGGGCGACGCGACCGGAGGCCGGCCGGTCGTCGTCGGCGACCTTGCGTACGACACGCGGAACGTCTCCTCGGGCGCGTTGTTCTTCTGCGTCCGCGGCGAGAAGGTGGACGGCCACGACCTCGCGTGGGAGGCGCTCGAGCGGGGCGCCGTCGCGCTCGTCGTCGAGCGCGAGCTCGACGTGCGCGTTCCGCAGCTCGTCGTGCCCGACTGCCGGGCGGCAATGGCGGTCGCGGCGGATGCGTTTTTCGGCGAGCCGACGAAGGAGCTCGAGGTCGTCGGCGTGACGGGTACGAACGGGAAGACGACGACGGCATTTCTGCTCCACTCGCTGCTCGAGGCCGGAGGGCGCCGGGCCGGGCTCGTCGGCACGGTCGAGTGGAGGGTAGGCGGGGAGCGACGAACGGCGCCGTTCACGACGCCGGAGGCGATCGACCTGCAGCGGCTGTTCCGCGAGATGCTGGTGGCGGGCGACCGCAGCGTCGCGCTCGAGGCGTCCTCCCACGGCGCGGCGTTTCGCCGTCTCGATCGCGTCCGCTTCGACGCGCTCGTCTTCACGAACCTGACCCAGGACCATCTCGACCTCCACGGGACGATGGACGAGTACTTCCTCGCGAAGAGGGCGCTCTTCGCGGGCGCGCAGCCGCCCCCGGCAGCCGTCAACGTCGACGACGAATGGGGCATGCGCCTTGCCGCTTTCCTCGAGGAGGCCCATCGTGCGCCGCTCGTGACGTTCGGGCTCGGCGAGGGGGCCGAAATTCGCGCCGAGAACGTCGAGCTCACGGTGTCCGGAAGCAGATTCCGAGCGGCGGGCATCGAGGTCGAGACGGCGCTTCCGGGGATCTTCAACGTCTCGAACGCGCTCGGCGCGGTTGCAGCAGGCCTGCTCTTGGATCTCGACGAGGACGCGATCGCAAGCGGGGTCGCGGGCGTGCAGGCCGTGCCGGGTCGCTTCGAGCGCGTCGACGAGGGTCAGCCGTTCGCGGTGCTCGTGGACTACGCGCATACGCCCGACTCGCTCGAGACCGTCCTCGGCGCGGCGCGCGACATTGCCGTCGGCCGCGTGCTCGTCGTCTTCGGCGCCGGCGGCGACCGGGATCGCGGCAAGCGGCCGCTCATGGGGAAGGTCGCCGCCGAGCTCTCCGACCTCGCGATCGTCACGTCCGACAACCCGCGCTCGGAGAGCCCGCTCGCGATCATCGAGGACGTCCTGCAGGGGGCGGGGACGCAGGTCGAGATCGACCCGGACCGGCGATCGGCAATCGCGCGCGCGATCGCCCTCGCGGAGCCCGGGGACGTGGTCGTCATCGCCGGCAAGGGACACGAGCAGGGGCAGGAGCTCGACGGCGTCATGCACCCGTTCGACGACCGTGAAGTCGCCCGAGAAGCCCTGGCCCGGCTGCACACGTCTTCGTGACCCGACCGGTGGAGAGATCGGCGCGCTCTCTTGACGCTTACAGTGCCAGGCACTGTAAAGAGCCGCCGGTGCCGTCGGCGTGATCCCGCTCGCCTTCGACGAGATCGCCGCGCTCGAGCTCGGACGGCTCGAACGGGGCGAGCCCGGCTCCGCCGTCACCGCGATCAAGGCCGACTCACGCGAGGTCGGTCCGGGCGAGCTGTTCGTCGCGTTGAACACCGGCGTGCACTACGTCGACGAGGCCCGCTCGCGGGGAGCCGCGACGCTGGTCCCGGACGATCAGAACGCCGCGCTCGCCGCGCTCGCGGGGCTCGTCCGCACGAGGAGCACGGCGCAGGTGGTCGCGGTCGTCGGCTCCACCGGAAAGACGTCGACGAAGGACATCCTGCGCGCGCTCTGCGCGCCGCATGCCGCGACGGTTGCGTCCGAGCGCAGCCTGAACAACGAGATCGGGCTGCCGCTCACGCTGCTCCGAATCGAGCAGGAGACGGAGATCGTCATAGCGGAGATGGGCATGCGTGGGATCGGGGAGATCGGTGCGCTTTGCGCGATCGCCCGACCGAGGATCGCGGTCGTGACGAGCATCGGCCCGGAGCACCTCGAGCTCCTCGGCTCGGTCGAGCACGTGGCGAGGGCCAACGCGGAGGCGATCGAGGCGCTTCCTCGGGGAGGCGCCGCGGTGGTTCCGGAGGGCGCGCGTGAGCTCGATCCGTACCTGCGCCGCGGCGACGTCCGGATCCGCCGCTTCTCACCACAAGACCTCGAGCTCGAGAACGGGCACGCCCGCTTCGACCTCGAAGGCGGCGTCGTCGAGCTGGAGCTGCCGTTCACGCAGCGCCACCAGGCGCTCAACACCCTCGCCGCGCTCCACGCCTACGACGTGCTCGGCTTGCCGCTCGACCGGGTCGGCGAGGGCGTCGCGGGAGTCGTGCTCTCCCCGTGGCGCGGAGAGGAGCTCCCGCTGCCCGGCGGAGGCTTCGTGATCAACGACGCCTACAACGCGAACCCCGACTCGCTGCGCGCGGCCCTCCACCACCTCGTGGAGCGGGCGGGTGCCCGCCGGAAGGTCGCGATCCTCGGCGAGATGGCCGAGCTCGGCGACGCCTCGCGTGGGTTCCACGTCGAGCTCGGTGAGCTCGCGAAGGAGCTCGACGTCGCGGTCATCGGCGTAGGCGAGAGCGCGAGAGCCTACGACCCGGTGGCATGGGCAGCCGATGCAGGGCTGGCGACCGAGACTGCACGTGCGTTTCTCCAGCCGGGAGACGCCGTGCTCGTGAAGGCCTCGCGCGCCGTAGGCCTCGAAGGCATCGCCAATGAGATAGCGAACTTCGCCCACGCATGGTCCCCGTCCTGATAGCAGGCCTGCTCGCGATGGTCGCCGCCGTCGCGATCGGGCCGAAGTTCATCGAAAGGCTGCGGGCGCGGAACCTCGGGCAGCAGATCCGCGCGGAGGGCCCTGCGTCCCACGCCGTGAAGCAAGGCACGCCGACGATGGGCGGGCTCCTGATCATCGGCTCGGCAGTCCTTCCCTTTCTCGTCGTCTCTCAGTACACGACGGAGGCGGCGACGGTGCTCCTCATCACACTCGGCTGCGCCGCAATCGGCTTCACCGACGACTACCTGAAGCTCCGCCGCCAGCACTCGCTCGGGCTCCCCGGACGCTGGAAGATGCTCTTTCTCGTCGCGATCACGGTCGCGGCGGCTCTCCTCCTGCGCGAGACGGCCGGCTTCGACACCGCGCTCTACATCCCGGTCGCGGGCTGGAACCTCGAGCTCGGCATCCTCTACTACCCGTTTCTCTTCCTCGTCATCGCGGGGACCGTGAACGGCGCGAACCTCACCGACGGAATCGACGGCCTCCTCGCCGGGGTCGCCACCATCGCGCTGCTGACTTTCCTCGCGGTCGTCGGCATCTCCTGGCTGCGCTCGGGCGACCCGGGCGCGCGCAGCGACGAGTACCTCGACCTGGCGACGCTGGCCGCGGCGCTGATCGGAGGCACGATCGGCTTCCTCTGGTACAACGCCTTCCCCGCCGAGGTGATGATGGGGGACACGGGCTCGTTCGCGCTCGGCGGCGCGATCGCAGGCTTCGCGATCGTGACGGACACCGAGATCCTGCTGCTGCTCGTGGGCGGCATCTTCGTGATCGAGGTGCTCTCGCTGATCATCCAGGTGATCAGCTTCAAGCGGACTGGCAAGCGCGTGTTCCTGATTGCCCCGATCCACCACCACTTCGAGATGAAGGCTTGGTCGGAGACGAAGATCATGGTTCGCTTCTGGATCGTCTGCGCGATCCTCTGCGCGTCCGGATTCGCGCTCTTCTACCGCGACTTCCTCCAGTTCGTCGAGGGATGAGCGCCGAGCCCGCGCTCGGGGGCACGCGCATCCTCGTCGTCGGTCTCGCGCGCTCCGGGAAGGCGGCTGCCGAGGTTCTGCTCGAGGCGGGCGCGCGCGTCGTCGCCTACGACCGGGACGAGCGGCTCGCGACGGACGACGCGCTCGGGAGGCTCCGTGTCCTCGGCGTCGAAGTCCACCTGGGAGACGAGGAGGAAACGTTGCTGCAGGGGACAGATCTGCTCGTGAAGAGCCCGGGCGTCCCGGGGGAGACGCGGCTCGTCGCCGGCGCGCGCGACGCGCGGCATCCCCGTGTGGAGCGAGATCGAGCTCGGCGCGCGGCTCCTGTCCAATCCGATCCTCGGCGTGACGGGCACGAACGGGAAGACGACGACCTCCGAGCTCCTGGGCGCAACCTTTCGCGCGGCGGGCCGTCCCGTCGAGGTTGCGGGGAACATCGGCCGCCCGCTGACCTCGCTCGTGGGCTCGACTCCGCCCGAGAGCTGGGTCGTGTGCGAGCTCTCCTCGTTCCAGCTGGAGGACGTCGAGCTGCTCCGGCCGCGGATCGGAGTCCTGCTCAACCTCGAGCCCGACCACCTGGACCGGCACGCGACGTTCGAGTGGTACGTGGACGCCAAGCTCCGCATGTTCGAGCAGCAGACCGAGGACGACACGGCGGTGCTTCCGCGCGGATTCGGGCCCGTGCCGGGCGCGGCTACGCGGGTCGAGTTCCAGTGGGACGACCCGCTTCCGGCGGAGCCGCGGATCCCTGGCCCGCACAACCGCGAGAACGCCGTGGCCGCGACGGCGGCCGCTCGTGCAGCTGGGATCGACGACGATGCCATCGCCGAGGCACTGCGCACGTTCCCCGGCGTGCCGCACCGCATCGAGCTCGTACGCGAGCTCGACGGCGTTCGCTACGTGAACGACTCGAAGGCGACGAACGCGGCTGCGGCGCGCCGCGCGCTTGCCTCGTTCCCGGACGCAAGCCTGCACGTGATCCTCGGCGGCCGCGGGAAAGCGGAGCCCTACGACGAGCTCGCCGCAGCCTTCAAGACAGGCGACCGCGCGTATCTGATCGGAGAGGCCGCGGAGGAGCTCGCCGACGCGCTCTCCGCGGCCGACGTGTCGTACTTCCGGGCGGGCGACCTTGCCACAGCGGTCCGGGCGGCGTCGGCGGCAGCGGTCGCGCCTGCGGTTGTCCTCCTCTCTCCGGCGTGTGCGAGCTTCGACCAGTTCGAGGACTTCGAAGCTCGCGGCGGCGAGTTTCGCCGCCTCGTGGAGGAGCTGGCGTGAGAGCCTCGGAGGGCCGCTTCGACCAGAAGCTGCTGACCCTGGTGACGCTGGGGCTCGTCGCCTTCGGCCTCGTGATGGTGTACAGCGCGACGTCCGCCGCAGCGGCGCTCGGGAATGGCGACTCGATGGCGTTCCTCGAGCGCCAGGCCGCGTACGCGGTCCTCGGAATCGTCCTCATGACGGCTGCCTCGCGCTTCGACTACCACCGGCTCCGCTATCTCGCGCCGGCGCTGCTCCTCGTCGCGCTCGGCCTGTGCGTGGCGGTGCTGGTTGCCTCGCCGGCCGTCAACGGAGCGCACCGCTGGTTCCTGCTCGGGCCGGCCAGCTTCCAGCCTTCGGAGCTCGCGAAGCTAGCGCTGTGCCTCTTCGCCGCCGTCCATCTCAGTCGACGACCTCCGCCGCGGACGTTCGGCGAGCTGCTCCGGCCGCTCGGGCTCCTGACAGGGGTCTTCTGCGGGCTCATCCTGCTCGAGCCCGACCTCGGGACCACCATCTCGCTGTGCGTGATGATGCTCGCGGTGCTGCTCGTGGCGGGCGTTCCCGTGCGCCTGCTGACGGGGGCGGCGCTCGCCGTGGCCGCCGTCGGCCTCGTCGCGATCTGGGCCGAGCCGTACCGGCGAGCCCGCGTCTTCAGCTTCCTCGACCCCTGGAGCGACGCGCAGAACTCGGGGTTCCAGATCATCCAGGCGATGATCGGGATCGGCTCCGGCGGCATCACCGGTGTCGGTCTCGGAGAGGGGCCGCAGAAGACGCTCTATCTCCCCGAGGCGCACACGGACATGATCTTCGCGGTCGTCGGCGAGGAGCTGGGGCTTCTCGGATCGCTCTTCGTGATCGGGTGCTTCGCGGCGTTCGGCTACGTCGGGTTCCGCATCGCTCTCCGCTGCCGGGATCCATTCGGGAAGCTGCTCGCCGCCGGCCTGACCGCGCTCGTCTGCGGGCAGGCTGGCATCAACCTCGCCGCGGTGCTCGGTATCGCGCCGCTGACCGGGATCCCGCTGCCGTTCGTCTCGTATGGCGGGTCGAGCCTCGTCGTCCTCCTCGTGGCCGTGGGGATTCTCCTTAACATCGCCGTGAATGAGCGCGTCGCCGAAGCTCGTGTGCCTGATCGCGGCGGGCGGGACCGCCGGTCACGTTCGACCGGCTCTCGCCGTCGCGGAAGCGCTGCGGGAACGCGGCGTCAAGGTGACCTTCGCCGGGTCGCCCGACCGCGTCGAGTCGCGACTGGTTCCTGAAGCCGGCTTCGAGCTCGACACGTTCTCCGTCTCCGGCTTCCCGCGTCAGCTTCGGGGTCGAGCTGCTGCGCGCGCTCTCGAGGGCCGTGCGAGCTCCCTTCGCCTGCCTGCGAATCCTCGCCCGCCGTGCGCCCGACGTCGTCCTCGGCGGCGGTGGCTACGTCGCCGGACCGATGGTGCTCGCCGCCCGGCTCAAGCGCGTTCCCGCGGCTCTGACCGAGGCCGACGCCCATCTCGGGCTCGCGAACCGCCTAGCCGCCCCGCTCGCCCAGCGCGTCTTTCTCGCCTACGAGATCCCAGGGCGGGACGGAGCGAAGTACCGCGTCGTCGGCAGGCCGGTTCCCCGCAACCACCTCGGAGGCGAGCGGTCGGCGAGCCGGGAGGCGCTCGGGCTCCCGCAGGACCGGTCGGTGCTCGCGGTGCTTGGCGGGCTCGCGGGCGCGCAGGCTCTCAACGAGTTCGTGGTGCAGACGTACGGAGAGAGCGGGCCGGCGGTGCTGCACATCGCGGGCGAGCGGGACTTCGCCGCGCTCCGATCGCACGTGACGAGGAGCGACTACGTGTTGCTCCCGACTGCGGACGACTTCGGCGCGGTGCTCGCCTCGCCCGACCTCGCGATCTCGCGAGCGGGCGGCACGGTCTGGGAGCTCGCGGCCGCCGGCACCCCGACGATCCTCGTCCCGTATCCCCATGCGACCGCCGACCACCAGCGGCTGAACGCGCTCCACTTCGAGCGGGGAGGGGGCGCGATCGTCGTTCTCCAGGAGGAGCTCGCGCGCATGCCCGGCCTCGTCGACGAGCTTCTGGCCGACCCGGAGCGGCTGCGTCGGATGGGAGACGCGATGCGGGCTCTTGCGCGGCCGGACGCGGCGGAGAGGATCGCGGACGAGGTCATACGGCTGGCTTCGCGCGACGGCGGGGGAACCGGCCGGCCGTGAGCGGGCAGCCCTTGGCCGGCAGGCGGATCTACTTCGTCGGGATCGGCGGGGCCGGCCTCTCCGCGTATGCGAACATCTCGCGCGCGTGGGGCGCGGAGGTCCGCGGCTGGGACCTCCGGGAGACGATCTTCATGGAGACGCTCGACGGCGTCGCAATCGACGTCGGCGGCGACCCGCAGCCGCCCCCCGGCTTCGAGGTCGTGGTCTCTACCGCACACGGCGGCCGCGTCGAAGGCCGGCCGCGCGCCGAGCTGCTCGCCGAGCTCGTGTCGCTGCGCCGGTCGATCGTCGTCGGCGGGGCGCACGGCAAGACGACCACGACGGCGATGATCGCGTACGTGCTCCGTGAGGTCGGCGCCGACCCATCGTGGATCGTCGGCGGCGTCGTGCCGCAGCTCGGCGGGAACGCCGGCACCGGCGTGGGCTGGCTGGTCGTGGAGGGGGACGAGTCGGACCGTTCGATCGCGCTCTTGCGACCGGAGATCGCCGTCCTGACGAACGTCGAGCTCGACCATCACGCGACGTTCGCCTCCGAGGCCGAGCTCGATCGGTTCTTCGAGCAGTGGCTGGAGGCAGTGCCGTCCGTCGTGCGCGGCCCGCGGCTCGAGCCCTTCGAGGGCGAGCTGTCGGTCCCCGGAGCGCACAACCGGCGGAACGCCGCGTCCGCGCTCGCCGCGCTCGAGCTCGCAGGTGTCGGCCGAGCGGCGGCGGAGCTCGCGCTGGGGCGCTTCGCCGGCGTGGGGCGGCGCTTCGAGCTGGTCGGCGAGGACGCGGGAGTGCGTGTCTTCGACGACTACGGCCACAACCCGACCGAGATCGCCGCGGCCCTCGAGACCGCGCGAGCCGTTGCAGGCGGCCGTCTCCTCGCCGTCTATCAGCCGCACGTGTACGAGCGGACGCGCCACCTCGCATACGAGCTCGGCACGGCGCTCGGGCTCGCGGACGGCGCGATCGTGACGGACGTCATCGGCGGCCGGGACGCGCCACGCGCAGGCGTGACCGGCAAGCTCGTGCTCGACCACGTCCCATCCGGTGTCAGGCGCGGCTGGGCGCCTGGGCTCGACGACGCCGCTGCGCTCGCGCTCTCGTGGGCACATAGCGGCGACGTCGTCGTGACGCTCGGCGTCGGCGAGCCGTGGCGCATCGCGCGAGCCGTCGTCGAGGGGCTCGCGAGCAGGTGAACCTCGAGCGAGGGACGCCGCTAGCACGGCTGACGACGATCGGGACCGGTGGCCCGGCTCGTGCGCTCGCACGACCCCGGTCGCTGGCGGAGCTCGAGTCCGCCCTCGCGTACGCCTCGAGCGAGGGTCTTCCCGTTGCCGTCGTCGGCCTCGGGTCGAACCTGCTCGCAGCCGACGACGGTGTGGACGCTCTCGTGGTCAGGCTCGAGGGTGGGTTGGCCTCGGTCGAGACCCGCGGCGAGCTCCTCGACGCGGGCGGAGGTGCGACGAACGCGGTCTCGCTCCATCGAGCGCGAGCTGCGGGGCTGGGAGGCTTCGAGTTTGCGTGCGCTATCCCCGGCACGGCCGGAGGCGGGGTGCGCATGAACGCCGGCGCGTACGGACGCGACTGGTCGGAGATCCTCGTCCGCGCGCTCGTTGCGCGGGCAGACGGCTCCGACTGGCTCGCGCCGGACGAGCTCGGGCTCTCGTACCGGCACTCGGAGCTTCGACCGGGCGACGTCGTGGCACGGGTCGAGTACAGGCTCGAGCCGCGGCCGGAACGCGAGATCAGGAGCGCCGTCGCGGAGCTCGTCGCCCGCCGGAAGGCGACCCAGCCGACGAACAAGCGCACGTTCGGCAGCGTGTTCAAGAATCCGGATGGGCCGATCGGAGCCGGCCGCATGCTCGAGCTCTGCGGTCTCAAGGGACACCGCATCGGCGGTGCCGTCATCTCGCCCAAGCATGCGAACTTCATCGAGAACGCGGACGGGGCGACGAGTGCGGACTGCGTCGCACTGATGGTCGAGGCCCGCCGGCGCGCGCGGGAGGAGTTCGGCGTCGAGCTCGAGCGCGAGGTCGTGTTCCTGGGGGCGCTCGAGCTTCCCGAGCAGACGTAGGAAGGTCGCCGATCACGGCGAACGGTCCTCCATGGCCGGCGGGGGACGAACCGGGCCGGGATCGCGCCGGCGGACACGCGCGGCAAGCGCAGTCGTCCCGCTACCGCGGCCGGTCGGCGGCGATCGCCTCGACCTGGTACGGCTCGTCCCCTCCGGCCGGTCCCTGCTCGTCGCCTTCGTGATCGTGGTCTGCGCGCTCGGCGGCTACTGGGGCGCTCGGGAGACATCCGTTTTCGCGGTCGAGCAAGTCGAGGTGCGGGGGGCACCTCCCCCGGTTGCCCGCCAGGTCCAGCGGGTGGCACGAACGGTCGTCGGGACCAGCCTGTTGGACGTGGACGCGTCGGCGATCGAAGGATCGGTCCGGGCGCTCCCCTCCGTGGCGGCCGCGTCCGTGGATCGCGCGTTCCCGCACACGCTCGTCATCCGGGTCGCACCTGTCTGGCCCGTCGGCGTCGCTCGGCGCGGGGACCGCGCCTGGCTCGTGAGCGGCTCCAATCGCGTGATCGCCAGGATCGACCCGAAAGCCGAACGCTCGCTCCCCCGCCTCTGGCTTCCGCGGAAGGTCCCGGTCGAGCTGGGGCGAGCGCTGCCGACGGCATACGAGCCCGTTACCCGAGTCTTCGCGGGTCTCCGTGACGTGCGCATCCCCGGGCGAGTGAAGGCCGTGCGTTCGACACCGGCCGGGCTCGTGGTCGTGCTCCACTCGGGCGTCCAGGTCACGCTCGGCGACACGTCCGACCTGCTGGTGAAGCTCGCGGTCGCGGAACGCGTCGTGCCGCTGCTCGAGGACGAGATGGTCTACCTCGACGTGAGCGTGCCCGAGCGGCCGGTGGCGAGCGCGTATCTCAACTCTCAGGTTGAGAGTGAGACTACGACGAGCACGAACCCCTGACGGAGCCATTGACAGCGGGGAGGAGGAGGCCTACCCTCGAAGGCGAAAGGTGCGCCCAAATCGCACGTTCAATGCGAGCTTCAACTTCAGGTAGGTCGAGACATGAGCAATCAATCCGGTAGCTACCTCGCGGTCATCAAGGTCGTCGGCGTCGGCGGCGGCGGCTCGAACGCGGTCAGCCGCATGGTCGAGTCGGGCATGTCCGGCGTGGAGTTCGTCGCCGTGAACACCGACGCCCAGGCGCTGCTGATGCTGGACGCCGACGTGAAGATCCACATCGGGTCGCAGGCCACCCGAGGGCTCGGTGCTGGCGCGGACCCACGAGTCGGTCTCGCCGCGGCACAGGAGAGCCGTGACGAGCTGAAGGAGGCGCTCAAGGGCGCGGACATGGTCTTCGTGACCGCCGGCGAGGGCGGTGGCACCGGGACCGGCGGCGCACCCGTCGTGGCCGAGATCGGCCGTGAGCTCGATGCGCTCACCGTCGGCGTCGTCACCCGGCCGTTCGCATTCGAGGGACGCCTGCGCGCGGAGCAGGCGGAGGTCGGCATCCAGAACCTCCGCGACAACGTGGACACGCTGATCGTCATCGAGAACGACCGGCTCCTCCAGGTCGTCGAGCGGACGACGCCGGTGACGGATGCGTTCCGCATGGTGGACGACATCCTCAGGCAAGGCGTCCAGGGCATCACCGACCTCATCACCGTCCCGGGGCTCGTGAACCTCGACTTCGCGGACGTGCGGACGATCATGCGAGATGCCGGCTCGGCCCTCATGGGCATCGGAGTCGCCCGTGGCGAGAACCGCGCGGTCGAAGCCGCCCGCGCCGCGATCTCGTCTCCGCTTCTGGAGACGTCCCTCGACGGCGCGACGGGAATCCTCCTGAACATCACGGGCGGTTCCGACCTCGGCCTCTTCGAGGTGAACGAGGCGGCGGAGGTCGTGACGAGCGCAGCCGACTCGAACGCGAACGTGATCTTCGGCGCGGTCATCGACGATGCAATGGGTGACGACGTGCGAGTTACCGCGATCGCGACGGGCTTCGGCGGGCGGCCTCGCAGACGCCGCCGCGAGCCCGGAGCCGAGGTACCCGCGCGCGAGAGGCGGCCGGCGTTGACGGGCACGAGCGCCTCGGACGTCGAGATCGACATCCCGTCCTTCCTCAGGGAGGACTGACCGCCTCAGACGGGCCAGGTCCAAGGGGACGGCGTACGGCCGCGAGGCGCTAGAGTCGCCGTCGTGGAGGCCACGCTGAAGCGCACGCCTCTGTACGCGCGCCATGCGGAAGCGGGCGCGCGGATGGTTCCTTTCGCAGGGTGGGAGATGCCCGTTCAGTACGAGGGCGTGATCCCCGAGCATCGAGCGGTGCGCACCGACTGCGGGGCGTTCGACGTGTCGCACATGGGAGAGCTCCACGTCGACGGCCCGACCGCGCTCGTCTTTCTCCAGGGGATGCTGTCGAACGACGTCGCGCGCCTCGCGGACGGCGACGCGCAGTACACGCTGCTGACGAACGAGCGCGGCGGCATCGTCGACGATCTCATCGTCTATCGCCTCGGGCACGGACAGTTCCTCCTCGTCGTGAATGCGTCGAACCGGGAGCCCGTGTTCGAGTGGCTGAAGGACCGCGAGCCTCGCGGGACAGAGGTGCGAGACGCCTCGGACGAGTACGGGCTCGTGGCCGTGCAGGGGCCGCGCTCGCTCGAGCGGCTCGGCCTCGAGGAGGCGCCTGCGTTCACCCACCGGATGGGCGAGGTCGACAGGATCGAGGTGATGGTGAGCCGCACGGGCTACACGGGCGAGCTCGGCGTCGAGCTGTGCTGCGCCGAGGACGACGCGGCGGCGCTCTGGGACGCGGTCGTCGCGCGCGGCGCGGTTCCGTGCGGGCTCGGCGCGCGCGACACGCTTCGCCTCGAGGTCTGCTACCCGCTGCACGGGAACGACATCACCCAGGACACCGACGCCATCTCCGCCGGGCTCGGTTGGGCGTGCAAGCTCGAGAAGGACTTCACGGGCGTCGAGGAGCTGCGGCGGATCCGCGAGGAAGGCCCGAAGGACCGGCTCGTCCCGTTCGTCATGGAGGAGAAGGCGATCCCCCGGCAGGGCATGTCCGTCGCGGGCGGCGGCGAGGTGACCTCCGGAACACACTCGCCGATGCTCGATCGCGGCATCGGCATGGCGTACGTCCCCGCCCAGCGCTCCGCGCCCGACACCGAGCTCGCGATCGACGTCCGGGGCAAGTCGCGAGGCGCCCGGATCGTGAGGAAGCCGATCTACCGGAAGGAGAGCTAGGACAGGTGGCAGCCGCCGAGAGCTATCCCGAGGACCTCAAATACCACCCCGAGCACGACTGGGCCCGCATCGACGGCGACGAGGCCGTGCTCGGGATCACCTGGTTCGCGCAGGACGCGCTCGGCGAGCTCGTCCACTTCGAGGCGCCGGCACCCGGCGCGACGGTGTCGAAGGACGCGTCGTACGGCGAGGTCGAGTCGGTGAAGGCCGTCTCCGATGTCGTCTCGCCGCTCTCGGGCGAGGTGCTCGAGGTCAACCAGAAGGCCGTCGACGAGCCCGAGGTCGTGAACGAGGACCCGTACGGTGAGGGGTGGCTCATCCGTATCCGCATGTCCGATCCCGGCGAGGTGGACACGCTGCTCGACGTCGCCGCGTACCAGGCGCACGTCGCGGAGCAGTGAGCTAGGCCCGTGGGCTACCTGTCGCTCACGGACGCCGACCGCGACGAGATGCTCGCCGCGGTGGGGGTCTCGTCGGTCGACGAGCTGTTCGAGCAGATCCCCGAAGGAGTGCGGCTCGGGCGCGACCTCGACCTCCCGCCCGCGCTCGGGGAGCCGGAGCTCGTGCGGCACATCGAGGAGCTCGCAGCGCGCAACGTCCACACGGGGGCCGAGCTCTCGTTCCTCGGGGCCGGCATCTACGACCACTACGTGCCCGCGGTCGTCGACGTCGTCCTCTCGCGCGGCGAGTTCCTGACCGCGTACACGCCGTACCAGCCGGAGATGAGCCAGGGCGTGCTACAGGCGATCTTCGAGTACCAGACCGTCGTCTGCGAGCTGACCGCGATGGATGTGTCGAATGCATCCGGGTACGACGGGTCGACGGTCGCAGCGGACGCGTGCTTCGTCGCTCGCCATGTAACCGATCGTCACAAGGTCGTCCTCGCGGAGACCCTGAGCCCGCAGGTGCGCCAGGTCGTGAAGACGTACGCACCGGGGTTCGGACTGGAGGTCGTGGAGGCCCCGCACCGCAACGGTCTGACGGACCCCGACACCATCGCCGCCGCGGCAAAGGACGCGGCCGCGGTGATCTTCCAGCAGCCGAACTTCCTCGGCTGCCTCGAGCCTGCTCCCGAGCTCGCGGAGGCGGCCGCCGACGCCGGAGCGCTCGCGGTCGCTCACGTCGACCTCATGTCGCTCGGCGTCCTCGAGGCCCCCGGCGCGTACGGCTGCTCGCTCGCGATCGGCGAGGGGCAGTCCGCCGGGAACTGGCAGTCGTACGGCGGCCCGCACTACGGCTTTCTCGCAGCGCGGAACGAGCTCATCCGACGGATGCCCGGGCGCATCGTCGGGGAGACCGTGGACGCTGAGGGGCGGCGTGCGTTCGTGCTCACGCTGCAGACGCGCGAGCAGCACATCCGCCGCGAGAAGGCGACCTCGAACATCACGACGAATCAGACGCTGCTCGCCTTCGGCGGGCTCGCCGCGCTCTCGTGGCTCGGGCCGGCCGGTCTGCGCGAGGTGGGGGAGACGTGCCTCGCACTTGCGAGCTACGCGCGCGAGCGGGTCCCGCTCGAGCCCGCCTTCGAAGCGCAGTCGTTCAAGGAGGTCGCGTTCCGCACGCCGATTCCCGCCCGCGAAGTCGTGCGCCGGGCGCGCGAGCGTGGCGTGCATCCCGGCTACGCGCTCGGGCGGGACTACGAGGGCATGGACGACGTGCTGCTCGTCGCGCTCACGGAGAAGAGGACTGTCGAGGACGTCGACCGGCTCGCGGCCGTGCTCGGCGAGGTCTGCGCATGAGCGTCGGTCGCCTTCGGCTCGCTCCCGTGGGGGAAACCATGTTTCCGCAGGCTTCGCCGCGACAGGAATCCGCGGGAGCGGATTCCTGTCATGCGAAAGGCGAGGGTGCCCCCTTCTTCCTGAAAGCGTGGGGAACCTCCCGGTTCCCCACGCCCCTCCCCGCTCATGGGGCGACCGAGGTCACCCCATGAGCACGCACGAGCCGGGGCGGGCCTGGCCGGACGCGCCGCTGCTCTTCGAGCGCTCGCGATCCGGTCGCCGCGCAGGCCGGCCGCCGCAGCCCGACCTGCCCGTTCCCGAGATTCCGGAATCGCTCCGCCGCTCCCGTCCTCCGCGTCTGCCCGAGGTGTCCGAGCCGGAGCTCGTTCGTCACTTCACCGCCCTCGCCGACCGCACGTTCGGCGTGGACACGGGCTTCTACCCGCTCGGCTCGTGCACGATGAAGCACAACCCGCGCGTCCACGAGCGGCTCGCCGGGCTCCCAGGCTTCCGCGACCTGCACCCGTACCAGGAGGACGAGGCCGCGCAGGGGGCGCTCGAGCTCATGTGGCGGCTCCAGGAGATGCTCGCCGAGATCGCCGGGCTGCCGGCCGTGACGCTCCAGCCCGCCGCCGGCTCGCAGGGCGAGCTGACGGGGCTCATGCTCATGCGCGCGTACTTCGCGGATCGAGGGGAGGACCGCGACACGATCATCACCGCCGACACGGCGCACGGGACGAACCCGGCGAGCGTGACGATGGCCGGTTACAAGCTCGCGAAGGTCGAGACCGATGCGCGCGGCAACCTCGATCTCGAGGACCTGCGCGACAAGGTCGGCGAGCGCACCGCGGGTCTCATGCTCACGAACCCGTCGACGCTCGGCCTCTTCGACGAGGGCATCGAGGAGGTGGCTCGGATCTTCCACGATGCCGGCGCGCTCCTCTACTACGACGGGGCGAACCTGAACGCCGTCGTCGGCATCTCGCGACCCGGCGACATGGGCTTCGACATCGTCCACTACAACCTCCACAAGACGTTCTCGCAGCCGCACGGTGGCGGCGGGCCCGGAGGCGGGCCGGTTGCCGTGCGCGAGACGATCGAGCCGTACCTGCCGGTACCGCGGGTCGTGCGGGAGGGAGACGCGTACCGCCTCGACTCGGGCAAGCCTAAGTCGATCGGACGCGTGCGGGGCTTCGCCGGGCCCTTCGGGGTGTTCGTGCGGTCGTACGCATTCATCCGCGCCTACGGACCGGAGTTACGGGGAATGTCCGAAGCGGCGGTGCTCAACGCGAACTATCTCCTCGCCCAGCTCAGGGACGTCTACGACCTGCCCTACGACCGCCACTGCATGCACGAGTTCGTCCTCTCGGCGAGGAACCTGAAGCGCGAGCACGGCGTCACCGCGCTCGACGTCGCGAAGCGGCTCATGGACTACGGCATCCATCCGCCCACGGTCTACTTCCCACTTGTCGTCGCGGAGGCGCTCATGATCGAGCCGACCGAGACCGAGCCGAAGGAGCGTCTCGACGAGTTCGTCGAGGCGATGCGGCGTATCGCCGAGGAGGCCGCGACGGAGCCCGAGCTGCTGCACGAGGCGCCGCGCGGAAGGCCGGTGCGCCGGCTCGACGAGGTGCGCGCCGTGAAGCAGCCGGTCGTCCGCTACCTCTTCGAGGAGCATCCGGCTCTGGTGGAGGCCGAGTGACCGCCGCATCCGCGGTGGTCGCCGAGGAGCTCGTCGCGCTCTCGCACGACCTCGTCCGGGCGGTGCAGGAGCACGACGGCGCCCGCCTCGACTCGCTGCTCGCCACCGAGTTCACGCTCGACGGCGCCGCCGGGACGCTCGGGCGCGACGAGCTGATCGAAGCCGCGGCCGGCGCCTACGAGATCGAAGACTTCGCCTACGAGGAGATCGATCCGCAGGTCTACGGGAACATGGCGATCGTCGTTTCCCGCTACCGCCAGACGGCGAAGCTCGGCGACCGCGACGCGAGCGGCGAGCTCCGCATCACGGACGTGTGGGTCCGGCGCGACGGCCGCTGGCAGATCGTCCGCCGCCACGCGACGAGCGAGCGCTAGATCGACGGCGCGGACGGTTCCCAGAGCTCGAAGCGGTTCCCCTCCGGGTCGGTCGCCCAGCCGAAACGGCCGATGCCGTCCAGCTCTTCGATCTTGTCGTCGACCTCGACGTTCGCCGCGCCAAGCTGTCCGAGCATCGCGTCGAGGTCGCGGACGGTGAAGTTCACCATTCCGTGCTTCGCTGCGGGCCAGTAGTCCGTGTTCTCCTCGAAGGGCGCCCAGACGGTGTTCCTGCTCGCGGGAAAGATCACGTAGCCGTCGTCGTTCACGGGCACCCCGAGATGCTCGGAGTACCACGCGACGAGTGCGGCCGGGTCGCGCGCGCGGAAGAAGACCCCGCCGACCCCGGTCACCCGCTCGCGGTCGCCCTCCACCGCGAGGAGACTACTGGCTGAGAGGATGGATGACATGGCTCTCGAGCCGACCGCGACTCGCCCTCGGTTCGCGCCTGGATACGGCGTTCCGGACTCGCCGGAGGGCATGCTGGCATGGAGCTGGGCCGAGGAGCGGCTCGCGGCGGCGCGCAACTACTGGATCGGGACGTCGGGAGACGACGGCAAGCCGCACGCAGCGCCGGTCTGGGGCCTCTGGATCGGCGATGCGGTCCTCTTCAGCACCTCGCCGCGCTCGCGCAAGGGGGAGAACCTCGCGCGAGACCCGCGGGTCGTCGTGCACCTCGAGAGCGGGGACGAGGTCGTGATCCTCGAAGGCGAGGCCGACCGCGTGGCGCTAGACGAGCGCGGTGCGGACGCGTACGAGGCGAAGTACGACTACCGACCGGACCCGAACTCGGCCCGACGGGCTCTGGTTCGCGGTGCGCCCGCGAGTCGTGTACGCGTGGGTCGAGCGCGATTACCCGCGGACCGCGACGCGTTTCGCGTTCTAGGGCGAGGCAAGCCTCGCCCCTACGCGCGGCGCAGTCGCGAGCTGGCCGCAGGCGGCCTCGATATCCCGCCCCCGCGTGAGGCGGATCGTGACCGGTATGCGAGCCCGCACGAGCACGTCTCGGAACGCCTCGATCGCGTGTCGCGAGGAGCCGTCGTAGCGGCCGGTCGGGTTGTACGGGATGAGGTTCACCTTGAACGCCTTCGGGTCGAGGACCGACACGAGGGCGCGCGCCGCGGCCGGAGAGTCGTTGACGCCGGCGAGCATGACGTACTCGACGAACACCTTCCGCCGGCGGAGCTCCATGTACCGGAGACACTCGGCGAGCACGTCGGCGAGTGAGTAGCGGTCGTTCACGGGCATGAGCTCCGAGCGGAGCGCGGGATCGGCGGAGTGGATCGAGAGCGCGAGGCGGATCGGACGCTCGACGTCGTCCACGAAGCGGCGCAGGCCCGGGAGCCAGCCCACTGTCGAGATCGTCGTCCGGCGGTTCGTGATTCCGATGTCCGGCAGGCGCAGCGCCGAGGCGAGCACGGCGTCGACGTTGAGGAACGGCTCGCCCATGCCCATGTAGACGGCGTGGTTGACGGCTTCGCGGCGCCGGAAGTGCAGTGCCTGGTCGAGGATCTCCGACGCGGTGAGGTTTCGGCCGAACTGCATCGCGCCCGTCGCGCAGAACGTGCAGGTGAGCGGGCAGCCCGACTGTGACGAGAGGCAGAGCGAGCGCCGCCCGTCCCGGTAGCGCATGAGGACTGTCTCCACGGGATGGCCCTCGTGCGTGTGGAAGAGCGTCTTGAGCGTGCCGTCTCGCGACTCGCGCTCGGTCACGACCTCGAGCGTCGAGAACGGAACCTCGTCCGCGAGGGCAGCGCGCAGCTGCTTCGGGAGCGTTGTCATCTCCTCGTACGAGGTCGCGCCCCGCGCCGTCCACTCCCACACCTGACGCGCGCGATATGCGGGCTCGCCGTGCGCCGCGAGCGTGCTGTCCAGAAGGACGAGGTCCACGGAGTGAAGGTAGCTTCTTCCCGATGATCGATCTCCGCTCGGACACGGTCACGCAGCCGACCGAAGGTATGCGCGCCGCGATCGCAGCAGCGGTCGTCGGCGATGAGCAGAAGCGCGAGGACCCGACGGTGACCGCGCTCCAGGATCGCGTTGCCACGCTTCTCGGCCACGAGGCCGCGCTCTTCGTCCCCACCGCGACGATGGCGAACCAGATCGCGCTGAAGCTCCACGGGCGGCCGGGAGACGTGCTCCTAGCCGAGGAGACGTCGCACGTGCTCGTCTACGAGTACGGCGGCGCTGCCGCGCATGCGGGCCTCGTCACACGCGGGCTGCCCGGCCTCGCCGGCCGCATCACGCCCGAGCAGGTTCGCGCGGCCGCGGCGCCGAGCGCGAAGATCGCCGACCAGCGGGCTGCGCTCGTCTCGCTCGAGGACACGCACAACAACGCCGGCGGACGTGTCTGGCCGCTCGCCGAGCTCGACGCAGTGGTCGACGCTGCGCGCGAGCTCGAGTTGGCGTTGCACCTCGACGGCGCCCGCCTCCTGAACGCCGCGATCGCGCAGGGAGTCGCACCCTCCGAGATCGCGACACGGTTCGACACGGTCACGCTCTGCCTCTCGAAAGGTCTCGGCTGCCCGCTGGGCGCGCTCCTGGCCGGGTCGCGCGAGCTCATCGAGCGCGCGTGGCGCGAGAAGCACCTCTTCGGCGGCGCGATGCGCCAGGCAGGCATCGTCGCCGCGGCGGGCGTCTACGCGCTCGACCACCACGTCGAGCGGCTGGCCGAGGATCACGACAGGGCCCGCGCGCTCGCGGAGGGGCTCGTCGCCGCGGGCGTGCCGGTGGACCTCGACCGAGTCGAGACGAACTTCGTGCAGATCGACGTGGGGTCGCTCGGACTAAGCGTCGCCGCCGCGGTCGCGGAACTCAAGGAGAACGGCGTCGGGCTTTCCGCGACGATCCACCCGACCGTGATCCGTGCCGTCACGCATCTCCATATCGGCGACGAGGACGTGGAACGGGCGGTCGAGGGAGCAGCCGCCGCGCTCGTGGGTGCGACGACTAGCGCACGACGAGCGTAGCGCTCGCGAGCCGCCGAGCCGGATACCAGATCCGGAGCAGCGTTCCCCTGGCAGCCGCGAGCGTGAGCCTGAAGTACCCCCGTGTGGACGTCGTGCGGGTACCTCCGACCGCAGTCCACGTTCCGTCGACGCGGCGCTCGAGCACGAACGACTGAGGGCCGCTCCCGGGCCGCACCTGACCCCAGATCGTCGTGCGCGTCCCTTTCCGGGTCACCTGGGTCAAGGGGAGCATCGTCGCGCGGAGCGCCGGCTTCGGGTCGCCGTCGACGGTCTCCAATCCACTCTGCCAGCGCTCGAGATCCGGCTCGTCGCGGTAGAGGTAGTGGATGAGCATCTCGACTCGAGGCGCCGCGAAGACGCGGCGGGCTGCCTCCGACACGAACTGCGCCTGCGTCTGCGGGCTCACGCCGAACGGGTCCGGGCTCGACTGGTAGGCGTATTCGGTGAGCCAGATCGACGCGCGCGGGAACGCCTTCTCCACCTCCCGAAGGAGCCGCTCGAGGGTCGACATCGAGATCGTCCTGCAGTGGCCACATCCGCCCTCGAACGGGGTGTCGCCCGGGTAGTCCGGGTACGGATGGTGCGCATACGCGTCGAGACGCGCGCCCGCGCGATCCATGCCGCGGATGAAGTCGACCGGCGCGACGCCGCCCTTGCCGCCGCGGGGAGCGGTGACGCCGCCTGCGATCCTGGCCCGCGGATTCGCGGCCCTGATGCCGGCGTAGCCCGGATTGAGGATGCGCGTCACGTAGATCCGAGCGGACGCCGGCTTGAGCCAGATGACCTTGTTCGGCTCGTTCCAGATCGTCCAGTGCCGGACGAACGGGTACCGCATGGCGACCGCGCGGGCGAAGCTCGAGAAATCCGAGGTATAGCGCGGGGGCGCGTTCGGGGGTCCGTCATTCGCCCATTCGGGCGTGCCCCAGAGCGTGACGACGGGGTCGAGCCCTCGCACCCGGAGCGCGCGCAGAAGGCGATCCGAGCGTCGCCAGTCGTAGCGCCCGGGCGACAGCTCCATGCGATGCCACTGGAGCGTGATCCTCACGACGTCGAGCCCGAGTCGGTCGAGCTCCGCGACTCGATCCTTGAGCGTCCCGGGCCCGAACTCGAGCCACGCGTCGTCCTGGATCCCGAAGCGGACCTCGGGCGCGGCGGTTGCGCGCTCGACGGAGAGCGTGGTCAGGACCGCGAACGCGCAGATGACGGCGAAGACGGCTCGAAGCGCCATCGATCAGGTCTACCCCGTCTCGCCAGCGGAGAGAACAGGGCTTCAGACGATCTTTACACGACCTTCTCGGAACGTTCAGCGGTCTCCGGAGAGGAAGAACGCAACGACCACGATCGCATAGCCGAGCAGGAGGAGAACTCCGCGGAACCGGCTCGACTGGCCGCCCCAGAGAATGACTGCGGTGAAGGCGGTGGCGGCGCCGAGCGCGGCGATCTCGACCGGGCGGAAGGACAGCGCGAGCGGGTCGATGAACCAGGAGAGGAGCGTGACCGCGGGGATCAGGAAGACGGCGACCTGCGCCGCCGACGCGAGCGCGATCTCCGCGGCGAGCGCGATCTTGCCGCGGTAGGCGACGACGACTGCACCGCCGTGCTCGGCCGCGTTCCCGACGATCGCGATGATGACCGCCGCCACGAAGAACTCGCTGAGACCGACCTCGTCGGCGAACACCTGGACCGACCCGACGAGGATCTCGGCTACCACGGCAGTCGTCACGGTCGCCAGGCCCAACGCGACGAGCGAGGCCTGCAGCGACCAGCCACGGATGTCCTCGCCGCTCGCGACGTGGAGCCTCGAGTGCCGCCGCAGCGAATACCAGGTCACGCCCACGTAGAGGACCAGCAGCACGATGGCGACCGGGACGGCGACGACCGCCAGGCTGTCGCGGTCCGGATCCCCCGACCAGCCGGGGATCGACGGAATGAGGAACAGGAGGGTCGCGGCGGCGAGCAGCCCGAACGAGAGGAAGCTCGAGAAGCGGTCGAGCGTGCCGCGGCCGCCGGCGACGAGCGCGGCGCCGAGGACGAGCAGGAGGTTCGACACGACGCTCCCCGTCAGCGACCCGCGGACGACCTCGGTCAGCCCCTCGTGGACTGCGATGAGGGCGATGATGAGCTCGGGCGCGTTGCCGAAGGTCGCGTTGAGGAAGCCCCCGATTCCGGGGCCCGTGTGCTCCGCGGCATGCTCCGTCGCCTCCCCGATGAGCCACGCGAGCGGCACCAGCGCGGCTGCGGCGAGGACGAACTCGGCGGTCTCCGAGATGTCGGTGACGTAGTGCAGCGCGATCACGAGAGGCGCGAGCGCGAGCGTCCCGAAGAGGATCCTCCTCGTCACCGTGCGGCGAAACCTATAGGCCTCCGCATGAGGACCCGACCGCGCTCGGTCGGTCGCGTTCTGTGCGGCTCGTCGCCCTTGCCTGAAAACTGCCGACTTGTCAAGACTTGCGGCGGGCGGTCGCAGGGGAACACAATCGGCTCATGAGCGAGACTGCGGCGACGGTCGGCCTCCCGCTTCGGGTGCAGGACGAGGTCGAGTGCCGCCGCTGCGACGTCCACTGCGAGAAGGTCGTCCACCCCGGCGCGTGCGTCGCGAGGAGCTGCCCGTTCGTCTACGCGTACGAAGCCTGGGGGCGCACGTACATGGGCTGCATGCAGAAGGTCTTCGACGTCGAGATCGACCTGGAGCTCCTCGAGGAGGCCGAGGCTCAGCGCGGGGGATTCGGAGCCGTGCGCGCCCGGCGTGCGCCGCTTCCCATGTGCGAGGTCGAGGTGATCTCGTGCTACGGCAGCCGCGAGGGGGAGCTCGGCTGCCGCAATCCGGAGTTCCACGAGCTCCCACGCGAGCGCACGAGCTTCCGCGTCTTTGCACGCGTAAGCGACGCCAGCTAGCGGGCAGAGCTAGCGGCCCGGCGCCGCCGCTTCCCGAGCCGGTGTAGCCGGCGAAGCTCTCCGATGTCGCCCGACGTGAGGCCTCCTTCCGGCCACGTCTCGAGGAGCGCAGGCAGCTCGGTGAAAGCGGGATGCCCGAGAAACGTCGCGAGACCGTTGCCGATGAGCCCGCGCGCGACGACCTCGTGCCGGTCGCGGTTCGCCCCGAGCGGGACGGCCGCGTCGTTCACGTGCAGGCAGCGAACCCGTTCGAGGCCGAGCCGGCGATCGAGGTCGTCCACCGCCTCGTCGAGCGCGTGCGGATCGGAGACGTCCACTCCCGATGCCCACCAGTGGCAGGAGTCGATGCAGATGCCGAGGCGCGCGTGGCCGTCGAGCGCGTCGCAGATCGAGACGAGCTCGTCCAGCGAGCGGCCGATCGTTCCTCCGGCGCCCGCGGTGTTCTCCAGGCAGAGCCAGAGCTCGTCGGTCGTGAGCTCGAGCAGCTCGCGCAGCGCCGGGACGAGCAGGCCGAGCGCGTCGTCGAAGCCGTAGCCGAGATGCGACCCGACGTGGAACACGACCGACTCGGCGCCGATCGCGTTCGCCGTCTCCATCGTCGCGCCGAGCGCCGTGAGTGATTTCGCCCTGATCTCGCCGTCCCGGCTCGCGAGGTTGGCGAGGTAGAGAGCGTGGCAGGCGACGGCGCCGATCCGGGCCTCTCGGCGCCGGGTGCGGAAGCGCTCGACCTCCTCCTGGGCGTGCTCGGTCGGCTTCCACATCTGCGGGCTCTGCGTGAACACCTGGACCGCGTTGCCGCCTATCTCCTCGATCCGGTCGATCGCCTTCGAGATGCCGCCTGCGGAAGAGACGTGGGCGCCGTAGAGCACGCGATTACGCTACTCCGGTCATGTCCGTCCGCGCTCGCATGGCGCCGTCGCCCACAGGGCTCCTCCACATCGGCGGCGTCCGCACGTTCCTCTTCAACTGGCTCTTCGCACGCGGCCGGGGCGGTGAGTGCCTGCTCCGCATCGAGAACACGGACACCTCGCGCGAGGTCGCGGAGTCGGTCGCGCAGATCGAGCGCTCGTTGCGTTGGGTCGGTCTCGAGTGGGACGGGGAGACGACGTTCCAGCTCGACGTCATGGAGCGCGCGAAGGACGAGGCCCGCCGGCTCGTGGAGGAAGGGGCCGCGTACGAGGACGAGGGCGCGATCCGGATTCGCATGCCCGACGAGGGGATCACCGGCTGGGACGACGCGATCAAGGGCCGGATCGAGTTCCCGAACGCCGAGCTCGAGGACCTCGTGCTCGTCCGCTCGGACGGCCGCCCGACGTACAACTTCGCCTCGCCGCTCGAGGACTGGCTCGACGGGATCACGCACGTCATCCGTGGCGACGACCACGTCTCGAACACGCCGAAGCAGATCCAGGTGCTGACGGCGCTCGGCGCGGAGCTGCCGGTCTACGCCCACGTGCCGAGCGTTTACGGCGACGACGGCAGCAAGCTCTCGAAGCGGCACGGCGCGATCTCGGTGGACGAGTTCCGCGAGGCCGGGTACCTCCCGGAGGCGCTGATGAACTTCCTCGCGCTCCTCGGCTGGGCGCCGGACGGGGAGACCACGATCATGAGCCGCGACGAGCTCGTCGAGCGCTTCTCGCTCGAGCGCGTCGGCTCGGGCCCGGCGACGTTCGACTATGCGAAGCTCGACTGGATGAACGGCGTCTACCTCCGCGCGCTGCCGCCGGAGGACTTCGCGGATCGTCTCGCCGTGCATCTCCGTGAGCAGGGTTACGACTGGCCCGAGGACCGGGTGCGGGCCGCGGCGCCGATCGTCCAGGAGAAGATCGGGCTGCTCGGGGAGTTCCCCGGCTTCGCGGGGTTCCTCTTCCGCGACGTCGAGCCCGACCCTGCGCTCCTCGACCAGCGCATCCTGCGCGCCGCGGAGGCTGCTCTGGCCGACGTCGAGCCGTGGGCCGCGGAGCGATCGAGAGCCGGTTGAAGAGCCTCTGCGAGGAGCTCGGCGAGAAGCCGCGGACGGTCTACATGCCGATCCGGGTCGCCGTCACCGGATCGCGCGTCTCGCCCGGGCTCTACGAGAGCCTCGAGCTGCTGGGACGCGAGAAGTCCCTCGCCCGGCTTGCCGCGGGCGCCGACGCCGCGCAGGCGGCCTGATCGTGGCTTTCGCGGACCTCGTCGGCATCGAGCTCGGCCCGTCGTCCTGGATCGACGTCACCCAGGAACGAATCGACGCGTTTGCCGCTGCGACCGAGGACCACCAGTGGATCCACGTCGATCCCGCGCGGGCGGCGTCCGGGCCGTTCGGATCGACGATCGCGCATGGCTACCTGACGCTCTCGCTCACCGTCCCGATGCTGTACGAGCTCCTGCCGCCGGACGCTGCAGGCGGCCAGATGGCCGTGAACTACGGCGTGAACCGCGTGCGCTTCCCTGCGCCGGTGCCGTCGGGCGGCCGGGTCCGCGGGCGATTTCGCGTTGCTTCGTTCGAGGAGTCCGCCGCCGGCGGCCGTGCGACCCTCGAGGCGACGGTTGAGTGCGACGGAGTCGAGAAACCCGTCTGCGTCGCCGAGCTCGTCGTCCTCACAGTGTCCTAACAACCAGTGACTTGCCCTTCCGGGCCTGTCTAGGTACCGTGGCCCGCCGGTGGGAAGCCGTCGAAAGCGATCTGTTCGTCTTGGGCTCGCGGTAGCGCTCGTCGCCGGACTCGCAGCCGTCGTAACGGGAGTTGCGTCCGGCCTCGCGTTCGACGACGCGAGATCCCTGCGTGGTCCAGTTGGGTGGGACCTACGTGTGCCCACGAGGGAGTCGTACCGACGCGGCGTACTCGATCCAGTACCAGGGTCGCGGCGGGTGCGGGCCTGCGCTTCCGTACCAGTACCGGCTCCTGAACGGGACGTCGCCTCCCCGGGGCTCACGCTGTCGGGCAACGGCCTGATCAGCGGAACGCCGACGCATGCGGGCGTCTTCAACTTCTGGGTCGAGCTGAGCGACGAGAATCCGACCCGGACCCGGTCGTGGTGCAGGGTCGCGAGTAGCCGAGCGCGAGTTCTCGATCACGATCCAGCCTCGCCTGCTCGATCAACGACTCCGAGCGCACCGGGAGGGACGCTCGGCCGTCCCGTACTCGGCTGCACTCTTGCGGCCGCCATGAACGTCGACGCTCGCTGATCACCCAGCCGACGTCGAGCCCGGTCGCATGGACGCCGACGTGGTCCAGAGCTCGGGCACCCTTCCGCCCGGCGTGCATCACTCGGAGCGACCGGTTCGATCACGGGCACGCCGACGACCGAGGGCTCGTACCAGTTCGCGGTGCGCGCCAGCTCGTCGACGGACGCTCGGACACGAAGACGCTCACGATCGTCGTCCGCAGCGCGCTCGCAATCGCGGCGTCGAAGCCGTTTGCCGCGCAGGGTGGCGTCAACCGCTGGGAAGTCGGAGTGTCGTTTCAGCGGCAAGCTCGCCGCAACAGGCGGCAGCGGGACGTACACGTGGGCGCTCGTCGAGGGGACGACGCTGCCGCCGGGTCTCGAGCTCGCGGCCGACGGGACGTTGCCGGCAGGCCGAGGAGGCTGGCGCGTTCCGCGCGACGGTGCGCCTGACCGACAGCGAAGCCCGCACGCTCGACTACCCGCGTGGCGTTCACCGTCGCCGCAGAAGCTCGCCGTCAGCACCCAGCGGTTGCAAGCAGGGGAAGGTCGGACGGCTGTACCGCGCCAAGCTCGCGGCGACAGGCGGTGTCCTCCCGAAGACCTGGAAGATCAAGAAGGGCCCGCTTCCGCGCGGAATCCGTTTCGACAAGACACTCGGCGTGCTCTCCGGCACACCGACGAAGGCAGGGCGCTACCGCATCACCGTCGAGGTCGTGGACGCGCTCAAGGTGAAGTCCACGAAGTCTTTCACCATCATCGTCCTGCCTGCTCCAAAGTCGTAGCCCGCCCCTAGACGGGAACGTCGCCGTCCGCCGCGGCCGTCGAGAGTGCTCCCGATGACGCTCGGGCTCGAATGACGGGCCGTGCGCCGCCCCTAGCTGCGCTCAGATGAGCCCGCGACGGATGGCCACGGCGACCGCCTCCGTCGTGGATCGCGCCCCGAGCACGACGCGAGCGCCCGCGCGCTCGGACTTGATCGTGTGCACGGAGAGCCCGAGCTCGGTCGCGGCTTCCTTCGCCGAGAGCCCGCGAGCGGCTTGCTCGAGGGCACGGAGCTGCGCGGGAGACGGCTCGAGGCCCTCTGCGTCGCGGTGGACGTAGCGGTAGCTCCGCTCGATGTCGTAGGTCTCCACGAGCGGGAAGGTGCGCCATGTCGGCGAGCAGCCGCTCGAAAGCAGCCCAGCCGCGACCCGTATCGTCGCTGCGCCAGCGTTCGAGCGCGCTGTCGGCGCGCGTGCCGATCTCGCTGTCCGGTAGGCGCCGCGCCGGATTGGGCTGCACTCGAGCGCGCGCGGGGCGAGTGCCGGCGCGTGCGAGATGGGTCGGGGGCCGTCCCGAGCTCCTGGCGAGCAACGACTCCGATCGCCCCTGCGGCATGGGCGCTCTCCCTCTGACGACTCCCGCACGAGGCTCGTGCAGGTCTTACGGCGCGTTCAGCCTAGCTGCCACACTCGCGATCGAGCAAGCGCGGGCCCTGGACGGCTAGAGCTCGCGCAGCAGCTCCTCGGCGCGCGCTTCCGTGATCAGCTCGCGCTCGACGTCGTGCCAGATCACGTCGCGCGGGTCGAGTGAAGGCGGCGGTTCGGGGTCCCAGCCCGCCTCGGCACTCGGCTTGCGGTTGACGATCCAGCCCGCAGCGCCCGCGTGGGTCAGGAAGTAGTCCCACTCGTCGACCGTGGCGCAGTGATAGCGGCCGCCCTTGTACCAGCGGATCGGCCCCGAGCGGACGAGCGCGATGAAGTCGTCGATGCCCTCGCCGCGATGGTCGCGCTCGACGATGTACCAGTGCGGGTTGTAGTGCGCCATCGTTTTCGCGAACACCCACTCGACGGAGGCGATGAACGGGCGCGGGTCGTAGGTCGTCGTCATACGAGAACGGCCCCCGACCCGCTCACTGAAGCCAAGATCGAGTCCAGTTTCTACCCGAAGTCTTCTACCCGTTCAGACGCGTAGGGAACGTCCCAGCGCAGATGGCACAGCCGCCTGAACTCAGTCACGAGGAGCAAGTCGCGATCGCGCCGACGCGTCGCCCAGCGTCACCTTGAGGGCAGCCTCATGGGTGCGCCATCGAGGGTGAGCTACGCGTCCAGCTCGAAGAGCCGGGTGGAGAAGATGGTTCGGAATCCGAGCCGCTCGTAAACGCGCTGCCCCATCGGCGAGGAGCCGAGGACGGCGAACGTGGCTCCGGTGCGCGCCGCGTGGCGCATCGCTTCGTAGGTGATCGCGGCACCAAAGCCACGTCGGCGGGCGTCTGGCCGCGTGCAGACGAAGTAGATGCCTGCGGTCGAGTCGGTCAGCAGGATGGAGGCGGTGGCGACAGGATCGTCTGCCACCGTGCCGACGAAGTGGCGCCATCGACTGTGTGGTTCGAGTCCAATGATTGCGAAGACGCTGGCGACCCAGTCGGCCTCCTTGGGCCCCTCACCGAACCCAGCGGCGAGAACCTGGCGGTACTCGTCGAGGGCAGAGGAGTCCTCGACAGGCGTGACCTGCAGCTCGGTGGCCATGGGCATGTCAGCCAAGGCGGCGAGCTGTGCGGCCATCGCAGGTTCATCGCCCCCGTCTTCGAAGCCCGCGTCCAGAAGGAGACGCGGGAGATCGTGAGGATGCATCCCTGGGGTCCAGTGCCACGAGCCCGGCAGGGAGCGCTGCCGCAGTGCATCCCGCCACTCCTCCACCAAAAAACCGCTCCGCCCTTCGGAGGCGGTGCATCGGACAACCGCGTTGTGGTACCCGATCGGCGAACCCCCGATCGTCCACGCGATCTCGTCGTCTAGCCGTTCGACTGCGCCGCCAGCTCTCCCCATCGACAGTAGGAACTCGACGAAGTTTGTCTCGATGAGGTCAGCGGCCTGGGCGCTCATTTGACTCAGTCTTGACCGCATCGTCGCACGAGCGGAACGTGAGGCGATGACCGGCGATCAGCGCACCGAAGCACTCGCCCGGCTCCGAGCCGAGCTCATGAGGGCGGCCTCATCGAAGGTCGCGACGACGATCAGCTTTCCCATCTCGATTCTCCTTCGGGTCACGGGAGCTCCCTCTAGCTCCCTCTACCACGCGGTTTAGGCGCGCCCCGTCGAGCGGTACCAGCACCGGTACCAGCACGCTGCGCGCTCGAGCGACATCTCCGACACGGACGACCCGCATGGTTGAGCCAAATCGCCTCTACCAAGCGGGCCGAAAAGGCCCATACGGGATTCGAACCCGTGCCGCCGCCGTGAGAGGGCGGTGTCCTAGGCCACTAGACGAATGGGCCCTGCGAGGGCCGAAGGATAGCCGATCGGCTGCCGGCTCAGACGGCTGCTTCCGGCTCCCTCGTGTCGAGGCGGTCCTCGAAGTCCTGGCGGATCGCCTCGCCGTTCGACAGCACTTGCTCGTAGCGCAGGCGGCGCGGGGGAAGCCTCACGATCCGGACGTTGTCGTCACGATCCCCGTGACAGCGCGCGTAGGCCGCCGCCTCGTCGAGGGGCCGTAAGCGGTCGCGCTTCCGCCGTCCCCACACTCTGACGGACACCTACCAGAAGGACGGGTGAAAAGAAACCCGTGCGCGAGCGTCCGCTCCGCACTTTGCGACGAAAACCGCGTCCGTCAGGAGGCCGCCCAGCGACAGCTCCAAGGGCTCCAGTCGCGGCCCGTCTGCACGAACAGCTCGTACGCGGCGACGGCCTGCTCGTACGCGGTGTCGCCGTGGCCCGCGTATGCGCGCGCCCAGTCGCCCATCTGGAACAGCCCCAGATACTGACCGTTCCGAGCGGTCGTCTGGTGGCCCGACTCGCACCAGGCGACAGCCAGCGCCTGCCGGCAGTAACGCCCGAAAACTCCGCAAATTGCGTCGCGCGGGGACGCGGTCGCGAGGCGTCGAGACCGACGCTGCGCAGCACGGGCATGGATGCGCCGCTCGTAGTAGCGGATCTCCTTCGTTACCTTCGCGAGGCCGCGCTTCGCCCGCGCGAATGCGGCGAGCGCTGCCGGTCGAGGGGCCGCGGATCGAAGGAGCGACCGGTGGGTCTGGAAGAAGCGCACCGTGCTGCGGTGCTTGCGCGCCGCGGCAATCTTCAACGCGAGCTTCTGCTCGAGCGTCAGGGTCGCCTTCGCAGGCGTGCTCTCGACTGCTGCGCGGCCGGCGACCGCAGAGTGCTGCGCGTTGGCAGCCGCAGCGGCCTGGGTCATGACGAAGAGCACGCACAGGCCGACGAATAGGGCTTTCAGGGCTCAACCTCCTGATGGGGGACAGGGGCGCGGCCCGCTCACGGGAGCCGCTCGTGTCACTCGCTGCGGGCGACGCTAGCTGAATCGATACGAGCTAAACCCGTATCGCTTACAGAATGCTAAGAAAGGCTGTCACAAGCGTAAACCGCGAGGACAACGCCACTCGAGGCTGCGGGGCAGGGATTCGAACCCCAACTTCCCGGTCCAGAGCCGGGCGTCCTACCGTTAGACGACCCCGCAACGAGGGACGCTGAGTCTAGCTGGCCGACGTCCCGGGCGTCCCGCTGGGATCCCCGATTGCGAGGCGGTAAACGGGCACGAGGCGCTTCTCCGCATCCGTGTCGATGCGGGCCACGACCTCGATGTACGGCTCGAGCCCGGAGCCGCGCAGCTTGGCCTTCAGGAGCCCGTCGACCTGGTAGATGCCCGAGGAGTTGTTCATGAGGATCTCGACCATGACCGGCCTCGTCTGGCCGTCGGCGATTCGTACCTCGTCGATCGCAGCAGCCGACAGGGAGTGAATCGAGACGGAGCCCCGCTCGAACGGGATCCGCGACCGTCCCTTGGCGACGTCGAGGGCGTCGGCGACGCGAAGCACGCCCGCCTCGAGCGCGAGCGGCTCGCCGTCGGCGCGGTGGCTGATGATCGCCTGCAGCGCCTCGGAGGCGAGCACCGTGCGCTCTGGCTCGTCGTAGATGTCCTCGAGGAGCTCGCGGATCTTGGGCTCGGCGAGGAAGAGGCTGAAGCTCTCGTGGTCTTGCCGATGCACGGACATGCCCACGTCGTGGAGGAGCGCAGCCAGCACGACGACGACCTCCGAGTCGTCCGTCGTCAGCCGGTAGTCGCTCACGAGCGACGGCGTGACCCCGTGCTTCACGAGCTGGCGCAGGAGCTTGACGGCGATGTTCGTCACGATCTGGACGTGCACCCACGAGTGGTCGTTGATCTCGAGCCGCACGACCGCGTTGACGTTGGCGACGTGCCACCAGGCCTTGAGCTGCTTGTCCGCCTCGACCTTCTCGAGCAGCTGGCGCAGCTTCCGGTTTCCGCGCGTCGGCAGGCGGATGTGCATGCCTGCGACGGCTTCGGCCGGCGTGAGGCGCGTGTCTCTCAGCGCCTCGTCGGAGAGAGGCCCGGTCGCGTTCTCGACGACGGGTGAGACTGCCTCCTCGGGCTGCTCGCCGGTCTCGCGGTCGAGCTCCATGCCGGAAGCCTACGCCCGCGACCGAGCGCGGGCCGTCACGCGACCTGCGCGGCCCAGTCCCCGTAGAGGCGCGTGTAGAGGCCGCCCGCGGACAGGAGCTCCGCGTGCGTCCCCTGCTCGACGATGTTGCCGTGGTCGAGCACGACGATGAGGTCGGCGCGCTGGATGGTCGAGAGGCGATGGGCAATCACGAATGCGGTTCTCCCCGAGAGCAGCCGGCGCAGGCCGCGCTCGATCTTGCGCTCGGTGCCGATGTCCACGGACGACGTCGCCTCGTCCAGGATGAGGATCCGCGGGTCGGCGAGCAGCGCCCGCGCGAAGGCGACGAGCTGCCGCTGCCCGAGCGAGAGGCGGAAACCACGCTCCCCGAGCTCGGTGTCGTACCCGTCCGGTAGCTCCTCGATGAAGGCGTCGGCGCCGACCGAGGCGGCTGCCGCCTCGATCCGCTCGCGGCTCGCTTCGGAACGACCGAACGCGATGTTCTCCGCCACGGTGCCCGCGAAGAGGAAGCCTTCCTGCGGGACGATGCCGAGCTGGTGACGAAGCGACGTCTGCGTCACGTCGCGGATGTCCTGTCCGTCGATCGTGATTCGCCCGGAGCGCGGGTCGTAGAAGCGTGCGAGGAGCTTCGCGATCGTGGACTTCCCGGCTCCGGTGTGGCCGACGAGCGCGACCGTGGTGCCCGGGGCGACGTGGAGGTCGAAGTCGTGCAGGACGTCCGCGAGGTTGCCGTAGCCGAACCGGACGTGCTCGAACGAGACATGTCCGCGGATCGGCGGGAGCTCGTGGGCATCGGGGCGGTCGACGACCTCGGGCTCCTCGTCCAGCACGGCGAGGATCCGGTCGAGCGCCGCGGTCGCCGAGAGGAACGTGTTGTAGAGCTGGGAGAGCTGCTGGACAGGGTCGAAGAAGTTCGCGAGGTAGAGCGTGAACGTGAACAGCAGGCCTACCGTGAGGTCACCGTCGATCACGAGCGCGCCTCCGAAACCGAGCACGATGGCGGTCGCCAGCGACGAGAGCACGTCCACGGTCGGGAAGTAGACGCCGTTGAGGACGACCGTCTCGTAGTTCGCCGCGCGATAGCGACCGTTGACGCCGCGGAAGGTCGTGCGGCTTGTCGGCTCGCGCGTGAACGACTGCACGACGCGCATCCCGGAGATGTCCTCGGCGAGCGTCGCCGTGACCAGACCGAGGCGCTCGCGCACGCGCCGGTACGCCCGATTCGACCGCATGCGGAACCACGCCGTGGCGCCGGCCATGAGTGGGAGCACGACGAGCGTCGCGAGCGCCAGGCGCCAGTCGAGCAAGAAGAGCACCACTGCGGTCCCGACGAGCACGAGCGTGTTCTGGACGAGACTCGAGACGCCGTCGGTGACGAGCTGGTCGAGCGCCTCGACGTCGTTCGTGATGCGGCTGACGGTGGCGCCGGTGCGGTTCCGCTCGTAGTACCCGAGCGAGAGCCGCTGCAGGTGCGCGAACAGGCGGATTCGGAGGTCGGCGAGACCGCGCTCGCCCACCCACCCCGTGAAGTACGTCTGGAGGCCGGAGAGGACGAAGGCCGCGACGCCGGCCGCGAGGAACGCGACGACGATGACCGTCAGTGCTTCGAGGTCGCCCTTCGTGATGCCCCGGTCGATCGCGAGCCCGGCGAGGTACGGAGGCAGGAGCGCGACCGCGGTGAATGCGACGAGCGTCGCGACCGCCGCCGCGGCCCGGCCCGGATACGGCCGCGCGAGCTCGAACAACGCGGCAAGCCGCCGGCGCGTCTGGCGCCACGTCCAATCGTCGACCCTTGCGCCTCGCTGGTCCGTGAGGTGGGTGCCCGCCTGCCAGACCTTCACCGGCGAGCTCCTGCCGTCTCGAGGACCCCTTTTCTTCGGGGCACCCCATCCCACCACCCGCCGCGAGCATAGTCCTGGCAACGGCACGGATGGGACACGGCTTCGTGCCGAATGTGCGACGAGTGCGTCATCCAGGGATCACCTGCTGGAGGAGCCCATGCTCGTGGATCTCGCGGAACAACGCACTCTCCTCGAGCAGCTCCGCCTGCGTCCCGCGCGCGACGATCCGCGCGCCGTCGAGTACGACGATCTCGTCCGCGAGCGCGATGGTGGAGAGGCGGTGCGCGATGATGATCGTCGTCCGGTCCCGCATCACCTCGCGCAGCCCGGCGCGGATCTTGGCCTCGGTCGTCGCGTCCACCGAGGCCGTCGCGTCGTCGAGGATGAGGATGCGTGGGTCGACCAGCAGCGCCCGCGCAATCGCCAGGCGCTGCCGCTGACCGCCGGAGAGCGTGATCCCGCGCTCCCCCACGACCGTCTCGTAGCCGTCGGGCAGTTCCGCGATGAACTCGTGCGCCTGCGCCGCGCGCGCGGCCGCCTCGACCGCCTCGTGAGGCGCGTCGGGGACGCCGAACGCGATGTTGTCCCGGACGCTCGCCGAGAAGAGGAACGGATCCTGCGCGATGACGCCGATCTCGCGGCGCAGGGAGCGTCGCTCGAGCTCCCGCACGTCGACGCCGTCGACGAGCACCCTGCCCGTGGTCGTGTCGTAGAAGCGTGGGACGAGCGAGGCGAGTGTCGTCTTGCCCGCGCCGGTGCGGCCGATGAGTGCGACCGTGCGACCCGGAGCAACGGCGAAATCGACGCCTTCGAGCACGAGCCGTCCGGGCTCGTACGCGAAGTCGACGTCCTCGAACCGGATCGTGCCGGGACCCGGCGGCAGCGGACGGGCGCCGGGAAGGTCGGCGATCCCCTCGGGCTCGTCGAGCACCTCGAAGATCCGCTCTCCGGACGCGATTGCTCGCACCGCCTGCCCGATCCACATGCCGAGCATCCGGAGCGGCATGACGAGCATAGCCAGAAGCAGGTTGAACGCGACGAAGCTGCCGAGCGAGAGCGAGCCCGAGACGACCATCCTCCCGGCGACGAGGAGCACGGCCGCCTGCGCGATCAGAGGGAGGAAGGTCAGCAGCGGGACGTAGAGCGCGCGCTGCCGGTTGGCAGCGAGGGTCTGCTCGAAGACCGAGTCGGCCGCTCGCGAGAACTGCTCCTGGCGATGCTCCTCCTGCGCGAAGGACTTCACGACGTGGACGCCGACGATGCTCTCTTCCGCAACCGTCGCGACGTCGGCGAGCTTCTGCTGGACGTCGCGGAGCACGGGTTGCGAGACCCTGCTGTACCGGTATGCGACGTACACGATCAGCGGCGTGATCGAGAGCGCGACGAGCGCGAGCTGCCAGCTGTAGACGAAGAGGACGATGGTCACGACGACGATCGTCACCACGTGCTGCGCGAAGAAGATCAGGCCGTAGCCGAGGAAGAACCGAACCGACTGGAGGTCGATGGTCGCGCGCGACATGAGCTGACCGGTCTGGCTCCGGTCGTAGAAACCGAACGAGAGCCGCAGGAAGTGCCCGTAGAGCTCGTCGCGCAGGTCGTACTCGACCGCGAGTGCCTGGCGGCCGGAGAGGAGCCGGCGACCGACCATCAATGCCGCGCGGACGAGCCCGAGCACGATGATCACCGCGATCCAGAACGCGAGCACCGTCGTCTGCGGGTCGCCGTCGAGCTCGTTGATGATGACGCCCGTTACGACCGGGACGAGGATGCTCCCGACCTGGGAGCCGATCGCGAGCAGAGAGGAGACGACCAGCGAGGCGCGATACGGGCGCAGGAACCCGAGCAAGCGCACGAACGTGCGCCAGCCCGACTGTCGAGGCCGCGTTGGATCCTCCTCGCCCGTCACCTCGCCGTAGGGTACGGATCGTGCTCGAGGCGGTGCCGAACGTGTCCGAGGGACGCGATCCCTCGGCGATCGCGGCGATCGGGAAGGCGTTCTCCTCGAGCGCGCGCGTCCTCGACGTCCACTCGGACGAGGATCACCACCGATCGGTGTTCACGCTGGTCGGGGAGGCTTCGGGCCTCGTCGGGTCACTCGTCTCGGGCATCGCAGCGGCGCGCGACCTGATCGACCTGCGCCGCCACGACGGCGTGCACCCACGCGTCGGAGCCGCCGACGTCGTCCCGCTCGTCCCCATGGCCACAGGTAACGGCTCCGCCGTACGCGCGGCCGCACTCGAGGTCGCGGAGCGAACCGGCGTCGTGCTCGGCATTCCGGTGTTCCTCTATGGCGAGATCGGTCGCGGGCTGCGGCCGGCGTTCTTCCGGCGCGGGGGACTGGAGGGGCTCGAGCGCCGAATCGCGTCCGGTGAGCTGATCCCGGACTTCGGGCCGGCCCGCATCGACCCGCGCACTGGCGTGGTTCTCGTCGGCGCGCGGCGGCCGCTCGTCGCATACAACGTCGAGCTCGCGACCGAGGACCTCGCGGTTGCGCAAGAGGTCGCGGCGGCGGTGCGCGAGTCGAGCGGTGGGCTCCCGGGCGTGCAGGCGATCGGGCTCAGACTCCCGCGCTCGGGGCGGATCCAGGTCAGCATGAACGTCCTCGACCTCGAGCGTACGCCGCTGCACGTGGCCGTCGCGGCCGTGGCGCGGGAGGCGCGGGCGCGAGGCGTCGAGCCACGGCGTGGAGAGCTGGTCGGCCTGGTCCCGGCCTCCGCGCTCGCCGGCGCGGAGGCTGCGGGCATCGAGCTCGACGGCGTGGACGAGTCGCGCGTCCTCGAGCGGTTGGCAGCGTTCTAGACTCGTGGCGGCCGTGTCGCGGACGATCAACCTCACGGGCGACGACCTGACGCTTGCCGACGTCTGGGACGTGGCGCTGCACGGGGCCGAGGCGGAGCTCACCGAGTCGGCGAAGAACCGGATGCGAGCGGCACGCGAGCTGGTGGAGTCGATCCGCGGCGAGCACACCTACGGTGTCAACACCGGCTTCGGACGGTTCGTCTCCGCGCACATTCCCGAGGAGCACTCCGCGGAGCTCCAGCTGCGCCTTCTCCGCAGTCACGCGTGCGGCGTCGGTGAGCCCTACCCGGACGAGGTCGTGCGGGCAGCGATGGTCCTGCGCGCCAACGCGCTTGCGAAGGGATTCTCCGGAGCCAGGGTCGAGCTCGCGGAGCTCCTCCTCGAGTGCCTGAACCGTGGAGTCCTACCCGTCGTCCCCTCGCGCGGCTCCGTCGGGGCGAGCGGCGATCTGGCTCCGCTCGCGCACCTCGCGCTCCCGCTCGTCGGCGAGGGCCACGCGCTGGTGGATGGGACTCGGCTCGACGGGGCGACGGCCCTGCGCCGCGTCGGGCTGGAGCCGATTCAGCTCGTGAGCAAGGAAGGGCTGTCGCTCGTGAACGGCACGCAGTTCATGTGCGCGATGGCGGCGCTCGGTGTTGTTCGCGCGCGGAGGCTCGCTGCCACCGCGGACCTCGCCTGCGCACAATCACTCGAGGCGCTCCAGGGCTCGCGCACGAGTTTCCGGCCCGAGGTGCACCGCGCGCGTCCGCTCAAGGGGCAGCAGGAGGCCGCGGCGAACATCTGGCGGCTCCTCGACGGGTCGGCGATCATCGAGTCCCATCGCTGGTGCGACAAGGTGCAGGACGCGTACTCCCTCCGCTGCGCCCCGCAGGTGCATGGCGCCTCGCGTGACCTCATCGACTACGTGACGGCGACGGTCGAGGTCGAGCTCAACTCGGCGACGGACAACCCGCTCGTGCTCGTCGACGAGGGCGACATCGTCTCGGCCGGGAACTTCCACGGGCAGCCGCTCGCCTTCGCACTCGACGCACTCGCGCTGGCCGTCGCCGAGCTGGCGAGCATCTCCGAGCGCCGCATAGAGCGGCTCGTGAATCCGAGCCTCTCGGACGGCCTGCCGCCGTTCCTCGTCGAGGAAGGAGGCCTGAACTCCGGGTTCATGATCCCGCAGTACGTCGCCGCGGCGCTCGTCTCCGAGAACAAGGTGCTCGCACATCCGGCGAGCGTGGACTCGATCCCGACGAGCGCCGGACAGGAGGATCATGTCTCCATGGGAAACGCGTCGGGCCTCAAGGCGCTGCAGGTGCTCGACAACGCGGAGCGCGCGCTCGCGATCGAGCTCCTCGCGGGCGCGCAGGCCGTGGAGTTTCTCGCGCCGCTCGCGCCCGGCGAGGGCGTCCGCCTTACGCACGACGCAGTCCGCTCACGGTCGGCGCGGCTCGAGGACGACCGGTCGCTCAGCGGCGAGATCGAGCTCGTCGCGTCCGCGATCCGATCGGGCGAGGTACTCGGGGAGGTCGAAGCGGAGCTCGGAGCGCTGGCGTGAGCGACCTCGCGATCACGGACGCGACCGTGGAGGCGCTCTGCGGCGACCTCTCGAGCGTGCGGGCCCCTCGCGGCTCGACGTTGAACGCGCGGTCCTGGCAGACGGAGGCCCCGCTCCGCATGCTCCTCAACAACCTCGACCCGGACGTCGCCGAGCACCCCGAGCAGCTCGTCGTCTACGGCGGCACGGGAAAGGCGGCGCGCAATCACGATGCGCTGAGGGCGATCGTCGGCGTGCTGCTCCGGCTCCGCGACGACGAGACGCTCCTCGTCCAGAGCGGGAAGCCGGTCGGCGTCTTCCGGACGACGGAGTGGGCGCCGCGCGTGCTGATCGCCAACGCGCTGCTCGTGCCGCGCTGGGCGAGCTGGGACGAGTTCCGGCGTCTCGAGGCGGAGGGCCTGACGATGTTCGGCCAGATGACGGCAGGGAGCTGGATCTACATCGGCACGCAGGGGATCCTGCAGGGCACCTACCAGACGTTCTCCGCCGCGGGCGAGGTCCACTTCGGGTCGTCCGATCTCTCAGGGCGCACCATCCTCACCGCCGGCCTCGGTGGCATGGGCGGCGCGCAGCCGCTCGCGGCCACGATGGCAGGCGCGGCTGCCCTCTGCGTCGAGGTCGACCCGAGTCGCATCGAGAGGCGCCTCGCGACGCGGTATCTGGACGAGGCGACTTCGTCGCTCGACGACGCTCTCGACCGTGTCCGCGCGGCCGCGCGTGAGCGTCGTCCGCTGTCGGTGGGCCTGCACGCCAATGCTGCCGACGTCGTGCCCGAGCTCGCGAGGAGGGGAGAGCGTTTCGACCTCGTCACGGACCAGACGGCGGCGCACGATCCGCTGACCGGGTACGTGCCGCAAGGGCTCGACGTCGACGAGGCGGCAGCCCTGAGGCGCGGCGACCCGGAGGAGTACCTCCGCCGCGCGCGGGCGTCGATCGCCGAGCACGCGCAGGGGCTCCTCGAGCTCGTCCGAGCGGGCTGCTACGTTTTCGATTACGGCAACAATCTGCGCGGGGAGGCATATGAGGCAGGCGTAACCGACGCATTCACATATCCGGGATTCGTCCCGGCGTACATCAGGCCGCTCTTCTGTCGCGGCGTCGGCCCCTTCCGCTGGGCGGCGTTGTCGGGGGACGCGGAGGACATCGCCCGGATCGACGAGGCGCTCCGGGAGCTGTTCCCAGGGGACGAGCTGCTCCGCCGCTGGCTCGAGCTCGCTCCGGGCCGCGTGGCGTTCCAGGGACTTCCTGCGCGCATCTGCTGGCTCGGCTACGGCGACCGCGCACGGGCCGGGCTGGCGATCAATGATCTCGTCCGCTCCGGAGAGGTCTCGGCGCCGGTCGTCATCGGGCGCGACCACCTGGACTCGGGGTCCGTGGCATCGCCGTACCGCGAGACCGAGGCGATGCGTGACGGCTCGGACGCGATCGCCGACTGGCCGATCCTGAACGCGCTGGTCAACGTCGCAGCGGGAGCGACGTGGGTCAGCGTGCATCACGGAGGCGGTGTCGGGATCGGGAACTCGATCCACGCGGGCATGGTCGTGGTCGCGGACGGCACGGAGGTTGCGGCGGAGAAGCTCGAGCGCGTGCTGACGACGGATCCGGGAACCGGCGTCATGCGTCACGCAGACGCGGGCTACGAGGAGGCGCTCGCGGCCGCCCGCGAGCAGGGGATCGACCTGCCCTCGGTTCCGGACGACGCAGCGTGACGACACCGACGCCGGGCCCGTCTCGGCGCCTGCTGATCCGCGACCTCGCGCAGCTCGCGACGCCCCCGAGCGAGCCGGCGCACCACTCGGGCGCCGCCCGGGGCGCGGCGCTCGGTGCCCTCCAGGTCGTCGAGGGTGCGTACGTCCTCTGCGAGGGTGGGCGGATCGCTGCCCTCGGGCGCATGCGCGACCTCCGGCCGCTGCCCGACGAGGTCGAGGAGCTCGACGCCCGCGGGCTCAGCGCCATCCCGGGCCTCGTCGACTGCCACACGCACGCGTGCTTCGCAGGGGATCGCGTCGAGGAGTTCGCGCTGCGCGCGTCGGGGGCGAGCTACGAGGAGCTGCAAGCGAAGGGCGGCGGCATCCTCTCGACCGTTCGCGCGACGAGGGGGGCGACCGAAGACGGGTTGCGCGCCGCGCTCGCGCGCCACCGCGAGTGGATGCTCCGCGCCGGGACGACGACCTTCGAGGCGAAGTCCGGATACGGGCTCGATCGCGAGACCGAGCTCGCGCAGCTTCGCGTCATCCGCGCTGCAGGTGGGATTCCGACCTGGCTCGGCGCTCACGCGATTCCGCCCGAGTTCGCCGCGCTCGGAGCGGACGCGTACGTCGACTTCCTCCTCGCGGAGGTGCTCTCGGACGCCGCGCAGATCGCAGAAGCGGCCGATGTCTTCCTCGAACGCGGGACCTTCGACGCGGAACAGGCACGCCGCTACCTCGAGGCCTGTCGCGCGGCCGGGCTCGCGTTGCGGCTCCACGGCGACCAGTTCACCGAGTCGGGAGCGATTCCGCTCGCGATCGAGCTCGGGGCCCGCTCCGTCGACCACCTGGAGAGCACTGGTGCGGAGGGAGTCGCCGCGCTCTCCGCAAGCAACGTCGCAGCTGTGCTGCTGCCCGCGAGCGCTCTCTTCCTCAACCGGCCGCTGCCGCCTGCGCGGTCGCTGGCCGACATGGGCGCGATCGTCGTCCTCGCCACGGACTTCAACCCCGGTAGCGCGTTCTGCGAGTCCTTGCCGCTCGTTTGCAGCCTCGCGTGCACGCAGCTCGGGTTGTCGCCGGCCGAGGCGCTCGTCGCCTGTACGGCGAATGCGGCCCACGTTCTCGGTCGCGCCGACCGGAAAGGGCGGCTGGCCGAGGGGTACGACGCGGACATCGTCCTGCTCGATGCCGAAGACTGGCGCTATCTCGCATACCACCTCGGAGGTCCGGTGGTGCACACGGTCGTCCAAGACGGCCGGATCGCCTGGGACAGCCGGGCATAATCGCTCCATGCCTACGCGGAAGCAGAAGCGCCGTCGCGAGAAGGAGCTCAGACACGAGTACGTCTGGGAGGACGCCGAGGGCAACGAGCTGGAGCCGGACGAGGTCCCGACGCGAAAGGCGGAGTCCGGTCAGCAGGCGCGGCCGTCCGGCGGCAGACGCGAGCCGCAGGCACCCTCGTGGAATCGGACGCTGAAGCGCGGCGCGATCTTCGCTCCGATCATGTTCGCCGTCGTGTACCTGCTCTCGAGCGACCTGTCGCCGGCGAGCCAGGTCGTGCAGACGGCGATCATCGTCGCGATCTTCATTCCCTTCAGCTACTTCCTGGACACCGTGTTCTGGCGCTCGTTCCGGAAACGCCAGCAGCGCCGGGAGGGATCGCCCGGACAACGTGGGGGCTGAGGCAGCCCGCGCGTGCCTCTTCGCGTCGAACAGCTTTCGCTGGGCCCGATCGGTACGAACTGCTACGTGGTTCGCCCGGACGGCGGCTCCGACGAGGCCCTCGTCGTCGATCCCAGCGGGGACGCGACCGAGCTGCGCCTCCTGCTCGCCCGCCTAGGCGCTCGCTGCGGCGCGATCCTCGTGACGCACGGGCACTGGGACCATCTGCTCGGAGTCGCCGACCTGGCCGAGGGCACGGGAGCGCCGGTGTACATGGCCGAGGGAGAGCGCGGGCTTCTCGAGAGCCCGGCGTTCACCCCTCCGGAGATCACGCTCCGGCCGTACACGCCCGACGTCCTGCTCGGGGGCGGGGAGTCGTTCGAGGCGGCCGGGATCGCGTTCGACGTGATTCCGGTGCCCGGCCACTCTCCGGCGCACCTCGCCTACCACATGGACGGGAGCCTCTTCTCCGGAGACGTCCTGTTCGCGGGCTCCGTCGGCCGCACCGACCTTCCCGGCGCGAGCTGGGACACGCTCGTCGCCTCGATCCGCGCGCTCGTGGACGCGTATCCGCCGGAGACGATCGTCTACCCCGGGCACGGGCCGGCCACGACACTCGGCGCGGAGCTCGAGACCAACCCGTTTCTCGCCGACCTTCGTGCGGAGCGGGACCGGTGACACGCGAGACGAAGGTCGAGCGTCCGCGCGGCACCCACGATGTCCTGCCCGCCGAGCAGCCGCTCTGGCGGCTCGTCGTCGAAGAGGCCGAAGCGCTCTGCCGCGCCTACGGGTACCGCCCGATCCAGACGCCGGCGTTCGAGCACACGGAGCTCTTCGAGCGGACGTCCGGCGCCGGCTCCGACGTCGTGCAGAAGGAGATGTACTCGTTCTCCGACCGGAGCGACCGCTCGCTGACCCTCCGTCCCGAGGCGACCGCCCCGATCGCACGTGCCTACGTCGAGCACGGCCTGCACCGCGAGCCGCAGCCGGTGAAGCTGTACACGATCGCGACGATGTACCGCTACTCGGCGCCACAGCGTGGCCGCTACCGCGAGCACTGGCAGCTCTCGGTGGAGGCGATCGGGACGGACGACCCCGCGATCGACGCGGAGGTGATCGAGCTCTACCACGCACTTCTCGGGCGGCTCGGCATCACGGAGTTCGGCCTCTTGCTGAACTCGATCGGCTGCCGGGAGTGCCGGCCTGCCTACGTCGCGCGCCTACGCGAATGGCTGGACGAGAACATCGCCCGGCTCGACGACGCGACGCGCGAGAAAGCCGCGACGAGCCCGCTGCGCGTGTTCGACAACCTCGACGCGAAGCCGGCGTCCGTCCGGGAGGCCCTCGGGGAAGCCCCGACGATCGGCGATTCCCTGTGCGAGGCATGCCGTGAGCACTTCGCCGCCGTGCGCGCGCACCTCGACGTCTATGGCGTCGCCTACGAGCTCGTACCGACGCTCGTGCGCGGGCTCGACTACTACACGCGGACGACCTGGGAGTTCACCGGCCCCGAGGAGGGGGCTCAGAGCACGTTGTCCGGCGGCGGCCGCTACGACGGGCTAGTCGAGGAAATCGGCGGCCCTCCGACACCTGGGGTCGGCTTCGGCGCTGGCATCGAGCGGCTTCTCCTCGCACTCGAAGGAGCGCAGGTCACCGCGGAGCCGCCGACGGTCGACGTCTTCTTCGTCCTGGACGAGGGCGCCCCGCGACTCGAGGTCGCGACGTGGCTCTCGGCGCTCCGCGAGCGCGGGGTCGCCGCCGACACCGACTACGCGAGCCGTTCGCTCAAGGGGCAGCTGACCCAGGCGGGCCGACTCGGCGCTCGTACGACCGTGATCGTCGGCCCCGAGGCGGCGGTGCTGCGGCGCGCCGACCAGGCGGACGAGACGGTCGAGCATGCCGCGATCGTCGGCAGACTCTCCGGATGAGCGAGTGGCGCGACCTCATGTGCGGGGAGCCGCGGGCCGGTGACGTCGGCAGCACTCGTACGGTCGCCGGCTGGGTTGCACGACGTCGCGACCACGGGGGCCTGATCTTCATCGATCTCCGCGACGGCAGTGGGATCTGCCAGCTCGTTATCAACCCCGAGCGGGCGCCGGGTGCGGCTGCAACCTCCCATGAGATTCGGAACGAGTTCGTTCTCCGGGCGACCGGTGAGATCGCCGCCCGCGCACCCGAAGCTGTCAATCCGAAGCTTGCGACCGGCGAGGTCGAGATGCAGGTCGACGAACTCGAGGTTCTCTCCCGCTCGACCCTGCTCCCGTTCCAGCTCGACGAAGAGAACGTCGACGAGACGCTTCGCTATCGCTACCGCTGGCTCGATCTTCGTCGCCCACGGCTTCAACGCAACATCCGCACGAGGGCTCAGCTGGTCTCGATCATCCGGCAAGAGATGGAGGCAGATGGCTTCGTCGATATCGAGACGCCGATCATGGCGAAGCCGACTCCCGAGGGCGCGCGTGACTTCCTCCTGCCGACGCGCCTGCAGAAGGGCAGGTTCTTCGCGCTTCCGCAGTCACCGCAGATCTACAAGCAGCTGCTCGTGATCTCCGGATTCGAACGCTACTACCAGATCGCTCGCTGCTTCCGGGACGAGGATCTCCGTGCCGACCGGCTGCAGGAGCTCACGCAGCTGGACGTCGAGATGGCGTTCCCCGACGAGGAGGAGATCTTCGCGCTGATGGAGCGGGTCGTCCCGCGGATCTGGCGGGAGACGATAGGTGTCGAGCTCGAGACGCCGTTCCCGCGGATGTCGTGGCAGGAGGCCGAGCTGCGGTTCGGCTCGGACAAGCCCGATCTTCGCTTCGGGCTCGAGATCCAGGAGGCGACCGAAGCCACGCGTGGCTCCGAGTTCGGCGTCTTCGCTCGCGCCGAGGCGGTGCGGTACCTGAGCGTGCCGCGCGAGCTCTCTCGCGCCGAGGTCCAGAAGCTCGAGGACATGGCAAAGCCGTGGGGGGCGAAGGGGCTTGCGTACATCGTGTACCGCGCGGACGGCGAGGTCGCATCCCCGATCGCCAAGTTTCTCTCCGAGCGAGAGCTCGAGACGTTCCGTGAGCGCGGGACGACGGCGCTGTTCGTGGCCGACACTCCGAAGCTCGCAGCAAAGGTGCTGGGGCTCCTGCGTCTCCATCTCGGGCGCGAGCTCGGCCTGATCGACCGGAGCGCCTGGGAGTTTCTCTGGGTGACGCCGATGCCACTTCTCGAGTGGAGCGAGGACGAGCAGCGCTGGACGGCCCAGCACCATCCGTTCACGCGACCGACCGCCGACAGCCTGTCTCTGCTCGACACCGACCCCGGCGCAGCCAGTGCCGTGGCCTACGACCTCGTCGGCAACGGGATCGAGTTGGCCGGGGGCTCCATCCGGATCCACGAGCCCGAGCTCCAGGCGAGAATGTTCGCGTTCCTCGGCATCTCCGACGAGGAGCAGCGAAACAAGTTCGGATTCCTGCTCGACGCGCTCGCGATGGGCGCGCCTCCGCACGGTGGGATTGCATCGGGCATCGACCGGCTGACGATGGCGCTCCTGGACGAGCCCTACATTCGCGACACCCTCGCCTTCCCGAAGAACCAGGCAGGACTCGACCCGATGAGCGGAGCGCCGTCCGAAGTCCCGAACGAGCAGCTCGAAGAGCTCGGCATCCGTGTCATCGAGTCGCCTGCAGCGGACCCGGTCTGATGCAGGGATCCCTCGGCGAGCATCTCGTGCTCCTCGCCGCCGTGGCGCTGCTCGGCGGGGTCATCGCGCTCGCGGTCGGCGAGCGGAGAGCCGAGAATGCGACGCCCGCGGCGCTGTCGAGCGCCGCCGCTCCCGGCGGTTGGAACCAGGCGTTCGCCGGGTCGCGCGGCCCGGTCGGAGACGCGCAACGAACGACCTGCGGTCAGCTGCTGACGGGAAGGTCGCTCGGCGTGTCGCACCCGGTGCTCCCCTGTGGGGCGAAGGTCGTGCTCCGCTACGAGCGCACGCAGGTCCTCACGGAAGTCATCGACAACGCGCTCGTCGAGGCAGGCCGTCAGCTCGAGGTGACCGAACGGCTCGCCCGGATGCTCGAGCTCCAGGGCACGAAGGAGATCGAATGGCGCTTCGCGGGAGAGGCGAACGGCTAGGATGAACGCGCTCGACCCTGTGCGTGGCTTCGGCTCCTAACGTGAACCAACACTCACGAAAAGGGAGCCGGCGTCGGGGATAGGCGTTGCCGACGCCCCGCACGGCACCCACCTGGCAGCGCCAGGTTCGCAAGTGGCCGTCGCTTCATCGGCAGGGTGGAGCACGTCTGCGCACGGACGGGCGCTAGCCTGAGCCGATGGCTCGAGAGGTCTTCGGAGACGCGACGCGGAACGGCAACTGGGCCGGTGTACGGCTCGTGGTGGACGGCGACCGCATCGTCGAGAGCGATGCGGATGCCCTCGAGCGCCCGCTCGCGGGGCTGACCCTGCTCGAGGCGGCGCGCGTGTCCGGCGAGTCGCTCGCCGTCGAGGCACTCGCGTCCGCACTCGGCCAGGTCTTCGTCGGTGAGCCGATGTCGGGCCGTATCGCGGTCGCGATGAGCGGCGGAGTGGACAGCGCCGTCGCGCTGCACCGCGCGGGCCGGAATGCGATCGGAGTGACGCTGCGCTTGTGGCAGGACCCGGCGGGGCCGAGCTCCGAGCGTGCCTGCTGCTCGCCGGCTGCGGTCGCTGCCGCGCGTGCGACGTGCCACGCGCTGGGACTGCCGCACGTGACCTTCGACCTGCGCGAGGAGTTCCGGGCGGAGGTCGTGGCGCCGTTCGTGTCCTCGTACCGGGCGGGCGAGACCCCGAACCCGTGCACTCGCTGCAACGGCGCGTTCCGCTTCGACGCGTTGCTCGAGCTCGCCGCCCATGCCGGCGCCGAGAAGCTCTGGACGGGCCACTACGCGCGGATCGTCGAGCGCGACGGCAGACGACTGCTCGCGCGCGGCCGCGATCCGGAGAAGGACCAGTCGTACATGCTCGCGACCGTGAAGCCGGACCTCCTCGACCGCGTCGAGTTCCCACTCGGCGACCAGACGAAGGAGGAGACGCGCGCTGAGGCGAGGGCGGCCGGGCTCGCCGCGGCCGGCCGGCCCGAGAGCCAGGAGGCCTGCTTCCTCGCCGGCGACGACTACCGGAGCTTCCTGGAACGCCAGGGGCTCGAGCCCGAGGCAGGCGACGTGGTCGACGAGCACGGCACAAGGCTCGGGCGCCACGAGGGCTACTGGCGTTTCACGCCCGGGCAGCGCCGCGGGGTCGGAGTCGCCGCGGCTCGTCCGCTCTACGTCCTCCGGACGGAGCGCTCCACGAACGCGGTCGTCGTCGGGCCGCGCGAGTCGCTGGCCACGTCCCGGATCGAGGCACAGGGGACGCTCTACGCACCGGTCGCCAGGGCGGAGGTGAAGCTCCGCTATCGCTCCGCGCCGGTCTTCGCGGATGTTCGCGTCGCAAACGGCGCCTTCTCGCTCGACCTCGACCACCCGGCCTACGGCGTCGCGCCGGGCCAGGTCGCCGCGCTGTACGACGGCGACGCCGTTGTCGGGGCGGGCGTCATCACCGAGGTTTCGCAGACCAGCTGAGCGTCTAGGATCCACCAGACGATGAGCGTGCCGATCTCCGTGCTGGCGTCGACCGCGGGCGACGTCCTCGACTACGCGCTCGCGTTCTTCTTCGTCGCGAGCGGCATCGGCCTGGCGTACATGCTGTTCCGCCTGGGCGGGACGTTCCAGCGGCTCTCCTCGTTCATCCGCGGCACGGAGCGCGACCTGCTTCCCGTCATCCAGAAGTCGGGCGGGACGGTCGATCGCGTGAACCGTGAGCTCGACAAGTTGGACACGGTGACGGACAGCGCCGTCTCGATGGCGGACAGCGCCGACACGGCGGTCCGCGCCGTCTCGACCGCGATCACGACACCGGTGAAGAAGGTGAGCGGCCTCTCCGCGGGGCTCTCGCACGGGCTCTCGGCGTTCCGCGCGCGGCGCAGCCCGAGCGAGGCCGTCAACGTCGCGAAGGAGGCTGCACGTCGCCGGGAGGCCGAGCTCGACGAGGAGCTCCGGCGGGCCGGGACCGCAACCGGTCCCGAGGCGCGGCCCGGACCGGTTCCAAGCCCCGGCCCAGGCTCAGCGCCCGACACCGAGCCCGACCTGCCACCCGCCGCCTAGCCGGGACGCCGCCTGGGCGAGCGAATCGGCGCTCGTAGAATCCCTGCATGCGAACGACCGCCGAGCTGCGCGAGGGCTTTCTCTCGTTCTTCGAGGAGAAGGGACACCTGCGCGTGCCTTCGGCCTCCCTGATTCCGCGTGCCGACGACCAGTCGAGCCTTCTCACGACCGCGGGTATGCAGCCGCAGATGCCGTACTTCCTCGGTCTCGAGGCACCGCCGGCGCCGTTCACGACAACCTCGCAGAAGTGCTTCCGCACCGTCGACATCGACGAGGTCGGGCTCGACGGCCACCACCTCACGTTCTTCGAGATGCTCGGTAACTTCTCGTTCGGGCAGTACTTCAAGGAAGGCGCGATCGCGTTCGCGACGGAATTCATCCAGGAGCGCATGCAGCTCGACTGGGATCGCGTCTGGGTCACCGTGCACGCCGGTGACACGCAGCTGAAGCTCGGGCCCGACGAGGACGCGATCGAGCTCTGGAAGCGGATCGGCATGCCGCCCGAGCGCATCGTTCCGCTGCCCACCGTCGAGAACTTCTGGTCCGTGGGCGGCCCCGGCCCGTGCGGCCCGGACTCCGAGATCTTCTGGGACTGGGGCGAAGAGCACGGCTGCGGCGAGCCGGACTGTGCGCCCGCATGCCCGCGCTGCGACCGGTTTCTCGAGTTCTGGAACCTCGTCTTCATGTCGTACGAGCTGAAAACGGACGGCACGCTCATGCCGCTGCCCGCGCAGAACATCGACACTGGGCTCGGCCCCGAGCGCGGCGCTGCCGTCCTCCAGGACGTGAGGTCGGTCTTCGAGACGGACGGCTTCCAGCGGATCATGGAATGGATCGCAGACGAGTCAGGCGTCGCCTACGGCGACACGCCAGCCGCCACGAAGGCTCATCGCATCCTCGCCGATCACGGGCGCGGCATGACCTTCCTCGTGGCAGACGGCGTGACGCCGTCGAACGAGAGCCGTGGCTACGTCCTCCGACGGATCATCCGTCGTGCCGTGATCCAGGCACAGCGGATCGGCCTCGCCGAGCTGTATCGACTGCCCATGGTCGTCGTCGAGCAGATGGGTGACGCGTTCCCAGAGCTGCGGGAGCGCGCACCCGAGATCGAGCGCGTCGTGCGTACGGAGGAGGAGCGCTTCGAGGAGACGCTCGAGCGCGGCATGAAGCTCTTCGACGAGCTCGCGTCGGCGGGCTCGATCTCGGGCGAGGACGCGTTCACGCTCGCCGCGACGTACGGCTTTCCGCTCGAGCTCACGGTCGAGCTCGCCGAGGAACGCGGGCGGCCCGTCGACGTCGACGGCTACCAGGCGGAGATGGAGCGCCATCGCGAGATTTCTCGTGCGGCGACGGAGGGGGACCTCCAGCGTGCGGCGGAGTTTGCTCGCGCGGCCGACTTCGAGACCGAGTTCGTCGGCTACGCGAAGACCGACGCCCTGACGCAGCTCGGCGCGCTCGAGGATGTCGGCGAGGGGTGCTTCCTCGCGAAGCTCCGCGAGTCACCGTTCTACGCCGCAGGTGGCGGCCAGGTCAGCGACGGCGGCTGGATCGAGCTGGACGATGATCCCGGTACACGCGCCGAGCTCGTCGACGCGTATCGGTTCGGCGACGATCAGGCGCTGCTCTTCCGAGGGGAGGGCTTCACCGAGGGCGATCGCGTGCGCGCTGTCGTGCCCTGGAACGTGCGCTTTCCGACGATGGCGAACCACACGGGCACGCACCTCCTCCACCAGGCGCTGCGTGAGGTCCTCGGTGACCACGTACGCCAGGCAGGGTCGGCGGTGCGCCCGGACAAGCTGCGCTTCGACTTCACGCACGAACAGGCGCTCACGCAGGAGGAGCGCCGGCGCGTCGAGCGGCTCGTGAACGAGAAGGTGTTCGAGAACCTCCCCGTCCACGTCTTCGAGACGCCGATCGACGAGGCGCGACGCCTGGGGGCGATGATGCTCTTCGGCGAGAAGTACGGCGACATCGTGCGCGTCGTCGAGATTCCGGGGTTCTCGACCGAGCTCTGCGGTGGGACGCACGTCACGTCTACGGCGGAGATCGGGCCGTTCGTCTTGCTCTCCGAAGGCTCGGTCGGCGCCGGCGTCCGCCGAATCGAGGCTGTCAGCTCGGGCGAGGCATGGGCGCTGCTTGAAGCACGGGCGCGAGACGCAGTCGAGCTCCGCGTCGAGCTGGAGAACCTGCGCAAGGAGGGGAAGAAACGTCCTGTGGCGGCGGCGACCGTCGCACCCGACGCCTCCGTGCGCGTCGAGAACGGCGTCAACGTCATCGTGCAGTCGGTCGAGGGCTTCGATGCCGACGCGCTGCTCGACCTGTCGGATTCCTTCAAGCAGCGTCATGCACCGGCGGCGGTCGTCCTCGGGTCGCGCGAGGACGGCGCCGTGCATCTCGTCGCGAACTTCGACCCCGCGGTCGCCGAGCGCGTCAGCGCAGCGGACGTCGTCAAGCAGGCAGCCGCGATCGTCGGGGGCGGGGGAGGAGGCCGGCCGACGATGGCACGGGCGGGCGGGAAGGACGCCGAGAAGCTGCCCGACGCCCTCGCGGAGGCGGAACGCCTCATTCTCGGCGCCTTGCAGTGAGGATCGTCGCGCTCGACTACGGCGCCGCTCGCACCGGCGTCGCCGTCTCCGACCCGACGGGCACGATCGCGACCCCGCTCGGCGTCGTCGAGCGGGCCGGGACGCCGGCAGGCCTGTCCGAGATTCGAGGAATCGTCGAGGAACAGGGCGCCGAGCTCGTCGTCGTGGGCATGCCGCTCACCCTGCGCGGAGAGCACGGCAGCCAGGCCGAGGAGACGTCCGAGTTCGTGCGCACCCTCGGGGCGGCGCTCGACGTTCCCGTGCGCACGTACGATGAGCGCTTCACCACGACCATTGCGGCGCACGTCCCCGGAGGGCTTCCTGAAGACGCGCGGGCGGCAGCGCACCTGCTCGACGGCTACCTCGCATGGATGAGCACACAGGAGAGCTGACAGGGCGTCGGAAGCGTCCGAGCCGAGGCCGCGTTCGCATGCGACGAGCCGTCTGGGCCGTGCTCCTGCTGGGCGCGCTCACGGGAGCCGCGATCGCCGGCGCCGCGCTCGTGCGAGACGAGCAGGCTCCCCCGCCGCCTCCGGCGCCGGTCGCGCAGCCGAAGATCCTGCGGATCATTTTCCCCGAGGGGTTCACGCGGCGGGAGATGGCGGATCGCGTGGCCGCCATCCGCGACATTGCGATCCAGAAGCGGGGCGTGACTCCGCGCCTGACCCGCGCCGGATACCTGGCGGCGACCGCTGCCGCGCGGCCGCCGGCCGAGTTCCGCAAGGACTGGCCCGGCGGCCGCATCGAGGGCTTCCTCTTCCCGGCCACCTACGAGTTCGTGAAGCGCACGACCGCGACGAAGCTCGTCCGCGACCAGCTCACGCACTTCCGCAGGCAGTGGCGCAAGGTGAACCTCCGGTACTCGCGGTCGAAGAACCTCACGCCGTACGACGTGCTGATCATCGCCTCCATGATCGAGAAGGAAGCTGTCGCGCCCGAGGAGCGGAAGCTTGTCGCGGCCGTGATCTACAACCGGCTGCGAAACAGGATGCCGCTCGGCATTGACGCGACGATCCGCTACGGCCGAAACGTCCCCGGAACCGAGCCCCTCAAGAAGTCGGACATCGAGAGCGACAACCCGTACAACACGCGAAACCGGCTGGGGCTGCCACCGACGCCGATCTCGAACCCTGGGCTCGCGTCCATGAAGGCGGCGGCGCGGCCGGCGGCTGTCGACTACCTCTACTTCGTGCGGAAGCCCGACGGCGTCCATCACTTCTTCACCGCGAGCGAGTCCGAGTTCTGCCAGAAGTCGCTCGAGTACGGCTACGGCGGCTGCTGACGACTCCCGCGGCTCGCCCCCGGCTCTCGTCTCCGTCGCCGCCCCGTCCGCTGTGCTCTTTCGGCGCAGAGTCGCCACACACTCGCGAGCAGATCGTCGCTACGTTGACCACAGGGAACGGGAGTTCCCCTGGGGGACGTTGGGAGACGCTCGCGCAGATCGAGCAGTAGGCGGCGACCGGGAAGCTGCCGGTCGAGTAGCCGACCGACCACGCATCGTGCGCTCAGGTGGGTCACGGGGGCGATCACCTACGTGAAGCGGGACCCGCCGGCGGCACCGGAAGGCGTGGAGCCGCCGGCTGCATGAAACGTGGCTAGAAGTCGATCCGCTCCCAGGAGAAGACCTCGGGTGAGCGCGGGTCGACGGTGACCTTCAGCCACTCGTTCCCCGCTTCCGCTCCCTCGACGACGATCCGGGTGACGTTCGGTGCGTCTGCGAGCGGCGTATCGACGAGGAACACATGGGTGTCCCCCTGGAGGAGCAGGACGGGCTTCTCGAAGTCCGCCGCGCGCTCCTCGATGTGGTCGAGAATCGCGACGAAACCGGTGGCGGTGCGGTTCCCCAACGAGAACGTGTCGGCCTGCATCAGCAGCACGACACCGCGTGCCTTCGTTTTCTCGGCCTTGTCGAACGCGTCGTCGACCCACGCGATCGCGGCGCCGATACGCGCGTTTGCCTCGGCCAGCTGCTCGGGTGTGGGCTGCGTTTCCCCGGTCCACGGCGCGAGACCGTTGTTCGAGCCGACGACGTGGATGGCCGAGAAGACCGTCTTCGCCTCCTTCCACTGGACGTTCTCCGGATAGGACGGCTGCGAGCGCACGTGCGCCTTCTTCCCGAGCGTGGAGTTCGGCTCGAGGAAGAAGACCGAGCGGAGCTTGGCCAGGCGTTCGAGCGGGTTGTAGGCGCCGTTGTTCAGCCGGTGGCAGTCCGTCCATTCGTTGTCGCCCGGCGTGAACACGAGTGGGTCGGCGAACTCGGAGAAGAAGCCCGCGATCGACGCGTAGTACTCGTCGCTGCACACCGTGCTGCCGCTCTTGATGTCGCCGAGATGGACCGCGCTCTCCACGTCCGGATCGGCGTTGATGTCCGCGACCCACGCCGGGAACGCGGCGAACTGCGGCGGCGTGTACGGCACGTCGCCGATGACCCCGAGTGTCGTCGTGTCGTTTCTCGGATTCGTCTGTCCTGCCGACGCAGCGCCGAGAGCTCCGGCGAGGGCGAGCACGAGCGCTACACAGGCGATGGTGAGACGTCGCGTCATTCGTCCGCTCCTTTCGTGATTGCGCCCTCGACCGTACGACGCGTCGCTCGAGCTGCGGGTCACCGGGTCGTGCACAACTTGGCGCGATCCGGTAAGCGCGCCGCGATACTCCCGCCGTGTCCGCGATCCAGGGATCGACGCGGCTCGTCGGCATTATCGGCTGGCCGGTCGAGCACTCGCTTTCGCCCCGGATGCAGAACGCGGCCTTCGATGCGCTCGGGCTCGACTGGGTCTACGTGGCGTTGCCGACACCGCCGGAGCGGCTCGCAGAAGCCGTCGCCGGGTTGGCCGCTCTCGGCTTCGTCGGAGCGAACGTGACAGCGCCGCACAAGCTCGCCGTCGCGCGGCTCTGCGACACCGAGGCGCGGTCCGTCAACACTCTCGTCGTCCGTGACGGAGTGGTCGAGGCGTCGAGCACCGATGCTGCGATCCTCGCGGGCCTCGCTGCGGAGCGGCCGGTCGTGCTCGGCGACGGGGGAGCGGCGACCGCGTTCCTCGCCGCTCTGCCGCACGCGCGCCGGTTCTCGCGCCGCGGAGAGTGGCCGCCCGCGACGGACGATGCAGACCTCGTCGTGAACGCGACCGCCGCCCGCGACGAGGTCCTCGTCGAGCTCCACGCGGGCCAGACGCTGATCGACCTTCCGTATCCCGAGACGGCGACGGCGAGAGCCGCCCGCGCAGCCGGGGCGCGAGTGGTCACGGGTCTCGAGGTCCTCGTCGCGCAAGGGGCGGCGTCGTTCGAGCTCTGGACCGGCCGAGCCGCCCCGCTCGACGTCATGCGCGCCGCGATCGAGCCCAAGTAACAGATTGATACTTGGACGTCTACGCTTGCCGGCGTGACGCTCGACCTCGTCACCGCCGGCGAATCGCATGGGCCCGCGCTCGTAGCCGTCCTGACGGGGCTTCCGGCGGGGCTCCGCGTCGACCGCGGGGCGATCGACGGCGATCTCGCGAGACGGCGCGAAGGCTACGGACGGAGCCCGAGGCAGAAGCTCGAGGCCGACGAGGTCGAGGTGCTCGCGGGCCTGCGCCACGGCCTGACGCTCGGGACGCCGCTCGCGCTCCTCATCCGCAACCGCGACCACGAGAACTGGGCGTGGGGGATGAGCCCCTGGCCACCCGAGGGCGAGGCGTCGGGCAAGGGCACGGAGCCGGTGACGCTTCCACGCCCCGGCCACGCGGATCTCGCCGGCGCGCTGAAGTACGGGCACGAGGACGTGCGAAACGCCCTCGAGCGTGCGAGCGCCCGGCAGACGGCGAGCCATGTCGCCGCGGGAGCGGTCGCGAAAGCGCTGCTTGCGGAGATCGGCGTGTCGGTCGACTCGCAGGTGCTCGAGATCGGCGCCGCGTCGGGCGACGAAGCGATGCGCGGGGCGACGGACTCCGCACGGGCCGACCGCGACACGCTGGGAGGCGTCGTCGAGGTGCTCGCGACGGGTGTCCCGCCCGGGCTCGGCTCGTACGCCGAGAAGCGCACGCGGCTCGACGCCAGGCTCGCGAGCGCGCTGATGGGGATCCAGGCCGTCAAGGGCGTGGAGATCGGCGACGGCTTCGCGCTCGCGCGGCTCCGAGGATCGGAGGCACACGACGAGATCGAGCCCGACCGGCGGCGCACGACGAATCGCGCCGGCGGCATCGAGGCGGGGGTCTCGAACGGCGAGCCCGTTGTCGTTCGCGCCGGGATGAAGCCGCTGCCGACGCTCATGCGCCCGCTCGCATCCGTCGACCTCGCGACCGGAGAGCCGGGCGAGGCGCTCGTCGAGCGGAGCGACGTCCAGGCGGTCGAGGCGCTCGCCGTCGTCGCGGAGGCGGCGGTGGCGTGGGAGCTCGCGCGCGCGGCCCGGGAGAAGTTCGGCGGGGACGCGCTGGACGACTTCGTCGCCGCGCACCGCGCGTACCTGGAGCGGATCAACTGGCCGAGCGGCACCTGACCGCGCTCGATCGGCACGTTGCGCTCGTCGGCTTCATGGGCGCGGGGAAGTCGACGCTCGGCCCGCAGCTGGCGGAGCGGCTCGGACGGCCCTTCGTCTCCGTCGACGCGGTGGTCGAGGAGCGCACCGGGCGGACGGTCGCAGAGATCTTCGACGAGGACGGCGAGGCTGCGTTCCGCGAGCTCGAGAGTGACGCGGCGACGGATGTGCTGGATCGCCCGCCGAGCGTCGTCGAGCTGGGCGGCGGCGCGCTCGGGTCCGAGCAAACGCGGAAGGCGCTGGCGGCGAGCGCGTTCACACTTCTCGTCGAGACGTCGGTCGAGGAAGCCTGGGAACGAGTCGCGGGAAGTGGCCGCCCGCTGGCGCGAAGCGAGGCAGCCTTCCGCGCGCTCTACGAGCAGCGCCGACCCCTGTACGAGGGCGCTGCGGACGCACGCGCAGCGGACCTCGACGGCGCGATCCTTGCCGTTGCCGGGGTCGAGGTCTCCGAGGGTGCGCTCGACCGGCTCGCGGAGACGATCCCGGGTGACGGGCCGATGGCGCTGGTCGCCGACCGCACGGTCGCGGGCTTCTACGGCGAGCGAGCGCGGGCAGCACTCGGCGCTCGGCTCGAGTCCGCGCACGACGTGCCCGCCGGCGAGCCGGCGAAGTCGGCAGCCGAGGCCGGACAGCTCTGGTCGGCGCTCCGGCTCGATCGCGGCGGGACGCTCGTCGCGCTCGGCGGCGGCTCGACCATCGATCTCACGGGCTTCGTCGCCGCGACGTATCTCCGTGGCATCCAGTGGGCTCCGGTCCCGACGACGCTGGTCGCGCAGGTCGACGCCGCGATCGGCGGAAAGACGGGGATCGACGTGCCGGAAGGAAAGAACCTCGTCGGCGCGTTCCACTGGCCTGCCCGGGTCGTCGTCGACACCGAGACGCTCGCGACGCTGCCGTCCGAGGAAGTGAGCAACGGGCTCGCCGAGGTCGTGAAGACAGGCCTGCTCATGGGCGAGCCCGTCTGGGAGCTGGAGCGGCCGCAGCAGGTTCGCCGGTGCGCGGCGTTCAAGGCCGGGGTGTGCCTGCGGGACCCTCTCGACCGCGACGCGCGGGCGCAGCTCAACCTCGGCCACACGTTCGCGCATTCCCTCGAGGCGGGCTCGGGCTTCACGCTCGCCCATGGGAAAGCCGTCGCGCTCGGCCTGCTGGCCGCTCTGCGACTGTCGGGCCTGGAGCGCGAGGCGGCGGTGGTTTCCGACGTGCTTCGCCCGGAGCCGGTTCCCGTCGATCGCGAGGTGGCCTGGGCCGCCCTCGCGCGGGACAAGAAGGGCGTGCGCGGCGCGCCCCGGCTCGTCCTCCTCGACGCGCCCGGGAAGCCGCGCTGGAACGTGGAGCTCCCCGCGCAGGACGTGCGGTCAGCTCTCGACGAGCTGATCGCATAGGGTCGGGGCATGCGGGTCGTTGTCCTGAACGGCGTGAACCTCGATGCCCTCGACCGGCGCGATCCGGCGATCTACGGGGGAATGACGCTCTCCGAGCTCGAGACGCAGATCTACCAGTGGGCGAACGAGGTCGGCCTCACAGCGCGCTGCAGGCAGACGAACCACGAAGGCGAGTTCGTCGACTGGTGCCACGACGCGCTCGACTGGGCGGACGGCGTGGTCGTCAACCCGGGCGCGTGGAGTCACTACTCGTGGGCGATTCACGACGCAGTCGAGCTCTTCACGGTTCCCGTGGTCGAGGTGCACCTCTCGAACATCGACGAGCGCGAGGACTGGCGCCGCTTCTCGGTGCTCGAAGGGCTCGTCGCGGCCCGCATCGTGGGCAAGGGGCCGGCGGGGTATCGCGAAGCGCTCGAGTTTCTCGCCGCCGAGCGCACGTGACCCGGATCGAGCGCCTCGCGGCTCTCCTCGAGCAGCCGCTGCTCGTCGCCGGGCCGCCGTACGTCCTCGGCGGGCAGGCAAACGTCAGCTACCTCACCGGTCTCACGAGCTCGAATGCCGCGCTGCTCGTCGAGCCCGACGCGAGCGCGACCCTATTCGCGGACTTCCGCTACGCGGCCCGCGCTCGCGCAGTCCAGGGCGTGACGTTCGTCGAGACCCCGCGCAACCTGCTCGTGAGCGTGGCGGAGCACGTCGCGGGTCGGCGCATCGCCTTCGAGGAGGCCAACCTGCCGTACGTCGGCTTTCGGCTGCTGCAGGAGGCCGGCGTCGACGCGATTCGCGACGGCGGGGCTCGTCGAGCCTCTCCGCGCGGTGAAGGACGACGCGGAGCTGGCGGCGATGAGGCGCGCGGGCGCGCTCTCCGACGAGATCTTCGAGGCGCTCTCGAAGGAGCGGTTCACGGGCCGTACCGAGCGCGAGCTCGCGTGGTGGGTCGAGCGGTCGTTCCACGAGGCCGGGGCAGAGGGGCTCTCGTTCCCCGCCGTCGTCGCGGCCGGGGAGACGGGCACCTCGCCCCACGCGGTCCCGGGCGACGAGCCGATCGCCGAAGGTGTCCTCGTCATCGTCGATGCGGGGTGCGTCGTCGACGGCTACTGCTCGGACTGCACGCGGACGTTCGCGGTGGGGCCGATCTCCGAGCGCCTCGCCGAGCTCCACGCGCTCTGCCTCGAGGCTCAGCTCGCCGGGCTTGCGGCTGTCGGGCCGGGCGTCGCCGGGCGCGACGCCGATGCAGCGTCCCGGGCCCCGATCGAGGCGGCAGGGCTCGGCGAGGCCTACGGCCACGGGCTCGGGCACGGCGTCGGCATCCAGATCCACGAGGCGCCCACCCTGCGACCGGAGTCGACGGACGTGCTCGGGCCGGGAAACGTCTTCTCCGTGGAGCCGGGGATCTACCTCCCCGGGACCGGCGGCGTGCGGATCGAGGATCTCGTCGCCATCACGGACGCCGGCACGGAGCGGCTTACCCGGTTCACGAAGGAGCTGCTCACGGTCTCGTGAGGGCGAGGCAAGCCTCGCCCCTACAATTGCCGCGCGATGGCCGAGACCGTCAACACGAACCAGTTCCGGAACGGGATGCACATCGAGGTCGACGGCGACGTCTGGCGCATCGTCGAGTTCCAGCACGTGAAGCCGGGCAAGGGCGGTGCGTTCGTGCGGACGAAGCTCAAGGCCCTCGACACCGGCGCGGTGGTCGACAAGACCTTCCGCGCCGGCGAGCGCTTCTCGCGCGTCCACACGGAGGTCAAGACCGTCCAGTACCTCTACGACGACGGCTCGGAGGCGCACTTCATGGACGCGGAGACGTACGACCAGTTCGGGCTCCCGCACGCGCAGGTCGCAGCCGCGCTCGCCTACCTCGCGCCGTCGAGCTCGGTCCAGATGCTCGCCGTGGACGGCAAGCCGGCCGGCCTGCAGATGCCGGCCTCCGTCGAGCTGACGGTGTCCAGGACCGAGCCCGCCGTGCGCGGCGACACGGTCTCGAACGTGACCAAGCCGGCCACGCTCGAGACGGGCGCGGTCGTCCAGGTACCGCTCTTCGTGGACACCGGCGAGCGGATCAAGGTCGATCCGCGCGACGGCCGCTACATCTCGCGCGCCTGACTCCGCGGAACCGCGCGCGGTGGTCGAGGGCGAGGCAAGCCTCGCCCCTACGAGATCCGGCAGGTCGCTAAGGTCCAGAGCCGTGCCGAGGCTCGTCGACACGACCGTCCGCCTGCTCTCCCAGGAGCCCCTTGCAGGCGCGCTGCCGACCGCCGAGATCCTGCGCGTCGCGGAGATCCTCGACCAGGCGGGGTTCGCGTGCCTCGAGGTCTCGGGCGGCGGCGTGTTCGACGCGACCGTGCGCCGGCGTGCGGAGACGCCCTGGGAGCGGATTCGCGCCATCGCGGCGCGCGTCTCGACGCCGCTCGGGATCGCCTTGCGCGGCCGCTTCCTCGTGGGCTCGCAGCCCGTCGGAGGAGACATCGTCAGCCGCTTCGTCGGCTGCGCTGCGGAGAACGGGATCGAGGTCTTCAGGCTCCACGACCCGCTGAACGACGTCTCGAACCTGCGCGAAGCGGGCGCGGCCATCACGAGCGCGGGGGGCGCCTTCCACGCGGGGCTCGTGTACAGCCCCGGACGGACGGGCGAGACGGACACGCTCGTCGAGCAAGCACGGAAGCTGCCCGAGCTCGGCGCGACGCGCGTCATCGTGAACGACCCGACCGGAGCGCTCTTCCCCCATCGCGCCCAGGAGCTCGTCGCGCGGATCAAGGAGGCGAGCGGGCTGCCCGTCGGCTTCTACGTCCAGGGCTCTGCGGGCACCGGGCTCGCGGGCGCTCTCGCAGCCGTCGAAGCGGGAGCGGATCTCGTCGCAACGGCCGTCTACCCGCTCGCGCTCACGCTGCACCGGGTCTCGGGAGAGTCGCTCGCCGAGTCGCTGGAGGGCCTCGGTCAGCCGACCGGCGTGGAGACGGCGCGGCTCTGGGAGGCGTCCGACGTGATCGACGAGCACATCGGGGACGAGCCCGTCTCGCCGGTCGCCCCGCGCATCGCCGTGCGCGCGGCGGAGTACGACCTCCCGTCAGGGCTCGTGGCGGCGCTCGACGTGCACCTGCGCGCCCACAGCGCAGAAGATCGCCTCGAGGAGGTGCTCGACGAGGTCGCGCGCGTCCGGGCCGAGGCGGGCTGGCCGCCGCTGGCCGCGCCGATCGGGCAGATCCTCGCGAGCCAGGCGCTCCTCCACGTCCTCGAGTCACGGCGCTACGGGAGCGTCATCGACGAGTTCCGCGCGCTCGTGCAGGGTGCGTACGGCGAGACGCCCGAGCCCGTCGACGCGACCGTGGAGCGCGCGGTCGCGCTGCTCGCGCCCACGGCGCAGGCCGAGGAAGAGCCGCTGACCGCCGAGGACGTGCGCGAGGCCGCGGAGGGGCTCGCCGCGAGCGAGGAGGAGCTCGTTCTCATCGCGATGTTCGGTAGCGATGCCGAGGAGCTCCTGCGCAAGATTCGCGCCCGCCACTCGCGCGAGACGGCGTTGATCGCGGAGGACGCCGACGCCGAGCGCGCCGGGCGGATCCGCGAGCTCGTGAAGATCGTCCAGGAGAGCGGAGTCGGTGAGATCGAGATCGAGGACGAAGGCATGCGCGTCTCCGTGCGCCGGGCGGACGAGCCGGCCGCACCCGGCGCCCCGGTCGCCGTCGCAGCAGGCACGGACGTTGCCACGTCGCCGCCGGAGACGCCTGTGGGAGACGGCGTCATCCGCGTCGAGTCGCCGATGGTCGGCGTCTTCTTTCGCGCCTCGGGCCCCGGAGCGCCCGCATTCGTCAACGTCGGCGACACCGTCTTCCCCGATCAGACGCTCTGCCTGATCGAGGCGATGAAGCTGTTCAACGAGCTCAAGTCCGAGGTGGCCGGGACCGTGCGCGCGATCCACATCGAGAACGGGCAGCCCGTCGAGTTCGGGCAGCTCCTGTTCGAGATCGAGCCGGTGCTCGCGCCGCCCGCGGTCTAGAGAGGCGCGCGATGTTCTCTCGCGTGCTCGTCGCGAACCGTGGCGAGATCGCCGTACGCGTGATCCGCGCGCTGCACGAGCTCGGAAGCGAGGCCGTCGCCGTCTACTCGACCGCGGACGCGGACGCGCTGCACGTCTCGCTCGCCGACCACGCCGTCTGCATCGGGCCGCCGGCCGCCGCCGAGAGCTACCTGCGGATCCCGAACGTCGTCGCGGCCGCCGAGACGACGGGCTGCCAGGCCGTTCACCCGGGGTACGGGTTCCTCGCGGAGAACCCGGGCTTCGTCCGGGCCTGCGAGGAGAACGGCATCGTCTTCATCGGGCCGACCGCCGAGGTCATGGAGCGCATGGGGAACAAGGTGCGCGCGAAAGCGGAGCTGCGCGCGGCTGGAGTCCCGCTCGTGCCCGGGACGAACGGCATCGGGCGCCTCGACGAGCTGCGCCGCGCGGCACTCGACGCCGGTTTCCCCGTGCTGCTCAAGGCGTCCGCGGGTGGAGGCGGGAAGGGCATGCGCCTCGTGTCCAGCGAGGACGAGCTCGAGAGCGCCTTCACGGGCGCGGCCGCGGAGGCGCAATCGGCGTTCGGGGACGGCACGCTCTATCTCGAGAAGGCGATCTCGCCCGCGCGCCACGTCGAGATCCAGGTGCTGTGCGACGCGGCGGGGAACGTCCTCACGCTCGGAGAGCGCGAGTGCTCGATCCAGCGGCGGCACCAGAAGCTGATCGAGGAGTCGCCGTCCGCGGCACTCGAGCCAACGAGCCGTGAAGCGATGGAGGCCGTGGTGGAGGGTGCGTGCCGGACGATCGGCTACCGGAACGCGGGGACGTTCGAGTTCCTGCTCGGGCCAGACGGCGGTTTCTACTTCATCGAGGTCAACTGCCGGCTCCAGGTCGAGCACCCGGTGAGCGAGCTCGTCACCGGAATCGACATCGTGCGCGAGCAGGTACGGATCGCGGCCGGGGAGGAGCTCGAGCTGTCCGGGCGCGCGCCTCGGCGCGGGCACGCGCTCGAGATTCGGATCAATGCCGAGGATCCTGCACACGGGTTCGCTCCCGCGCCCGGGACCGTGCGCCGCTTTCGGCCACCGCTCGGAGCGGGCGTCCGCGTCGACACCGCGACGAGCGACGGCAGCGAGATCCCGCCGTACTACGACTCGATGATCGCGAAGGTGATCGTCTGGGACGAGACGCGCCCGGCCGCGATCGCGCGGGCGGAGCGTGCGCTCGACGAGCTCGAGATCGAGGGCATCCCGACCACGCGCGAGGTCGCGCTCGACGTTCTCCGCTCGGAGCCGTTCCGCACCGGCGACTACTCGACCTCGACGCTCGGCGAGCTCGAGGACAGCCTGCCGTCCCTCTCACCGGCATGAGCGGCCGTCGCGCAGGGCGCCGCACGGCGCTCTTCCTCCTCTACCAGTGGGACTTGACCGGCCAGCCACTCGCCGCGCTGTACGAGGGCACTCCCGACGAGTTCGCGACCTCGCTCGCCGCCGCGGTGTCGGAGCGAGCCGGGGCACTCGACCGCCGGATCACCGAGGTCTCCGACGAATGGCCCGCCGATAGGCTGGGTACGCTCGAGCGGAACGTGCTGCGGATCGGCGTCTACGAGCTCGAGGAGGGGACGGTGCCGCCCGAGGTCGCGATCAACGAGGCAGTGGTGCTCGCGAAGCGCTACGCGTCGGAGGACGCGGCGCGACTCGTGAACGGCATCCTGGCGCGCGTGGCGCGTGAGGCGGAGCCGGCATGAGCGTCGCTCGCCCCCGGCTCGCTCCCGTGCCGGCGAGCGGCCGATGAGCTCGGTCGACGACGCGCTCGCGCGCGCGGAGGAGCTTCTCGCGCAGCTCAACGCCCGGCGCGAGGACCTCGAGCGACTGGCCGAGTCCGACGATCTCGACGCGGACGCGGCCGTCGAGTCGATCGCCGAGCTGGCCGAGCTCGCCAAACAGATCGAGGCCGAGCTCACGCGCGCACGTGGGCTCGCCGATGCCGGAGCAACCGGCGCGGATGCCGGTTCGTAGCGAGCAGGAGCTCCGCGACGCGATCGACGCGTACCTCGGTGCGCTGCGGTTGACGGTCGAGCTCGGCGGTCTCGAGGAGGCGCTTCGCTACCCGCTCGACGCGGGCGGAAAGCGGATCCGGCCGGTCCTCTGCCTCGCGGTCGCCGACGCCGCCGGCGGCTCCGTCGAGGAGGCTCTACCGGCGGCAGCTTCGGTCGAGCTCGTGCACACGTTCTCGCTCGTCCACGACGATCTGCCGGCACTCGACGACGACGACGAGCGGCGCGGGCGCCCGAGCGCCCACGTGGCGTTCGGAGAGGCTGTCGCGCTCCTCGCGGGCGACGCGCTGCTGGCGGAGGCGTTCCGACTCGTTCTCTCCTACGAGCGGCCCGAGCCGGCGCGCGAGCTCGTCGACGCGACGCTCGGGATGATCGGAGGCCAGTACCGCGACATCGTCGGCGACGATGCGGACCTCGCGGGCCTGCACCGCCTGAAGACGGGCCGTCTGTTCTCGGCTGCGGTCGGCCTCGGGCTCTGGGTGGCCGGCGTCACGGAAGCCGACCAGCCCCCGTGGCGCGCGTTCGGCGACGAGCTCGGCCTGCTCTTCCAGGTCGTGGACGACATTCTCGACGGGGACGGGTTCTCGAAACGCGTCGGAGTCGACGGTGCCAGGCACATCGCCGACGAGGCAGCAGGACGCGCGCACGCGAGGCTCGATTCCGTTAACGCTGACACGTCGGTTCTTTCAGAACTGGTGAAGGGACTCGCCGTACGAAGCGGTTGAGGGCGGTCGCCGCCGACTTCTGGGTACCATCCGGCCTTCACGAAACGACCAGGGCCGCGCGCCGCCCCCATCTCACTCGCGCGCGGGCCGTCTTTCTCCCTCTGTTGACCCGCCGCCTTCGCATCCTGCTGCCCGTGCTCGCGCTCGTCGTGACGATCGTCGGGCTCGCGGTCGCCGTTCCCGCAGGCGTTCTCATGACCGGAGGCTCGGAGGTCGCCGTTGCGGCCATGGTCAAGAAGCGGACACAGCCCAAGCGGCCGGAGAAGAAGCGCGTCAAGACGAAGCCAAAGTCCAAGCCGATTCCCACGCTCGGAGAGCGCGCGGCGAAGTTCGCCCTCGACGCGGTCGGTGTCCCGTACCGCTGGGGAGGGACGTCCATGTCGGGGTTCGATTGCTCCGGGCTCGTGTACTGGGCATACCGGCGCCTCGGCATCTCCGTTCCGCACAACTCGTATGCGCTGTGGTCGAGCGGCCGCAGGGTGCCACGCTCCCGGATGAAGCCGGGAGACGTCCTCGTCTTCAGCGGGCTCGGCCACGTCGGCATGTACATCGGCCGCGGCAAGATGGTGCACGCGCCGCACTCCGGCGTGGACGTCCAGGTCGTGAGCCTCGCGCGGTCGCATTACGGACGTAGGCTCGTCGGCGCGAGGCGGTTCGCCGCCGGCTCGAGGCTCGAGACCTCCTAGCACGCGCCCGCCCCGCGTTCGCTCGCCGCGCGCTGCATGATTGCCGCGTGAGCGTCCTCCCCGTGCAGCACGAGCTCCCGCCGCGGCCTTCGGGAGCAACCGTGTCTGAGGCGTGAAGAAGCGCCTCGACACGCTCCTCGTCGAGCGCGGCCTCGCGGAGAGCAGGAGCCAGGCGCAGGCGCTCGTGCTCGCCGGCCGCGTTCCCGGTTTCGAGAAGCCGGGACAGCAGGTGGACGAGGCGGCCGAGCTCTCGGTCGAAGCGCCGCCCCGCTACGTCTCGCGCGGCGGCGAGAAGCTCCGAAACGCGTTGGACGCCCTTGCGGTCGACGTCGAGGGCCGCGCTGCCGCGGACATCGGTGCGTCGACGGGAGGATTCACCGACTGCCTCCTCCAGGCGGGCGCCGCGAGGGTCGCGGCGATCGACGTCGGCTACGGGCAGCTCCACCCGCGGCTACGGGCGGATCCGCGCGTCACCGTCCTCGAGCGCACGAACGCTCGGCACCTGGACGAGCTTCCGTTCGCGCCCGATCTCGTCGTCTGCGACGTCTCGTTCATCAGCGCGACGAAGGTGCTGCCGCCCGTGCTCGCGCTCGCGGCTCCGGGGTGGGAGGCGCTCGTCCTCGTCAAGCCGCAGTTCGAGGCGGAGCGAGCCGACGTGGGCAAGGGCGTCGTGCGCGACCCCGAAGTGTGGAGAAAGGCTCTCCGAAGGGTCATCGAAGCCGCGCACGCGTGGGGTGCGGTACCGGTCGGAGTCGTAGACTCAGGCCTGCCCGGCCCGAAGGGAAACCGAGAGTTCTTCGTCCATCTCGTCCACCGCGACGCGGAAGCAGACTCCCATGACATCGACCGCTGGATCGCCGAAGCCACCCGTGAGCGCTAGGAGAACCGTCGCGCGCGCCGCGGTGGTGACGCACGGCAAGGCCGGCCAGATCGGGGCCGGGCTCGCGAGGCTCCAGGCGGTCGCGTCCGAGCACGGGGTGGAGCTGCTCTTCCCCGGCGACGAGGCCGAGAAGCACGGCGTCCAGGGCGTGGACGACGCGACGGCAGCCGACCTCGCGGTCGTCCTCGGCGGCGACGGGACCGTGCTGCGGGCGCTCGCGCTCTTCCTCGGGAGCGGGGTGCCGGTGATCGGCGTGAACTTCGGCCGCGTCGGCTTCCTCAGCTCGATGGGGCGCCGCGAGCTCGAGGCAGGCATGGCGCGGGTTTTCGCCGGCGAGTACGACGTCGTCGAGCTACCGACTCTCGAGGTCGAGCACCCTGACGGGATCGCGCTGGCTGTGAACGACGTCGTCGTCTCGAGCGCGTCGCTCGGCCGCATGGTGGAGCTCGAGCTGGCCGTCGGCGGCGAGGAGCTCGGTCGCCAGCCCTGCGACGGGCTCATCTGCTCCACCCCGTCCGGCTCGACGGCGTACAACCTCTCGAACGGCGGGCCCGTGCTCATGTGGGGCCTGGAGGCGATCGCGCTGACCTGGGTCGCCGCGCACTCGCTCCACGCGCGCCCGCTCGTCGTCCCGCCCGGCTCGGACGTGATCGTGTGGAACCGCACCCCGGACGTGGAGGTTGCGGTGCTCGTGGACGGCCACCGGGTCTCGACGCTCGGAACCGCCGCGCGGGCCGTCGTCCGGATCGGCGCGGAACGGTCGCTGCTCGCGACGCTGCCCGAAGCCACCTTCGTCCGGCGCTACCGCCAGAGCTTTGCTTCGTAGGCTGCGGATCGAGAACCTCGTCCTCATCCGCGAGGCCGACCTCGAGCTTGCGCCCGGCCTCAATGCGGTAACCGGCGAGACGGGGGCGGGGAAGACGATCTTCGCGCAGGCGATCGGGCTCGTCCTGGGAGCACGTGCCGATGCATCCGCCGTCGGAGCCGAGTCGCGCGAGGCCTACGTCGAGGCCGAGCTCGACGTGCCCGACGGCTTCTTCGACGAGGAGGACGTCGCGGCGCTCGCAGAGCTCCGGCCCGAGGGGGAGGCGGGGCTCGTGCTCGCACGCCGCGTGTTCGGTGACGGACGTACGCGCGCGTACGCGTGGGGGCGCTCGGTCGCGCGCGAGGACCTCGCGGCGGCGGCGGAGCGGCTGATCGCGATGTCGGGGCAGTTCGAGCAGCGCCGGCTCGCGCGGCCGGCGTTCCAGCTCGACGTCCTCGACGCCTTCTGCGGTGAGGACCAGCTGGAGCGGCGCCGCGAGGCGGCGCAGGCGTGGCGCGACCTCGGGGCGGCGCGCCGCCGGCACGACGAGCTGACCCGCGATGCCGACGGCGTCGCGTCGCGGCTCGCGGAGCTCGAGGCGCTCGCCGAGGCGACCGAGGGCATGGCGGCGGGGGAGGAGGACGATCTGCGCGCCCAGCGAGAGCGCCTGCTCCATGTCTCGGACCTCGGCGCAGGTGTCGCCGCGGCCGCAGCGGCGATCTCGCCCGAGGACGGAGAAGGCGCGTCCGCGCTCGCCGCGCAGGCGGAACGCGCGCTCGCGCCCGTCGAGCGCCTCGCGCCCGAGCTCCAGGCTGCGGCAGGCGAGCTCCGCGACGCGGCGCTGCGCCTGCGCGAGGTAGGCAGCGACCTGCACGGCTTCCTCGCCTCGCTCGACGCGGATCCCGCCGCGCTCGAGGACGTCGAAGGGCGACTCGAACGGATCTCCGACCTCAAGCGCCGTTTCGGGTGCTCGTCCTACGAGGAGCTGCTCGCGCACGCCGCCGCAGCTCGCCAGGAGCTCGAGGCCGCGGCGGACGGAGTCGACCCCGTCGCCGCGGCCGCGGCCGTGGTCGAAGCGGCGGAAGCGCGCGCGGCAGCGCTGACCGAAGCGCTTCGCGCGGAGCGGCGAGCGAAGGCCGAGCCGCTCGCGCAGGCCGTCGCCGGTGAGCTGCAGGGGCTCGGGCTGGGGGAGGGGGAGTTCCTCGTCGAGCTCCAGGAACGCGACCCCGGGCCGACGGGCGCCGACGAGGCGGTGTTCCTCGTGCGGCCGAACGCAGGCCTCCCGTTCGGGCCGGTCGCGGAGACGGCATCCGGTGGCGAGCTCTCGCGCATCGCGCTCGCCCTCGCTGCCGTGGCGGGAGGCGAGACGCTCGTCTTCGACGAGATCGACGCCGGCATCGGCGGCGTGACCGCGCACGCCGTCGCCGCCACCCTCCAGCGCCTGGCCGAGCGCGCGCAGGTGCTGACGATCACGCACCTTCCCCAGATCGCGAGCGTCGCCGACCGGCACTTCCGCGTCGAGAAGGTGCCGGGAGACCCGACGCACACTCGCATCGAAGAGCTCGACGAGCTCGTCCGCCGGGAGGAGCTCGAGCGAATGCTGGGCGGAGAGGAGTTCATCGCCGCGCTGAAGGACCGTTGACGTGGCCACGGCCCGCGCCTCGCGCGAACTGCTCGCCGCGCCGGAAGACGTGTGGAGCTACCTCGCCGAGCCGTACCACCTGAGCGACTGGTGGCCGGGCATCGACGCGGTCGAGCCCGATCGCCGTGGCTTCGCCGCCGGGGCGCGCTGGCGCGTTCGCTCGAACGAGCCGACGCTCTTTCGACGCGCCCAGGCGGAAGACACGCTGCTCGTCCGCGCGGCGGACCCGATGTCGCTCTTCGCCTTCGAGCTCGTGACGGCGAAGCTGAAGATCGAGCTCGCGCTGGAGCAGGCAGGCACCGCGCTGACGTCGGCCGAGCTCACCGTCTCCGGGCCGTTCCTGCTCGGGTTCTCGAAGAGCCTGCCGAAGGACGCGCTCGCCCGGCTGCACGACCTCTTGCAGACCGGCGCGCGTATCTGACACCACGGCCTGATACGGTTGGATTCCGTGGCCAAGTTCGTATTCGTCACGGGTGGAGTCGTCTCCGCGCTCGGCAAGGGAATCGTCGCAGCGTCTCTCGGCCGACTGCTGAAAGCGCGTGGCCTCTCGGTGAGCGCGCAGAAGTTCGACCCGTACCTGAACGTCGATCCGGGCACGATGAGCCCGTTCCAGCACGGCGAGGTCTTCGTCACCGAGGACGGCGCCGAGACCGATCTCGACATCGGGCACTACGAGCGCTTCATCGACGAGAACCTCTCGCGGAATGCGAGCCACACGGCCGGCGCGATCTGGGACACGGTGCTCAGGAAGGAGCGCAAGGGCGAGTTTCTCGGGGCGACCGTGCAGGTCATCCCGCACATCACGAACGAGATCAAGGCCCGTATCCGCCGTGCGGAGAGGGCGATGCCGGCGGACGTCATCATCTCCGAGATCGGCGGCACCGTCGGCGACATCGAGTCGCTCCCGTTCCTCGAGGCGATTCGCCAGTACCGGCGCGAGGTGGGTCCCGAGAACGTGCTCTACCTGCACGTCACGCTCGTCCCGTTCATCCCCGCGGCCGGCGAGCTGAAGACGAAGCCGACGCAGCACTCCGTCAACGAGCTCCGCCGCATCGGCATCCACCCGGACGTCGTCGTCTGCCGCTCGACGGAGCCGCTCTCCGAGGACCTGCGCGACAAGATCGCCCTGTTCGCCGACGTGGACACGCGGGCGGTGGTTGCCGCTCCGGACGTCCCCGACGTCTACCTCGTTCCCGAGGTGCTGCAGGCGGAGGGGCTCGACGCCCTCGTCTGCGAGAAGCTCGGGCTCGACACCGGCCCCGCGGAGCTCGGCGAATGGCACGAGCTGACGGAGCGCAGCCGCGAGCTCGACGAGGAGGTCGAGATCGCGCTCGTCGGGAAGTACGTGAAGCTGCACGACGCGTACCTCTCCGTGCACGAGGCGCTGAAGCACGCCGGGGTCCACCACGGCTCGCGCGTGCGCGTCCGCTGGGTCGACGCCGAGAACATGTCCTACGACGAGGCCGTGCGCGAGCTCGAGCAGGTGGACGGCGTGCTCGTCCCTGGCGGCTTCGGCTCGCGCGGCTGGGAGGGGAAGATCCTCGCCTGCCGCGTCGCGCGCGAGCGCCAGATCCCGTACCTCGGCATCTGCCTCGGCATGCACGTCGCCGTCTCCGAGTTCGCGCGGCACGTGACGGGGCTGGACGGCGCAAACTCGACGGAGATGGATCCCGAGACGCCGTACCCCGTGATCGACCTCCTCCCCGAGCAGAAGGAGATCGAGGATCTCGGCGGCACGATGCGCCTGGGCGCGCAGGCGGTCGAGCTCGTCGACGGGACGCGCGCTCGGGATGCGTACGGAGAGACCGTCATCCACGAGCGCCATCGCCACCGCTATGAGGTCAACAACGAGCTGCGCCCGACACTCGTGGACGCCGGTCTCGTGATCTCCGGCACGTTCCAGGAAGGGCGTCTCGTCGAGGTCGTCGAGCTCCCGGACCACCCGTGGTTCGTCGCGAGCCAGTTCCACCCGGAGTTCAAGTCGCGGCCGACGCGTCCCGCACCGCTCTTCCGCGATTTCGTCGGCGCGGCGCTCGAGCGTGCACGGTCGCGCGCCGGCGCCGCTGTCCAGACGGCCTGACCCTCGGGTACGGTCTCGGCGTGGAAGCTGCCGCGGTCCTCAAGCTCCTCGAAGCCGGAGAGAGCTGAGCTCCGAATCGGCACGCGGCACTGGATATCCACCCAACGACGGTGTCAGGCTGAAGCCTGACACCAACAGCTGCCGCGGGGGTGAGGCTTCAGCCTCACCCCGTTGTTGGGTGTTCGGCCGGCGCCGTGGTGCCGAAGGTCGGACCGAGGTGCTGTGAGCCGGGTCTGGTGGCGCGAGGGCGTGCTCTACCACGTGTACGTGCGGTCGTTCGCCGATTCGAACGACGACGGAATCGGCGACCTCCAGGGCGTGGTCGAGAAGCTCGACTACCTCGCGTGGCTGGGCGTGGACGGGATCTGGCTGAGCCCGATACACCCTTCTCCGAACGTGGACTGGGGCTACGACGTGTCCGACTACCTGGACGTCCATCCGGACCTCGGAACGCTCGACGATCTCGACCGGCTCGTCGCGCAGGCCGAGACACGCGGGATGCGCGTTCTCGTCGATCTCGTTCCGAACCACACGTCGAACCGCCACGCCTGGTTCCGGGAGCGGCCCGAGTACTACGTCTGGGCGGACGAGGTCCCGAACAACTGGCGCTCGATCTTCGGCGGCTCCGCATGGACGCTCGACGAGGAGCGCGGCCGCTACTACCTCCACAACTTCGCGCCCGAGCAGCCGGATCTCGACTGGTGGAACCCGGAGGTGCGGGCGGAGTTCGAGCGCATCCTCCGGTTCTGGCTCGACCGCGGGATCGCCGGTTTCAGATGACATGGCGCGCGCCGATGATCGGCACATCAGGCACATCCGTCAGCGTAAACTGTCCGGAACTGTTGGTCGTCGACAGGCTCAGGCCGCCGCCGACGCGCGCTCCCTGACACCGGCTGCCCATCGTGATCGAGCACCACACCCGTGCACGGTTGCCAGGCCGCCGTTGAGCAGCACTCGCGAATTCCCGCTCGCCGTTTCCGCGTAGCGTGAATCGCACGGCGCCCTCGGACAGCGCGCCCTGGTCGAATGCGTAGACGTGCAAACGTCCCGACACCAGTTCGTCGAAGCTGAACGAGCCGTCGCGCCGGTGTTCATCATCGCGACCGCGCACTCGACCGGCGGCGGGCTGCCCGGGCACCGCCATTCCGGGCTGGCTGAGATGTTCGTAATAGACGATGACAGGAACATCGCCTGCCGGCGTCACGCCGTCGACGCGGAACACGTGGCCGCGGAGACGTCACCGTGTTGCACGGTTGTTTCCTGCACCGCGACGTCGAGCAGCATCAGGTCGCGCGTGACCGTCGCGCCGGCGAAGGGAATGTAGTCGCTGGCCGTCAACGTGGCTGGAGGCGTGACTATGCACCGCCTCGATGAACACGTTGCCGACCGGCACCCGCGCGACCGAGAAGCGGCCCTCGCATCGGTGGTCACGCCGTAACTGCTGCTGATCGGTGAGGCTCGTAATGCGGATGCGCCGTGTCGGCCAGCGGCGCCCGGCTTCGTTCAGCGTCCGGCCCCGCAACGTGCCGCGGCCGAGGAACACGATGTCGACGTTCAGCCGCTGGCCCGATCGCGCGATCGTGAACGGCACGTTGCGGAAGTCGAGCTCGTCGTCGGGGTTGACGACGACAATCCGGTCGCGGAAGTCGGCGGTGACGAAATCAAACTAGTAGCGGCCGTTGCTGTCGGCGGTCTTGGCGGAGATGCCCACCCACGACGGCTCCATCGCCGCACCGATGCAGATAGAACAACCGCACGTCGGCGTACGGCACCGGCGTACCGTCGGCCTTGAGCACCTGGCCCGACGACCACGCCGCCGTGGTCGAGGACCGCTTCGATCGGAACGGTGCCTGGCCGGCATCGCCTGGCCGCGCAGATCCATCACGTCGCTGATTTGCAGCTCGCGCGGCAATGTAGACGCCGATGGGATCGCGCAGCGCCAGGAAGGCGATGCGGCCGCCGGGCTGAAGCGCCACGCCACACGACCCTGTTGCCGCCAACGCAGGTAATTGGTGATCTCGCTCGCGCGCGAGCCTGTCTTGCACGCTTGCCGCGGTGACTTCCTCGCTGAACAGCACCCCGATGATGCGGCCGACCGGGAAGCCGGGCTCGTCGGGTCGCACCTGAGCTGGTCGGCATCCGGCAGCTGCAGCGCGCCGATGATGCTCGGCGCGCAGATCGTTGACGGCGTTGGTCGCATCGGCGGCGCGTGGCGGCCCGCTCGACGTCACGCTGAGCTGGAACGGATCGCCGCCCGCCGACCGGTGACCTGCGGCACCTCACCGTCGAAAGGCTGTAGACGACCTGCCGCAGCCCACCGGCTGCCGTCGGCGGCACGAGACGCTGACCGTGAGCGGGCCATTCAGGAACAGCCGGCGACGCGATCGAAGACCACCGTGTAGCGCGCCCTCCTCTGGCGACGCGAGCATACGAAGAGCTGCGCCGCGGGCCGCCGACCCGCATCGCCGATCGGCACGCACATCGGCGTACGGAATCTGCTTGATGATCTTGCCGGCTCGTCGACGCCGCCGAGCGCGCCGGCCTGCGCGTCGACGATCGACACGCTGTACGGCGAGCGCGCCGGTGCCGGAGACCAGCACCGACACGAAGCCGCGGCCGATACAACCAGCGCTCCGCCAGCGCGTGATGGAATGCCGCGGCCCCGCTCGATTGCAGTGACGGGCGCGAGCACCGCGCCGACCGCGTGCGGCGAACATGTCGCCGCGCACCGACGTCCGCCGCAGCTCATCGAAGCCCTGGAAGTTCGATCTGCTCGAACGCCAGATCGGCCGGCTGCGGACTGAGCTCCGGCAGCCGCGTGTAAATGGCTGCCGGCGAAGTCCATCCACAGCTGCGCGGCGCTGTCGGGCAGCGGCTCGTGCAGCGTGACCGCGGAGTCCCGCCTCCGCGACCTCGACCGCGCGGTCGAGGACGATCTTCTTCGAGAAGCGCTGCACGTCCGGCGGCAACGCCGCCGCCGGCGCCGTGGCCACCGCCCACGCCTTGCCGAGCAGTCCGATCGCCGCCTGGCGCAACGGTTCGGCAGCGCCGCCGCTTCCTTCGGCAGCACCAGCGAGTCCGGCGACACCGGCACGCCGAGCTCGCCGACCGCCGTCTTCAGCTCGAACCGGCCGGCGACGTTCCCGTCCGAGTCGAGCGTCGCCGCCGTCACCTTGCCGGTGATGCGCGAGACCAGATCGAAGCTGACGGTCGCCGAATCGCCCGGCGCGATGCTCTCGATCGTCGCGCGTCGGCTCGCCGACGATCGTCGCGCCGCTGATGTTTCGCGGATACAGGTTCACGCTGACGAAGTTCGCCGGCGACTCGCGGTGTTGGTGACCGTGACGTCGAGCGTATACGGCTCGCCGGCGCTGACGACTTCGGGATGCGTGAACGTCAGCGTGAACTTCGGATTGCGAACCAGCACCGCGCCGGCGGCGCGGCCGCGGATCGGCACCGGACCGATCGGCAGGCCGTGCAGCGTGCCGGTGATCTCCATCTCGACGACGTGGCTGCCTTCGCGCCGGCCTTCGACGAGGTACTCGGCGTTGCCGGTTTCGCCGGGCCCGATCGTGCGCGATGTCGTCGGCCGTTCCGAGCTCGCCGTCCGGGCCCGGCTGGACGACGGCTGGATGCGCGCCGTCTCGCCCGCGCGGTGCGCGCCATGCGCAGCGGATCGTCGGCCGATCCGACGACCTGGTCGTTGCCCGGCGGCAGCACGATCTCCGCCGCAGGTCGTCGACGACGAGATTCGATCCGGCCGGCGCGACGTTGCCGACCATCAGCATCACGCTGAAGAACTGGTTGAGGAACCCGATGTCGCCGGGGATGACGATCGACGCCGGGAATCGGCGGCACGACGAACTCCTGCCCTTCGAGCTCGGGCACCTTCAGCGTGAAGCCGACCACGCTCAGGTTGGGATCTGCGTCTGGATCTTCAGCGTGTCGGGAATGATCGTCTGCAGCGTCGGCAGCGCCGGCGGCGCGATCGCCGGCAGCGCTCGCCGTGCTCGAGCGTGACGTCCGCCGCGCCCTGCAGCGGCGGCAGCACGACGGGGAAATTGAGGTCGACCGGCTGCCGTCCTCGATCGCGAACGCCGCGGAGAAGTTGTAGGCCTGGAAGCTCGACTGATCGAAGACGATGCCCTTCTCGCGGATCTCGGCGGCGGTCAGCGGCCGCGCCGTGACCTGCGTGACCAGCAGGCTCGATCACGTCGATCGTCGACGCTCTCCGGCGTCGCCGCGCAGCAGCACCTCGCCGCCGCTCATCGAGACGGATGTTGTCGAGCGTGTGCATGCCGGCGACGGTCAGCGGCGGGATCTCGAACGGCGTGTTCGGCTGCGCCGTCAGCTCGCGCGGCGTCGCGAAGCTCGGGCCGCGCAGCGTCGCCGCGACCACCGCGTCGGGCGCGAACGGCGGCAGCGCCGTCGGGCAGCGTCGGCGCCTGCAGGAACGTGCTGACGATCGTCGCGATGTCCTTGCGGCACCGTCTGCTGCGCGGGCTCGACCTTGCAGGCCGATGCCATAGAGCAGGATGTCTTCACGGCCGAGGAACCGGCCCGGCGTCTGCGCGTACGACACCGGTGCCGCCGTGACCATCACGATGGCCATCGCCAGCAGTGCGCCGGACATGCGCAGGCGTCGCGACATCATTTCTTCGGCTGCTCCCGGTACTGCTGCGACAGATAGAGCCGCGCGAAATCAATCAGTTGCACGCCGCCCTGCATACCGAAGGTCACATTCGAATATTCGAACGCACCCTTGTCGAGCGGGCGGGAACGCTCTCCGCCCTTGTTGAGGGGGGCGACCGCTCTCGTGCGCGTGACCATCTTGCCGTTGCGCTCTTCGACCCAGCCCATCACGCCCTTGGTCCAATAATCGAACGCGCGGATCGGCGATCCAGGTTTCAGACCCTGCTGCTCCCACCACATTTGCTGCGCCTTCGGCGGGATCAGCCCCTTGTCGGGGATGAATTCGCCCATCACGCCATGCTTCCTGGCGGCGTCGAGGAACGGCACCGAGGTCTTGGCATTGGTCGCTTCCGCGAGGTGCCAGTCGTTGTTGAACGGCTTGCCTGGCCGCGACACGATCATGTCGACGTCGCCGTGTATTTTTCCGCCCACCGCTGCGAGTAACCGCTGTATTCAGCCGGTCCACGGCCAAGCGATTCCTTGGCGCGCAAACTCGTCCAGAACTGGCCCGGCATTTTTGCGCTGAAGCCGCCAATGAACGCACATCCCGAAGCGCCGGCCTCGACGCACAGGCCGGCGAGCTTCCAGGCATCGCGCAGCGTGATGTTGCCCTTCGTCCCGACGACATCCAGTGCGCCGCTCTTCAACTCGTGGCTGAGGAAGTCGCTCGCACCGTTGGTCGCCGCCTTGCCGAGACGCTGGCGCGACATGAGGTCGACGGTGATCGCGGCCTGCTCACCTTTACGAGCGATCGACGCGATCGGACCCTTGAGCGACTGGCCCATCTGCACCACTTCGACCGCGATCGCGCCGAACTGTTCGGGATCTCCGGAATTCGCGGCAGCGGCCATGCGCGAGGGCATGGTCACGATCGAGGTCGCCGTGTCCTTCACCATGCCGGTCGCGCTCTCGCCGATCGCGGAGAGTGTGCCGACCTCGGCGGACTTCTTGCCGATGTCGCTGACCGGCGTCAGCAACGCGCCAATCTCGTCCACGTACTTGCCGCCGGTGGCTTCAATCGCGAGATAGCCGAGACCCGCCTGCGCGATATCCGCAAGGCCGAGCACAGCTGACCGCAGCAAGCCGGCGATCGGCGCACCGATCGCCTTCAGCGCACCTTTACCGGCGCCGACCGCCCAGTGACCGAACAGCTCGAGTCCGCCGGCCTGTGACAGATCTGGTTCCTCGGCAACGGGCTGCTGCGCCGCCTGCTCCTGTTGGGCGGCGTTCAAATAATTCGTGACGCCTTCCGCAGAGTTCCCCGTCGGATCGACATACGACAGCGGGTTGGCGTGCGCGTAGAGATACTTGCTCGCGGAGATCGGATCGGTTTCGCTCGGCGCCGCGGAATCGCGGCTGAGGAATCGGCCGGTCGACGGATCGTAGTAGCGGGCGCCCATGTAGAGCAGGCCGGTTTCCGCATCCTCGTAATGACCGGTAAAGGCGCGGCGGTTCGCCGACGTGCCGGTGCGCTGCCGCACGTTGCCCCACGGGTCGTACTTCGTGGTCTGGACCACGCTGCCGCTGTCGTTGACGAGATTGGTCGCGCTCCTCAACGCATCCGTGAGGTAGAAGCTGTTGTCGAGCGTGTTGCCATCCTGCGGCGTGCCGACCGCAAGCAGACCGTTTCCGATCGTGTAGCGCTGCGTCGCGATGCCGGATCCGCCGCTGTATTCCTGGATCACATCCGACTGGCCGTAGGCGTAACGAATGTCGAACAGCGACGAGAACATCCGCGTGCGGCGGCCGGACGCGTCGTAATCGAACGAGACGGCCCCGGTGCCGCCAAGCATGTCCGCGCGCGCCAGGCGATCGCGAATATCGAAGGCGAACAATTGCGTTGCCGACGGCGCCGCAATGGTGCCGTTCTCGAGCAGACCGGTGAGGCGGCGCACGGTGTTGCCGTTGCGGTCGTAGCTGAACGTCTGGCTCGCGGCCGGCGTCGCCGTATTGGCGATGGTTGCCAACTGTGCCAGGCCGTCATACGCAAACGTGCGATTGAGCGCGGCGCCGTCGGCCGAGGTCCCGATTTCAGTCAACCTGTTGCCGGTCGCATCGAAGGTGTATGCCGTCGAACCGCCGCTGCTGTAGGCGACACTCGCGAGGCGATTGAGGACGTCGTAGGTATAGGTGACGGTCTCGGCCGCCGCAGCGCCCTGCTGCTCGGTGGCGGTGAGGCGATTGCCGTTGGCGTCGTAACCGTATGTCTGACGCGCGATCGGCTGGCCGCCCGCCTCATGGCGAATCTCCGTCGGCCGATCGGCGCCGTCGTAGGTCATCGTCGTCTCGACACCGTTCGGCAGCGTGATGCGCTGTTGCAGGCCATCCGGGTAGTAGTCGTAGGTCGTGATGCCGCCGCTCATGACGCGGCGCAGGCGGCCGAGCGCGTCGTACTCGTTCGACGTCGTGATGCCGTCCGGATCGATTTCAGCCAGGCGATCGCCGGCGGCGTTGAAGCGGCTCTGCACCACCTTGTTATCGGGGTTGGTCTGCCGCACGAGCCGTTCGAAGTGGTCGTAGTCGGAGACCACGGCTTCGATCACGTCCCCGCTGCTGTCCGATAGGCGCTTGGTTTCAACGACGCGCACCGGATTACCGCTACCGTCATATTCGTACTGGTACGCAGCGGCTGCGGATACACCGCCGCACCATCGGGGCCGGGCGCGTGATCGGTGTAAATCTTCGAGTCGAGCCGTCCGAGGAAGTCGTAGTTCTTCATGACCCGCTGTCCGGCCGGGTCGACGATTAACGTCTGGTTGCCGACGACGTTGTACTCGTAATGGGTGTGTCGGGCGTCGTTGACCGCGCCCGGGCCGAGATCGCCGTCGCGTCCGGTCGGCAGCGCCGCAGCGGCGGGGTGACGGAACTCGTCGGTCAGCCGTCCGAGCAGGTCGTAGCGATAGGTGGTCAGGCGGCCGGCCGCATCCCGCACCGCGATCTTGTGGCGCCGCTCGTCGTAGACGTTGCGCGTGATCCCGCCGGTGCCGCCGCGAGTCTCATCGATCGACAGTAGTTCGCCGAGCTCGTCGTACGCGTAGTTGGTAACGAACTGCGCTCCCAGCGGTTGCGTGATGCGGATCACCTGATCGGCGGCATCGAAGTCGAAGACCGTCGTGTTACCGGCGCCGTTGGTTTCCGTGACACGCCGGTTGGCCGCATCGTAGGTGTAGCGGATGTCGAAGGCACCACCGTGATTACGCGCATCCTTGACGGTGAGAACGTTTCCCGCGGCGTCGGAGGTGAACACCGTCGTCGACGCGTCGGCGGTGCCGAATCCAACCGTGGTGCTCGCCAGTCGCCCGGCCGGGTCATACACGTTGTGGCGCACCGCTCCGCGTGCGTCACGGTGATCGGTGACGAGGCCGGCGCCGTCATAGGCCTGTTCGTCAATCGAGATCGTGTCGGCGCCGTACTCTGCAGCCAGGCTCGGGTGGCGGCGAGCGACCCGCCGTAACCGGCCGATCGGGTCGACCGTGGTCAGCGTTTGAATGCCGCGCCGATCCGTGTCGGTGCGCGTGCCGGTCGCCGAGTTGTAGACCGACGTCACGGACGACGCCACCGGACCGCCGAGATCCCGCCGCGCAGTCAAGCGGCCGATCGCGTCGTAGTCATACTCGGTCCTGAACCCGCGCCGGTCGGTCTCGGCGCGCCGCTCGATGCCGTCCCACTCCCTGACCGTCGCGTGATCGGCCGGGTCGGTGATCAGCACCTCGCGATGCAAGGCGTCGTTCTGAATCTCGGTGCGTCCGCCGGCAGCATCGAAGGTCCGCGTCAGGTTGGCGCCATCGACGTATTCGGTGCGGGACAGCGTCAGGTCGGCGCCGCCGCGGCTGATCGACTCTTCGAGAATCTGTTCGACCTTGCGATCGAGCGCATCGTAGACGAAGCGGTGTGCGACGCCGCGGGCATCGACCGTGCGCGCGACATTGTTGTTGCCGTCGTAGAACGTCTTCGACGTGCCGCGCAACGGCTGGGTCGTGCTGATCACGCGACCCAGCGCATCGAACGCCTTGAGCATATCGACATCGCCATTGAGCGGATCGACGGTGTCGGTCAGGCTGCCGTTGCCGTCGTAGCGGTGGGTCGTTCGCAGCGCCAGGCCGGCCGGATCGACGGTTGATTCGATCACCGCATCGTGGCCGTTGTAGCGTTCGAGCAGCACCGAGCCGCGGCCATCGGTGATCTGGATGGTATGCGCCGCATCGTCGTAAGTCCGGCTCGTCGGGATCGTCACCGGCTGGCCGGTCACGGGATCCGTGAACGTCGTGGTCACCGTCAGCGGCCGGTTAATCGCGTCATGGGTGAGCGCGATCGTCAAGCCGTTGCTCGAGTTGACGGCGCCGACGCGATTGCCGACCGCGTCGTAGGTGAACGTCGTCGTCACGCCGAGCTGATCGGTCTCGGTCCGCACGCGATATTCGCCGTCGTAGGTCTTGGCGATGCGGCCGCCGTTGGCGTCATACGACTCCAGGATGTTGCCGACCAGGTCGTAGGTCGCCCGCAGCCGGTACGGCGCCAGCGGCAGCGTCGTCTCGACAACGCGATACAGCGCATCGTGAACGTAGGTGGTGGTGTGCCCGTGCAGATCGGTTTCGGTAACCTTGTTGCCGACGCGATCGTAGCTAAAGCCCGAGACGACCTGTGAGCCGTCGACGGTCACCGAACGCAGGCGGTTCAGCACGTCGTACAACATCGTGCGGACGAGCCCCCGCCGATCGGTCGCGGTCAGCCGGTTGCCGTTGCCGTCGTAGGTGAAGCTGGCCGACAACATTGTCGTCGCGCCATCTGCGTCGGTGACCTCGATCTCTTCGTGCGACAGCCGGTTCAACGCATCGTAGGTGTAGTGCGTGACGTGGCCTTCACCGTCGGTGGACGTTTCGCGCTGGCCGCCGGGCCGGTAGGTCGACTGCGTGATGCGATCGGCCGAGGGGCGTCCAGCCGCCGGCTGGCTGCCCGCCAGGCGCGTCGTCGTCAGGACACGATCGAGCTCGTCGTAGGTGTTCGACGCGCTGCGTCCAATCGAATCGGTCGCATGCGTGACGCGGCCGCGCGCATCGAAGGTGTTGGTCGACGTATTCCCGAGCGCATCCGACGTCAGCGTGGCATTGCCCCACTGGTCGAAGCCGCCGAACTGCGTGAGGCGATGTTTCGGATCCTCGACTGACGTGAGCAGGCCGCGCAGCACGGTGCCCGACGGCACCGTGTGAGTGGTGTAGGTATTCGTGATGACGTGCGGTCCGCTGCCGTCATTGGCGTTCATCGTGGTCGTCAGGAGATTGCCGGACGTGTCGTAGGTATAGGTCGTGGTGTTGTTTTCGGGATCGGTCTTGGTCAACACGCGGTTGAAGACCGGATCGAAGGTGTACGACGTGATGACGTCCGTCGTCACGCGCCGGCGGCGTTCGCCACCGGGCGGTAGCCGGCGACGCTCGTGGTGTCGATCGTTTCCCGCGTCATGTTGCCGTTGGCGTCGTACTGGTAGTTCGTCACCCGGCCGTTGGATCGGTGCGCTGGGTCGATAGACATCGTCGATGCCGTCCTGGTAGGCCCATCGCATCTTCGTGACGTTGTCGCCATCCGGCGTCGGTGTGAGCTGCTCGATGACGTTGCCGCGCGGATTGAGGGTATAGGTGGTGGTCGTGCTGCGCGGGTCCGTAACCTTTGCGTCATGTACTTGGTCGCGTGATTGGAATAGTCGAACGCGAATGTCGTCGCCGCGGCAACCGGGCTCGTGGCGCCCTCGGTCACGACCTTGACCAGTTCGTACCTTCTGCGGGATCACGAGGACGTCGGTGGCCAGGTTGAACCGCGGCGCCGTCTCGCCCGGGAACGGGTCGGATTGATCGAAGTAGGTGTACGCGGTGATGGAGCCGTTGGGATCCGTCACGCGCAGCAGGTTGTGCTGGTCGGTCGGGTGGGTGACGGAGTCTATTGGTACTGTTCGGATCGCACATCGCGTGTGCTGCCGACTTCAGATTGCCGAATTCGTCGTAGGCGAACTCGACCACGAGGCCCAGCGGGCCTTCAACACGCTCGATGCGCGGCTCGGGTGATACCCCGTGGTCGCCGTAGGTGAACGTCAGGGAGCGTCCCACCGCATCGGTGACGCGCTCCAGCTGCGTGCCGTTGTGATACGTCAGCGTCAGTCGATTCGCGTTCGAGTCTTCGACCCACTGCAGCAGGTAGTCCGAATTCGGATCCGAAGCCGGCTTCTCGAAGTGATACCGGAAGCGCGCCTTCGAGTAGAAGTCGTAGGCGCCGTTGCTGAACTCGACGAAACCGTGGTAGCCGGGATCCGCCTTGAAGCGCGTCACGCCCGGAGTGCCAGGGCCTCCCGCCATCGTGCTGAAGCGGCCGCCGCCGCCGTCGCCGGCCGACACGTTGATCGTGCCAAAGGCATCGACGCTGATTGAGCTCTGCCAGTTGTGCGACCAGCCCGCGCCCATCGGCCCGGACGACCGCACGCCCGAGCTCGAATAGCTGCGCGAGAAGGACAGGCCCGGACCGACGCTGCCAATCGCCACGTCGTCGCGCGACAGCGAGAGGTGACCGTCCTGCAGATCGACGCCCTTGATGAAGGTGTGACCGATCGGCAGCGACTCGGTGATCTGCACGTCATGCAGGATGGTGCCCGCTGCGACCGCCGTCACGTTCTGCTCGAATGTCGCCGTGATCAGGAAGGAATGCGTCCCCGGTTCCGGCACCTGCTGGCGGCCGATCGCAATGCGATTCCAGCCCGCCGGCAGCGCGATATCGGCAAACGGCGGTATCGAAGCGCCGGATGCGTCGTGCGTCAGCACCGACCCGTCGACGCGAATCGTGACGCGGCCCTCGACCGGCAGGTTGAAGTTCAGTACGACGGCGATTCGAGAATCCGCTTGTTGGTCTTGTCGAGGCGGGTCCGCACGACAACGTTCGGCGCGTAGACCTGCAGCGACACGACTTCGACATTCAGCCGCTTGATATGGCGCCGCTACTGTCACTGAGTCGATCGCCAGCAGGCTGCCCGGCGGCAATGGTTGATTCGGCGGTCGCGCGGCGAGCGGCAACTGGATGATCGCCGAGCCGGCCAGGACCGTGCCGGTCGTGCCCAACGGGGGATCGAGGATCCGATCACTCGGATTGCCACTGAACGGAACCTCCGAGACGGTGTAGGTCACGAGGTTGCCGGTATACGGCAGCGTCTCGACGGAGACGTGAATCTGTCCGCTCGCGTAATCCGCCGCGGACGCAAAGACCGTGGTGATCAGGCCGTCCGCCAACGGGTCTCGCTGGCGTTGACGCCCGCGGAGCGCAAGTCGATTTTCGCCAGCAGGTCGGTGCACTGGACGATGCGCACGACCATGAACGGTAAATCATCTGGATACGTCTCAACCGCGACGTAGATCAATTTGCGGCCCTGATCGACACGCAGCCGGTTCACTTCGCCTTGCTGATAGGTCAGCCCGGGTCGATCAACGGAATTAAGCCGAGCAGCCGATCGTCCCAGCCATCGCCGTTCTGATCGACCGTGGAGGCCGCGAAAACGGCCGCCCGCTGGAGGCAGATCGCTACCGCGCAGCAGCAGGTCAGCCAGTTGGAGACGTTCGTCGGGCGTGGCGAGCCCGCCATTTTCAGCCAGCGAGCCTTCACATAGCCGACGCGCTGATCCACGTCGACATCGAGTGAGCCAATGCGTCCAGCTATATCCCGAGGTCGCCGAGGCCGCTGGCGGCGCCGGACAACCCGCTCGCCGCCGCGCTCGGCGCGCGAAGGACAGCAAAGCCAAGACAGCGTCGGCGCCGCCGTCGTGGCGTTGATCTCAAACCGATCGGCGCGACGCCGCCGCCGTTGGCGCCGACACTATCGCGGCGTCGTGGTCTCAGGCGTGCCGTCCCCGTTGCCGTCGTAGCTGGAGGAAGCCTTCGCGCGTCCACAGGCTCTCCGGGTTATTCGATGGCTCGGAAGAGGGAGAATCGGCGCGCCAACCGGTACCAGGTTCGGCGTGAACACTTCGAGGTGCGCCGTGCCGCTGCCTTCGTTGCGATCGTTGGCGATCGCCGCAATGACCCGGCCCCTCATGGCATTGACGTCCTGTAATGTACGGAGATCATGTCGCTTCGGTGTCGAGCAGTGCCGCCCTCGGGCCGTTCCGGAAAATCGACTATCGGGGAATGTCGCGCTGGAATCGATCGTGCCGTCAGACCAGAGCAGGTTCAGCGACCGTACACGCGATCGAATCGAGATTCGTGTCGGTGAGGCCGTTGCGCTGGTGCGTGATGTCACATGCGGCAGAGCACGGTGATGTTCTTGGGCACCGCGACACCGCGGCGCCCATCTGCGCCGGCGCGCCGGCGGGATCAGCGATAGCCGCCGTTGTCGTTCAGGATGCGATGGCCGATCAGCACGCGGTGCAGTTTCGATCGGTCACGTCGTAGATGTCGACCATCGCCGAACAGCGTGTTATACGACGCGCCGATGGCAAGGTCGCCGCAACCGCCGGCCAGGCCAGTGTTGACGGTACAGCCCGCCGCCGCTTGACGCTGCAGCCACTGACTCAAATCCGCATCTCCCGGGTTCGCACAGCCGATTGTCGGGATCGCCATTGACCGTATACAGCCCCTGCGGTCTCGCCATTGTTTTAGCGCATCGAGATCGGCGGATCGCGGTCCGACAAACGTCGTGGTGCGCGGAACCATGAACAACGCGGGCAGTGACACCGTGGTCAGGCCGCGTAACGGGCGCCAAATACCACGCCGCTCATCGCCTTCGCGTTGACGGTTGATCGAGACTGAACGGTGGAAGACTTGTAGGAAATGTCGAATCCGCCCTTGATGCCGGTGAGCGTGGTGTGCCACTATCGCCGTCAAGGCTCCACTGGGCTTGGTGGTGGAAAGCAGCACGTCGCGCAGGCCCACACTCGTCAGCGACGACGGCTGGTAGCCGATCGCACTCGAGCCAGATCGGATTCCAGTGGTCGACCATCAACAGCGCGCCGCCTGGCATCGGACCACCGTCGGCGTGAACGTTCTGGAATTCGAGCGTGGCGGTGATTACGATTGCTCTGAGACAGGTCGGCTGATGCCGGGCACGCAGAATCCGTAGGCCAGCGTCCCATCAGACAGCGTGCCTGCCGGTGTGCCAGGGGAAGCCTTCACTACATCCGAGATCAGCACGCGGCTGAACTCGGTAATCTGACGACGTCGCCACGTCCTGCAGGTAAATCTGCGAGCCGGAGGCGACGGGCATGAAGGTGATCACCTCAATAAAGCGACAGTCGATCGGTTTGTTTGGATCGACGATGAATACGGCGTGCGCCGACTCGATGACGCCAGATAGTCCGGGGCCCTGTGTGTCGCCGGGAGATACATACAATCGTGACGGTGGCCGACGCCACCCGCGCCGCGTGACAACGGGCATGCGGCGTTCATCACGGCTCCCGCGCCGGTGGCGTTGCACGACCACCGTCATCCCGCTGATCAGGGTATAACCACCATCGCAATGCTCCTTTGGTATATCCGCACGAGAAGCCGGCCACGATCAATGCCTAGACCTGGAGTTCTGATGCCACCGACGGCTTCATCTATGCACTTCC
>CAWKDP010000028.1:0-31089 GCA_963848405.1 uncultured Actinomycetes bacterium | reverse complement strand
CGTCGCGGCGCGAGCGGTGAACGTGCTCGGCTCGTAGGTACGGTTACGACGCAGCGCGAAAGCGCTCGAATCGCAGAGCAAGGCGAGTCTGGTCGGGCCGCCACGCGGGCCGCCGAGGTAGCTGGATTGCCCGCCCGTGCGCCGTCTTCAGCACCTCGAGCATTGGGCCGTCCTCGTCCTCGCGGAGCCGATCAGACACCCGGACGACGTAATCAGGCGTGACACCCACGAGATCCTCGTCGAAAGCACGGTGGTGAATCGAGCACAAACTGAGCCCGTTGCTGATGACCGGCTCGCCCCGCTCTTGTGCATCGCCGATGATGTGTGCCGCGTCCAATAGCCTGACTTCCTTGAGCTGGCACATCGCGCACTGGCTCCGGTATGCAGGAATGACACGCGCGCGGAACCGTGACTGGTGCACTCTGGCGCGGACCTCGACGACCACGTAGCTTCGCTCGAGGTCGTCCTCGATGAATCGAGGGTCGCCGGAGGGAGTCCGGCGACCGGGCGACAGCAGGACCTGACGGTCGCCCGGACTGTCTCGCAGGACGAAGATCGGATACTCGGGGCGGTACCACCCGGGTCTAACCCCGACGTAGTAGACGAGTGGCAGCTGAAGCTCGAACGCTGCGCGTAATGCTCGATTGTCCGCCTGGTCGAGCGGCCCTGCTCGATAGTCGTATAGGAAGCCCTCGCCTGTCTCGGAATCGCGATACGGAGAGTTGGCGGACGTCTGCACCGCGAGTGCCGCAACACCCGTTTGGGCGGCTGCTCGAAAGATCCCCTTCTGTGTAGAGAGGAAGGGCACTCGGCGGTTGCGCCAGCTGAATCCCTGGTCGAGCGCACCGTTGTAGGGCAACTCGTCGCCCAGCTGGGCCCGCAAAGCGTCGAGAGCCCGAAAGCAAACTGCGCGTAGCTCATCGTCGCGCACATCGTGATTCTCCGCTCGTGCCACGCGCCAAGCAAGCCGACGACGCTGCCACGCGCGGTCTCGCGGCCTCGATACTGTCCCGCCGTGGCCGACCCGATCAGCCTCGAGGAGCTTCAGCTTGCCGCGCGGAACCACGGCATGCCGCTCGAGGCGCTGCGCTGGGATCTCACGCCGGTCGGGCTCCACTACCTGCTGATCCATTACGACATCCCGCACGTCGACCCGGAGGCGTGGCAGCTCGAGGTGGACGGCCTCGTCCAGAGCCCGCTCTCGCTCTCGCTCGACGAGATCCGCGCACGGCCCGCCGTCGAGACCGCCGTGACGATGGAGTGCGCCGGCAACGGGCGTGCTCACGTCGAGCCACACGTCGTGAGCCAGCCCTGGCTGCTGGAAGCGGTCGGCACCGCTCGCTGGCGCGGCACGCCCGTGGCGGGGCTGCTGGAGGACGCGGGCCTCTCCGACGGCGCGAGCGACGTCCTCTTCACCGGCCTCGATCGCGGCGTCGAGGGCGAGGAGGAGCAGGACTACGCGCGCAGCGTCCCGCTCGCCGAGCTCCGCGCGACCGACGCGATCCTCGCGTACGAGGTCAACGGCGTCCCTCTCCCGCCGCAGCACGGCTATCCGCTGAGGCTGGTCGTTCCGGGCTGGTACGGGATGACGAGCGTCAAGTGGCTGGGCCGGATCACGCTTCTGGACGCGCCGCACGACGGGTACCAGATGCGCCAGAGCTACCGTGTTCGCCAGGACGAGGACGAGGATGGCGAGCCGCTCGCGCGCATCCAGCTCCGCTCGCTGATGATCCCACCCGGCATCCCGGACTTCCTGACGCGCGCCCGCGTGGTGCGTGCCGGTACGTGCGAGCTCGAGGGTCGCGCATGGGCGGGCGACGCCGAGATCGCCGGCGTGGACGTCTCGACGGACGCCGGGAAGTCGTGGGCCGAGGCCGAGCTCGGCGACGCCTCGCTCGGCCGGTGGGCCTGGCGACGGTGGCGCTTCCTCTGGAACGCCGGGCCGGGCGAGTACGAGCTCTGCTGCCGCGCCCGCGACGCGGCGGGCCGCAGCCAGCCGCTCGAGCCTCCCTGGAACGTCGGCGGGTACGCGAACAACGCGGTGCAACGCGTCGCGGTCACCGTCGTTCCGTAGCTCCGGGAGCCGAATCGGGCTGCGGCTTGACAAGTCCTCTCGAGCCTGCTTCTATTTAGCTCCTCGGCTAATTAGCTTAGGAGCTAAATGAAGAACGATCCGCTCAGCACCACGTTCGCCGCCCTCGCCGACCCGACGCGGCGGGCGATCCTGAGCCGGCTGATGCAGGGCGAGGCGACGGTCGGCGAGCTGGCCGCCCCGCACGCGATGAGCCTGCCGTCCGTGTCGCGCCACCTCAAGGTGCTCGAACGGGCCGGCCTGGTCGTCAAGGGGCGGTCGGCGCAGTGGCGCCCGTGCCGCCTCGACGTGGCGCCACTCGCCGAGGCGGATTCCTGGATGGCGCCGTACCGCGACTTCTTCGAGGCGCGCTTCGCCCGCCTCGAGCGGCAGCTCGCAAACGAGACGAGACAGGAGGAGTCATGACCACCATGGACACCCAGGAGCGCGAGTTCACCCTCACCTGGATGCTCGACGCCCAGCCTACGGAGGTCTTCCGGGCCTGGACCGACCCGGACCACCTCCACTGGTTCTACAACGAACAGCAGCCCGTGCCGGCCGAGCCGATCGAGCTCGACCTGCGAGTTGGCGGCACCTGGCGCCAGCACATGGTCATCGACCCGACGACGTCGTACTTCACGGGCGGCGTCTACCGCGAGATCGTGCCCGACGAGAAGCTCGTGTTCGCCTGGGGCGCGACCGGCGGCTGGCCCGAGCTCGACCCGGATCGGCTCGAGGACAGCCCGCTCGTGACGGTGACCCTGACCAGGGCCCGCGAGCGCACCGAGATGAACGTTCGCGTCGAGCTGCCCGCCGGGCTCGCGGAGGATCGCGTGCAGGAATGGTGGTCGCTGGGCATCCGGGACGGCTGGCGCGACACCGTCGACCGTCTCGCCGCTGTGCTCGCGAGCACCTCGACCACCGCCTGATCCGTCGCTCCGCCGCACATGCTTGACCTATCGTCTGCGACGTGAGACTTCGGATCGCTCTCGTCGCGGCCGCCGTTGGCGCAGTCCTCGCCGTCGCGCCGCTCGCCGCACAGCCGGACGCGGGCGGCGCGACCGCCCGGCTCACGCTCGACGGCGCGCCGCTCCGACCCGAGCTCGCGCTGACGCCTGCCGCGCGGTCGCTCGGCCTCATGAACCGGAAGAAGGCGCCACGAGACGGGATGCTCTTCGTCTTCGAGTATCCGAGCTCGGGTGGGTTCTGGATGAAGAACACGCTCGTGCCGCTTACGATCGTGTTCTTCGACGTGCACGGGAAGCGGGTCGCTCGCCTGTCCATGACGCCGTGCCGCGACGACCCGTGCCGGATCTACGACCCGGGGCGGGTCTACCGCTTCGCTCTCGAGCTCCCGGCCGGCGACAAGCGCCCGGCGCGACGCCTCGCGCCGGAGGTGGCGCTCCGACGGCTGATCCGGCAGACAAGCTGAATCACCCCGCCTGACCGGGCCTGTTGTCGCTAGCTCGAAACTGTGTTATCGAGAAGCTGAACAACGCCGAATCCGGGAGGGCCGAGTGGAGGAGGCGACCCGAGAGCGAAGCGCGCACGTCGTCGGCAGAGAGTCGGAGCTTGCCGAGCTCGAGGGATTCGTGGAGCACTCGTCCGGGCACACGCTCGTGCTCGTGGGCGAGCCGGGGATCGGCAAGACGACGCTCTGGCAGGCCGGGGTCGATGCCGCGCGAGCGCGGGGGCTGCGCGTGCTTGCGGCCCGGCCGAGCGGGGCTGAGGCCCAGGCCTCCTTCGCAGGGCTGACCGACCTCCTCGACGAGATCGACTCCGATGCGCTGGGCGACCTTCCGAGGCCCCAGCTGCGCGCGCTGGAGGTGGCCCTCCTTCGTGCCGAGCCGGCCCGGGCGCCACCAGAGCCGCACACGGTCGCGGTTGGGCTCCTGAATGCGCTGCGCTCGCTGGCGGCGGACGCGCCGCTCCTAGTGGCCGTCGACGACGTGCAGTGGCTCGATCCCCCGTCGGCGGACGTACTCACGTTCGCCGTGCGGCGTCTGGAGGACGCGGAGATCGGCTTTCTCCTCGCCACGCGTCCAACCGGACGCCCGTACGCGCTCGAGCGCGCGCTCGAGGGAACGGAGCTCGACCGACTCGAGGTCACCCGACTCAGCCTCGGCGCGACGCGCCGCCTCCTGTCCGAGCGTCTCGGCTTGGCGTTGCCGCGGCACGTCCTGCGCGCGGTGTTCGAGGCTTCCTCTGGGAACCCGTTGTTCGCGCTCGAGCTCGGTCGTGCGCTGGTCGAGAGCGGGCTACCCGAGACCGGCGAGGACATCCCGGTACCCGAAACCGTCGAGGACCTGCTGGGCGTCCACGTGACACAGCTGCCGCACCCGTCCCGCAGGCTGCTGCTCGCCGTCGCTCTGAGCGCCGATCCACGCGTTTCCGAGCTCGAGGCGTTCGCGGATCCGGTCGCGGTCGAAGCCGCGGTCGAAGCCGGCGTCCTGGTCGTCGACCGGCAACGTGTGCGCGCATCGCACCCGTTGCTCGCCGCGGCAGCGAGAAGACACGCGCGCGCGAGCGAGCGGCGGCAGCTGCACCTCGCGCTCGCTGGCGTGGTCGCCGACGAGGAGCTACGGGCTCTTCACCTTGCGCTCGCGACACAGCACCCCGACGCGAAGCTCGCGGACACGGTGGCGGCAGCGGCGGCCAGAGCCTCGGCCCGAGGTGCAGCCGAGGATGCCGTGGTGCTGGCGGAGCATGCGCTGCGCCTGACGCCGCCGGGCGCGGACAAACGGACCAACAGGGTCCTCGAGCTCGCCGGATGCTTGGATGTGGCGGGCGATCCGCAGCGCCTCACGGACTTGCTCACGCCTGAGCTCGATTTGCTTCCCGCAGGGCCCGCTCGCGCCCGTGCAGAGCTGCTCCTGTTCGAGAGCGCGGTCACCGACGACGAGGCGCATCAGCGACTCGAACGGGCGCTGGTCGAGAGCGAGGGCAACCCGGCATTACGATCGGACGTGCTCGCGAGGATGTCGATCTACGCCACCACCAACGACGCCGAGCGAGTCCGCGAAGCCGAGGCCTGGGCGATGGAGGCGCTCTCGCTGTCACACGGTGCAGGGCCCGACGTGGAGCGGCTGGCGCTGACCGCGCTGGCCTGGGCGCGCACCGTCACCGGGCGGCCGGTCGACGACCTGTGCGAGCGGTTCCATGCGGCCTCCGACGCTGCGTTTCACATCGCCGACTCACCCGACCGACCGGCCGCGTGCCGGCTCATCTCGCGAGGTGAGGTAACGGAGGCCCGGACGCGGCTCACGGACATGCTGCGTCTTGCCAACGAGCGAGGCGAGCCGTGGTCATCCGTCGTCCTGCGTCGGCACTTGTGCGAGGCGGCGCTGCGCGCCGGGGACTGGCAGACGGCGTCACGGTTGCTCGACGAATGGGACGAGTCGCCGGACCGGGCCCTGATGGGATCGGGTACGTATGAACGACTGCGCGCAGAGCTTGCCGTAGGTCTCGGCGCACCCGACGACGCGCAGCGCTGGGCTGCGGCAGCGGTCGCAGGAGCTGAGGCAACCGGCGCACGTTGGCACCTTCTCACGACCGTTCGGACACGCGGAAGCGCCGCGCTCGTCGCGCACGAGGCGGCGCGTGCGATCGACAGCCTGCTCGCGGTCTGGGAGCACGCGCAGCGCGAGCGATTGGACGATCTCGCGGTGGCGCGCCTTGGGCCCGATCTCGTAGAGGGGCTCGTCGAGATGGGCGAGCTCGACGACGCGCGAGCGGTAGCCGATCGTGTGCGGGAGCTCGCCGAGCAACAGGAGCATCCGTGGGGGCTCGCGAGCGCGAAGCGATGCGATGCTCTCGTCCGGCTCGCCTCACGGGTGTACGACGCGGAAGCAGAGGAGACGCTCGCCGAAGCGGCGGCGGCCTACGAGGAGCTCGGCTGCCGCTTCGATGCAGCGCGCGCGCTGCTCAGCCTCGGCCGGGCGCAGCGCCGACTCAGAAAGTGGGGCGCGGCTCGGACGACGCTCGAACGGGCCGTCGCCGCCTTCGACGAGCTCGGTTCTCCCGGTTGGGCGGACGAGTCACGCTCTGAGCTCTCGCGGGTCGGCGCCCGTCGCCCGGCGGCATCGGGCGAGCTGACGGAGGCCGAACGACGCGTCGTCGAGCTGGCGGCGAACGGGCTCTCGAACAAGGAGATTGCGAGCGCACTGTTCGTCGCCGTGCCGACCGTCGAGGGGCACCTGTCGCGCGCCTACGCCAAGCTGGGCGTTCGTTCGCGCGGACAGCTGGCAGCGCGTCTCGCCGACTCGTAGCGGGTCAAAGACACAAGGTTTCCAGCGTTTCGCCCGCGGGGGCGGCGACGTACGTTCGATCGCGTGGCCGAATTCCTGATCGAGCTGTACGTCTCGCGAAGCGACGCAGAGCTGGTCGAGCGGAGTGCCGAGCAGGCACGGCTCGCGGCGGAGACGCTGACGCGCGAGGGCACGCCCGTCCGCTACCTGCGCTCCATCTTCGTCCCGGAGGACGAGACGTGCTTCCTGCTGATCGAGGCGGCCTCGGCGGAGAGCGTCCGCGAGGCCCTACACCGCGCACAACTGCCGTTCGAGCGTCTCACCGAGTCGCTCGCGCATCTCAGTCGAGAGGAGACCCTGACGTGTCCGTGAGGTTGCTGCCCGCAAGCGTGGTCGTGCTGCTCATCGTGTCGTGCCTGGTCGCCGCGGCTGCCGCGGCGCCGGATCGGCGAGCGCCGAGGATCGCAGCCGCGGTGATGGTGGACACGGATCGCGACGCGCGTGCGGATGCGGCGCGGTTGACCTACTCCGAGCGCGTGCGGCATGCCGCCGATCGGGACGGCAAGTACCCATTCGCGGTCGCGGGCTACCGGATCCGCGCCGTCGGAGCCGCGCGAGGCAAGACGATGCTGCTCCTTCTGGTCGAGCCTGCGGAGCCGGATCCCGCGGCGCGGCCGCTGATCCGCTACCGGCGCACGGCTCGACAGCCGGTGTCGGACCTTGCGCGCAACCAGGCGCTGGCCCAGGGCTTCCGCGGAACGCGCGGCCACGGCAACACGCCGCCGCCACCACCACCTCCACCTCCGTCGCCCCCGCCACCACCCGCTGGGCAGAGCGACGCCGACTTCGACGGCACGCCGGACGGCCTGGATTGCTCGCCCCGCAACCCGGCCATCCATCCCAAGGCAGCGGATCCGCCCGAACTCTCCTTCGCCGACTCCGACTGTGACGGCGTCGACGGCGTCGAGAAGAACGCGGTCTTCGCGTCACCGCGGGGGAAGAACACGAATCCAGGCACGCGCGCTGCGCCGAAGCGTGAGATCGCCGACGCGGTCGCGGCGGCAGCCGGCACGGGGCGCTACGTGCTCGCTGCGGCGGGCGAATACCGCCGCGTAGTGGCTGCGACCGGTGTCGGGATCTACGGCGGGTACGACCCCGATAACTGGTCCGTCCGCCGCGTGTCGCTCGTTACCCGGATCGTCGGAGCGCCGGAGGGCGTTCTCGCCTCGAACGTCACCGGCGTCGACCTGCAGTTGCTGAGCATCCACGGGAACAGCGTCAGTGCGAGCGCGTACGGGATCCGAGCGATCAACAACTCCCGCCTTCGCCTTCAGCGCGCGACCGTCTCCGCCGGAAACGGTGCTCAGGGCGCGGCTGGTGGGAGCGGCGCGCCGGGCCTACCTGGGCGCGCTGGGCGGCCCGGTGTAAAAGGAGCATGCGACCATCCAGTGCAGGCCCCCGGCGGCGGCGGGGGAGAGAGCCCGGCCGGGCGACACGGCGGCAAGGGCGGCGGCGGCCGCTACGAGTCGGATGGCGAGGACGGGGCGATGGGACTCGTGAACACTCCCGGCGGCGCGGGTGGGGTTCACACGGTCGCTGCGGGCCGTGACGGCTCGCCGGGGGCGAGCGGTACGCCCGGGGCTCCTGGGCAGCCGGGCACCGGTGGCAACAACTCGATTGCGCTCGCCGCGGCCACCTGGCAGGGCCAGCACGGCACCGCCGGGCTCGGGGGCGGGCCCGGCAACGGCGGCGGCGGTGGCGGCGGCGGTGGCGGCCAGGACGATTTCCTCGCGATCAACGGCACTGGCAACGGCGGCGGCGGTGGTGGTGGCGGTGGTGCAGGCGGCTCCAGCGGCGGCGGAGGCTCCGCCGGCGGGGGTTCCTTCGGCATCTACCTCCACGACTCGGCGCTCGTCGTCGAGGGAGGGACGATCACCGCCGGCAACGGCGGCGCGGGTGGAAACGGCGGCCTCGGCGGCCCTGGTGGCGCAGGCGGAGGTCGCGGGGGCGGCTTCGTGCACTGCAGCGACGAGATCGGCAACGGCGGCGACGGCGGCTTCGGTGGAAGCGGCGGCCAGGGCGGCGCCGGCGGGGGCGGCGCGGGCGGCCCCAGCATCGGGATCTTCAAAGCCGGCGCGGCGCCGACTCTCAGCATGGTCGAAACGAAGGTGTCCTTCGGCGTCCCCGGCCCGGGTGGCGCCGGTGCCCAGCGCGGCCAGGCCGGGATTGCGCAGGCGGTCTATCCATGACGCGGACACACGGCACCAGCGGTGACAACCAAGACGAGGGGAATCTGATGGCAGGTGCGAAGGATCGAGCGCTCAGCCGGAAGCGGTTCCTGGGCGCGCTGGGCATCGGCGCCGGAGCGATCGCACTCGACCCCGCGAGCGTTGTCGCGGGGTCGGGCGGCGTCGACGCCGCCCACGCCCACGCGGCCGTCCGTCCGGAGAACTTCGGGCGGATGTTCAAGCTGCCGCCGTTCGCGAAGCAGAACGCGAAAGTCGAGGCGGCGCTCCGCGAGCTCGGCAAGCCGGGCGGGCTGCTCGACGCCAAGGACGCCCTGGCGGCCGGGCCGAAGGCGCTGATCGTCGACCTATCGCTGAGCGCGAACAACTCGAATAACCCGAGCCAGCCGGCCGGCACGACGTTCTTTGGCCAGTTCCTCGACCACGACATGACCTTCGACGCGAGCTCGACGCTGGGGCGCGCGACTGCTCCCGAGCGCTCGCGCAACTTCCGCACGCCCTCGCTCGACCTCGACTCGGTCTACGGGGCAGGCCCCGTGGCGCAGCAGGAGCTGTACGACCCCTCCGACCACGTGAAGCTCAAGGTCGAGAGCGGCGGCCTCCACGAGGACCTGCCGCGCCGCGCCGACGGCGGTGCGATCATCGGCGACCCGCGCAACGACGAGCACCTGATCATCTCGGCGCTCCACTGCGCGTTCCTGCGCTTCCACAACCGTGCGGTCGACCACGTCCGGCAGCAGGGGCAGCTCCGCGAGCCGTTCAACGTCTTCGCAGAAGCGCGTCGGCTGACGACCTGGCACTACCAGTGGCTGATCGTGCACGAGTTCCTGCCGCTGATCGTCGGCCGGCGGATGGTCGAGGCCGTAATGCGCCGTCGGCGCTTCTACAGGCCGGCTCGCGGAGCGGCCTTCATCCCGGTCGAGTTCCAGGCTGCCGCGTACCGCATGGGGCACAGCATGGTGCGTCCCTCCTATCGCGCGAATCTCGCCGGCGACAACGGGCAGCCCTTCTTCGCCTTCATCTTCGACCCCTCGCAGGGCCGCAAGGCCGATCCGGATGACCTCCGCGGCGGCGTGCGCTCGCCGAGGCGGTTCGTCGACTGGCAGACCTTCTTCGACTTCGGCGACGGCGAGGTGAAGCCGAACAAGAAGATCGACACGAAGATCTCGACGGCGCTCTTCGACCTGCCGCTCGGAGCGATCGCGAGCCACGACCCGCCGACCGCGCTGCCGCAGCGGAACCTGCTCAGGCACCTGACCTGGGAGCTTCCGTCCGGCCAGGTCATCGCCCGTGCGATGGGCATCCGGCCGCTTCCCGCGGCGCAGCTGCGGGAGCTCGCGCCGCTGGGCGTCGGCTTCGAGTTGAGCACGCCGCTCTGGTACTACGTGCTCAAGGAGGCCGAGGTCCTCGCCGACGGACTCCACCTCGGCCCCGTCGGTGGGCGCATCGTGGCCGAGGTCTTCGTCGGCCTGCTGCAGACCGACCCGGGCTCGTACCTCTCGGTCCGGCCGCGCTGGCGTCCGACGCTCGCCGAGCAAGGAACGGTACGTTCCGGATGACCGACTTCCTGACCTTCGCCGGCGTCGACCCGCAGTCGCGAGGACGGCAATGAGTCGTCGACGTCCTGCAGGCGCGGCTGTGTCCTCTGTCGCGAGCAGCGCGTAGGCGCTCGTCGGCTGCGGTCGCCACACTTCCGCGGTGCGCATCGTGGCCATACTTCTCGGCGTCGCCGCTCTCGGGTTGCCTGCCGGCGGCGTGAGCGCTGCGCCTTCGCCGGTGGTCGTGATCGACCCTGGACACGACCTGCGCGGAAATCCAGAGACCGAGCAGATCGGGCCCGGCTCCTCGACGCAGAAGATCAAGGACGGCGGCGGGACGAGCGGGGTCGTCTCGGGGCTCCGTGAGGCAGACCTCAACCTCCGCGTCGCGCTCCGGCTCCGGCCGCTCCTCGAGCGAGCGGGAGTCCGCGTCGTCATGACGCGAACGAAGACCGCCGGTGCGAGCATGGGGAACATCGCGCGTGCCCGGATCGCGAACCGGGCCGGGGCGGCGCTCTTCCTCCGGATTCACGCGGACGGCTCGTCGGACCCGAGCGCGCGTGGGACGCACGTCCTCTACCCGGCTCTCCGGCGCGGCTGGACGGACGACGTCTACGCCGCGAGCAAGCGTGCCGCGACGGTCGTCCAGGCGGAGACGCGCCGCGCGCTCGGCTTCCCCGACCGCGGCCTCCAGGAGCGATCCGACTTCACCGGGTTCAACTGGGCAGACGTGCCGGTGATCCTCGTCGAGATGGGGTTCATGACGAACCCGACCGAGGATCGGCTGCTCGCGACGTCTGCGTACCAACGGCGGGCGGCCGTCGGGATGTGCCGCGGGACGCTGCGGTTTCTCGGGCGCTCGGCTGCTCGCTGCGGTTAGAGCGGTGTCGGGGTCAGGCTTCAGCCTGACCCCGGTGTGGGATTCGCTACCACGGGGCAACCCAAGAACGGGGTCAGGCTGAAGCCTGACCCCCGGCTAGCGCCAGTCGACCGAGACGACTTCGACCGGCTGCGCGATCCCGCGCAGCTGCTCCTCCCGCGGCGGCGAGAGCCGGAACGCGGTTCCGACGCCGTCGAGCGTCTCGCTCGAGACGAGGATCTCGGCTGCGCCGGCGGCGGCGCCGATTCGCGCTGCGACGTGGACGTCCTGGCCTCCGTAGTCCGCACCGTCGCTGCCCGTGCGGAACGCTGCCCCGGTGTGGGCGCCGATGCGGACGTCCGGCGCGACGATCTCCGCCGCGAGTGCCCGCTGGATCGACACGGCGGCGTCGATGGCCGCTCTCGAGTTGTCGAACGACGCGAAGACCCCGTCGCCCGTCTTCTTCACGACCTCGCCGCCGTGCTCGACGATCCGCTCTCGAAGGATCTCGTCATGGCGCGCAAGCAGGCGCCTCCACTTCTCGTCGCCGAGCGTCTCGAGCAGCCGGGTCGAGTCGACGATGTCGGTGAAGAGGAACGTGCGGCGTGCCTGGGCCCGACCGAGAAGCTCCTTCGCTCGCGCCTCGTCGAGCTTCGCGCCAAGCCGCTCGAAGATCGCAAGGGCGGCCTCGAGCTCGACCGTCCCGGCGTGCTCGTCGCCGCTTCGGCGATACGCGACGCCGAGGAGCAGCCGCGCCTGGGCCGTCTCGTACGGCGCGCCAACTTCGTGCCACTCGTCACGCGCGTGCTTGAGGGACGACGCGGCCGCGCCCCAGTCCTTCTCGGCGAGCTCGATCTGCCCGCGCGCGAAGAACACGGTCGCGTCGAACGCGGCTGCGCGCCGCTCGCCGATCTTGTACGAGTCCACGATCGACTCGAGCTCGTCGGCAGCAGCACGTGCGGCGGAGAGGTCTCCGGCTGCCACCGCGACCTCGACCTGGGCCGGGAGGCGGCGCAACCGGTGCAGCGGCTCAGTGGCCTCACGGAGCGAATGGGCGAGGCCGGCAACTGCGGCATCGACCTTCCCCTGGGCGAGCCGGAGGAGCGAGAGACCCGGCTCGTTGCGCCCTCCGAGCTCGCTCGCCGTCCGGTACGCCTCCTCGGCCCCGGCGAAGTCGCCGCGGCGCCTGCGGATCTCTCCGATCTCGTAGTGACCGCTGGCCGTGATGCTGCGGTCGAAATCGTGCAACTCGGCGCACGCCTCGAGCGCCTGCGCCTCCGCTGCGCCCCAGTCTCCGCGCAGTCGCATCACCTCGGCGCGGTGGATCCGGCACGCACCGGGGAAGCCGGTCACGTCGAGGCCGTCGCACCAGCGGTTCGCCGCCTCGGTCCACTCGGCGGCCCGGCGAAAGTCGCCGACGTCCTGGGAGGCGGTGATGGCGAGGCAGTAGACGAGCCCGGTGGAATGCGGGCGCAGGTCGCCGCACATCGCCGGTGCGGTGGCCTCGTCGATCAGGGCGAGGCCCTCCTCGACCCGTCCTGCCTTGATGAACGCGCGCCCCTTCCCGGAGAGGGCGAGTATCTGGCCGTCGCGATCGCCGACGCGGTCGGCGACGGCATACGCCTCGTCGAAGAGCTCGACCGCGCGCTCGAACTCGCCCTCGGCGAACATCGCCTCGATCGCCTGGGTGAGGAGCAGCCGGCTGTGCTCGGCGGACTCGGGTAGGTCGTGGAGCAGCCGCTCGGCGTTCGAGAACCAGCCTCGAGCGATCGCGAACGCGCCGCGGCCTTCCTGATCCCAGGAGAGCGTGATCGCGAGCCGGGCCGCGCCGAGGCTGTCTCCGGCGGCCTTGTAGGCGGCGTATGCCCGCTCGCGCAGCCCGATCGCCTCGTCGAGCTTCCCCCGCCACCAGGCGGCTTCGCCGTACAGCTCGAGGTCGTCGGCGGTCAGGCTCGCCGGATCGGCTCCGGCATATGCAGCGTGCGCTTCTCGCCACGCGTGGCGGGCCGCCGCTTCGCGCGCGGCGTCGAGGTTGTCGACCACCTGAGACATTGACCCCGCAGTGTGGCAGCGCCGGCACGGTCTGCGCCACCCGCCGCTCGGATGTGCCGGATGTAGCGAGCCGGCCAATCCGCGTGTACGCTCCGGCGAGGAGAGTGGAAGGGTCGTGACCTCTCGCCGGGCGCCGACCAGCCGCTTCTTGGGCCTGGTGGGCGTGACCGTGGCGTCCTGCGCGATCGTCGTTGCCACCGGGAGCTCGGCAACGCCCGATCAGACCAAGCGGCCGGCGGCGCGCAACTTCCCCGGCGGCCCGTACTTCACCGTCGTCTGCGGCTTCAGCCACCGCAACAACGACGACCCGATCCGCTTCCCGGGGCAGCCCGGCCGCTCACACAACCACACGTACATCGGCAATACGGCCGTCGACGCGTCGACGACGCCCGCCAGGCTCCGTGGCGGAGAGACGACCTGCGACATCGAGCGCGACTCCTCGACGTACTGGGTCCCGACGGTGTTCTCCGGGCAGGAGCCGGTAACGCCGCTCGCTGCCGTCGTCTACTACACGAAACGCACGACCGCTCCCGTCATCGCGCCGCCGGTCGGGCTCAAGATGCTCGCCGGGAACCCGTCCGCGCATCACCACCAGCCGCGGGAGATCGCGTCGTGGAGCTGTGGCGGCGTCGGCGGCACCAAGAGGTACGCGGCGATCCCCGCCTGCGCAACGGACGACGCTCTCGAGTTGAACGTCCGCTTCCCGAACTGCTGGAACGGCAAGACGACCGACAGCGCGAATCACCGGCGGCACCTGGCGTACTCCACGGCTGCCGCCGAGTGCCCCACGACGCATCCTGTGCGCATTCCGACGATCACGATCGTCCTGCTCTACCCGCCCTTGCCGAAGGGCGCAAAGCCCGCGTCGGGGACGTTCGCCGCGCACGCGGACTTCATGAACGGCTGGGAGCAGGACGCGCTCGAACGGCTCACCGCCGGCCTGAACTCGAGCCGCTAGCTCACCTCAGCAAGTCTCGGCGCGAGCAGGGGGCCACTGGGTTCCGTCCGCGATCGCATCTGGAGTCTGCGCCGGAAAGATGAGACACTCGCCACAAAGGCGGGAAGATCGGCTGCGGTCTCCGCGTCTAGAGGATAACCAGGCCCCCGGGGAGGGGCCCCACTGGAAGGAGCCCGTATGAGCGAGACGAGCACGACAGCGATGCTCGTCGGCACGCGCGACATGCTTGCGGCGCAGGCAGATGCAGTCACGGCAACAGTTCCGCGTGTCGAGGTCGAGGGAGCCTTGGCATCGGAGCCTCCGGCCGAGTTGACGCTCGAGGTCTGGCGGCCGAAGGAGGGAGGCCAGGTCGAGAAGCACATGGTCGACGTCGCGTGGAGACGTGAAGACCTCGAGTCGGTGTTGGCCGACCTGGATGCCGACGCGATTACCTTCTCCTTCGATCGTGTCGCGCTCGAGCGCGCAATCGACGGGGCCGAGGTGGAAGGGCACGGCCTGCGCGAGGCGGCGGTAGTCCTGTCCATCGCGGCAGCTGCGGCGGTCTCTGGTGCCTCGGCGGCCTCAGCCGAGCCCGGCGGAGCAGTTGTGTCCCAGCCGAGCCAGGTTCAAGTCGGCGGCCACGACGAAGCGACGTTCGCGGAGCGGGGCATCGAGTCCGGCACCGTCGCCGCCTCCCACGACGAGGCGACCTACGCGGCCCGTGGCATCGACCCCGGCACCGTCGCCGCCTCCCACGACGAGGCGACCTACGCGGCCCGGGGCATCGACCCCGGCACCGTCGCCGCCTCCCACGACGAGGCGACCTACGCGGCCCGGGGAATCGACCCCGGCACCGTCGCCGCCTCGCACGACGAGGCGAGCTACGCGGCCCGGGGCATCGACCCCGGCACCGTCGCCGCCTCCCACGACGAGGCGAGCTACGCGGCCCGTGGCATCGACCCCGGCACCGTCGCCGCCTCCCACGACGAGGCGACCTACGCGGCCCGTGGCATCGACCCCGGCACCGTCGCCGCCTCCCACGACGAGGCGACCTACGCGGCCCGGGGCATCGAGCCCGGTTACGTGCCCGCCTCCCACGACGAGGCAACGCTGGTGACACGTGGGGTCACTCAGGAGCCGGTCGCGGTTTCGGACACCGGATCGGGATTCGACCTGCCGTCCGTAGACCCAGCCGTCGCAGCCGGGATCGTCGGAGGCCTTGCCGGCGCGGCGTTGATCATCGCTGCGGCAGGATTCGCCACCCGGCGGCGCGAGCCGGGTACTGCGTAGATCAGAAACGGGGACCGGTCGGAACAGCGGCCGGTCCTTCGTTCTCCTCGTGGTGCTCGTGGATACGAGGTGCCGAGGCGGTCTCTTCTCCGCCCGGGACGCGGACGCCGGGCAGCGAGGATGAGATCGTGAACGTCGAACAGCTGCGCAAGCAGGCCGAGGAGCTCGTCAAGGCGGCGAAAGCCGGTGAGCCCACCGCCCTCGAGCGCCTAGCAGGCCGGACGCCGACGCTCGCCCACGCACAGCTCGTCGTGGCCCGCGAGACCGGATTCACGAGCTGGCCGGCGCTCGTCGCCTCGGCCGACGCCGATGCGGACGCGTTCGTGCTCGCCGCGACCGACCGCAGGTGCAGCCGGGCGCAGGCCCTGCTGCGCGCACGGCCCGAGATCGAGAAGGACCCGTGGGCGCGGCTCGTGCTCGGCATGGACTGGTCAGGGGACGCGAGCGCACCCGGCGGTCCGCGCGGCTGGGCGCCGCTGCTCTACGTCTGCCACTCGTGCTTCCCGAGCGCGGAGCTCGCGGGCGAGCTGATCGCACGGGGCGCCGATCCGAATGCGTCGTTCCAGAACGAGTTCGGGTCGATGTCCGCGCTCTACGGCGCGTCGGGCGTGGCGCACGATCCGGAACTCACTCGAGTCCTGCTCGAAGCCGGCGCCGATCCGGATGACGGCGAGTCGCTCTACCACGCGACCGAGGCGGAGAGCCCCGCGTGCCTGCGGCTCCTCCTCGAGCGCGGTGCGACACCGAACGGGACGAGCGCGCTCGCTCATGCGCTCGACGACGAGAGACTCGAGCACGTGCGACTCCTGCTCGAGCACGGCGCCGATCCGAACGAGGGAGGGCTCGTCGCGCACGCGGTCAGACGTGGGCGTGGCCCGGAGTTCGTCCGGCTTCTCGCCGCGCACGGCGCCGCTCTCGATCGGCCCGGCGGCGAGACCTGGCGCGGGAACGTACCGCTGCGCACGGCCTACCAGCACGCGTTCCTGCGCGGCCGCCTCGAGACCGCCGAGACGCTCGCGGAGCTCGGCGCGTCGACGGCGACGCTGCCGAGCGACGACGCCGTTGCAGCGATCGCCCGCGGGGAGCGCCCGCAGACGCAACTTCCCGAGGTGCTCGACCCGGATGCCCAGGAGGTGCTGATCCTCGCCGCGCTGCGCGGGCGCCTCGCGCTCGTCGTCGACGCTGTCGGACCGAGCTTCGCAGGCGTCGTCGGCGGCTCCCCGACCGGGACCTTGCTCCACCACGCGGCGTGGGCCGGCAATCCCTCGGTGGCGCGCGAGCTCCTCGCACGAGGTGCAGATGTATCCGCGAGAGCCGAGACGGAGCTCGCGACGCCACTCGGGTGGGCGGCGGCGGGCTCGCGGTACCACGAGCTCCCGGGTCGCGACTACGTGGCGGTCGCGGAGGCACTCGTCGGCGCCGGGAGCCCGCTCGAGCCGGGGCTGCTCGAGGCTGCGGACGGACCGCTCTCCGAGTGGCTCAGTCGCTGACGCGAGCCATGTACTCGGCCGCGAGGCGCTTCGGCGCCTGGATCAACCACGCGTCTTCGAGCCGCTCGAAGAGCTCGTCCCGCCCGATCGCGGCGAGGCGGATGATGATGCCCGGGTAGCCGTTGTAGTGCGGGGTCACGTAGTAGACGTCGGGGCTCGCGTCGAGGAAGAGCTGCTTCTCGTCGCGGTCGACCCGCACCGCGAGGCCGCCTCCGTCCCGCTCCCGGGCGCGCCACGCGAACGCCTTTCCGCGGACACGCCAGACCGGGCGCCCCTCGAGATCGGCCTCGACGTCGGGGAAGCTTCCGGCGATCCTGCGCACGCGTTCTCCAGTCGGCCACGCGTTACGACACGTCCTTTGCAGCCTCGTCCCGCAGGCGCTTTGGCGCGCGCAGCAACCAGGCGTCTTCGATCCGCTGAGCGAGCTCGTCAGCGCCGACGTGCTCGAAACGGACGAGCAGAATCGGGTAGCCGGCGTAGTGCGGCGTCGTGAAGTACGCCTCGGGATTCGAGTCGAGGAGGAGCTCCTTCTCCTCGGGTTCGACGCGGACGCAGAGGGAGCCATGCTCGTGAGGGCTCATCCACGTGAAGAGCTTCTTGCCGACCCGAAGCGCAGGCTGTCCGTGCGACGTGCCCTCCTCGACGCCTGGAAACGCGCGTGCGAGCCTCCGGACGGTCTGCCAGTCGGCCATCGCTACGCGGGTGGGCGCCGCTCGGGATAACGCGGGAGCCCGTCGTCCGGGATCGCCTCCCACGCGGCGGAGTAGGCGACGAACTGCCGCGAGCTCGGGCGTACGCCGGGGTCCTCGTCGAACGCGGCCATGCGGACAGCGACCGGGACCGAGTCGTCCGGCCTCTGCGCCCACAGGTGCGCGCCGCACAGCGAGCAGAACACCTTCGCGGAGCCGTCCGGCGGCTGGTACGCACGGAGCGCGTCCTCGCCCCCGAGAATCCGCAGCGAGCCGGGGACGATGTGCGCCTGGGCCGACCCGGCGGTGCCGGTTCGACGCTGGCAGCGCGTGCAGTGGCAATAGCTCGCGAAGAGCGGCGCCTCCGCGACCTCGAAGCGCACGGCACCGCAGAGGCACCTGCCGGTCAGCGGAAGCTCGGCCATGTCAGGCCGGTGACGGCTCGAGCTCGCCTGCACCCACGGCCGCCACGTCCTGTCTTCGTAGGAGCAGTAGCAGGGAGACCGCCGCCACCGCGATCATCAGCGCGCTCCCGACGTACGCGACGTGGAAGCCGTCCACGAGCGCCTGCGCCTGCTGGGCCTGGCTCGGCTCCCCGCCGATGCTGCTGAGCGTGTCGTCGGTGGCGCTCACCGCGAACGTCGAGAGGATCGCCAGCCCGAGCGCGCCACCGATCTGCTGCGAGGTGTTGAACAGCCCCGAGGCGAGACCGGCGTCCTCGCCGGGAATCCCGCTCGTCGCGATCAGCGTGATCGGCACGAAGGTCAACCCCATGCCGATGGATGCGAGGATCACTCCCGGCAGGAAGTCGGTGACGTAGTCCCCGTCCGGCTGAGCCGCGTGAAGAGCAGCATCCCGGCGATGGCCATCGCCATCCCGATGAGCGGGAGCTCCCGCGCCCCGACCTTCGGGACGAGCGCCTGGGAGAGGCCGGCGCCGACGATGATCCCGGCGGTGAACGGCAGGAAGGCGAGCCCGGCCTCGAGCGGCGAGTAGCCGAGCACGCGCTGGAGATACAGGGTGTTGAAGAAGAACATCGCGAAGAGGCCCATGGCGACGAAGAACATGGCGACGTTGGCCGCCCGAACGGTTCGCACGCGGAAGATCGAGAGCCGCACGAGCGGCTCGACCGAGCGGCGCTCGATGAGCACGAATGCCGCCAGCAGCGCAAGCGCGATCCCGCCGATCCCGAGCGTGTGCAGCGAGCCCCAGCCCTTGTCCTGCGCTTTGACGATCGCGTACACGAGGATGATCAGCCCGGCCGTGACGGTCACGGCGCCGGCGAGGTCGAAGCTCTTGTGCGCGCGCTCGTCCTTCGACTCGGGCACGTACCGCAGCGCGGCGACGAAGACCGCGATCCCGACGGGGATGTTGACGAAGAAGATCCAGGGCCACGAGAACGCTTCGACGAGGATCCCGCCCAGCAGGAGCCCGACCGCGGCACCGCCGACGGCGATCGCGGCCCAGACGCTCATCGCCTTGGCGCGCTCCGGGCCCTCGGCGAACGTCGTCGTGATGATCGAGAGTGCGGCGGGGGCGATCAGCGCGCCGCCAAGGCCCTGGAGCCCGCGGAAGAAGATCAGGAGCTCCGAGCTCGGAGCGAGCCCGTTGAGCAGAGACGCGACCGTGAAGACCACGACCCCCACCAGGAAGACCTTCTTGCGGCCGATGAGGTCGCCTGCGCGCCCGCCGAGCAGGAGGAAGCCACCGAAGACCAGCGTGTACGCGTTGACGATCCACTGCAGGTCGGCGTCCGACATCTCGAGGTCGGCCTGGATCGAGGGCAGCGCCACGTTGACGATGGTGGCGTCGAGAATGACCATGAACTGCGCCATGCAGACGAGCGCAAGGACGAGCCACGGGTTGACGCCGTGCCCGTGGACCATCCGGCGAGTGGCGGCCTGCTCGCTCACGAGCGCGCACGCTAACGATCGGAGAGGAGGCCGCGCGCCGATCGGCGACCGGTAGCGTCCCGGCCATGACAGACGACGAGAAGACAGAGAAGACGGAAGACAAGAACGAGAAGAAGCCGGACCACGAGCCGCCTGCCGGCGCGGAGACGACCACGACCTGGAGCGGAGGGGCCGAGCCGCTCGCATACACGGCGACCGGCAAGTGGATCGTGCTGCGGAAGAAGGAGAAGCCGGCGGCGGAGATCTTCTCCGTCTCCTACGTCGCGAAGGACGGGAACGAGGATCGTCCCGTCACGTTCGTCTTCAACGGCGGCCCCGGCGCCTCGTCCGCCTACCTCCACCTGGGCGCGGTCGGGCCGAAGCGCGTCGCGTTCCCGCCCGACGGGACGCTCCCGGAGATGCCGCCCCGACTCGTCGAGAACGAGGCGTCCTGGCTGGCGTTCTCGGACCTCGTGTTCGTGGACCCGGTCGGCACCGGCTTCAGCCGAATCATCGAGCAGGAGAAGAAAGAGGACGCGAAGGAAAAGAAGGAGGACGCGCCCGACCCGAAGGAATACTTCGGGCAGAAGCGGGACCTCGAATCGCTCTGCGAGTTCATGGGCCGCTGGCTTTCGAGCCACGGGCGCTGGGGCTCGCCCATCTTCATAGCCGGCGAGAGCTACGGCGGCTACCGCGTCGGCCGCCTGATGCGTTCGCTACAGGAGACGACCGGCATCGGCCTGAACGGCGCGATCCTAATCTCGCCCGCCCTCGAGATCACGCCTCTCAGCCCGACCGACTACGACGCCGCCGCCTGGATCGACCGGCTGCCGACGATGGCCGCGGCCGCTGTCCACCATGGCCGGTCGCGTGCGTTCTCGAACGGGACGTCGCTCGAGGAAGTCCTCGGCCAGGCCGAGGCCTTCGCCACGGACGAGTACGGCACGTTCCTCGCCCGCGGGGCCTCGATGCCGGAGGCGGATCGGGACGGAGTTCTCGCGCGGCTTGCCGACCTGCTCGGCCTTCCGCTCGACCTCGTCGTCCGGGCGGACGGCCGGATCTCGATCCGTACCTTCTCGCGTGAGCTCCTGCGCGACGAGCGCAAGGTGCTCGGGCTCTACGACACGACGATCACGGCGACCGACCCCTTCCCCGATCGCGATCCGTTCGAAGGCCCCGATCCCACGCTGTCCGGAATCGGCCCGGCGTACACGATGGGGATCAACCGCCTGCTGCGCTCGGAGATCGGCGTGGAGACAGATCGCGAGTACTCGGTGTTGAACATGGAGACCTTCATGGCCTGGAAGAACGACGGCGACCAGCAGCACTTCTTCACGCCGCCGGTCGGAGCGGCCGACGACTTCCGTTACGGCATGTCGCTCAACCCGCACATGAAGGCGTTCATCACACACGGCCGCTACGACCTCGTGACGCCGTACTTCGCGAGCGACCGGCTGCGGAATCTCATGCGCCTCGACCCGGACATGGTCGGTCGCCTCACGGTGCGGCACTTCGGCGGCGGGCACATGTTCTACGCCTGGGAGACGAGCAGGCGCGAGTTCACGGCCGCGATCGCGGAGTTCGTCGCGGACGCGACCGGGTCGTAGCCGACCGTCGTCGAGGATGGGGTCAGGCTTCAGCCTGACCCCGGCGTGAGGTGTTCGCCGACCGGACGGCAACCTAAGACCGGGGTCAGGCTGAAGCCTGACCCCGGACGACATGGGTCAGGCATCAACCTCACCTGACCGCCTAGGATGGTCGGCGTGCCGCACGCCTCCTTCGCCGCACCCGCCGACGTTGCTGGGGCGCTCGAGCAGTACCGCGTCGAGCTGACCGCGTACTGCTACCGCATGCTCGGGTCGCTGGAAGCCGAGGACGCGGTGCAGGAGACCTTCATCCGTGCCTGGCGCGGGTTCGAGAAGTTCGAAGGTCGCTCCGCTCTCCGGTCCTGGCTCTACCGCATCGCGACGAACGTCTGCTTCGACATGCTCGAGGGGCGGAAGCGCCGCGCACGGCCGATGGACCTCGGGCCCGCCGGGGAGCCGGTCGTGGAGAACCTGAAGACGCTGCCCGAGGCCACGTGGATCGAGCCGATGCCCGACGGACGGGTCCTGCCCGAGGGAGACCCGGCCGAGGTCGCCGAGTCGCGCGAGACGATCCGGCTCGCGTTCGTCGCCGCGCTCCAGCACCTGCCGCCGAAGCAGCGGGCGGTGCTCATCCTCTGCGAGGTGCTGCGTTGGAAGGCCTCGGAGGTCGCCGAGCTCCTCGACACGAGCGTCGCCTCGGTGAACAGCGCGCTCCAGCGCGCTCGTGCGACGCTCGAGGCCAGCAAAGTCAACCCGGCGACCGCGACGCCTTCGGTGGAAGCGGCGGACGCGGAGCTGCTCGAGCGCTACGTCGAAGCCTTCGAACGGTACGACATGGACGCGCTCACGTCGCTGATCCACGAGGACGCGCAGCAGTCGATGCCGCCGTACGACCTGTGGCTCTCGGGGCGTGACGACATCCTCGCCTGGTGGTTCGGGCCGGGAATCACGTGTGACGGCTCGAAGATGATCCCGACGCTGGCAGCGAACGGAGCGCCTGCGTTCGGGCAGTACAGGCCCGTCCCGGGCGGCGACGGCTACGAGCCGTGGGCGCTGCAGGTGGTCGAGATCGAGGAAGGCAGGATCGTCGAGCTCACGTTCTTCCTCGACACCCAGACCGTCTTCCCGCGCTTCGGGCTGCCGCTCGAGTATCCCGGCTAGCGGTCGCCGATCTCCCGCGTCCGAGGCCCCGTGTGCTCGAGGATGGCCGCGGCCACCCGATCCCACACCTGACGCGGCGGGAACTCGTGCCCGACGCCTTCGAAGACGAGCAGGCGGGCGCCGGCGATCTCGTTCGCGAGCGCTTCGCCGTGGGCGAGCGGGAACAGCGGATCCTCGGTCCCGTGAGTGACCAGCGTCGGCACGGCGATCTCGCCGAGTCGCGGGTACACGGGCTCGCCGCCCTCGAGCAGCCAGTGGTTCGTCATGCTCGACTGGATGTCCGTCGTGCGGTCGACAATCTGCCCTACGAGCTCCCGCATGTCGTCCTCCTCGAACGAAACGGAGCCGGCGAACGGCCGCAGGCTGTCGACGATGTAGTCGACGACCGCCGATCGGTCGGACCAGTTCGGCTCAGCCGGAGGTTCGGCGAACACCGACTGGAGCTCCTCGGACATCGGCGGGAGGCCGGGGCGGCCCGAGCTCGTGGACATCAGCGTCAACGAAGCGACTCGGTCCGGGTGGTCCAGTGCCAGGTGCTGGGCGATCCCGCCGCCCATGGAGATCCCGACGACATGTGCCCGGGCGATGTCGAGCGAGTCGAGCAAGCCCACTGCGTCGCCGACGAGGTCGGATCCGGTGTAGGGCGGCGCCCCGGGCTCGTAGGTGACCGACTGCCCGGTATCCCGGAGGTCGTAGCGGATCACGAAGCGACCGCCTGCGGCGAGGCGCTCGCAGAAGCCGTCCTCCCACCAGTCCATCGAGCTCGCCGCTCCGCCGATCAGGAGAATCGCCGGAGCGTCGCCGCCGCCGAACGTCTGGACGCACAGGTCGACGCCGTTCGCGTGGACCAGCTGCCGTGGAGACGCGCGAGCGCGCAGCCCGGCCTGCGTGCCGGTCGTCACGACGCGGCGGGCTCCTGCTCGATCGCGCTCGGGTCCATCCAGAACACCTCCCACAGGTGGCCGTCGGGATCCTGGAAGCTCCGCCCGTACATGAAGTCCATCTCCATGGGCTCGTTCGCCGGCGAGCCACCGGCCGCGAGGGCCTTGTCGGCGAACCCGTCGACGTCCTCGCGGCTCGAGGCAGAGAGCGCCATGATCGCCTCGGTCGCGCTCGCAGTGTCCGCGAGCTCCTTCTTGGTGAAGTCCTTGAAGCGATCCTTCACGAGCAGCATGACGACCGCTTGCTCGTTGACGATCATTGCCGTCGCCGTCTCGTCGGTGTAGCGCTCGTCGAATGTGAACCCGAGCTTCGTGAAGAAGTCGACCGACCTGTCGAGATCCTGCACGGCGAGGTTCACGAACATCATGCGGCCGTTGCCGTTGCGTGCCATCGTCTCCTCCTCGGTTCGTCGTGGTCTTGCCCAGTGCGACGGTGGCGAAACCGGAAGCTCATCGGGGAGACGACCGGCGAACACGTCCGTGAGCCCCATGAACGCGACGAGCGCGCGCAGCTCGTCGGACGCGTTCCGCAGGCATACGAGGCAGCCGCGCCGTCTGGCGGCGAGCTGAAGCCGCGCCAGCGCGTCGACCGTCACGGCGTCGCAGCTCACCCCGGCGACGTCGCACAGCGCGATCTCCGCTCCGCTCTTCGTCAGCAGCGCGCACACGCGGTCGCACAACCCCGGGAGGTCGGCGCGCGTGATCGGGCCGCTGATTGTGAAGGCGACCGAGTGCGACCCTGATCTGGGCATCGCGACTCAGACCGTCCCGCTGCGCCTAATTCATCGGCGGCGCGTTGTCCGCAGTAGGCTCGCCCGCATGACCGACATGCGGCTCTACGACCTGCGCGTGACCGTGGAGCGGATCGAAGGACGCTCGGTGTGCGGCCTCCAGGTCGGCGACTGGTTCGAGGTGACGGAGTCGAGTCGCGTGCGCATTCCGGAAGGCCGGCACTTCTGCCTCTTCGCTCTGCAAGCCGTCCTGCCGCTGCTCCCGGCGAAGATGCGCCGACTCCCCGACGAGGACTGGCTCGAGCGCGACAGCCTCGTCTGCTGCCCGGATCCCGAGGAGCGTCTCGTCATGCGAATCGAGCGGATCGGCGAGCGAACGCTCGTGACCGAGGAGCTGACGTAGCGCGGGAGATCGGTATCGGGCTCCGCACGGATCAGGAGCCGGCCGCGTACGAGGCGATCGCCAGGCGGGCGGATGAGGCCGGCGTTGACGTCCTCTCCGTGTACCACGACCTCCTCTACCAGCCGGCCATCGGGCCGCTCGTGCTCATGGGGCGGGTGACCGAGCGGATCCGGCTCGGGCCGGCGGCTCTCAACCCCTTCACGCTGCACCCCTACGAGATCGCCGGACAGGTCGCGACGCTCGACACCGTCTCGCGCGGGCGGGCGTACCTCGGCCTTGCGAAGGGCGCCTGGCTCGATCGGCTCGGCCTCGTGGAGGACAGGCCGTTGGCCGCGTTGCGAGAGGCCGTCACGATCATCCGAGCGCTCCTCGCCGGCGACGAGCAGGGGCTCGAAGGCGAGAGATTCACGCTCGCGCCGGGCACGAAGCTCGCATACCAACGGGAACGGGCTTCCGTGCCGCTGACGATCGGCACGTGGGGCCCGGCCACCGCACGCTGGGCAGGGACGACAGCGGACGAGGTCAAGCTCGGCGGCAGCGCCAATCCAGACCTCGTGCCGGTCGCGCGCGGCTGGATCGACAACCCCGCGGTCGACCTCGTCGTGGGTTGCGTGAGCGTCGTCGACGAGGACGGCGACTGGGCCCGCGCGCGCGCACGGTCCGTGGTCGCCCCGTACCTCGACGTCGTCGCGCACCTCGATCCGACGCTCGAGCTTCGCCCGGGCCGGCCCGCGCCGCTCGAGCGGTTCTGCATCGCGGGCACCCCCGAGGACGTCGCGGCGCGTGTCAGGGAGCTCTGGGAAGCCGGGGCCGGGCGAGTCGAGCTCGGGACGCCGCAAGGGCGGACGCCGACGAGCGGCGTCGAGCTCATCTGCGAGCGGGTGCTGCCGCTGCTCGGGCGCTGACCCGGAATATCGAGCGCGAGCGATGAGTTTCGACACGTATCCCGGTCCATAGGCCCATGACGAACATGGACTCCCGCACCCGCTGGTTCGCCCTGCTTGTCCTCTGCCTCGGCGACCTCATGATCGTCCTCGACGTGACGATAGTCGGCGTCGCCCTGCCGTCGATCCGTGAGGATCTCGGCTTCTCCGAGGAGTCGCTCGCGTGGGTCGTGAACGCGTACCTGATCACCTTCGGCGGCTTCCTGCTGCTCGGCGGCCGGCTGGGCGACCTCTTCGGGCATCGGCGGCTGTTCCTGCTCGGGATCGCGCTGTTCACGATCGCGTCGGCTGCCTGCGGCTTCGCGACCTCGCAGGGCATGCTCGTCGGTGCGCGTGCCGTCCAGGGCATCGGTGGCGCCGTGGTCTCTGCGGTCGCGCTCTCGTTGATGATGACGATGTTCACCGAGCCCGCCGAGCGCGCGAAGGCCATGGGCATCTTCGGCTTCGTCGCCTCCGGCGGCGGCTCGATCGGCGTGCTTCTCGGCGGCATCCTCACGGATGCGCTCAACTGGCACTGGATCTTCCTCGTCAACCTGCCGGTCGGGGTCCTGGTCGTCATCCTCTCGCTGCTGGTGATCCCGTCCGCCCGCATCCCGACCGCCGCTCACCGCCTCGACATCGCGGGCGCGGTCACCGTGACGAGCGCGCTGATGCTCGCGGTCTATGCGATCGTGAACGGCAACGAGGTCGGATGGCTGACCGCGCGAACGCTCGGCCTCCTCGGCCTCGCGGGCGCGCTCCTGGTTGCGTTCCTCGTCCTCGAGTCCAGGGTCGCGTCTCCCCTCATGCCGCTCCGCCTCTTCCGGCTCCGCAACATCGCCGTGTCGAACGTCGTCGGCGTCCTCTGGGCGGGCTCCATGTTTGCCTGGTTCTTCCTCTCTGCGCTCTACCTGCAGCTCGTGCTCGGGTACAGCCCGCTCCAGGTCGGCCTGGCCTTCCTGCCCGCGAACCTGATCATGGGGGCGCTGTCGATCGGGCTCTCCGCCAAGCTCGTGCTGCGCTTCGGAATCAGGCCGCCACTCGCGACAGGGCTGCTGTTGGCTGCGCTCGGGCTCCTGCTCTTCGCGCGGGCGCCGGTCGACGGGAACTTCGTCGTGGACGTTCTCCCGCCGATGATCCTGCTCGGCCTGGGGGCAGGCATGGCGTTCAACCCGGTTCTCCTCGCGGCCATGAGTGACGTCGAGCCGACCGAGGCCGGCCTCGCCTCTGGCTTCGTCAACACGTCGTTCATGATGGGCGGTGCGCTGGGTCTCGCCGTGCTCGCCAGCCTCGCCGCGTCCCGGACGGACACCCTTCTCGCAGACGGCGAGAGCCAGGTCGCGGCGCTCACCGGCGGGTACCACGCCGCGTTCCTCGTCGGCGCGCTCTTCGCCGCCTCGGCGGCAGCCATCGGCGGCCTGCTTCTGCGCAAGGGCGCGTACGCGGACGAGCAGGCGAAAGCCGAAGGTGAACCGGAGCCGGTGGCCGCCGAGGCTGCCTGAGCGCGGGAGTCATGAGCAAAGTCGTCCTGGACATCTCGACATCGCTCGACGGTTTCGTCGCCGGGCCGAACCCGAGCCTCGAGCAACCGCTGGGCGAGGGAGGCGAGCAGCTCCATGAGTGGGTCTTCGGCCTGGCTGCGTGGCGCAAGCCTCACGGCCTGTCGGGAGGAACGACGAACGCGAGCTCCGAGGTCGTGGAGGAAGGGCTCTCGAGGACCGGGGCCGTCGTGATGGGCAGGCGCATGTTCAGCGGCGGCCATGGCCCCTGGGAGGACGACCCGAAGGCCGACGGCTGGTGGGGTGACGAGCCGCCCTTCCACGTACCCGTCTTCGTTCTCACGCATCACGCTCGCGAGCCTGTCCCGAAGCAGGGCGGCACGACGTACAACTTCGTCACGGACGGAGTCGAGTCCGCGATCGAGCAGGCTCGAGCGGCTGCGGCTGACAAGGACGTCTTGATCAGCGGAGGTGCGGACGTCGCGCAGCAGGCCCTGAAGCGCAGGGCTCCTCGACGAGATCCAGATCCACCTCACGCCCGTCCTGCTCGGCAGCGGGACGCGGCTCTTCGAGGATTCGGCCGGCGCCGACACGGCGCGGCTCGAGCTCGACCGCGTGGTCGACGCGCCCGGTGTGACTCACGTGCGGTACCGCGTCGCGCGGTGACATATCGTCGAACCTGGCCAATCCAGAGACGAAAGGACGTGATTCGGTGGACCTGAAGCTCGAGCTCGTGCTGATTCCGGTTTCGGATGTGGATCGTGCGAAGGAGTTCTACTCGGAGAAGGCCGGATTCACCGTCGATGTCGACACCTCTCCCACGGAGGCCTTCCGCATCGTGCAGCTGACGCCCCCCGGCTCGGCCTGCTCGATCACCGTCGGCACGGGGCTCACGGATGCGGCGCCGGGGTCGTACCGCGGGACGCACCTGGTCGTCACGGACATCGAGGCGGCACGCGCCGAGCTCGTCGAGCGCGGCGTCGAGGTTTCGGAGATCAGGCACTTCGACCGCGAAGCGGGCGAGTGGCAGCCAGGCCCCGATCCGAGCCACAGCGACTACAACTCGTTCGCCGACTTCGCCGACCCGGACGGCAACACCTGGGTTCTCCAGGAATCGAACCGAGGCACGGCATGACCCGGACGAACCGCTCCGTTCCAGAGGCGACAGTCATTCCGGAGCTCCCCTACCCCGATGTGGCCGAGGCGGTGGACTGGCTCGGCAGAGCCTTCGCCTTCCGCCCGCGTCTCCGGATCGGGAATCACCGCGCGCAGCTCGTCTACGGTGACGGCGCGGTGATCGTGACGCAGGGCACGGCCGCCGGAGGAGGTCACTCCGTGCTCGTCCGCATCGAGAATGCGGACGCGCATCACGCGAAGGCTCAGGCCGCCGGCGCGAAGATCCTCGATGAGCCGACCGATTACCCGTACGGAGAGCGGCAGTACAACGTCGAGGATCCGGCCGGCCACCGCTGGACGTTCTCGCAGTCCATTGCAGACGTCGACCCGGCCGAGTGGGGCGGGGCGCTCGAGCTCGACTAGCGTCGCGGGGTCAGGCTTTAGCCTGATCCCGTCTCTGGGTTGACGACTCGGCGTGACGAACCCATACCGGGGTCAGGCTGAAGCCTGACCCGGACCGGACGACTAGCGCCGCGTCGCGCGGTGGAGTCGAACGGGCAGCGATACGCCCCTGAGCTCGACGTCGCCGACGAGCTCGAACACGACGTCGTCGGTCACCGCGTTCTGCCTTGCCGCCTCGCTCACGAGCACCTCTCGCGGCTGGGCGTAGTCGGCGATGCGGGCGGCGACGTTCACCGTCCTCCCGAAGTAGTCGCCCTCCTGTGCGATGACGGTGCCGGCGTTGATCCCGAATCTGGCCGGCACGGAGAGCGCAGCCTCCGTCCGCTCGACGAGGTCGAGACCGGTTCGGATCGCGCTCCCCGGCGTCGAGAAGTGGAACATGACGCCGTCGCCGAGCCACTTGACGGGCCGACCGCCATGGCTCGAGGCCGTCTCCTGGACGATCGTCGCGAGACCCGAGGCGAGCTCGGCAGCCGCTTCGTCCCCGCGCTCGTCGGAGAGCGTCGTGTAGCCCTCGAGGTCGAGGAACGCGATCGCCGGCGGCTGTCGCTCGTGCTCGGGCGCGATGCCGCGCTCCTCCATGAAGCCCTCGGTCACGCCGACGAGATACTCGAGCACCGTCCGTTCGCGGTGACGGCGCTGGAGCCAGGGGACGAGCTCGCTGGCAAGCGCGGAGTAGGCGGCGCCTCGCTCGAAGACCATGCGATCCTTCTCCGCATTCGGGAGGTCGAGAGCAGCGAAGCGCTGCCTGATCGTCGCATCGAAGAACTGGAGACCCGAGGCGATGAGCTTCTGCATCGTGCCGCCGTAGAGCCGGGCGTAACGTGAGAGCTCCTCCTCGTCCGCCATCGGCAGCGTCTCGACGATCCGCGCCAGCATTTCTGCATCCTCCGGCCGCAGGTGGCCGTCCGCAGACGGGGAGAACCCGAGCTCGCTCGTGAGCCGCCGGAGCTGCTCGGGCGGGCGCCCGAGGCGGGTCGCGAGCGTCTCGTACGTCTCCGTCATCGGCGTGGGCTCGGGCATGAACAGGCCGAGCGGGAACGAGAGGTCACCGTCCGCGACCCCGCGCGCGACGTCGTCGAGCGACATCCCGGCAGCCTCGAACGCGTCCATGAGCCGCGCGAGGTGGACGTCCGCCGGATCGTGCGTGCCGTCCTCGGGCGCGAGCAGGCCGAGGCTCGTCAGCCGCGCGACGCGCTCGGGCGAGCACGGGACGAGCTCGGCGACCTCGTGGGCGGAGATCCTGGCCACCACCTGACTGTAGCCCGGCCCCCGCGTCTATGTTCTTCCCAACCCGAGTCCCGACGAGAGGAGCGAGCATGGACTTCAAGCTCGAGCTGGTGGCGATCCCCGTGTCCGACGTCGACCGCGCGAAGGCGTTCTACATCGAGCAGGCCGGCTTCAACGCCGACCACGACATCGAGGTGAGCGACGAGATCCGCTTCGTTCAGCTCACGCCACCCGGCTCCGCCTGCTCGATCACCCTGGGGAAGGGGATCACGGACGCCCCCCCGGGCTCCGTGCAGGGCGTGCAGATGGTCGTTTCCGACATCGAGGCCGCACACGCAGAGCTCGCCGGTCGCGGGGTCGAGGTCAGCGACGTCCAGGTTTTCCCGTGGGGCTCGTTCGTCTTCTTCGCCGACCCCGACGGCAACCGCTGGGCCGTGCAGCAACTCCCGCCACGCGAGTAGTGCTCAGTCCGGCAGGAGCGGCATCACGACGCCCGGATCACGCCCGACGAGCACGCCCCTCGTGATCGCGGCCGACCCGTAGCGGTCGCGCACCTGATCGACCGCGAAGTCGAGCGCCGCGTCGTGCCGGCGCTCGAACGGCAGCGCGAGTTGGACGCGATCTTCGTCCTCGAGATTCGTCAGCGAGAGCCCGACGAGCGTGATGCCCTGCGCGTCGATCAGCGGCTTCGCCACGCCGAGAAGCTCTCTTGCCGTCTCGAGGATCGGCTGCGTGCGTGCGGTCGCCTGCGGCATCGTCTCGGAGCGCGTCGCTCGCGTGAAGTCCGCGAAGCGCAGCCGCAGCACGACCGTCCGGCAAACGCGCTTGCCCGTCCGCAGCCTGCGTGTCACGCGATCGACGATCGCGACCAACGTCGTGTCGATCTCCTCCGGCGAGCGCGGCTTCAGCCCGAGCGCACGCTGCGAGCCGATCGAGCGGCGCCGGCGGCCCACGCGCACGGGACGCGGGTCGCGGTTGTGGGAGAGCGCATGCAACTGCCGCCCGGCCGCTTGCCCGACCATCCAGACGAGGATCTGCTCCTCGAGCCCTGCAACCTGGCCGACGGTCGTGATCCCGCGGCCGCGGAGCTTCTCCGCGGTGACCCGCCCGACGCCCCAGAGCCGCTCGACCGGAAGCGGATGGAGGAAGCCGAGCTCGTCTTCCGGCGGCACCACAGCAGGCCGTTCGGCTTCGCGACGGCGCTCGCGACCTTGGCGAGGAACTTCGTGCGTGCGATCCCGACCGTGATCGGCAGCCCGACGTGCTCGAGGACGCGGCGGCGGAGCCGGACGGCGATGGCCGTCGGCGAGCCGGCCAGCCGTCGGAGCCCGCGGACGTCGAGGAACGCCTCGTCGATCGAGAGCCCCTCCACGAGGGGCGTCGTGTCCTCGAAGACCTCGAACACGGCCTTGCTCGCCTCCGAGTAGGCGGACATCCGCGGCGGCACCACGATCGCCTGCGGGCAGAGCCGGCGCGCCTGCCTGCCGCCCATCGCCGTGCGGATGCCGTACGCCTTCGCCTCGTAGCTCGCCGCGAGCACGACCCCGCCCCCGACGATGACCGGGCGCCCGCGCAGCCGCGGGTCGTCGCGCTGCTCGACCGACGCGAAGAAGGCGTCGAGGTCGGCATGCAGGATGTTCCCCTCCGACACGAACATATGTTCGCATCGCCGCAACACCCTGGCAACTCGAGAACGATGATTCCCGACGCCGCGGGCCGTCTCTGG
>CAWKDP010000027.1:0-61056 GCA_963848405.1 uncultured Actinomycetes bacterium | reverse complement strand
GCCGTCTGGGCGGGTGCGCTGCCGGAAGCGGAGATCGAGTGCTTCCACGCCGCGGCCGTGCAGACGGAGGATGGGATCGCGGTGGCGGGCGTTCCCGAGCTCGACGACCCCGGGCTCGTCGCGCTGCTCGTCGATCCCTTCACGTTCCCGGCCGGGTCGTTCCTGACGAGCCTGAACGAGGCGCACGAACGGCTCCCGCTCGTAGGCGGGATCGCCGCCGGCGGGGGCCGGCCGGGCGCGCAGGCCCTGATCCTGGACGAGGCAGTGCACAGCGAGGGCGCCGTCGGCGCCGTCGTCTCGGGGCCGCCCGTCGTCACCGTCGTCTCGCAGGGCTGCAGGCCGATCGGACACGAGGCGGTGATCACCCGCTGCGAGGGCAACGTCGTCGACGAGCTCGCTGGCAAGCCGGCGCTTGAGCGCCTGCGCACCGAGATCGCTGCCCTCTCCTCCGAGGAGCAGGCGCTCGCCGCGCGCGGGCTCCTGGTCGGGCTCGTGATCGACGAGAACCGGCCCGAGTACGAGACCGGCGACTTCCTTATGCGCGGCCTCCTCGGCGCCGACGAGGCCTCGGGCGCGCTCGTACTCGGCGAGACCGTGCGGGTCGGCCAGACCCTGCGCTTCTTCGTCCGTGACGCGGCCTCAGCCGACGCGGACCTCCACCAGTCGCTCGCGGGCGCGCTGCAGCGCGGCCGGCCCGCCGGGGCGCTCCTCTTCACCTGCAACGGGCGCGGCACGAACATGTTCCCCCAGCCAGACCACGACGCGCGCGTCGTCACCGAGATGCTTCAGACAGACGCCCTCGCCGGCTTCTTCTGCGGCGGCGAAATCGGCCCGGTCGGGGGCAAGGCCTTCCTGCACGGGTTCACGGCCACTCTGGCCATCTTCCTCGAGCCCTGAACGCTCAGACGACGGAGGGCGCAATCCGAGCCAGCAGCGCAGAGACGGAGGTCCGCGATGAGCTACTTGCCTGATACCTACAAGCACTTCGAGCGCACCTTTCCCACCGTCCACGCCGCCCATCAAGAGCTTGCGCGGAGGTGCTACGAGGGAGGTCCGCTCGACGAGCGCAGCGCCCGGCTGGTCAAGCTCGGGATCGCGATCGGAGCGCAGGCCGAGGGAGCCGTCCGCTCGCTCGCCCGCCGCGCGCTCGCCGAGCAGATGCCTCCGGAGGAGCTCCGCCATGTCGGCCTACTCGCCCTGACGACGATCGGTTCCCCTACACGCGCGCGGCTGGATCGAGGAGGTGATCGAAAGCACATCCTGACCAGTCAAAGCGCTGCTCGCCAGCGCCGCGCATCAAACTCGAGTCCGGAGCTCGTCTGAAGGCGATCGTTACCCTGTGGCCGAGGCGTGTCCCAGCTGCGCCACTCGAGAATGTCGACGGCGAGCACCGGGCAGCCGGGGAGCTCGCGCCGGTAGTGCTCGTACTTATCGACGAGCAGACGGAGGGCCCGCTCGGCCTCGTCTCCCCTATCGAGCACACGCGCCCGTCCCCGGAGGCTCACCCACCAGAGCCGGCTCCAGTCGTCTTCGTAATGGTCGACGAGGACGGTCACGTGCGGGCGCTCGCGGGCGTTCGCGACGCGGCGAAGCCGGCGCGAGCGCTTCGGCTTCGCGTCGACGGCCGAGTACAGCGTCTGGCCGTCGAGGACGAAGACGATCGGCACGAGGTGCGGGCGCCCGTCCGGGTCGGTCGTCGCGAGCCGGGCAACCCGCGCGGCCCGCACCCGCTCCTTCATTGCTTCCGACTCCTGCACGCGGATCGGTTATGGGTGGTACAGCACGTCGGTCTTCGCCGCCATGACGAAGTCGTTGCGATGCAGGCCCCTGATCTTGTGCGTCCACCAGGTGACCGTCGTCCTGCCCCATTCGGTCAGAAGCGCAGGGTGATGCCCCTCTTCCTCTGCAAGCGCACCTACTTGCTTCGTGAATTCCAACGCCCGCGCAAAGTCGTCGAACGAAAAGACGCGTGCCAGGCGTTTCACTCCATCGAGCTCCACGATGTCCCAGTCAGAGACTTGGGGCTGAAATTCGGCGACCTCCGCATCCGTCACGGTCGGTGCGTCCTTGCGGCACGCGACGCACTTCATCTGCGTCAGTGTCTCCATCTCCCTGTCTCCCGTTAGTCGGCTCCCCGCAAGCGGCTTTTCGTAGGGTCAGAGTACTGCTCGCGGTATCGATCCCTGCGGGTCACTTCGACGTTCGCGAGCAGATCGACGAATAGTCCGCCGGTCGCCACAATCGCCTTCATCCGACCGCCGAAGCGGTCCGTCGGCGGCTGCCTCGCGGTGCCGGCAATACAGTGGCCGCGTGGCGAATGAGAACGTCGAGGTCGCCCGAGGCTATAACGAGCGGACGAAGCACTCGGAGGAGCGGCTGCGCGCGAGCCCGCACCACCTCGATTGGGACAACCAGCCGATCCCCTTCAAGCTCTACCGCGATCTCGAGCCGATCCCGCTCCCTCGTCAGCTCGAGCCCGGAACCGTCTCGGCACTCCGCGCCATCTCGGCCTCGGTCGCGCGCGAAGTCGAGCCCACCGAGCAGGTGCCTCGTCTCCGGGCGCTCGCCCACGTCCTCTACTACTCGGCCGGGATCACGAAGGTCAGGCGCTCGCCCGGCGGCAACGTCTACTTCCGGGCGGCATCGAACACGGGCGCTCTCTACCACGTCGACCTCTATCTCGCCTGCCGTGACCTCCCGGATCTTCCAGCGGGCATCTACCACTTCGGGGTGCACGACTTCGCCCTTCGGCGTCTGCGTGTCGGTGACTACCGAGGCGCGTTCATCGAGGCCGCCGGCGGTGAGCCGTCGCTGGCTCGGGCGCCGGTCATCGTCGCGAGCGCCTCCACATACTGGCGCAACGCCTGGAAGTACCGAGAGAGAGCCTACCGCCACGCCTTCTGGGATGCTGGAACGCTCCACTCGAACCTGCTTGCCGTGGCCGCCGCCCAGGGACTCGCACCCAAAGTCGTTGCAGGTTTCGTCGATCGGGACATCGAGCACCTTCTCGGACTGGACCCCGCTCGGGAAGGGGCTCTTGCCCTCGTTCCGCTCGGGAGAACGGCCGAGCTGCCGGCGCGCGCGCCGGACGCCCCCTTGCTGAACCTCGTGACCGAGCCGGTGTCTTCGAGAGAGATCGACTACCCGGCAATCCGGGAGATCCACAGCGCGTCGAGCCTCGTGTACGGGGAGGAGGTCGCACGCTGGCGCGGAGCGGTCCTTCCGCGTCGGGAACCAGATCCCCAGAGCGAGCTCGTTCCCCTTCGTCCGCTCGCGAAGGCGGACTGGCCGGCCGAGCCGCTCGAGAGCGTCATTCTCCGCCGGGGCTCGACGCGTCGTTTCGACGTCTCGCGCTCGCTCACCTTCGAGGAGCTCTCCACCGCGCTCGCCGTCGCGACCGCCACGATTCCAGCGGACTTCACGGAAGACCCGGAGTCGAGCCTGATCGACCTCTACGTGATCGCACACGCGGTCGAGGGTCTGCCGCCCGGTGCCTACTACCTCCGACGCACCGAGCGTGCACTCGAGCTCCTCGAGGAAGGCGAGTTTCGGGCGATCGCGGGCCGGTTCGGCCTCTTCCAAGAGCTTCCGGCCGCTGCGGGGGCGAACGTCTACTGCCTCGCGGATCTCGAGGCGGTCCTCGCCCGGTTCGGTAATCGCGGCTACCGGGCCGCTCAGCTCGAGGGAGGAATCGTCGGCGGGCGTCTCTACCTCGCGGCCTACGCACTTCGTTTCGGCGCCACGGGACTCACCTTCCTCGACGACGAGGTTACGGCGTTCTTCTCCCCTCACGCAAAGGGGAAGAGCGTGATGTTCCTGACGGCGCTCGGCCGTCCCATTCGACGGAGCCCCGCTCCGCGGAGTGCCCAAACCGTCTAACGATGCTGCTCGTGGGCGCTCCTGCTTGCGGTCTTTCTCCGGCCGCTTTCTGTTGAGTGCCGCGCTCAGGGATCTCGCTCTTGTCGGCGAAGGTGTTCGCGCCGGTGGGCACGAGCGAGACCAGCTCGAGGTACCCGGCGCCGTTGCCGCTGCACTCCTGGTAGCGCCGCGAGGCCTCCCCGTCGGTCAGGCCTTCACGCGCTCTCGCTTGCGCCGCTCGATCCTCGCGACACCTGCCGAGGGAGCGAAGATGCTCGTGCGTCCGTCGTCCCACCGGACGCGGAAGCGCGGTGGATCCTGGGCCAGAACCTCCTCGATGACGCCTGCCCGCCCTGACTGAGCGGCCCGCTCTGACTCGACGACGATCCTGTCTTCTACGCTCGCGTCCATCGTTCAGCCCTCCTGCGATGCGACTCGTCAACTGTAGGCTAGCGCGGGTCGCCCCGCCTTGATCATCACTGCGCCGCCGCGTTTTCTCGAGGGATCGAAGGAATCCTCGACCGGGCCATGCCCGATGCAAAGCACGCGGAAACTGCTCAGTCCGCCGGCTCTTCGATTTGGAGTTCGACGGGAACGCGCACGAACTCTTCTCGGGCACCGCTCTCGTCGATCCGCATCAGCCGCTGTATGTTCTGCCGGCTGAGAAGCTCCGGCAGCTCGAGACCGGTCAGGCGGCGCACGTCCTTCACGGCGACGAGCTTGAAGCCGGGCTTCCTGAACCGGGGCACGCCTCCAAGAGGGTATGGGACCGCCAGTCGTTGCCGCTCATAAACCGATGCGAGTGCGTGAGCGACGCGCATGCGCGTCGACCACGGGGAGGCCGGTACGGCCGGGGCAGGCATAGGTCAGAGGCAGTCGCTCTTGACGCCGGCCGATGTCGTCGAGACTTATGCGAGCTTGCGGAGCCTTGCCCCTCCGCAGCCACCTGCGAATCTTCTCGATCAGCGACCTGATCATCCGATCAGCGTAGACGAAGGTGCCGAGCTTTCCGTTTGGACCTCTACGAGGCCTCGCGCGGCCGTCGTCCAAGCTCGCGAACTGCGCTCACGGGGAGGTCTACAATCCGCGGGCCATGCGCAGTGCGCAGGCGAGGAAGGCGAAGCAGAGGTGAAAAAGGTTCTCTGTGTCCTGTACGACGATCCTGTGGACGGGTATCCGAGCTCATACGCCCGAGACGCGATTCCCAGGATCGAGCGCTACGACGACGGTCAGACGACGCCGACCCCCGAGCGGATCGACTTCGAGCCGGGTGCGCTTCTGGGCAGCGTTTCCGGAGAGCTCGGGCTGCGCCGGTTCCTCGAGGAACGCGGCCACGCGTTTGTTGTCACGTCGGACAAGGACGGGCCGGCCTCGGTCTTCGAGCGAGAGCTCCCGGACGCTGCGATCGTCATCTCCCAGCCGTTCTGGCCTGCCTACCTGACGGCGGAGAGGATCGCGAAGGCGCCGGGGCTGAAACTGGCCGTCACGGCGGGGATCGGCTCGGACCACGTTGATCTGGAAGCGGCGATGGAGCGTGGGATCACCGTCGCCGAGATCACCTATTCCAACAGCATCAGCGTGTCCGAGCATGTGGTGATGATGATCCTGTCGCTGGTGCGCAACTACATCCCCTCGTATCAGTGGGTCGTCAAGGGCGGATGGAACATCGCCGACTGCGTCGCCAGGTCCTACGACCTCGAAGGAATGCAGGTCGGGACAGTCGCTGCGGGCCGGATCGGTTCCGCTGTCCTCAGGCGGCTGAAGCCGTTTGAGGTGGGACTGCACTACACCGATCGACACCGACTCCCGGAAGAGGTCGAGCGCGAGCTCGGCGTGACCTACCACCCGGACGCCGAGTCGCTGGTGCGTGTCTGCGACGTGGTCACGATCAACGCGCCCCTCCATCCTGAGACCGAGCACCTCTTCGACGACGCCCTCATCGCCAAGATGAAGCGCGGCGCGTACATCGTCAACACCGCCCGGGGCAAGATCTGCGACCGCGATGCGATCGCGCGGGCGCTGGAAAGCGGCCACCTGGCCGGGTATGCCGGAGACGTCTGGTTCCCGCAGCCGGCTCCCAGGGATCATCCCTGGCGGTCGATGCCCAACCACGGGATGACACCACACATGTCGGGGTCGTCTCTGTCCGCGCAAGCCCGCTATGCGGCGGGAGTGCGCGAGATCCTGGAGTGCTGGTTTGACGGTCGTCCGATACGCGAGGAATACCTGATCGTCGATCGCGGCAGGCTAGCGGGCGCCGGGGCTCATTCGTACAGCGCCGGCGACGCCACCGGCGGCTCCGACGAAGCAGCACGCTTCAAGGATCGCTAGCCCGCCGAGTGGCGTTCGGGCTGATCCCGCGCGACTGCCTGGCGCTGCTTCAGGTCCTTCCGCCTCTCCCGAGTCTTTAGCCCTGAGCATGTCCCGGATCTCCTGGAGGCTGTCCCAGTCCGGGGTCACCTGCTCGGAGGGATGCACGGGCTGCCGTAGACCCGGCTCATGAGGATCTCAGCCGCCTGAGCCCGGCGGACGGCATCTGGGTGTTCGGCCTCGTGCTCGTCGAGGCGATGGCCTGCGGGCTGCCCGTCGTGGCCTGCGCGTCGCACGGACCGGCGGCGATCGTCGCCGACGGCAAGACCGGCTGGCTCGTCCCTCCCGACGGCGTAGACGCGCTCACTGACGCGCTCGTCGCGGCCGCAAGTGATCGCGAGGAACGACGCGCCCGCGGCGAGCGTGCCTACGCCGAGAGCCGCCGCTACGGTTGGCCGGCGATCGCCCGCCGCCTGGCGTCACTGTACGAGGAGCTGCTCGCCCCCACGCAGGAGCGTGCAGCCCGCGCTGGGCGCTGAGACCGCGGGGCCACCCGAGCGAAAAAGCTGACCCCGCAGTACGAACTCCGTTCGCCTTAAGCTGCCCGTCTCGCGCGCATCGCGCGGCGGCGTCAGCGGTGCGCGATCACTCGGTCGATGACGCCGTAGGCCAAGGCCTCCTCCGAGCTCAGGTAGGAGTCGCGCTCGAGGTCGCTCGCGACCTTCGCGAGCGGCTGGCCGGTGTGTTCGGCGATGATCGCCTCGAGCCGGCGCCCGAGCGCGAGCACCTCACGCGCCTGGATCTCGATGTCGCTCACCTCCCCCTCGAAACCGCCGGAGACCTGGTTGAGCAAGATCTTGGCGTGCGGCAGGGCGACCCGCTTCCCCCTCGTGCCGCCGAGCACGATCAGCGCCCCCACCCCCATCGCGATGCCGACGCACATCGTCTGCACGTCGGGCCTGACGAACTGCATCGTGTCGTAGATCGTGAGGCCCGCATAAACCGAGCCGCCCGGCGAGTTGACATAGATCGCGATATCTCTGTCCGACTGCTCCGACTCGAGGTGTAGGAGCTCGGCGACGACGAGGTTCGCGATCTGCTCGTCGATGGGCGTGCCAAGGAAGATGATCCGGTCCTGCAAGAGGCGCGAGTAAATGTCGACCACCCACTCCTCACGCGCGTCCTGCCAGGTCACCATCGGGATCACGAGCGTCGTCTGCGTCTCCTCTGTCCGAGGAGAGGTGCTCTCGAGACGGGGCCCCGCGGTCGAAGGGTTTGGGGAGGGTCTCGCCGCCAGTTCGGTCAACGGATCCGTCTTGCCCTAGCTCCCCATCGGCGCGAGCTGCTCGTCGATCCAGGCGTCCACCTCCGCCCGGTCGAGACCGCGCGCTAGGCCGATCTCCCCCGAAAGCCGCTGCCGTGCCTTCACGCAGAGCCCCTTCTCGCTTATCGAAAGCTTCGAATTGGTGCCGTTCGCGGTGAGCCTCCGCTCTCGCTGCGCGCCGTCGCGCACGATCTCTGCAAGCTCCAGCGGATCGCCGCCCCTCAGCTTCGCCTGCGCCTGCTTCATACGCTTCAGCCAGACGTCCCCGCTGGGCGCGCCATCCTCGCGCAGCGTCTCCTGAACCCGACTCAGGCTCGCCTCGCCGACCAGCGGCCGCAGTAGCTCACGCGCCAGCTGCATCGGCAGCGTCACCGCGAGGCCGTCTGCGAGCGCGAGCACGACGACCTCCTGCTCGGCACCGAGGACCACCCTTTTCTCCCGGGCGACGACACGGCCCGCCCCGTGCGCGGGATATACGACCACGTCCCCGACCGCCAGCTTCACTCCCTCAGCGTAGCGGCCGCGGCGAGCCGTACCCTGCAGCGAGTGGCTGACCGGCGGCGGCACTTTACCGTGGCGAAGGAGTCCCATCGCGAACTTCACTTCCTACGCAGGCGCGGGCGTGAGTATGAAGGTGGTCCATCGCGTCGAAGAGAGCGCGTCGTCTGTAGCCCCGCGCGCCACGGTGTCGCCCGTCGCGTCGCGCTTCCGCCAGATCGCGACAGACCCAGCCGTGTTCAGCCGAGAGAGTCGACGGCGCCGGCGCCGGCCAGACCGACGAGGCCGCCGAGCGCGCCCAGGAGCGCCAGGTACTCGTCCCTCTCGGGTGCGCCGACCTGCGGCCGGGGCGTGAGGAAGGCAGTGAGCGCCAGCTCGCAGTGCGGGCAGCGCCCGCTGACGAGGTGGTCGGAGCCGCGCACGGGCTTTCGGCAGCGCGGGCACGCACCCAGCTCGTTCTGCGCGCGCGGTCTGCCGCTAGATCTCGGGCGCGATCGACTGCACGACCGAAAAACTAGCGGTCGTCGGCGCACCCAGCTGAACGGCACGCGAGGAGCATCGACCGCGACCGCGCTGGGCGAGCCGCCAGTTACCCAGTCCTTACTGCGGCCGGTAACGGCCAGGCGAAGATCTCGACGAAGCGCTCCAAGGCGGCCTCATCGCCTTCGACCTGGACCCTTCCAGTCGCCACAGCCTGGCTCGTCGAGAGCCGCTGCGAGAGAAGTCCAATGAAGCTGTCGAGGTCCGTCGTAACGACGACATCGGGGTCGGTGGGGTGGCCTTCTCCCGTGCGTGCGTGTCCGCCGTCGAGACGAGCGTGGAAGGGCACGCCGTCGATCCGGAATCCTGGTCGCCTTCGGCGAGGCCGCATCCGGCGCGCCCCGCGACACCACGGCCGTGCTGCTTGCGGGGGCCGGCGGACCCGGGTCCTCTCGCCCCGACGATCGCCGTCGTGGTGGATTCCGCGGACCCCGACACGATCGTCGCCCGCCTCCAGCCCTTCGTCGAGCTCGCGCCGCTCGTGCAGCACCAGGTCGTCGTCACTCCCTACGCCGGGGTGATGAACCTCCACGCTTTCGCGGAGCAGCACGGGCGGGGCGAGCCGGTCGGCCGCTCGGGCCTGCTGAACGCGATCACGCCAGCGTTCGCCGCAGAGATCCCGGCGCTGCTGCGCTCGGGTTCTGTCCATCTCGTCCAGCTGCGGAGCCTAGGCGGGGCGACGGCCGACGTGCCCCCGGATGCGACCGCCTTCGCCCACCGTGAAGCGCAGTTCCAGGTCAACGCGCTCGGCGCCGATGCGCGTGAGGTGGACCGCCACTGGGCACACATCCACCCGCACCTCGGCGGCATCCACCTCTCCTTCGAGACCGACCAGGACCCCGCGCGTCTCGGCGAGGCCTTCCCGCCCGCGACGATCGAACGCCTCCGGGCGCTGAAGCGAGAGCTGGACCCGCGCAACCTGTTCCGCGACAACTTCAACGTCGATCCCGACATGACGACGTTCGCCGCCGCTCCCGCGACGGCGGTGCCCGGCTGATCAGACACCAGCCGTTCGCACCGGCAGGGCCCGTTCGCTCTGGTCGCTTTCCGACCCAAGCCGTCGTTGTCGGACCGACTGGCTGGACGCGGTCGAAGTGGCGCGGGAAACGATCGCGGCGATGCGGTAGGGACGGTTGCCGTCATCGCATCGAACACGTCTTCGACTGCGAAGATCCTCGGGGCGAGCGGAATCTCGTCGCCGCGCGCAGCCCCCACGCGTACCCCTTCCCATCCCAGCGCTTGCGGTGGAAGGGGACGACGCCGTGGACGATGTCGGGCAGGAAGGGGTGTAGGTGACGAGGTGCTCGCCGAGCGTCGTGCGCATCTCCACCGAGGCCTCCGATGAACGAACAGCACGGGCCGTCACGGTGGATCGGCCGGTCGCCAGCCGTTCCGCGCGAGCCGCCGGGCGTGCTCGCTCACGGCAGCGGGCGCGCGCGCGCCGTGGCAGCGGTTTGGCAGCAACGCGCGACAGAGTCCAATCGACAATTCGAGCGAAAGGAGGAGCGATGGCTGAGGTAGAAAACGTGGTCGTCGTTCGATTCACGGAGCCGAGCAACGCATACCAGGCGCTGAGCGTGCTCAAGCAATGTGACGCCGAGGGCCGCATTGCACTGCAGTCCGCGGCCGTCGTCGAGCGCACGCCGGAGGGAGAGCTGCGCATCCCGGAGGGCACCGACAATGTCGGTCTCGTCGGAACGGCGAGCGGCTCGTTGATCGGGATGCTCGTCGGCGTCCTCGGCGGGCCGGTCGGTGTTCTGGTCGGCTGGGGAGCGGGCGCCCTGATGGGCGGAGCGTTCGACCTCGATCGCGCCGAGAAGTCCGACGAGGCTCTCGCCGCACTCGGGCGGGCGATGCCACCGGAGTCGACCGCCGTGATCGCGACCGTGGCGGAGCCCGCGGTCGAGGTGATCGACGGGGAGATGGACAAGCTCGGAGGCGAGGTGACGCGCCGTCCGCTCTACGAGGTCATGGACGAGCTCGAGGCGGCCGAGGAAGCCGCCGACGCCGCCGCGCGCGAAGCCCGGCGAGCGCTGCGCGAGAAGCGCAAGGCCGACCTGACCGCAGACCTCGACGAGCGCGTGGGAAAGCTGAAGGAGACGCTGCACGTCTCCTGACCACCTGTCACTGCCCGTCGCCGGCTCTCGCTGGCGACGGGCAGCACAGAGCCGCTCGGCGGCAGGGAGGAAGCACCTCATGGAGACCGCTCCGTCTGACGAGCAGATGATCGCGGGGGACTCCTCTTCGCGGGCGAAAGAGACGCGTCGCACCGAGCTCGAGGTCTCGCTGTCGATCCGGACGGTCCTTCTGGTCGCCGGCGTCGTCGCCATCGCGTGGGCGCTGGCGTCGATTGCAAGCGTCCTTCTCGTCATCTTCGTCTCCACGTTCAGCATTGCGGTGCTCTCGCCGGTGGTGACGGTGATGGAGCGGCGGCTGCGCTGGAGTCGGCGGCTGTCCTCTGTAGTGCTCGTCCTGGCGATCGTGATCGCCATCGGCGCGCTCGTGCTGGTGGTCGTACAGGCGATCGCCGACGCAGTGCGCGGGTTCAGCGACGACCTACCACGGATCGTCGAGGAGGCCAGGCGCAGCGATCTGGGCAGCTTCATCAACGGCGGGAGCGACTCGCTCGACACATTGGCTCAGCACGCGGGCGACATCACGAGCGGGGTGGCCAAGGTGTCGGGCGGCGTCGCGGCATCGGCGTCTCGGCTTTCGGCGTTGTGGCGCTCTTCCTCTCGGTCCTCTTCCTGACCCTGTTCGGGCTGATCGACGAACCGCGCTTGCGAGGCTGGATCGGCGGCTTGCTCTATCGGGGCGAGCGCGACCGCTTCCTGCAGGTCACCGATCGGATCGTCCAGACGACCTCGCGTTACATGCTCGGCAACCTAGCCATCTCGGTGATTTGCGGGACCGTCTACGGCGTGACCGCGCTGATCCTCGGAGTTCCGTACGCGCTTGCCCTAGCGGTGGTCGCAGGGGTCCTCGATCTCATCCCGAGCATCGGGGCCACGATCGCCGGCATCGTCGTCGCGATCGTCGCGCTCTCGGTCGGCCCGGGAGCGTTGATCGCCTTCCTGATCGTGATCGTCGTCTACCAGCAGGTCGAGAACTACGTCCTGCAGCCGACGATCATCGGAAAGGCTGCCCGGGTCTCCGGCTTTACCGTGCTCGCAAGCGTCTTGGCGTTCGGAGCGCTCTTCGGGCTCATCGGGGCGATCCTCGCCGTGCCGATCGCGGCCGGTCTCCAGATCGTCGTCGAGGAGCTCACTGCCACCAGACGAGCTCGCATCGCCGCCGCGGACGCTGCCGGATAGGGCCTGAGCGACGGGACTCGAACCCGCGACCTCCGGCGTGACAGGCCGAGTCGGGCACCACGACGCCCGGCGACGAACTCCTCTGAACGGCCCCATTTGCAGGGCTTTTTGACTCCGGAGTCAGCCTGGCACCGACGCTTCTATGTTGTCAAGTGCAGCCCCGGCATCTCGCGCAGGCGGTGGTAGAAGTGGCGGGCGAGCGCCCGTTTGACGCAGCGGCGCGCTTCCCTCGTTGACTTGCCTGCTGCGAGGAGCCGCTCGTGGTAGGCCCTGGTCGCGGCGTCGTGGCGGATCCGCTGCAGGGCGACGACGTGGAGCGCCCAGTTCAGCTGGCGATCCCCGCCACGGTTGAGCCGGTGGCGCCGCTGCTTGCCGCTCGAGGCCTCGACCGGGCTGGTGCCAGCGAGCGCGGCGAAGGATGCCTCGCTTCTCATCCGGCTGGGATCGCCGCTCGAGACGAGGAGCTGAGCGCCGCAGACCGGTCCCACTCCGCACTCCTCGAGCAGATCGGGCGCCACCTCGGCCACCAGCTCGGCGAGTGTGCATTCGGCCTCTGCGATCTCCCTCGACAGTCGCTCGACGCGCCGGCCGAGCCGACGCAGGACGCCGTTCGTCACATCGGGACGCGGCCGCAGCCGAGCCGCCGCCTGGGCGAGTTTCTCGCCGGAGAGCCCTCCCAGGCGCTCGCGGACGTGATCGGGGGCGGTGACGAGGACCGCGCTCAACTGGTTGAGGGCGGCGGTGCGCGCCTGCATGGCACTGCGACGCTCGAGCAAGAGCAGGCGCAGGTCCTCCCGCCGACCACCCCCGCGGGGAAGGCTCAGGCGTTCGCCGGTGAGGAGCCGACGCGCGGCCAGGGCCGCGTCGATCAGATCGCTCTTCCCGCGCCGTCGCTCCTGGCGGCGCGGGCGCTCGCACTCGTAGACCGCGACGCCAGCTCGCTCGAGGAAGCGAACGAGCCCGGCCCCGTAGCTCCCCGTGCCCTCGATCGCGAAGGCTGGTACGCCGAGCTCCTGCGCCCAGGAGAGCAGCCCCCGGTAACCCGCCAGGGTGGTCGCGATCTCCCGGCTGTCGAGCTGCGCGCCGAGCCCGTCGAGGGCGACCGCGACGTGGACCTCCTTGTGCGTGTCGACGCCGATTGCCACCGTCCACTCCATGACCTAGCCTCCTTCTCGTCGAGGTGGTCGACCGGCCTGGACAGGGCTGTGTCGGGCAAGGGACGCAGGCTTCTATCAGGTCACCGGCCAGCCGAAACGAAGCGGCGGCGGGAGACAGGTCGGATTCGAGGCAAGACCGTTCCGCCAGCATGGTTGTGGGTCATCCCGCCGCCGCCTCGCACTCTCAGCCGCCCGTCGGACAGAGACGGCTAGTAGGCGACGCTACACAGCATGGTTGAGCCAATCGTCCCATCGACGTTTGGGCCACGAGTGGGCCACGAAAGCTTGTCTTCGTGGGCAACGCACGCGCGCTCGCGGCCTGAGCTTGCAGCCTCTCGGCGCTCCCCCGCTCAGGCCTCAGACAGAAGCGACCGCCGATTAGGCAACTGCGCTCGCCGGAGCTAACCCTCGACGCAGCCAATCCTCGGGCCCGCAGGCGATCGAGCATCACTCATTCTCCCTGGGTGCAGGCGGTCCGTTGTAGATAACGGCAAGCCAGATATCGGTCAGCGCGTCGACGAGGCGCTCCTCCTCGTTGAACTCGGGGTGGCCGATCGCGGCGAGGTAGTAGGCACGCTCGCCCATCCATGTGAGAAGCGCGGCGAGCGTGCGTGGGTCTGAGCCAGAAGTCGGGGCGCGGCCGCTGCGGCGGTCCAGTTCGATGCGTTCGGCTGCCAGGGCAGTAAAGCGCTCCATCATCTCGGTCCAGAGTTGGGCGAGCCCTGGGTCGCTTCGCCAGTTCTCGACCACGGCGCGGAGGACAGGGGCGTGCTCACGCCAGAGGCGGGCGCCACCTCTCGTGCCGTGCTCGAGCGCCGCCCGCGTCGACTCCTCGGGCTCGTGGTCGAGCCACGGCTGCGCCACCCCGACGGCCTGATCGACGGCGGCCCTGACGAGTTCGGCGAGCACCGCGTGCTTGCTCTCGAAGTAGAAGTAGAAGCTCGAGCGGGAGACCTTGGCCGCCTCGAGGATGTCGGCGACGCTGAGCTCGTCGAAGCGTCGCTCGGCGAGGAGTCGCTCCGTTGCGTCGAGGATGGTTGGCGCAGTTCGCGCTCCTCGCCTTGGGTGCGGTGCTGCCTTCGCGGCATCTCGTGCTGAGAGGCTAGTGCATCTCCGTATGCTATGTTCGAACAGAATGTCCGTACAGAGTGTATGATCGACTGAGGGAGGTTTGCGTGCGCTACAAGCTGCTCGGCGAGCAGCGGCCTGCGGGTCTCGGAGCTCTGCCTCGGCGCGATGGTCTTCGGGGACGAGCGCGGGCCCTGGGGCGCAACCCGCGAGGACGCCGGCGAGATCGTGTCGCCGGTTCGCGGAGGCGGGCGGGAACTTCATCGACACCGCCTCGAACTACGCGGGCGGCGAGCAGCGAGCGGATCGTCGGCGAGCTGCTCGCCGGCCGAGCGCGAGCGCTGGGTGCTGGCGACGAAGTACACGCTGCAGTTCCCGCCCCGACGACCCGAACGCCGGCGGCAACCACCGCAAGGCGCTTGTCCAGTCGCTCGAGACGAGCCTGCGGCGGCTGGGCGTCGAGTACGTCGATCTGCTGCTGGGTGCACATCTGGGACGCGCTGACCCCGATCGAGGAGGTCGATCCGCGCGCTCGACGATGTCGTGCGCGCCGGCAAGGCGCTCTACGTCGGCGATCTCCGACACGCCGGCCTGGGTCGTGTCGCGGGCCGATCACGCTCGCCGAGCTTCGCGGCTGGTCGCCGTTCGTCGCGCTGCAGGTTCCCTACAGCCTGATCGAGCGCACGCGTCGAGCGCGAGTTGCTGCCGATGGCGCGCGCCCTCGACTTCGCGGTGACCGCCTGGTCGCCGCTCGGCCGACGGCTGCTGAGCGGCCGCTACGGCAGCGACCGGCCACTGCCCGACGACACCCGCGTGGCCGGCGTCGCGCGCCACCGGGTGAACGAGCGCAACCTGGCCGTCGCGGACGCCGTCAACACCGTCGCGCTCGAGCGCGGCGCCACCTCGCCCCAGGTTGCGATCGCGTGGCTGCGAGCGCAGCAGCGGCGGGCCGAGATCATCCCGATCCTCGGCGTTCGCACACCCGGGCAGCTCGCCGACAATCTCGTCGCGCTCGAGCTCGAGCTTTCGGCTGAGGATCTCGACCAGCTCGACGCCGCGAGCCGGATCGAGCTCGGCTTCCCGCACGACTTCGGCGGCTTCCGCCTCGCCTACGGATCCACGCTCGAGTTGATCGACAACCACCGACCGCAGCTACAAGTCCCGCTGCTTAACGGCCAATAGATCGCACGACGAGAGGAGAGGCCGGATCATGCGCTACAAGCTGCTCGGCAAGACGGGCCTGCGTGTCTCCGAGCTCTGCCTCGGGACGATGACGTTTGGGGAGGAGTGGGGCTGGGGCGCACCCACCGAGGAATGCGCCCGGATCTTCGAGGCGTTCGCGGAGGCCGGCGGGAACTTCGTCGACACCGCCAACTACTACACCGAGGTTCGAGCGAGCGCATCGTCGGCGAGCTGATCGGCGCGGAGCGCGACCGTTGGGTGCTGGCTACCAAGTACGTGCTGAGCATGCGTCCGGCCGATCCCAACGGCGGGCGGCAGCCATCGAAAGAGCCTGATCCAGTCGCTCGAGGCCAGCCTGAGGCGCCTCGGCACCGACTACGTCGACCTGCTCTTGGTGCACATCTGGGACCGGTTCACGCCGATCGACGAGGTCGTCCAGGCGCTCGATGACATGGTGCGTGCCGGCAAGGTCCTCTACGTCGGCATCTCGGACACACCGGCCTGGATCGTGTCGCACGCCGTCGCGATCGCCGACCTGCGCGGCTGGACTCGCTTCGCCGGACTGCAGGTGCCGTACAGCCTCGTCGAGCGCGCCGTCGAGCGGGAGCTGCTGCCGATGGCGCGTGCGCTCGACCTCGACCGTCACCACCTGGTCGCCGCTTGCCGGCGGGTTGCTCACGGGTCGCTACGGCAGCGACCGCGAACGGCCCCACGATACGCGGATCGCGACGTTCAGCGAATACGGTGAGAGCCGGCTCACCGAACGCAACCTCGCGATCGCCGACGAGCTGAACGCCGTTGCCGCCGAGCGCGGCGCGACCGCCTCCCAGGTCGCGATCGCCTGGGTGCGCGCTCAGCAGGTGCGAAGCGTGATCGTGCCGATACTCGGCGCGCGAACCCGCGCCCAGATCGAAGACAGCCTTGGCGCGCTCGACGTCGACTTGACCGGCGACGAGCTCGAGCGCCTCGACGGCGTCAGCCAGATCGCGCTCGGCTTCCCGCACGACTTCGGCGGCACGCTCGCCTACGGCGACACCTTCGAGCTGATCGACGACCACCACCAAACGAGCTACACGACCAGGCAGACGTCATAGCGAGGAGGGAGAAGAACCATGACCGACCCTGTCGCAGGATCGAGGGCCGCAACGCACACGATCACTCCGCACATCGTCGTGGAGAACGCCGCCCGTGCAGCCGAATGGTATGCCGGAGGTGTTCGGCGCGAGCGAGCGGGGCAGGCTCGAGGTGCCCGACGGCCGCCTGATGCAGGTCGAGCTCTGGTTCGGCGACTCGGCGGTCATGCTCGCCGACGAATTCCCCGAGATGGGTGTGCTCTCGCCGCTCAGCGTTGGCGGCACCGCGACCGTCCTCCACTTCACCGCGGACGATGCCAGCGCTGTCTGGGACCGAGCCGTCGCCGGTGGCGCCGAGGTCCGGCAACCGCTGCAAGAGGCGTTCTGGGGAGAGCTGTACGGGCAGATCACCGACCCGTTCGGCCACCGCTGGGGAATCGCCGAACACATCCGCGACGTGCCACGCGACGAGCTCGAGCGCGCCGTGACCACAGCGTTCGGCGGCTAGCAGCATGCGACCCAGGCGACCCTCCCGTGATGGCCCGCCGGTCGGAATCGTCACCGAGGCCTCACGCGGGCTCGGTCTCGCGCTGCGAGGCACGGAGACCGGCTGCGGGTCGCCCTCCAGGAGCTCGACGCGATCGGCCTCGATCAACACGTTGATGACGAATGCGCTTCCGGTCTGCCCCTGACAGTTCGAGCAGTGACAGCAGTGTACGAAGAGCGGATCGGACCTCAGGCGGTAACGAATCTCTCCGGATGCGCAGCCGCCCTCACGTGAGGTGCTCATGATCTCCTCCTTCAGGCTCCGTTGTGGGAACGTTCGAGGCGAACGTGTATCTCATCGGCGACAGCGTCGGCCAGTGACGGGGCGCGCCCTCGATCTCCACGCAAGAACCCTGGACGAGATCGCCGCGCGAGGCGCTCCCGTTCCGCGCTACGACCGGACGAAGCTGCGCCCGCGCATCCTCCATCTCGGCGTCGGAGGCTTCCACCGGGCGCACCTCGCGCTCTACGTGCACGAGCTCGCGGAGGCGGGGAGCGATTGGGGAATCCGAGGCCTGGGCGTTCTCGACGACGATCGTCGAATGGAGTCGGTCCTCCGCTCGCAGGACTACCTGTACACACTCGTGGAGAAGGGTGAAGGCGAACCGCGGGCGCAAGTGGTCGGCAGCATCGTCGGCTACGTGCTCGCGGTCGACGACGCCGCTGCCGTCGCCCTGCAGATCGCCGATCCGGAGGTGGCAATCCTCTCGCTCACGATCACCGAGTCCGGATACTCGCTCGAGGAACCGAACCCTACGATCGAGGCGATCGCGGGCGGGCTAACACGCCGGCGAGCGGACAGCGGCGCGAGCAGCGGCTGACTACCTCGAGACAGTGAAGCAGCGCCCTCGCTGGCGGACCTTCCCTCCCCTGAGCTCGCGGAGTACCTGCTGAGCCACCCGACCATCGCTGACCAGGCCTGGACGGACGAGCCTCGCCGCCCCGGGGATAATCGAACCAGCTTCATTCGGAGACTGCTGCAGTGACGTCACTCGAAGATCCTCGCCGCGGAGGAACAGCATGACGATCCGTGGAGGAGCGTCGGCGCGAGTCTCAAGGCTCGCCGTTGCGAGGGCGAAAAGAGCCTCCTCTTAGGGCATCGCGATAGTCTCGTGTACCAGTCCCGTACCCGCAACGCAGAAGGCGTTGCCGTTCTAGAAGACAGCAGTCCGCAATTGCAGGACTTCTCTCGAAGCCCTCTGACTGACTCGAACCGTCGACCCCCTCCTTACCATGTCACTCGGTGCCAGTTGCGTCCGGGCGTGACCGCGAGTGCTCAACCTGTTGTACCCGTCTCGTATCCGCGCCGTGTTGTCTGTTCTCACAACATCAACGGCGAGCCTTTATGCGACTGATCACCCGCCTTGAAGCTGTTCGGGTTGCCGGGTCGATGGCAATGGGGAGCTCGACCTGGAGATTGGAAGAGCAGCAATAGAGTCGCCTTCTCCTCAACACGATCCAGAACTTCGCGGTCCAAGTCAATAGAGCCAACCAGGTTCGGGGGCTCAGGTTCGGGCGATTGTCCCGAACTCTCGAACCTGATTGAAGAGCGAACCAGGGTCAGGTTCGGCGGTTAGCTCAGGGCAAGGACATCCGCGAAGCGCTGTTCGGCCAGGGCGCCGAAAAGGGCATGGCGCGAAAGCTTGGCCTTCGTTGTGGCGGGGCTCGAGAGGCCGCAGAGGAAGCGGGCTCGCTGGCGGGGCGTTCCGAGCGCCGTTGGATGCTCGGCCGTCAGTTCGTCGAGGACGGCTCGGTCTAGTTCGAGTTCCGGGGTCGCAGCCGGCTCCGGAAGGCTTTGGGCCGATCCGGTCAGGCAATACGAACAGTGGCCGCACGGCTCGGCACGGGTCTCGCCGAAGTAGCCGACGAGCGACTGCACCTGGCAGCCATCGTGCTCGACGAGGGCGACGACTCGCTCGATCCGCTCCGCCTCTGACTGCTCGCGGCGGTCGAAGCGCTCGGCGAGGCGGTCGCGCAACTCGTCGAGCGACGGCGGCTGCTTTAGCAGCGTGAAGCGCTGGCGCACGTCGGCGACCTTCAGCTCGACCAGCCCCCGCTGCTCGAGGTAGCCGAGCGCTTTGACCACGCGCTCACGTTCCTCGTCAGGCACGGCATCGGGGTCGACGCCCGTCCAGATGCGCCCCTCCTTGCCACTTGCCAGCACACGTCGCAGGAAGTCGGCGCGGTCTGGGTCGAAGGCCGCATAGACGCCGTCCCACTCGCCGCTTGTCGGACGTACGCTGTAGCCCGCGTAGAACGGCGTGCCCTGCGCGAGGAAGCCGTCGAGCTCGAGGTAGGTCAGGATCGTTTTCAGCACGAGCGGCCGTACGTCGTGGCGTGACGAGAGCTCGTTTTCCGAGACGGCGAATTGCTCGCCCTGCGAGTGCGCGAACACGTCGTCGAGCAGGCCTGCGATCGCCTCGGGGGTCGGCGTGTCGCCGAACGCGAAGTTCTCGAGCGTCGGCACGTCGTCGCGGCACGCAAAGAGCTCGCAGATCGACGGCTCGCCGTCGCGGCCGGCGCGGCCGATCTCCTGCGAGTACGACTCGAGGCCCTTCGGCAGGTTGAGGTGGTAGACGTAGCGCACGTCGGCCTTGTCGATCCCCATCCCGAACGCGATCGTCGCGACGACGATGTTCGCGTCCGAGTGTGTCCACCACTCCTGCACCTCGACGCGGTCATCAGCGTTCATGCCCGCGTGGTAGGCCCGCGCGGGCAGGCCTGCCGCCACGAGCAGGGCAGCGACACGCTCCGCCGTGCGCTGCAACGTGACGTAGACGATCGTCGAGCCGGGCGCGCGCTCGCGCAGGCGGTCGATCAGCGCATGGTCGCGCTCACGTGCGTTGACCGGCGTAGTGAGCAACGTTAGGTTCGGTCGGTAGAAACCGGTGACGACGGAGTCGCGCTCCTCGATCCCGAAACCAGCGCGGATATCGGCGACGACCGCGGGGGTCGCAGTCGCCGTGAGCGCGAGCACGCGCTCAGCGCCGAGTTCGCGTGCGCGCGCCGCGAGCTTCAGATAGTCGGGGCGGAAGTTATGGCCCCACTCCGAGATGCAGTGCGCCTCGTCGACCGCGAACAGCGCGATCTTCGTCTGACCGAGCTGCGCGAGGAAGCGCTCGTTGTTGAAGCGCTCGGGCGCGACGTACAGCAGCTTGAGGCTTCCGTCGCGCAGGCGGCCGGAAACGGCCCGCACCTCATTCGCGGCGAGGCTCGAGTCGAGCCGCGCCGCGTCGACGCCCTGGCGCGCGAGCAGGTCGATCTGATCCTTCATCAGCGCGATCAGCGGCGACACGACGACCGTCACGCCTTCGAGCATCAGCGCGGGCAGCTGGTAGCAGAGGCTCTTCCCCGCTCCGGTCGGGAAGACGGCGAGGGCGGAGCGGCCGGCGAGCAAGGACTCGACGACTTGTTGCTGGCCCGGGCGGAACGCTGTGTATCCGAAGCGGGAGGTGAGGATCTCGGCGGCGGTGGTCACCGTCCGACGGTAGCGGCGAACCGGCGCAAGGCGGCATAGGCTGAATGGGTGATGCCGATCGATTTGATCGAGTTTCCGGCCGATGACCTTGCGCGGGCGCGGCAGTTCTGGGAAGGGCTGCTCGGGTTGGCTCTCGATGGGCGGAGCGCCTCGGAGGGCCAGGGCTTGCAGAGCCATGGCGACGGGCCGGCGCTCGGGCTACACGAGCGCGGGCGCGGGCCGGGCGATCGGTTCTCGCTGCCCTACTTTCGGGTGGCGGACATGTCCTCTGCTCTCGAGCGTGTTGTTGAGCTTGGCGGGGACGTTGTGCACCCGGGGGAGCGCTGGGCGATCTGTAGGGATTCCGAGGGGAGCCCGTTCGGACTCTCGGGGTAGGCGTCGCCGAGCGGCCACGATCCTGTCCGTCTTGCCCGAGCCTGGGTGACGGCCGCCCTCGATCGAAGCGAGGCCGTGCTGCGCCTCGCCCTCTCTCGGCGTCTGCTGTCGAGGCCCTTCTTCGAAGCCCTCTGACGGACTCGAACCGTCGACCCTCCTTACCATCAATGTGGGAGCGCCAACCGGCGGCAAGAGACGCCAGAAGTGGCTGGGATCCGTCACGGCATGCCACGGGACGCCGTCATGCGCCAGCGTCGAGGTTGACCCGTCGTTGACCAGTTCGTCGTCAGGGCTGGCTACGCACCACCCCGAGACGAGGAGGTCACAGGCGACTCGCGTCGGGCTGCCAGAGACAGAACGCATTCCCCTCGCTGTCCTTGCAATCCGCGATACGGCCGTGAGCGCCCAACGACGGCGTCTCTGCCGTGAGCCGCTCCGGTACTTCGCGGGCCTCACCCGCTTCTCCACCGAGTTCCTGAACTTTGGAGAGCGCCGCGTCGAGATCGTCCGTCTCGATGTACACGTTCGGATGACCGGGGTGGTCGCCTGGCGTGAGTGCCACTCCGGTGTCAGGCCCCGTTTGAGCCATTCGATAGTCGAATTCCTCTGTCAGTCCGCTTCCGAACTCCCATCCAATGACGCCGCTCCAGAAACCGCTGTGCGCGGTCGATGTCCGTCGACGGGAACTCCATGAATCTAACCTTGCCTTGCATGTGAGCCTCCATTGTCGATGTGGCGACTCTGGCCTCCCGCAACCAGGCCCAACGCCCGAGCACCTCGCGAGGGGGAGGGTGCGCGGATTGGACGCGGATTCGATGTCGGCGGATGATCACGTCGCGTGAGATCCGATCTACCGACCGGGCACCGTCACATTCCTCTTTACCGACGTAGAGGGGTCGCCCAAGCTCCTGCGCACGCTCGGCGCAGAGGCATAGTGGACGCGCTCGCCGAGCACCGCCGAGTCGTACGCGAGGCGGCGCTGCCGAGGGCGGCGTCGGAGTAGACACGGGACGCCTTCTTCGCTGCGTTCCATCCGCTCCGGGAGCCGCCCGGCGAGCAGACTCCACCGAGCTAATTCCATTCGAGGGGTGGTGGAGCCGGGGCATCACGAGAGCATCCGTGCCGACCAGCACACTCCAAGGGTGACGAAGACGAGACGCTCATTCATCCGCACGCGCACGCAACGTGCCGTTGTTGGTCGACGAGTCTTCCCGTTCCTCGCCTTAAGCACGCTCACTGTCGCGCTCCTCGCTGGCTTCGTCGTCACGATCATCGACAAGGAAGACTTCCCGGACTACGGCACGGCGGTGTGGTGGGCCATCGTTACGCTCGCCACGGTTGGCTACGGCGACGTCGTCCCACACACGGGGTGGGGGCGCGTCGTCGGCAGCGTGGTCATCATTTTCGGTGTCACCTTCCTCGCCTTCCTGACGGCGGTTGTAACTTCGCTGTTCGTCGAGGAGGAACAGAAGGTGCATCGCACGCTCATTGAGGATGCCCAGCGGGCTGACCAAGAGGAGATGCGCCATCTGCTGGAAGACGTCTCCAGCCGCCTCTCGACAGTTGAGACGTTGCTGCGCGACATGCAGGGTCAGCGTCGCTGACGTCACACCGAGGCGCGTCCCCGCGTCATTCGTCTCGTCCCGCTAGCAGGGCCTCCGCGCCTCCTCGCATGATCTGCGAGGCTGTTCCCCCGACGCGCGACCAGGGCGACCTCCGACGCGCCACCCGCTGAGGTGAACTGATGCAGGGATTTTGGACCGTCCTCCCGATGGCCGTCGTGATGAGCGCCGGCCCACAGATCGTCACCGCGACCTTCCTCGCGACCAGTCAGGGCGCGAAGCGGAACTCACTTAACTTCCTCGGCGGCGTCGCCGTGGCGACGACGATCGGCGTGACCGTCTTCTTCCTGCTCGGCAGCGGCATCGCCGGGAAGCGGGAAGGAGGGAAGGACTGGCTCGATTGGGCCATCATCGGCCTCCTTTCCTCGTCCTGATCATCCTGGTCTTCGTCAGGCGCAACGAGAGCGAGCCGCCGAAATGGATGGGCAAGCTCCAACACGCCGATGCACGTTTGGGCAGGAGGATCGGGTTCCTCCTCTACATCTTGATGCCGACCGACCTGATCGCCATGTTACGGTCGGGGCCTACATCGCACGTCAGGGCGAGCCGTGGTGGCACACCCTCGGCTTCGTCGTCCTCACGGTGCTGATCGCGGGGCTGCCGTTCATCGCGGTCGTCGCGATGGGACGGCGGGCCGAGAGCATGCTCCCGAAGCTCAGGGACTGGATGAACGCGAACTCGTGGATCGTCAATGAGGCCGTGCTCTTCTTTTTCCTCGCGATGTCGACGTTCTAGGAGCAGACGAGAAGGAAGTCGCGGGCGACGGCGAATTCCACCGTGATGGCCGACGAGACCAGGCTTGAGCGGCGGCTCGAAAGAGCGCTCGCACGTGCGACGACGCCGCGCCTCCGCGACGGCCGCGATGACGCTCGCGGCGAGCATCCTGATGACGGTTGTTGAGTACGACAATTTTCTGTTAGCCGGAACCGGACTCTGGTGGGCCGTCCAAGCGGTTACGACGGTCAGCTACGGCGATGACGTTCCTACGACTGTCGCCGCGCTCGTCATGCTGTTCGGTCTCGGCTTCCTGACAGTGATCACCGCCTCGATCACGAGCGCGCTTGTGTCGCAGGCGCAGCGCGAGAGGAGGCGCGCGGCGGAGAACGCATTCATGGAACAGTGCCGGCAGATAGAGGAGCGGCTCGACCGAATCGAAGCCGCCGCACTAACTCGTCAGCGCTAACGCGTTCGAGCCACCACGTGTCAGGAACCGAGTGCGCGGCGACGGCACGCGCGATCTGGGCACGGGCGGCTCTCCGACACTCGGACAGTACGGCGGACCGCCCCCGCCTCAAGTGAGCAAGACGGCGACTGCGTGGAGTGCGTAGACGGTGATCTGCGGCTGAACGGCGACCGACTTCGCCTCCGCGCCCTCCATGAGCGCCATGGCTCGTTGGCCGAGGAAAAGGAAGAGGAGCAACGGACCCCAGACGAGCGCCGTCGCGAGCGTGACGTACACAACGACAAGCGGCGCAGTCATCCGCCGAGGAGGTCGGTCGCCCACGGTCGAACGAAATGCAGCGATCAGCCGACTTCGACGTGAGCGAGCGCGCCGCGAAGCAGCTGCTGTTGCTCCTCGTCGCGCGCAGCGACCCGCTCGCGCACCGCTACTTCGCCTCCGTACTCAGTGACCGCCTCGATCTCGCTCGCGAAGTGCGCGGCGAAGATCGCGTTCATGTCTTCCCAGCTGAGCTTCTCGATCGCCTCGACGGTTCGCGGCATACGCGGACTCGCAGCCTCCTCGGCCTGAGGCGGACGCCCGAGGCCCTCGCGGAGAAGTAGCTCGATCGCGTCAGGCGAGATCCAGCGGGCTGGTGCTGGGCCGCAAGACATGCGAGGGCCTGGCGGGATACTGGCCGAGCGCGTCGGGCAAATGGGCGGACATGGTCAACCCGATGCCGAAGTACGTCGGGTCCAACACCCTGTCCGGCGATCTCGAGTGGAACGCGACCCTGCTCGAGGGGGACCTCGAGGACTCGATCCCGAAGCTGAAGACGAGGTCGACGGTGACCTGTTCATGCACGGGAGCGGCGAGTTCGCTTACGCCCTCGCCGAGAAGGGCCTGATCGACGAGTACGAGGTCTACTTGAACCCGCTCGTCTGGGGCAAGGGAAACGTCCACGTGCTCGGCGACAGGGGAACCGTCCGGATGGAGCTCGACGACCTGAAGCGATTCGACTCCGGAGTGGTCCTCCTCACCTACCTCCCGGCGTCTTGACCGCGGCTGGGGGGCCGTGCGCGGTGACGGTGCCCTGCCGCGTGAGACATGTCCCCAACGGCCATCTTGTCGCCGACGTCCAGACCGGGCATCGTGACCACCGCGAGGCCGAGCCCGATCGGTGGAGCTCAGGCGTTCAGGAAGCCACCCGGCCCGCTCGAGGTCGTCCTGCTCTCGGTGGCCTCGCGGATCGCGGCGCTCGTTCCTAGTCTCGATCCCGCTGTACGGGTCGTAGCGCGTTCGCGGGCACGCCCGCCACAAGCCGAGCTTCATTGCTCGTGCTCCCTTCGCGAGCCGCTCGAGCCGAGCCGCGTACCGCCTCGTCCGCCCTCGTAGAAGTACGGCGCTGCCGCTCCGAGCGCCACGAGTCGCAGGTTCACGTTCACGCCGTCGAGCGCGACGACGTATCGGAGCAGACGGCCGAAGTCGTCCACGCGGTCGGTCGCACGCTCGGTGAGCAGTCGCACCCGCGTACCCTCCGGGAGTAGCCGCTTCGCCGTCGCAGACGCCTGCCGCCCGTAGCACTCAGCACCGAAGAACACTTCCGGCGTGTCGATCTGGACGAGGCGTACTCGTTGTCCGTTGCGGAGCCCGATCGTGTCACCGTCGGTGACGTGATCGATGCGGTAAATGACCGCGCCAATCGTGCCCGAGGAGTCGCTCGGGAACGCCGCCGCGGCAGACACGACAAGAGCGAGAAGGATGCGCGGCGTCACGCGGCGGAAACGATGGCGTTCCTCACAGCTTGTCCCAGCGCCCGGACCGAACGGCGCTCGCCGTCAAGCGGTCATCCCAGGCGTGGCCCCCTTGTGCTCGCTGTCGAGGAGTTCCAGGATCCGTCGGTGTTTTCGCGGATCGCGCTGATGTTTTGAAACATCCACTTAGGCGGAGCGTTGTCAGGCATCCGATCGATCCACCCTCTCGAAGTCGAATCCGCCGCGGCTTAGGCGTGCCTCTTGCCAATACCACAGCCCCGATCTACGACAGCGCCACCGATCAATGCCTTGTTCATAGCATACCTCCTCGTGAGTCCTCTGCGGCATTCTCTTCTACTTCCGAGGACGACTCCGGTGGCCTGATTCTGTCCACTCCGCCATGAGCGCTCGTTCCTCGCGTTAGCGCTTCTACGCGCGTGTGGTCGAGCGGAGGTGCTCGCGAAGGGACGGCGCGCGCTCCTCGTCGTCGGAGCCGACCACCTGCGCCGAGGGCAGCACGCGAACGACGATCCGACGCAGCCCAACGCCGGCACGCTGCTCGAGCGCAGGCATCCGGGGAAGCTCTTCATCGTCGATCCGCTTCCCTTCAACGAGCGGGACGACGAGCACGCGCACGACGAGGTTGAACGCGAGCTGAAGTCCTGGCCGCGGCCCTCGTTCGCGATGCTCGACGGAACATGGCTCGCGGCGCAGCCGATGACGTTCCGCGCGCTCGAAGCAGGCCTCACCTACGGCGACCAGGTCGACGCCGTGCTCTGGCTCGGCCCGGAGACGTCGCCGACGGCGTCGCAGGCCGATCCTGCGCTGTACCGGTCCGGTGCGTACGCGGCCGAGCTGCGGCGGAGGAGCGCGATCTTCACCGAGTTCGACGGCGAGCTCGTCGACCTCGTCTCCGAGGGGCTGGCGCTGTCGACCGCCGGGCCTGGACTGGACGACGGCCGCGTGAAGGTGGGCAAGTACTACCAGCGGCGGTCGCGCGAAGAGTGACGCGCCGCTCAGGCCGTCCAGGGCAGCGTCGCACGAAGGACGAAGTCGCCCGTCGTGTCGGGCGAGTGATCCCAGAGCAGCAGGTGGCGGTCGGCGTGCAAGTTGTCAGGACGATCAATCTCTCAGTTTTTCGACGTCATCCGCCCGGTATTCAGCGATCGGGCCGAAGCTGACTAAAGGCGACTTGACCGCCGCCATCCGATCGCTTAGGTTCCTTCCTGCGCCGAGCACGGAGCGCCATTAGGTCGAGGCTCAGTCTGAGGGCTCTACGCGGAAGCGGACGGTCAGCGGACTGAGTGGACGAAAGCGCCACCGGCTCGGCGAATTCTTGGTCCTATGCTCGAGCGGAGGCGGCGTCCCTTCTCGACGCTGCGGGGGTAGCCCGTCATGCCTTTTCTATTACGCGTGCGCGCGCGCGAGGAAGGGGCTGCGCGGTCGGTAGCCCTGGCGTAGAAGGTGCGACGCACCCCACCCCCCGGTCGCACGTCTGCTGGGATGGGCCTGCGAGCGGTGGACGAGGGTCCGTGCTCGGGCGAGAGCGGGTAGGGCAGTACCTAGACGTCGCGGCGGACTCAATCGCTTCACACGCGAGCGGGATTGTGTGGTTCGGCGTAGCGAGATGACCTACGTTCCCGCCGCCCCCACAACGCCACCGCACCTGGGATCGTGGTGGGCGACGAGCTCGAGCAGCAGCGCGTGCAGAGACTGCCGCTCGTGGGCGTCGAGCGGCGCGAGGAACTCCTGCTCCACCTGCTTCGCGATCGCGCGCAACTGACCGAGTGTCTTCTTCCCCGCCGAGGTCATGCTGACGAGATGGCGGCGACGGTCGCCCGGATCCCGCCGACGCTCGACTAGGCCCTTCCCCTCGAGCTCGTCGAGCAGTCCTACGAGCTGGCTTCGGTCATAGCCGAGCGCGTCGGCGACCGTAGCCTGGGTCTCACGCGCGCCTTCCTCGAGGAGCGAAAGCACGGCGTAGTGCTGGGGACTCAAGCCGGTGGACTCGAATGCTCCGAGCGACCGCTCTCTGGCGGCCATGCCCAGGAGCTTCAAGAGGTACGGCGTGTTCTGGAGCAGCTCACGCGAAGGCCCGGGTCGCTCGGGAACCAGAGGTGTCGTCGAGACCGTCATCGCGCGCGGGCGAAGTGTAGCGTCCCCTAGCATTGTCGTCTGCTATCGTAGCGATCTCCAACGATTGAGGTGGACGACGATCATCGAGCACGCCCGATGAGTGAACGGAGGGATCGGCGTTGGAGCGCCCTCGCCCTCATCGTCACGGCGCAGTTCATGGTCATCCTCGACGTTGCGATCGTCAACGTCGCCCTGCCCTCGATCAAGACCGACCTCGGTTTCTCGCAGACGAGCCTGCAGTGGGTCATCACCGCGTACGCGATCATGTTCGGCGGCACGCTTCTCCTCGGGGGACGGCTTGCCGACCTCCTCGGCCGCCGGCGGCTCTTCCTGGGAGGTCTCGCCCTCTTCTCGGCCAGCTCCCTGCTCTGCGGCCTTGCCTGGTCCGACGAGTCGCTCATCGCCTTCCGGGCGCTGCAGGGTCTCGGAGGGGCGATGCTCGCTCCCGCGGCGCTCTCGCTGCTCGTGACGACCTTCACGGACGGTCGCGAGCGCAACACCGCGCTCGGCATCTACGGCGCTGCCTCCGGGAGCGGCGCGGCCGCCGGAGTCCTCCTCGGCGGGGTGCTTACGTCCGCTCTCAGCTGGCCGTGGATCTTCTTCATCAACGTGCCGGTCGGCATGACAGCGATCGCCCTCACCCCCTGGCTGCTCCGCGAGAGCCGTGCGGAGCTCGACCATCGCCATTTCGACTTCGCGGGCGCGACCACGATCACCGCTGGACTCATGCTCCTCGTGTACGCGCTGACGCGGGCGACGACCGACGGCTGGGGCACGCCGGTGACGCTCGGGCTGCTCGCGGTGTCGGTGGGCCTCGTGCTCGCGTTCGTCGTCATCGAGCTGCGCTCGAAGGCACCGCTCTTGCCCCTACGGATCTTCCGCCTGCCCACCCTGGCGGCGGCGAACACGACCATGGTGCTCGTCGGGGGGGTGGCGTTCTCCGAGTTCTACGTCCTCTCCCTGTACATGCAGGACGTCTTGAACTACTCGGCGCTGCAGACCGGCGTGGCCTTCGTGGCCTTCGCGCTGACCGTCGTCGTCGCATCGAACGTCGCGCAAGTCGTTGTCGGCCGGATCGGGGTCCGACCCGCGCTCACAGGGGGCCTGGTCGCGTCGGCGGTCTCTGTCGCGCTACTGGCGCGGCTGCCGGTGGAGGGTCACTACTTCTGGGACCTCTTTCCGGCCTACGTCCTCGGCGGCGCCGGCCTCGCCTTCGCGTTCGTCTCCGTGACCATCGCGAGCCTGGCCGGCGTGAGCCGCTCGGACGCCGGGGTCGCGTCGGGGCTCATCAACACAAGCCGCCAGATCGGAGGCGCCATCGGCCTCGCCGTAGTGAGCGCCATCGCGGCGACTTCGACCAGCAACTACGTCGATGCTCATCCTGGGGTTACGCCGACGAGCCCAGTCGCGCTCGATCACGGCTTCCAGATCGCGCTCTACGTGCTCGCCGGAGTCCTCGTTGTCGGCGTGCTGATCGCTGGAAGCCTCATCAGGCCGCGGCCGCGACCGGTCGAAGCCGAGCTGCCAGTGGAGGAGCTCGAGCCGGTGCGCGAGGCAGCCTAACCAGACAACCCCCACCAGACGGAGGAGGTCGTGCTCATCCACCGAGTCCGGGCTGTGCGCCGAGGTCGTGGTTTGAGTCCCGTCGTACGCCGCGAGGACGTTGGCGTAACCGGGCCGTCATCCTTGGCCGGCGCGTCGCCTTCCGCTCGTGAGCAAGAGCGCGCGGGGTAGGCTCGGCTTGAGTGAGCCGGTTGCTCGTCCTCGGCGACCTGCACTGCGACCGACGGCACCTGCGCGGCCTGGTCGAGCGCCCTCGCGAACAGGCTCCCCACTGCGGGACGATCTACTCTCCTCGCGCGCGCGAAGGGCAGAGCTGTGTGTGCATGATCCGGCCTGAGCGGTTGTTGAGCTGTTGCTACGCCGCCGGGGTGGGCTCAGCTGCGGATTCGCGCGGGCCGGGCTCCTCCTCTCCCTGGTCGACCCTGAAGGGCGGATAGGAGTCCGTCATCAACGCCGCGTACCCGACGACGCGTAGCACCCAGCGGTCGAGACCGAGTACGAAGTCGAAGATGCCCCGCGGGTACCGGGTCGTGAAGAGGAGCGCGATCCCTGCGAACACGACGAGGAGCAGGATCAAGCCCGGATGGCCGCCGCCTGGGCCGTAGTCGTTCCCGTCCCAGTCTCCCTTCCCCCAGGACCAGCCACCGCCCCCGAGGAAGACACTCAGCAAAAGGTAGTGCGGGATCACGAGCAGCCACCACTTCACGAGCACGAGCCCCGAGACAGCCGGTCGGGATACGCCACCTCGACGCGCGCCGGGTAGTCGGGGACGTCCGCGAGCGTGAAGGGCGGATAGCGGTCGGTGCCGAGCGCGCCGTACGAGTAGAAGGCGACGCGCCACGCCCAACGCAGCACCCCGACGTTGAAGTCGAAGATTCCGCGCGGATAACGCCCCGTGAAGAGGATCGCGAAGAAGGCGACGATCGTCAGCACGAAGAACGCGATGAAGAGAAAGAAGAGCACGACGTAGTGCGGGATCGCGAGCAGCCACTTGACGAGCAGAGCCAGCGGCTGACCTGGGGGTCGAGTCTCCCATCGACGCGAACGGGATGAGATGGCACGGCGGACATATCCGGTGACCTCCTTGTCGACTCTTCGAAACCCTTACAGAAGAGCACCCGACTGCCCGGCGCCCTCGGCACCAAGGCGCCGGGGCACTCCTGCCGCTACGGGCGGAACGGCTCGGCGAAAGACCGAGCCACCCTCTATCGCGCGCGCGTATAAGACAAGGTGTACCCCACCCCGCCGGCCCAGCACGCGGAAGTGCCGACTAGAGGCTTGATGGTCGCGGGACTCGGGCTAGGTCGCGTCGCCTGCGCGTGCCAACGACTGGCGCCGCGCATGCAGCTCAGCCTCTCCCGAGGATCGTCGCATCAGCGGGACTCCTGAGTTTTCAGGGTCACTTCCGTGCCGCAGGCGACCGCATCAACCTCGCGCTGGCAATCGGGAATCTCGGCGACCTCGCGAGCGCTGATGGCGGCTCACTGAACGCCCGACGAGGCCGTGCTTGCGCCCGAGGATCGTTCGACGGCTCGGCCACCAGCCTAAGAAGTCGAATCAGAATGAGCGTTGGAGTCTCCTGAAGCAGACAAGGCAGCAGCCGAGGGCGAGGAGGGCTTCGTGGATCTCGGCTCGGCGGTCGTACTCTCGGTTATCCCTCGTGCCCGAGCGAAGTAAGCTCGGACCCGCGAGTGGCTTGCACCGTCGGTATCGGACTCGTCGGAGTCGGCTGGATGGGCCGAGTGCACAGCACGTCGTACCGGCGGGCTCGCGACCACTACCCCGACTGCGCCGGAATCGCGCGACTTGTCGTCGCAGCCGACGAGAGCGAGGAGCGTGCGAGGCGTGCGGTCGTCGAGCTCGGCTTCGAAGAGTCGTCACAGAGTTGGCGCGACGTGATCGAGCACCCCGACGTCGAGGCCGTCAGCATCACCGTCCCGAATCATCTCCACCGAGACGTCGCCTGCGCTGCCGCAGAGGCTGGCAAGCACGTCTGGATCGAGAAGCCGGCTGGGCGCATGCCGCAGGAGACCGCGGACATCGCTGACGCAGTGGAGCACGCTGGTGTCCGCTCCGTGGTCGGTTTCAACTACCGACAAGCGCCGGCGGTAAGGCATGCCCGCAAGCTCATCGAGTCGGGTGTGCTCGGTGCGATCGATCATTTCCGCGCGCAATGGATTGCTGCCTACGCCGCGAGCCCGCTGGGAGCGCTGAGCTGGCGCTTTCGGCGAGACGAAGCCGGCCTTGGCATCCTCGGCGATCTCGGTTCCCATGCGGTCGATCTCGCCCAGTTCCTGCTGGGCCCGATCGTGAGCGTTACCGCGCGTACCGAGACGGTCGTCGCGGAGCGGCCGCTGCCGACCGGTCCCGGGACCCACTTCACAGTCGTTGAGCAGGGAGAGCTTGCACCCGTGGAGAACGAGGACGTCGTCTGGAGCATCGTCCGCTTCGAACGCGGCGTCACCGGGACGATCGAGGCGAGCCGAGTGGCCATGGGCCCCCAAGCTCGCTACACGTTCGAGGTGCACGGATCGCGCGGCGCCGCTGCCTGGGACTTCGAGCGGATGAACGAGCTCTCAGTCTTCCTCCCGATCGAGAGCGGGGACGCCGGCTACGCCCGGGTGGTCATGGGACCTCAACACGAGCCGTTTGAGCGCTTTCAGCCAGGGCCCGGCCTGCCGATGAGCTACGACGACCTGAAGGTGATCGAGGCCGCGCTCTTCCTCCAGTCCGTCGTCGACGGCGAGCAGCGGGCACCGGGAGTACGTGAGGCACTCGCGGCCGCCGGCGTGATCGCCGCCATGGAGCGGTCGGCGTCGAGCGGGGCGTGGGAGGACGTGGGCGACGTCGCACGCACTCGCCAGGCGACGTAGGAGTCCCAGGCGAGACGGCCGACGCCGGTGACTAGGATCCGCACTACCCGATCTCGGCCGTGTACACGGAACGGCCCTCGTCCACCGAACGCCAAGCGGCGAGACCGGCCACGAGCGTCGCGCGGCCGTCGGCGCCGCTCACGGGGGACGGCCCACCCGTACGCACCGCCTCCGCAAAAGCCTCCCACTGGCGGATGTAGCTCGGTACATAGCGCTCGAGGAAGAAGTACGGGAGCGGGGCGGAGTGCGCGCCCGCCGCGGTGCGGAGGATCGTCCCATGCGCGGGCAGATTCTCGGAGCTCGCCACGCCCGCCGAGCCGAGCGCCTCCACGCGCTGGTCGTAGCCGTAGACCGCGTGGCGACTGTTGTCGATCGTGGTCAGCACGCCGTCCTCGTGGACGAGCGTGACGACGGCCGTGTCGATGTCGCCTTCGCCGATCGGATGGTCGATTCGCGCGGCGCCGCGGGCGAAGACCTCGACGACGTCGCTCCCCGTCACATACCGCGCCATGTCGAAGTCGTGGATCGTCGTGTCGAGGAAGAGACCGCCCGACACGAGCGCATATTCGAGCGGCGGCGGCTCCGGGTCACGGCTCGAGATCCGGACGAGATGGAGATCGCCAATCGCGCCGGACCTGACGGCGTCCCGCACACACTGATGCCCAGGATCGAAGCGACGGTTGAAGCCGATCTGGAGCAGGACGCCCGTGCGCTCGACCGCGACGAGCGCACGGTCGATCTCCCCGAGTGTCAGCGAGAGCGGCTTCTCGCAGAAGATCGGCTTCCCGCCTTCGGTGACGGCCACGATCAGGTCGACGTGCGAGTCGGCGCTTGAGCAGATCGCGACGGCGTCCACGTCCGCGGCCTTGATGAGCTCGGCTGCCGAGGCGAAAGCCGGTACGTCGAAGGCCGTGGCGACTTCCCATCCGGCCTGCTCGTTCAAGTCGTGCACAGCGGCGAGCTCGAGGCCGGATACGCGGCGGTCGAGCAGCTCGGCGTGGAGCCGACCAATCCGGCCGGTGCCGATCAGGCCCACCCGGACGGGATCGCTCACCAGCCGGCCCGCTGCTGTCGCTTCCCCTCGAGAAGCCGCTCGCGCGCCTGCCCGACCTCAGACCGCTCCGTTACCTCGGGCACGCCGACCTCCCAGAACGCCCCGCCGGGGGTCCAGTCGTGAGGTGCGGTGCGGATAACGATTACGGTCGTGCGGTCGGCCTCTCGCGCTTGCATGAAGGCGTCCTCGAGCTCGGCGACTCCCGCGACCTCCTCCGCGTGGCAGCCGAGCGCGCGCGCATGTGCCACCCAGTCGACGGCCGGATAACCGGGTTGCGTGTCCTCGAGCATGTTGTTGTACGGTGCCCCGCCCTCGCCCACCTGGAGCCGGTGGATGACCGCGTAGCCGCCGTTGTCGCAGAGCACGACGATCAGCTTGTGCCCTGCAAGCGCCGCGCTGTACAGCTCCGAGTTGAGCATGAGGTAAGAGCCGTCGCCGACGAACGCGATTACCTCCCCGCCGCTGCGGGCCATGCGGGCACCCCAGGCTCCGGCGAGCTCGTACCCCATCGTCGAGTACCCGTACTCGCAGTCGAACGTCCCGACTCCCTTGGCGAGCCAGTTCACGTTCATCTCGCCCGGGAGGCCTCCGGCGGCGGTGAGCGCGAGGTCGTGCTCGCTTGCTGCGCGGTTGACCGCACCGACCACCTGGGCGTACGTCGGCGTCTCGCCGGTCGGACCCGGTGCGGTTCGCTCCGCGACGAACGACCGAAAGGCCTCCCGCTCGGTGCGCGCGCGCTCTACCCACACCTCGTCGGCCTGCCAGCCCGGGAGCGCCTCTGTGAGCTCGGCGAGCCCCTCGCGAGCGTCGGCGACGAGTGCGAGCGACGAGTGCTTCGTCGCGTCGAAGCGCGTCACGTTGAGAGCGACGATCCGCGTCTCCTCGCGGAAGACGGTCCACGAGCCGGTCGTGAAGTCCTGCAGGCGCGTGCCGATCGCGAGTACGACGTCGGCCTCCGCCGCAAGCCGATTTGCCTGGTCGCAGCCCGTTACCCCGATCGGCCCCACCCAGGCAGGGTCGTCCGCCGTGAGGCAGGCCTTTCCGGCCATCGTTTCGACGACCGGGATGCTGTGGCGGTGGCTGAACGCCCGCAGATCCTCCTCCGCGAGCGAGTAGTGGACGCCGCCACCAGCGACGACGAGCGGCCGGCGGGCCTCGCGGAGCGCAGCCGCGGCCTGCTTGAGCTGACGACGGTCCGGCCGCGGGCGGCGCAGCTCGTGGACCCGGCGCTCGAAGAGGCGAGCCGGAAAAGCGAACGCCTCGGCCTGGACGTCCTGCGGGAGCCCGATGAAAGCCGGGCCGCAGTCGGCCGGGTCGAGCATCGTCTCGACGGCGAGCGGGAGGCTCGAGACGACCTGCTCCGGCGTGACGATCCGGTCCCAGTAGCGAGTCACCGCTCGAAAGGCGTCATTCACGGTCGTGGAGGGCGCGCCGAAGTGCTCGACCTGCTGGAGCACAGGGTCGGGGATGCGGCTCTGAAACGTGTCTCCGGAGAGGATGAGAAGGGGGAGGCGGTTTGCGAGAGCGGCCGCTGCCGCCGTGAGCATGTTCGTCGCGCCCGGGCCGATCGAAGACGTTGCGACCATGATCTGCCGGCGCCGGGTCGCCTTCGCGAAGGCGACTGCAGCGAGCGCCATCCCTTGCTCGTTTTGCCCTCGGTAGACGGGAAGCTCGTCGCGCGACTCGTGCAGGGCGTTTCCGAGGCCGAGCACGTTTCCGTGACCGAAGATCGCGAAGACGCCGGGGAAGAGGGGAGCCTCCCGGCTGTCTACGACTGTCCGCTGGGCAACGAGAAAACGGACGATCGCCTGTGCTGCTGTGAGCCTCACCGTGTCCATGTCGGTCCCTCCGGGCTCGTCATCGGACACCTGGGATCGGCCGGCATCGCGTTCCAGGTGTCGCGAATCCATGCGTGGGCAGGATCGTCCGCGAAAGCCAGCAGACGCCCGGGCGCCGGGCCGGCCATGACGTTGAGGTAGTACATCGGGTAGCCGGGGGCGGCGACGCAGGGGCCGTGGTAGCCCCGCGGCACGAGGAACACGTCGCCGTCGCGCACCGTGGCCGTGGCGTCGATCGAGCCGTCGGCCGTGTACGTGCGATGGAGCCCGTATCCTTCGGGCGCGTAGTCGACGGTTCCGGCGCGGCCGATCCGGAAGTAGTAGATCTCCTCGTTCTCTACCGGGCTTCCCTCCGTGTCGTCGTGTTTGTGGGGCGGGTACGACGACCAGTTTCCGTCGGGGGTCACGAGCTCGCAACAGATGAGCTTGTCGGCGTCGTCGAAGGTACCGGGCGTCAGGAAGTTCGTCACCTGCCGGGTGGCCGGACCGGCACCGCGGATCTCTACTTCGACCTCCTCGGCTGCCACGGCAACGGGATCGAGCCGACGGGACGCTCGTGCGGAGGCGAGCGCGAGCTCGCATCCGTCGGTGCTCGTCAGCACGACCTCGGCCTCCATCGGCACATAGGCCCAGTCCGTGACACGCGCGAACACCGAGCGGCGGCCCTCCAGCTCGATGCTGCGGCCGTCGACCTCGACCGTCACGCCGCCTCCCGAGAGCGGGAGCACCGCGATCTCGTCGGGGCCGCTCGTGAGCGTGCGGGTTTCGCCTGGATCGAGCCGGGCCACCCGCAGCCCACACAGCTGCCAGCCCGCGGATGCAGGGGTGACGAGGACTGGATCGCCGTCGGCAGCAGCGGTCCCGAAAGGCAAGTGCAGGTCAGCGTCGTGCACGGCTCGCCTCCAGGAGCTTTCGCACCTCCGTCTCGGTCGGCATAGCGTCGGCACAGAGCAGGCGCGACGCCACGAGCGCCCCTGCGGCATTCGCGAACTCGACCGCCGCGAACGGGTTCTCTCCGGCCAGGAGCCCATGGCAGAGCGCGCCGCCGAATGCATCCCCCGCGCCGAGGGCTGATACGACGTCGACGTGGAGGGGAGGGATCACGTGCCGCTCGTGTGCCGTGGCGACGAGGACGCCATCGGCACCCATCTTCACGATCGCAAGCTCGACGCCACGGTCGAGGAGGGCGTCCGCCGCGGCATCGGGATCACCGCTGCCGACTGCGATCTCGCACTCGACACGATTTCCCACGGCGATGGTGGCGGCGCCGACGGCGGCTCCGATCTCGCTTCGCGCCTCCTCCTCGGAGGTCCAGAACGAGGGTCGATAGTCCAGGTCGAGGACTGTATGGGATCGGCGGCGGCGCTCGGAGAGAAGCGATCGTGCCGTCTCGCGCGACGGCTCGACCGCCAATGCACCCGCGCTGACCCAGAGAATCGGTACCGCCCTCACGACGTCCAGGTCGACCTCCTCGGCAAGGATGGTCGAGTCGGGTGCTCGCGGTTGCCGGTAGAAGACGAACTGCGGCTCCTCGGGCGGGTCCATCACTGCGACGACGATCGGCGTCTGGAGCGTCGAGTGCATGCTGACGAACCGGGTGTCGACGCCGAATTCCTCCGCGAGGGCGTCCAGGACGTACTGGCCCAGCCCGTCGTCTCCCACCTTCGTGAACACGGCCGCGCGGCGTCCCAGGCGGGCCAGCGCGACTGCAACGTTCGTCGGGCTTCCGCCGACGGACTTCTGGAACGTCCGGGCCTCGCGGAAGCTCGCGTGCAGTTCCTCCGCATAGAAGTCGACGCCTACGCGGCCGACAGTCAGCACGTCGAGCTCGCTGGTCATGCGTCCGGCGTGAGCTCCTCCAGCGCGTGCGTGAGCTCCTCGAGCTCCGCGCCTCCCGCCATCTGCCGCACGAGGTCGTCTCGCGTGACCTGTCCCTTGGCGTAGTCGCCCACCACGCGTCCGCGGTTCAAGAGGACGAAGTGATCTCCCACCGGGAACGCATGGTGCGGGTTGTGTGTGATGAAGATCACGCCGACGCCGCGGTCGCTCGCCTGAACGATGTACTTGAGGACGATTCCCGCCTGCTTGACACCGAGCGCCGATGTCGGCTCGTCGAGGATGAGCACGCGTGCACCGAAGTAGATCGCCCGCGCGATCGCGACCGCTTGCCGCTCGCCGCCGGAGAGCGTCCCGACGGGCTGCTCGGGGTCACGGACGTCGATCCCCATCTGGGCCATCTGCTCGTGCGCCGTGCGCTTCGCGAACTTCACATCGAGGCGCTTCAGCGGACCCCACTTCGTAGGCTCCTCGCCCAAGAAGAAGTTCCGCCAGATCGACATCAACGGGCACATCGCGAGGTCCTGGTAGACGGTCGCGATCCCGAGCGCGCGGGCGTCACGCGGAGAGTGGAAGTGAACCTCCTCGCCGTCGACGAGCATGCGTCCCTCGTCGTGCTGGTGAACCCCCGAGACGATCTTGATGAAGCTCGACTTCCCGGCGCCGTTGTCCCCGAGGATGCACGTCACCTCGCCGGCGTTGACCTGGGCCGAGACGTCCTTCAGCGCGACGACGTTGCCGAAAAACTTCGAGATACCGTCTGCTTGGAGCAGATGCGGCTGGCCGTTGCCGGTCGTCGCTGCCATCGTCATCTGGCCTTTTGCGCTCGATTGCGGATCAGCGTGTTGAGCACGACCGCCAGGAAGAGGATCACGCCCTGGAACGTAAACGTCCAGTTGCTGTCCCACTGCGCGAAGACGATCCCGAGTTGCACCATGCCGAGCATCGCAGCGCCGAAGAAGGTGCCGATCACCGACCCGTATCCGCCGGTGAGCAGGCACCCACCGACGACGGCGCAGATGATGAAGATGAACTCGAGCCCGATCCCCTCCTGCGACTGCATCGACCTCAGCTCGAGCGCCTCGATGATCCCCATGAGCGACGCGACCCCCGAGGTCATCATGAAGAGCATGACCTTCGTGCGAGCGACCGGAACGCCGACGTTTCGGGCCGCGACGGGGTCGCCACCGGCGCTGAAGATCCAGTTACCGAAAGTCGTCTTCGCGAGCAGCCACGCCCCGACGATAGTGAGCCCGATCCACCAGAGCACCTTGACCTTGAAGTCGTACTCGGTGATCTCCGATGCAATCCACGTCCGGGCCGAGTCGAAGCCACTCGCCGCATCGATGTCCTGAATCGCGGTCTGTCCGGTCAGCCTCAGGGTCAGAGCGGCGTTGACTCCCTGGAGGATGAAGAACGTCGCGAGCGTGACGATGAAGCTCGGCAAACGCGTTCTCACGACGGTGATGCCGTTGAGAAACCCGACCGTTAGGCCGAAGAGGAGCACCAGCGCCATCGCCGGCCATACGTTCATGTCCGCATGCGTGGCGAGGTAGCCGAGGAGGAGCCCGGAGCTCCCGATCATCACGCCGGCGGAGAGATCGAACTCTCCCCCGATCATGAGCAGCGCGACAGGCACCGCGATGATCCCGTACTGGGCCGCCTGGTCCGACCAGCTCGCCCAGATGCCCAGGTCGCCGATCCAGTTGACGTCCCGCGCGAAGTATCCGAACGCGAAGAAGACCGCGATTGCGCCCAGGAATGCGCCGATATCCGGACGTGTCAGAAGCTGCTTGCCGAGGCTGACCTCGACGATTCGCTCGTCGTACCTCCCTGGTGGTGTCGGTGCGGTCGTCGGTTCCGTTGAGGCCATGGTCCGTCTCCGTTGGGACGAGGAAACGATGCGGCCGTGCACGACGGGTGGGTTGCGGCGAGGCAACCCACCCGTCGGCGAGTCCTACCGTGTGCCCTTCTTGGCGAGCGCGGCAACGCGTGCCGCGTTCGCCTTGTTGATGATGCCGGGGCCGGTCAGCACCGGGGCCCCGTTGCCGACCGTATTCAGGTTCGTCACGTACAGCATGCCGAAGACGACCGGGAGATACCCCTGGAGGTACTGCTGCTGGTCGATTGCGAACAGCATCCGGCCCTTCTGGATCTCCTTGATCGAACCGCCGACATCGAACGTCCCGGCCTTCGTGCCCTTCGGGATGACGTCGAGGCACGGAATGGTCACGTCCGGATCCAGGGCGAGGAAGCTGTCGAGCGACTTGTTCGCCTTGAAGGCCGCGGCGACCTTCGTCTTCGTTCCGGGAATATCCGCCTTCGCGTTCGGGATGGTCAGCACCTGGACGCGGCCTCCACCGAGGATCTTCCTGACGCCGTTCGCGCGCTGCACCAGAGCGGAGTTGCTCGCCTCGTGGATCACGATCAGCACCTTCTTCGTGCCTGCAGCCTTGAACTGCCTGCCCGCACCCTGGCCCGCGATGTCCTCCGTCTGCCCCACGTGCACCATGTAGGTGGGCAGGCTGTCGAAGGCTCCGAGGCCGGAGTTGAGGGTGATGACGACGATCCCCTTCCTGGATGCGTTGGTGAGTGCGCCCTTCAACGCGCTCGCATCCGGTACCGACGTCGCGATGATCTTCGCCTTCGCCGCGATCGCGGCGTTGATGCCCCCGACCTGTTTCGGGACATCGTTGTTGGCGTAGACCTGCGTCACCGAGACGCCACGTGACTTGAGGTCTTTCGCCGCCTGGTCCACGCCCTTCTTGAAGACCGACCAGAACGATCCGGTGTCGCCGTGGGTAACGACGGCGATCTTGATGTTGCCCGCCTGCTGCGTCGCCCCGAAAGCGGCGGCTGCAGGTCCGCCGAGCAGTGTCGCTCCTGCGGCCACGATCCCGCCCTTGACCATGAGGTCGCGGCGGCTCAGTGCGTGCTGCTCGAGCTCGTCGAGCGTGAGCTCCTCACTCATGCTGCCCTCCTTCCGTTCCCTGTTCCTCTTGTCTCCCGGTGTCGTCGTTGAGGGAATCGCGGTCGCTCGCGGTTCACGCCCCTTCTGTCCCTGGCGCAAAGCCCGCACCGTTGAAAAGCAGCCGGAGGAAGTCCATGCTCCGGCGTACGTCCTCGATCGGCCCCTCGCCGGCGGGGATGTCCGCCGTCGGAAGCGCGCAGTCCTGCTCGAGGACGTACCAGCCTTCGTAGCCGGAGTCTTCGACCGCTTGGATGGTCTCGGCGACGGGCGCGGAGCCCTCTCCCAAAGGCCGGAAGAGACCCGACTGCACGGCCGGAACGAACTCGAGCTCGCCCGTCCGCAGCCGGTCCGCAACCGGGCCCGCCACGTCCTTCAGGTGCACATGCGCGATTCTTTCACCTCCGGTGCGCGCGAGCCACACCGGGTCGGTGTTGCCCAGCACGAGGTGACCCGTATCGAGGCAGAGGAGCACGTCGCTTCCCTCCAGCACACGAAAGACGTCCTCGTATGTCTCGACGAGCGTGCCCCAGTGCGGATGGGTGACGTGCGTCAGCGCATGGGCCGCGGCGGCCTCGTCAAGTCGGGCGAGTCCGTCGAAGACAGCCTGCCACCCTGCGTGCGAGAGCGGGATCCGTGGCGACCAATCGATATCCACCACGACGGCGGAGACGAGGAACGAGGCACCAGCGGCCTCGAAGAGCGTGCCAACTCGGTGGGCCGCTGCAACGGACGCGGCGTGCGCCGAGGGATTGTGGAGTACCACGGGAAGGAAGCCGCCGACGAGGCGGAGTCCGTGCCGCTCGACGAGCTCGGTGATGCTCTCGGCGACGGCTCCGAGGTAGCCGTCGGGGCCGGCCTCGGTGGCGCGGAGCCCAAGCGCGGCCATCTCCGAAAGCACGCGATCCGGGTCGAGCTCGGCACCCCAGCCCGGCACTTCACACACGCCCCAGGAGATGGGGCCGCCCGCGAGTCGCTCGAGAGCCGGAGTCATGCAGCCGTGTTGTATCGCTTCGCTGCATCCTGCGGCGCGAGCGCGCTCTGCGAGGGTCAGGCGGTCGCGCGTCGTGAGCTCAACGATCGCGCCGCCAAGGTCGCGACGAGAGCAAGGGCGAAGGCCACCGAGAAGCTCGGAACCGTGGCGCCGACGCCCCAGTCCGGTGGATTCAGCTCGTTCACGACCTCCACCCACCAGGAAGGCCCCGTCGGGTACAGCCACTGGTAGACGGCAAAGCCCGCGATCCAGGCGGCGAGGAGGCCTGGACGCCAGGCGGGCGCGCCGAAGACGTCCGCGCTCCCGTAGTGGCGGCCTGCCGTCAGCCAGTCGGCGAGGAGCACGGCGAAGAGCGGGACGAAGAACGATCCGAGGAGGAGCAGGAAGGTCTGGTACGCGACGAGGTCGATCATGAGCGCACCGGCGACCGCCGCCGAAGTGACGGTGACGAGCAAAAGCTTCTGGGGCGCGCGCGGGACGAGGTTCTCGAGTGAGACCGCGGCCGAGAACACGTTCGCGAACGCCTCGTCGGTCTCGGTGACGAGCAATGCGAACAGCGCGAGCACCGCCGCGAAACCGCCGGGGACGACGGCGGGAGCGCCGCCGGGTTCGTCAGGTCACGTGACAGGACGAGAACGACGCCGAGCGTGAGCAACCAAGGGTCCGGCACGAAGTGCACGATTCCGGTACCCGCGAAGGCGCCACGGCGATCGCGCGAGAAGCGGGTGTAGTCCGCGGCGTACGGAATCCACGAAACCGTGATCCCGACGACGACGTCGGCACCCTGCCACACCGAGAGACCGCCCGCTCTCTGCCGGACCCCCGTCGGCTCTCTTTTGAGTCCCACACCGACGAAGAAAAAAGGCGAGCGCGTCGGTCTTGCGCACCCAACCGGCGAACGAGCGCACACCCACGGATTTGGCTTAGATACCGGGCTTGAGCGCCTCAGGATAGGCACGCGCAGTCTCGGACTGCTGTCGCTGCAATCAACCCCCGGACAGGGCAGCTCGCCCTATCTCGACGCGGGGTGAGAGCTGGGCCACTCTGTCGCTCGTTCTCGCCCACGGCGTCATCGACGTATCTCTGTCCGAAACCAGCCCTCTCGGCGATGCGACCGACACGTTCCTTCGGCGCGAGAAGGCCGACCGCGAGGACCTGCGCGGCGACGAACCGAGACGGGCGAGCTCCATGCGGATCGAGGAGCGCGAGTTGGAGGTCGGCGGCGTGAACGAGACCGCTTGTACCGTCATGTCCATGAACGCAGGCCATGCCCTGGTCGCGGCGGTCGGATTCGTGACGGTCGCGCTCTCCTCCGGGTGCGGGTCGTCGACGCCACCGACCAAGTCTTCCGACGTCTCCATCAGGGAAGCCGTTTTACGCGGCGTCAGCGAGATCGGCGACTCAGAGGACAGGAAGAGGCTCGAGGGCCGGTTGGTGCAAACGCTGACGCGACTTCGCGCTACTCGTGCCTCGACAGCAGTGGACCGAAGAGCGCGGAGACTGGCGATCGATGGCTTCGCGGCGACACTGCAAGGGGTTAAGAGTGAGCGCGCCTTCTATGAGAAGGATAGTGGCAACCTCCCGGCCGCAACGAGGGACGCCACACGCGCGTACCGATCTCGGAAGAGAGGCGCAAATCTCCTGCGGGCTGCGGGTCGCGCTCTGGGCATTCGCATCGGAAGCCTCGACGGCTACTGAAGTTCGGGCTTTCGTTGGTCCGTCGAGACGACGCCGAACCCGTTCTCAACTCTCGAAAGGAACCAACTTCGAGCCTGAGGGCTGTGCAGCGACTCGAAAACTCGACTGCTAACCGCAGGGGGGTGTGGGTCGTTTTGGGGGCGCGAACCCGAGCCCGCAGCCTGCATACGTCAATTTCAGTGTCGGGACTTTGCTCGCGCTCGACGGGAGGTAGTGCCCGCGGGCAGGCTCCAGTCGAACGAGCGCGTCGAGACGGGTGGAGTAGCCGCGGGCGACCAGGCCCCGACCCGACGAACACGTTCAGGGGGTGGGTAGCCCTCAGCGCCTTTCTATTACGCGTGCGCGCCTGCGCGCGTGAGGATGAGCTCGGACTCTCGCGCCCCGGCCTTCGGAAGAGGCCCCGCGCGCCCAACACTTTCTTCAGGGGGAGGGGTGGCGTCGCAGACCCCCAGGCTCGGCCAGCCTCGCGCGGGCGTGCGCGCGACAGAAAGTGGTGGGCGTTCCTTACGAGGCCCACCACCGGCCTGCGCCGGATCGGGAGGCGGAGGCCCAGCCCCACCCATCAGTTCCGGGGGAAGCATTACTTACCGCCGAACTTGAAGCCGGACTGGACTGGCTTGGGCTTAGCCTCACTGCCAGCGGGAGAACCGGCCAACGCCTGTCCACCGCCGAGAGGCTTGTGGATTTCCACAACCTTCGGAGAACACGTAGGCCAGCGACAGCCGCACGCTTAGGCACACCCCCACAGCCCTTCTGCTTTTTATGAAGCCTAAGGTCTTGGAGCTTGAGGCACGAACGAGCTACCCACGCGATGCTCGCAAGTGACATTGATGAGTTGAAGGTCTCTTACGTTGATGCAAGCCACGGTCTGGACAACCCCGGCGCAATTGGGGTGCTGGTTGTTGACACGGAACTTGGCGTTTCGCACAACATTACCGTCTCCGTAGCGTCCAGCGTTGCCGTTCAGGCCGTGATTACAAGTGACGTACTCTCCGCCGATGATGTCAACGTCGGCATCGTCAGACCAGAAAATACTTCCTCCTGCTCCGTCACAGGTTGCGACACCTTGGGCGTAGTTGCCGGAGACACCATTGACGATGGCAAGGTTCCCATTGGTCGAGTTGTTTTGGAACTGCCATACATCAGGGTGCGCTCCTCCTCCAGAGGGGCCACACTCAAAGCGGCCGGTTATCTGGATGTCGGTCGGCCCAGGCGGGGCGCGGAACTTGGCCGCGTTACCCTCCGGCCCTACAGCCGGGAAGTTTCCGTTGGACTCTATGATGTAGTCAATGGTGTCGTTATTGCCATCACCGTGACACCCTGCGACAAGATCCACGTATCCTTGATCGTTCGCATGGAGTACGTCCGTAAAGTTGAAGACAACCTTAACGGGGAACGCAGTGCTAGGAACTGGAGGACAACGCCACTGCTGGTTGTTGGGAATGACCAAAGTGGAATTGAAATCACAGTTGGTGCCTCCTAGGTTCCAGGTCTGGAAGTTTGAGACTAGACAGTTTCCTCCAGGCGGTGGAGGAGGAGGTGGTGGGGGCGGGGGAGGAGCAGCACCCGGTTCGGTGTTGCACTCGGGCTTCGTGTTGCCAGTTCCACTGCCTGGATCGCCCTGCGGATCCGTGTCGCCAAGGTTGTAAGGAACGAACGTGTTGTTCTCATTGATCGCGCCTCCCGAGAAGACGGCGTACTCACCGAAGCGCGGCGACTGGCAGATGAGCGAGTTGCGAACGCCGTTGCCCGCGCCCGAGGCCCGTACCGGCATCGCACCGCGGCCCATGAGGACGCAGCCGTCGCAGACGATCTGCGAGCCGCCGGTCGGGAAGAACTGCGCGTGCCCCCAGGTGCCGATGAGCACCGACTGGAAGAGGATCGCGCCCCCGGCCCCGTTCACGTTCTGCACGCCGTCCTGATGGTTCGGCGGCACGAAGCCGGTCGAGAGGATGTAGCCGTCCTCGATCACGATGCCGCCGATCGCCCCGGCGTTGATCTTCACGCCGTCCGCCTTCACGGTGTCGATCTCGATACGCCCGATGCGCGAGTCGCCGCCGCAGCCCAGGCGCATGTTGATCGCGTCTCCGTTCGGGCCCGCGTCGCCCAACTCGATCTTCACGAGGTCGAAGTTGAAGGAGGACGTACACGTCCACTTCGCGTCCACGAGATGCAGGACCTCGGGGCGTGGATCGAGGTCGCCGGGGACGACCGGGCTCAGCGCCGGGTCTACGAAGGCGGGCTGGGCGGTGAGCGCTCCAGGGAGGACTAGCGCGAGTGCGACTGCTCCCAGGAACGCTGCGATGCCGTAACGCTTCACAGTGGCGCCTATCGGACTAGGCGGCCTTTGGGGGCTCGCGAGTACTCCGGGAGAACGCAGTACTCGGGGAGGCTCTCCCTCGGCGAGAGTCATGACCTCGTCTTCGCCCAGAGGCGTGCGCCAGGTGTGTGCTGACAGCCACAGATGGCGATCGCTTCGCAACGCTCCAACTTATGGCTCCTCAAATCAGGCGTTACTGAAGTACGTACATACTGCCACAAGCAAGCCCAAAGGACAAGCACTCACCGGGCTGTTGAGAGCGCGCTACTTGCGGGGGCGACCGTGTTCGAGCCGAGCCACTACTCGTTCCGCGAGCTCGGAATCCTCCTCGAGGAGGTTTAGGAGCGTGCGCAGTACAGAGCTCGCGTCTGTGTCGGCGTCGACGGCGAAGCGCTTGATGAACCGATGCTGGTCGCGCGCAAGATCGAGCGTCATCCGCCGGCGAGCCCTTGGCGCGCCGGCGGACTCATCGTCTGTCGAGCGAATGTGCTCGTCAGGGCTAGGATCGACGGGGGCACGACGGCCGCTGCGCGGGGTCACTGCGAGGGCTTCCTGCAGCGCTGCGACCGTCGACGCGGGTGAGCAGACACCGGCGCGTGCTCGCGGAAGCGGGCGCAGGCGCTAACGAGATTGCAATCGGTTGTAGCCACAGTGCCGCCGTCGCCTCGAAATCGGGATTGATGAGCCGCGCTCGAACCTTAGTCAACTGGCTACGAGTTTCAAAGCGGCGGCGCGCCGTCACTGCTTCGGAAGGCTGAAGGGCTGACGGGCGCCATTATTCGTGTCGCGTCTCAGGCGGCTGCTTTGTAGTACTCGTGGATGAGGCCGCCGAGCCGGTCGCGACGGCGGATCTCGCCGGCCGCTGATCTTGCGTGTGCCTGCGGCTCGGGCGGCCGGAGTTCGAGCGCGCGATGCGGCCGCTCGCGGTTGTAGTGGTGGACGTAGACACGGAGCACGCGTTCGAGGTGACGCCGGTTGAGGATGAGCAGCCAGTCCAGGCACTCGGCGCGCACGGTACGGACGAAGCGCTCCGCGACCGCGTTCGCCTTCGGCGCTCGCACCGGGGTCTTCACGATCCGGATGCCCTCGCTGCGGAAGACTTCGTCGAACGGGCCGCTGTACTTGCTGTCGCGGTCGCGGATCAGGAAGCGGACGCCCCGATCGCCGAAGTCGAGACCGAGGTTGCGTGCCTGCCGGGTGACCCAGGCGCCGCTGGGATTCGTCGTGCAGCCGGCGAGCCAGACGCGCCGGCTCGCATGCGCGATGAAGAACAGGACGTAGTAGCGGCGCAGAAACACGCTCTCGACCGTGAAGAAGTCGCAGGCGACAACGCTCGCCGCCTGCCCGCGAAGGAACTTGCGCCAGCTCGGGCCTGCCCGCCGCGGCGCCGGCTCCAGCCCTGCCCGGGCGAGCAGACCGCGGACGCTCGTCGGCGATGTCACCGGCGGCGATGGGGGATGCACCGACGAGCGTCAACGGCGGAGGCCGCGGCACGGTGGACGGCGTGAATCCGTTCTCGCAATTCGGGTTCCAGGTCTCGAAGATGGCCGACGGATCGGTGCAGGGACACTTCAACTGCCTCATGGCCGGGTCTTCGCAATTCCCCGGTTTCACGCTGATGGCAGTGCGGGGAGAGGTGACAACCCTCTCGATATCCGGGGGGACACCGACCCTCGAAGGTTCCGGCGTGCTGATCGCGCACACCGGGAGTCCCGAGAAGAAGTTCGCCGCGACCTTCCGTGTGCGCGCGTGACCGACGGTGGCCCGGAGAGGGGACGCTCCAGCTCACGGTGCTCACCGCACCGGGGTTCCCCGTATCGCCCATCGCGCTTCCGACCGAGGACGTCCTGGTCGGACGGATCTCGGTGGGGTAGTCGTGCACGACTGAGAAAGGAGGCGAGATGCAAACTCGCTTCAAACGGTTTATCGGCCTCGGCGGAGTCGTAGTGCTCGGGGGCCCTGTTGCTCACGACCTTTGCGGGAGCCGCGTCGGGTCAGGCTCAGCACGTTCGCTGGGACATCATCAGCACCACCGGGATACCCCCGGCGCCTCTGAACCCCGGAGGTCGCGCGTCCGCACCTGGCGCGCCGTCCTCACATCTCTCGCGCCCGCGCACGCGCACGCGAGGCTGGCCGAGCCTGGGGGTCTGCGACGCCACCCCTCCCCCTGAAGAAAGTGTTGGGCGCGCGGGGCCTCTTCTGGCGCGAACTCGCCGGCCGAAAGTCTCGCGCGCGCGTGCGCGCGCAAGAGAGGCGGGCCAGGTTTGCGCGGCCTCCCCGAGCAGGCCCCGACGCCCGGGCACATCGCGAGGGGGAGGTACAAGCCCTCCGACGGACTCGCACATCCGAGGGCGCTACGGTCAGATCGTGGACGCTCCCGTCATCAGGCCAGCGACATCGAGCGACGTTCCGGCGCTTTCGGAGTTGGCCAAGCGAACCTGGGCTGACGCATTCGGCGAACCGCTGAGTCGTAGAGGCCTAGCCTCGGAGCTTGAGAGGTCGCGCTCTGAGGCCTACTTCATCGCCGCCCTGCGAGAGACGACGATCCTCGTCGCCGAAGAGCACGGTGGGCTGCTCGGCTACGTGCAGTTCGGCGACGTGACGATTCCCGAGGTCGAAGTTCGCCCTGGGGATCTCGGCTTTCGCCGCCTATATGTCGATACCGCCGTGCAGGGACGAGGGTTAGGCCGGAGGCTCATGGACACGGCCCTCGACCATCCGCGGTTGGCAGCGGCAAGACGCATCTTCCTCACGGTCTGGGAGAAGAACACACGCGCCATCACTTGTACGAGAGCTTCGGGTTCAAGACGGTCGGCACGACGCGAGTCGCGATCGCCGAGCAAGAGGTCGGCGAAGACCTCGTGATGGTGCTCGACAACAGCATGCGGGACGACGTGACGCACGTCGCGTCCCGGAAGAGGCCCCGCTCCGTCACACGTTCTCGGGGGGAGGGGTACCCATCGGACCTCCTCGATCCGGGAGTCGCACGCGCGAGCGATGCAGGTCGAGTCATCGTCTTTACGCCGCTATCTCTGCCCTCTCTACACCACTGACCGCCGACTTCCACAGCCGGGGGCAGCCTAGCGACCGCCATCCGCTCGTCCGCTCGGGTCTGCAGGCTGGCTGTTCGCGGCGTGAAGAACGGAGGAGAAGATGCTTGAGCGACCAAGGCTGCTCTTGGCGATCTCGATTGCGAGCCTTCTCACAGCGCTCGCTTCACTAGGTCTCGTCGTGTGGATCGTCGCCAACCCGGAGTACTGGTTCCCGGACGCATTTGCCGAGCAGGGCGAACAGGGTCCGCGCGGCCCACGCGGTCCGGTTGGGCCGGTTGGGCCACCAGGGCCGGTAGGCCCTGACGCGCAGACCGCGATCGCGTCCGTCGCGTCGGACGCAGACGACCAGGCACTGCAGGTCGAAGACCTGTCATCTCAGGTGGACGACCTGTCATCGCAGGTAGACGACCAGTCGTTTCAGGTGGGTGACCTGTCCTCTCGGATGGATGACCTGGAGCCGCGGATCAGCACGGTTGAGAGCACGGTTGATGACATCTGCTTCGAGTTCGAGTTCTCTCCGATCGAAGCCTTGGAAGACATCTGGTTTGCGGCCTGCTAGCCATCGACATCTTCGGAACCGCCCGGAAGGACCCGCGTGGCGAACGTGTGCGCGGGGGGAGGTGTTGCGCGGGTGACCACTGTGTAGGACCGAACGAGAAACCTCGCCAGCACATCCGGGGAGACTGGCGCGCGGCTGGCGCGCACATTCCTACTTGCAGGACTTTTCACTGCGCTCGCGGTTACGTACACCGCGTTGCAGGCTCGCGCGCGCGTGCGCGCGAGGCGACCAGGCGCCCCGGCGCAATGCCTGCTCCTTGAGCAGGCCCCACCGCCCGAGCACGTCGCGAGGGGACGGGTGTCTACGGGCTGTTCGGCTCGTACGATGTCGGAGTCAACGCCACGGCGTCTCTCGATGATCTACGGGCCGAGTATCTGCGTCGTCGAGGTTCCGATGGCTCAGGCGATCAGGATCCGCACACATCTCCGGGCGGAACGAGATCCTTGTCGTAGCCAGGCACACCGAATCGTCCGAGCGGCCAGTAGTTGAGTACGACGCGCCCGAAGATCGCGTCGCGGGGGACAGGCCCAAAGTCGCGGCTGTCCTGAGAGAAACTGCGATTGTCGCCGAGAACGAAATACTGCTCGTCGCCGAGACGGGTTTGTGGGAAGGGGTCTGTGAGGATGTCGTCTGCTTTCCTGCCGTTGACGAGGACGCGGCCTCCGCGGCCGACGACCGAGTCGCCCGGAATCGCGATCACCCGCTTGCCGATACCGAGATCCCTTGCCTTCGGGTCGGGTATGACCGGCCCGCCGAGTTGGCCTCGAGCGTGAAAGGCGACTATCTCTCCGCGGTGTGGGTCGCGAAAGCGGTAGGTGAATCCCTCGGTGAGCCAGCGTCCATCACACGCGGGAATCGTCGGGGACATGCTCGAGCCACCGGCCGCCCGCCCCGGGACGAGGAGGCCCGTCGACCAGAGCAGTGCGACCAGGGCAACAACGCCTACGATCGTCACGACCGGAATAACCACGCGCTTGCGGCGAAGGCGCGATATCGCGCTCATCGGGTCGCATCATCGCGCTCGACCGCTTCGTTCGCCAGATCGGGTGACGACGGCGCACCAGGGATCGTCAGCGCACGCTGCCGGGCGTAGTCTGTCCGCATAGAGATGCCCGCCATTCCCCGCTCAGCTCTCGCCGTGGGTGCGGCTCTGTGCATGGCTGCGTTGGCGCTCACGGCTGGGGCATCTGCAGTCCCCTTGGCTGGCGACGCAATCGATCCAGGAACCCGCGTCAAAGGGATGCTCGTTGTGCAGGGTGTCAAGCGAGATGCCGACGCATGGCTCTTCGACACGATCTGCGATCCGATCGTCCTACGCCCTGGTCGCCGCACGCGGGCCTGCGGCCAGCTACCTCCCCTTAGACGCATCTTCGTCGGACACGGGATCTTCGCGCCGGAGAAGCAGATCGACAGTGCGTGGCGAGGTCTGTCGTGGAAGCTGTGGATCGACGGCCAGCAGGTCAGCCTCAGTGAGTTCGGACATGCCGATCGCTGGCTGCGCGGATTTGCCCCGGCACGGGGTCGGGACGTGGTTCTGCGCGAGTGGTCGATCATCCTCCTGGGAGCCGAAGGACGTCACTCCATCCGCTACCGAACACGGGGGCCTCAGGGCGTAGGGGACACGACATGGCGGTTCTCGGTCGCGAAGAGCTAGTCGTCCCTCTTCAGCAGGCAACCACGCCCTGACACCAGCCCTACACCAGGCCCCGACCGATCACCGAGATCGAGGGGGAGGTAGTGGCCACGCCCGTGGCCTCCTACTTGGTGAGTAGGGGGTCAGGCGCGATCCGACATGAACACTGGGACTGCGAGGACTGGTGAACCGCTGGTCAACCTGAGCGTGCCATCGCGAGGTCGTCCAACGCCTCGCGCAGCAGCCTCTGCTGACCCTCGTCGAGCGCAGCGACGCGCTCGCGCAGTACCGCTTCTCCGCCGCGCTCGGTGACCGCGTCGATCTTGCTCGCGAACTGTGCGGCGAAGATCGCGTTCAGGTCGTCCCAGCTCAGTTTCTCGACGGCTTCAGCGGTTCGGGGCAGGCGAGGCGAGGTAGCTTCCTCCGCCTGAGGCGGACGACCCAGACCCTCGCGAAGGAGTAGTTCGATCGCGGCGACCCGGCTCCGAACGTCCGGCACCCGAACCTCGATCCGCTGCTTCTTGCCGCAGTCCGAGCACGCGGTCGTGACCCACATCTCCCTCGTCGCCCCGAGGGCGGCGTCGAGGAGCGCGGCCTGGATGTTGTCGAGGGAGGCGGCTGCGGCTTCCGCGAGCCGGGGGCGAACCTGGGCGGGGTCGGCATGACCGCTGCCGTCGTTACCGTTCTGCGGTGGGAGCGGCGCCTCGATAAGCGGCAACGACTCCTCCAAGCGCGGGTTCCGACGGCGCGGGACCCGCCCAGCTCGGACAGCCTCCTCACCGTGACGCTCGACCATCCGCTCATGGTGGGCGCAGTAGACGGCCTCTGCTGAGGAGGCACGAGCGCCACACGGCTTGCCGTCGCGGCGACGAGCGGGGCAGGTGCCGATCGGCATCTCCTGAATGATGAACGCCGGCGACGAGGAGGGCGAGGCAGGCCCCGTTCCCTTGGTTGGGGAACGAGTCCACCAAGGTGGAACTGCTCAGCCTGTTGCCGTTGACGATGAAGGCACAACTCGATCGCTCCCGAGTGGAAGACGACGATCGGCTCCGCGTTTGCGTCGTCGTGGGTCCGGCTGGCCAATGAGAAATGCCGCCATGCCGAGTCTGCATCAAGGTGACAACAGCTGGATCGAGACCACAGGAGGTCGAAGTGTCTGCATCAGTGCTCGACATGTCGATGTCGCTCGATGGCTACATCGCCGATACCGACGACTTCCTCGGCGGCGAGGATGGCGAGCGGCTGCACAAGTGGGCGGACGTGGAGTCCGGCCTCGTCGCGCAGTTCGCGGACGAGTGGAACGCCGCCGGTGCGGTCCTCGCTGGGCGACGGACGGCCGAGCTCATGGATCACTGGGGTGGCAGTCACGGCGGCCTCCCGATCTTCGTTCCCAGTCACCGACCGCCCGGTCCGGCCGCTCGTTGGAACTACCCGTTGGTGACGTACGTGAGCGATGGGATCGAAAGCGCCATGGCACAGGCGAAGGCTGCCGCCGGTGGCAAAGACGTGCAGGTGCGTGGCGCGAATGTCGCGCAAACGGCGCTGGAGGCCGGAGTGCTGGACGAGGTGCAGATTCACCTGATTCCCGTGCTGCTGGGTGCGGGTCGTCGGCTGTACGACGTGTTGCCGTCGCTCGTCGAGCTCGACGTCGTCCGGGTGATCGACACGCCTGAGGCCACACACATCCGCTACCGCGTCCGTCGCTGAGCCAGTCGACCTTCCCGCAAGAGGCCCCGCGGCCCCAACATCGTCTCGGGGGGAGGGGTGGCGTCCCAGACCCAGGCTCGACCAGCCTCGCGCGCGCGAGCGCGGGCGCGAGGCAGGTGGCCTCACCGGCAGAGTGCCTTCCCGCAAGAGGCCCCGCGGCCCCAACATCGTCTCGGGGGGAGGGGTGCCGTCCCAGACCCAGGCTCGACCAGCCTCGCGCGCGCGTGCGCGGGCGCGAGGCAGGTGGCCTCACCGGCAGAGCGCCCGAGAGTCGCGCCGCTGCCTACCCGCCCTCAGATCGTCCGAGGGAGGACTGGCGAAATCCGTGGCTTTAGGGCCTCAGTCGTCGCTCGAGCCGGCGAGCTTCAGCTTGCCTGAGATCGTGGCCGTGGCGGACGAGGCGTTGACGGTGAGCTCGCCTGAACCCCGTGCGCCGGCGAAGATCCCCGTGCTCGAAAGACCGTCGACCTCATATGTGCCCGTGATGACAAGGCCAGACGCGGTCGGACAGGCGATGCTCGCTTCGCGGACGATCAACATGCTGTCGCCAAGGACGATGCGTCGTGTCGCTGCGTTCGTCCAGCTTCCACGCCCACACGGCGTCACCGAACGATCCTGCGTAATGCCGACGACGACGGTCGCCATCCCGAACCCCGAGACCGTTCCGCTGCCGGTGTTGATCAGCTGAAAAGTCTGTAGGTCGCCGATCCGGTTGGTGACCGACGCGGGGGCCTCGGTGAAGGTTGCCTCGAGCCGGTTCGCGTGGTTCGGTGGTGCGGCCGGCATAGCCTGCGAGTTCGAGACCGTCTCTTGTCGAACTGCGGGCGAGTACAGCGATGCAAAGTCGAAGTCGGGCGTGATTTGCGGATTGCAGTCGTAGGCCTTGTGGATCGGCGCGAACCACGAGGGTTCGCCGAGGCACATGGGAGACGCGCCGTACGACGTGTCGTCGCCACGAGTCGGGGAGGACGTTCCAGGCAATGCGACCGTGAGCACGACCACGAGTGCCGCCGCGCTTGTCGCTGCGGTGGGGAGGAACCACTTCATCGCTGCTCCTTTCGAGGAAGAACGAGTTGCGATGAAGCTTCTGGGACTGCGGACGACTCCGCGATACGCCGATCGGCGTATTCAGGTCGAGATGTGTTGTGTCTCTTGCGATCGGGTCGTATCGTTGGTCACTAATGGAGGGTCTGGGCGAACAGGAACTCCGAACTCTCGTTGGGTTCGCCCACGACGCTGCTCACGTCGCGCGGTTCGAGCCGCGGCGACTGGAGCCGTGGTCGGTCGAACGCGTCGGAGGGCTCATCCCGGCCGACACTGTCCACGTCCAGGTGAGTGGATGGCCACGTCAGGCGGGGACCTTTTATTACCTCGTCGGCGACGAGCCGCGATTCGCGACTTTCCGCAACAGCTCCGAAGGCCGAGCCGAGTGGGCGAGGTTTACCGACCAACATCCGCTCGTCATCGAACGCATGCGGCACCCAACGGAGACCCGCGCTCTTCGACTATCCGACTTCGTAACGCTGCGACAGCTGCATGCGCTTGAGGTCTACGACGCTGTCCTGCGACCGTTCGATCTCAACCACTGCGTGACTGCGCGCTTCTTCGGATCGAGCCGCGTTTACGATCTCTCGTGCGCCCGCGACAGCGTCGACTTCACACACCGGGATCTCTTGCTACTCGACGTCGTAGCGACCGTGCTCGGGATGGCCGTCCGGTCGCCGCCGCCAAATGTCCCGCAGCAACTCGAGAGCCTCGGCATCACCGAGCGGGAGGCGCAGGTCCTCGATCATGTTGCGCGCGGGAGATCCAACGCCGAGATAGCCGGCGAGTTGAATGTCGCTCCTGGCACGGTGAAGAAACATCTCGACAACATCTTCGAGAAGCTCGGAGTCCGCAACCGCGTCGGAGCGGCGCGCATTTGGATCGCTGCGTCGTCGAGGCAGATCCCGGACGATCTCAGGCTCTCCCGCTTTGCTGTGAACGATCAGACGGGTTAGTTCGGCCCGCCCGCCTCCAGCTCCCGCTCCGCGATCCGCACGTAGCTCGCGAGTTCCGGATCGTCGCCGCGACCTCCTCGACGAAGCGCTCGGCGTCCGCGCGGCGGATAAAGACCTCGAGTGCGTCTCCGAGTGGTGCCTCAAATGAACCAGATGAGCCCTTAGCGGCGGCCGGGGGCTTCACTCAAAGGCCCGGCGAAGATCGGTCGCAGGTCGGCTCCGTGATCACCTCGGTCAAGAGATATTTCTGAACACTCGGGCAGGCGATGGTGCTCCTGCCGCCAGCAAACTGCCATCATCGGGCGAGCGTGACGGCAGGCGACCCACGGGGCAGCAACGAGCCCGTCGAGCTCCGCTTCAGGTCGATGAGCCAGGCGGACGCGGAGGCGATAGCTACCTGGCGGTACCCTGACGAGTACTCGTTCTACGACTGGACGTCCGACCCCGACGATCTGGCCGAGCTACTCGACTCATGGGCGCGGGCAGACGAGTATGTGGCGGTGGACAGCGAGGGTGCCCTGATCGGGTTCTTCCAGTACAAGCGCCCGAACGGCACCAGCATCGAGATCGGGCTTGGTCTGCATCCCGCTTGGACGGGGCGGGGCCTGGGGAGGAGCTTCCTCGAGGCGGGCCTCGACTACGCCCGTCGCCACTTTGCGCCGGAACGGTTCACGCTATCCGTCGCCAGTTTCAACCGCCGCGCGATCACCGTCTACGAGCGTGCCGGCTTCGTCACCGTTCGTGTCTTCAACCACCGGACGAGCGGTCGCGAGTGGGAGTTCATCGAGATGCGGCGACTCGCGTGAGACCTGTACTCAAGGGACATTCGTGAACACTCGCGCATCCGATGGAGCCGCTGCTTCGGATTGCGGGTAAGGGCCAGATGTGGTGGGCCGGGTCCTTCGAAAGGCCGCCAACCTATGGCGAGAACGTGGTTCGGGACGATCCTCGTCACGATCGACAGATGGACTCTGGCGGAGGAGCCTTGGTCGTTCGGTGAGGGACGCGATCTACCTCGCCCCCTGGAGATGTCTGACGAGGACATGGTGCGGCTGTGGGTTAGCGCCGGCAGGATCTACTGGAGAGGGGATGCGCGCTCCGCCGGGGAGGCCGCAGCTCTCCCGGCTGTGTCGATTCTCGTTGGTGAGGAGCGGCCTCTGGCTCGGAAACGACGACGGCCTCAGCGTGGTCGCCCAGATCTCCAGCGGTCGCTTGAGGACCGGCTCGCGGACGAGCGTCGGATCGAGGACAGCGACAGCTTCCCAGCTAGCTGGCGCTGACCGTCTCAAGCGACTGTGAGACTCGGTGCGTCGGTCTGTCTGGGGCCGTTGCCAGCCTGGTTGTCGCCGTGCCGCATGTGACTCGTCAAGCGACTGGCCGCCTTGTGCGTGCTTTGCGAATGATCCGTCCGTGTGCGCGCGGCGGCGCCGGTCTGGCGCCCGCTGCTGGCTTGATCAGGAGCTTGTCCGCCTTTCTGGCGTGACTCATCACAGTCCTGCCGCCCGCGGTTTCACCCCCAGACCGGCACCGGAGTTGATCCCCCAACCTGGGCTGGCAGAGCGGCAGACGCTTCCATCACGAAGTCTCGCGGCGCACTGCGGAATCGTCGTGCTGATGAGTGAAGCGTGACACCTTCTATTACGCGTGCGTGCGCGTAGAGGGTGCGAGGATCCCACCCCCGTGAACGGGTTATAGGGCTGGGGCCTGGGCCCGAGAGCGGCTGGGGCCTGGGCCCGAGAGCGAGAAGCAACCGTTAGGCGAGTTCGTCCAGCGTTGCGATGAGGAGCTGCGTGAACTCGCGATTCCAGGGCAGGCCCTTCGCGGCGCGTGTCAGTGATATGAGAGCTGAAACCATCGATTCCAGCCGCATCATCCGAACGACTGCGGCAGCCTCGCCAGGGCCACCTGAGTCGACGTACTTCTGAACGAGGTCATCACGGAGCGCGTGATCGATCGTCGTCGAGCTGCCGTCCCATGACAGGTCCCAGACCATCCCAGCCAGCTCAAGAGCAGGCCAGTCCGTGCGCGCGTACTGCCAATCGACGATGCCAGCGACGCGCCCATCGCGCACCAGGACGTTTCCCGTATGGAAGTCACCGTGGATCGCGCAGACACGCAGATCGTTGGCGTCTGCGACCCAAGCGCGCAGTTCTTCGAATGCCCGCACCAATGCCGCCGGCTTTTCGACCACGCTCCAGTCCCACCAGTCGTTCCTGTCCCAGTTCCGGTCACGCAGTGAAGGCACCCCGGGACGCTGCTCAGTCACCGGCCACGCCTGAGCGTGTCGATGTAGACGCGCGAGCAACGCCGGCAGCTCTTGTCGAAAGAGCGCCTCGCGAGACCGCAATTCCTCGCCCTCGAGAAACGGAAAGACTGAAACGACGTGGCGACCGTCCAAATAGAAGGTTGAGCCATCGAGCGCCGCGAGTGGCGCGACCACCTGCTCGATCTCGTTCGCCAGGAACAGAAGAAGTGCATGCTCCCATCTCACACTCGCGGGATCGGCCGGTTCTACTCGCACGACGAACTCCCCTCCTCGGAAAACTCCGCCAGTCGTGTTAGAGAGAAGTCGCTCCCAACGCGGGGGAATAACCACCCCGTAGCGATCGGCGATGGCTTCGGGGACTGGTTCGAACTCTGACTCTGACATGGGTTCCATCGTGCGGGATCTTCCGCTCAGGATCAGCTGGCCGCAACCGCGGTCACCCTTGACGACGCGCCGCTCCGTGTCGCGGCCCAGGAGTGCGTGACTGACGTGCGCGAGTGTGCAGGAATGTCGCTCTCTAGGTCTTCGGGCTTCAGGGGCTGGAGAGCCGGCATGGAACCCTGACCTGCACTCTGGGAAGCCGCGTCATCGTCATCGAGGACTCCGACGCCGTCCACTCCGGCCTTGGATGGATTAGCTCGAGCTAGCTTGACGCCCGCGGCGGACTGGGCGGATCATCACGGTGTGAAAGCCTTAGCGCTTGTGCTGACGCTTGTTTCGAGCGTCCTCGCCGCAGGCTGCAGTGGAGGCGAGACCGCGACTCCGGTGGAGATCGCGACCTGTTCGGACGTAATCTACGAGGGCGAGGGAGAGCCCGACGCAATCATCGTCTCGGACCTGCTGCGCGAGGAACCGAGGCATGGGGTCCGGGTTATCAAGGGCGTCCTGCGTTCCCGGGGCTTCCACGCTGGCAAATATCGGATCGGCTACCAGTCGTGCCACTCCGAGATCGGTGAGCAGTCCTGCGAGCAGAACGCGGAGGCTTACGCTGCCACGAGGGACGTGCTCGGGATGATCGGGCCGAATTACTCGAAGTGCGCCGCTTTGCAGATACCGATCCTCAGCCGCACAGCGACGGGGCCACTCGCGATGGTGAGCCCGACGAACACGGATCCGGGCCTTACGCGGAGGACTCCCTACTCCGACAACGATCCCGAGTCGCTCTACTCGGGCGGGGTGCGGAACTACGCGCGTCTCGTGGCGTCGGACGACGACCTCGGGGCCGCGGCCGCAACCCTCGCGAAGCAGATGGGAGCGCGGCGGGTCGTCGCACTCGTGAACGGCGAAGATATCGGATTCACGTGGTACGGGCCCGCCGTCGGCGGCGCCTTCGTCGAGACCGCCCGCAGCCTCGGCCTCGTCACGACCGAGCTCGAGTGGCGCACGCAAAGGAGCTACGCGTCGATCGCCGAGCGAGCCGCAGCCGCGCGGCCCCAGCTCGTTTTCTTCGCCGGGCATACCCAGAACAACGCCAGGCGTCTGATGGAAGACCTTCGCCGCCGGCTCGGCCCGAATGTCGTATTCGCAGCCGGAGACCAGTTCGTGGCCGCGCCCTCACTCCCGAGAGACTGGGGTCCCGTCGGTGAAGGACTTCGCGTCACCGGCTACGGTGCCACGCCCGAGGCACTTGCTCCGGCCGCGCGGCGCTTTCTGCGGTCCGTCGACGCGCCAGAGGAGCCGCAGGGCGCGGGGAGGAGCGGAGCCGCGTATGCGGATTTTGCGGAGGCGGCGCAGGCTGCGCAGGCCGCGGAGGTGCTCCTCGATGCAATCGCGCGCTCGGACGGCACGCGCGCCGTGGTTGTCGAGGAGCTCTTCAACACACGGGTTACTGGAGGGATTCTCGGGTCGTTCTCATTCGACCAATACGGAGACATCACGCCGGCCCTAGTCGCTCTGTACTCGATCCGCAATGGGGCAGTCGTCGTCGACGGCGTCGTCCGTGTTCCGAGTCGCCGCGACGATTGATCGCACGTCCCCATGTCCCGAGCGATCGAGCGCCGCGCGCTCTGGCTGGCCGAGGACGCCGCCCGTAAACTCCCGAATCTGCCGCTAGAGGACGCGCTACAGCTCGTCCACCTGTACTTCGAGAGGGGATCGCCCAAAGCTGTGCGTCCTTGACGGGCTTGCCGCCCTGGGCTTCCCGCGAGCAGGCCCCGGCGACAAGTGTCGTTCGGAGGGGGTGGGGGTGGACGGGGTGGCGTCCGCAGTAGGACTGGCTAGGCGGGCGTAACCGTGATCTCCGTCACGCAGAGTCGGAGGTCGCTCGGAGTCCTAGATGAACAAAAGCCTCGCGACGGCGTGTCAGAGGGATGTCAGATCTGAGCGATCCGTCAGGTGACTTCGGCGAGTGCGCGTGCGATCGTCGCGCGAGCGTCCGGCTCCCACCGCTCGACCTCGGAGCGGAGCGCCTCATCGCCCTGATCGACGAACGCACGGATCGCTTGCGCGTGCGAGATCGCGAAGACGAACTTCAGCTCGTCCCAACTCAAGGCTTCGACCTCGGCAACAGAGCTCGGCATCCGGGTTCGGCGACCTCAGCTTCGCCGACACGCCCTAGCCCTTCTCGCAAGAGGGTCTCCACGGCCTTGATCCGAGCGCCGTGATCCGGCACCGAGATCTCCTGCCGGAAGCTCTTCCCACACTCGGGGCATGTGCACGTCGCCCAGGATTCCCTCGTCGTGTTGGTCGCGGCCTCGAGGAGCACGCGACGGATCGTCTCGACTTCCTCTGCAGCCGTGAGCGCCAGGGCGGGGCGTACCGCTGATGGGCGGCTGAAGCTGTGTGCTGTTAGCTCGAGCGGCTCGGACTCGGCTACGACGGGAAGTCGCTGGCGAGCGCGTCGCTTCTTCGTGTGTTCGCCATTCACGACCGTGTCGCGTCCGAGCTTGGCCGCGAGTCGCGTGTGATGCTCGCAAAGGTCTCCGTGGGCGGGCACAGAGCGGCAACTGCTGCCGTCGCGAAGCCTCGCGGCGCAGAGCGGGACTGAGGCGTTAATGGATGAAGTGTGACAGCACTCCTTGACCTCGCGTGCGCGCGGCGCCGGCCGCTTGCCGCTAGCCGGCGCCGCCCATGCTTGCCGTCGAGGCTCCGGCTCCGGCGGCACTCTGGGCGTCCTCGGCGCGCCCGCGGACAATGAAGGCTGCGAAGAGGAGTAGGCCGGCTTCGATCACGTCGAGGTCGTCGACCGTGACCTTCACAGGCCGTCGACCCCAGCCCCTGCCATCGAGAATGGCAAGCTCGCGGTCTCCGTCGGCGAGCGCATAGCGTTCGCGCCAACTGCTGGCTGGCCGCACTGTGAACTCGCGGTCAGCCCAGTGCAGCGTCCCTGAGGGGTTCCAATACTCGGTTCGGGTTCTCGATCGCTGCGGTTGCGAGGTCTGGAAGCATCGACCGATGCTCCTTTCTTTCGCGTATCTCGCGTTCTCGACGCTGCTGCGGTTGCTCGTGCGGGGCCGTCGCAGCGAGTTCACCAAGGACGTCGAACTGCTGGTTCTGCGCCACCAGCTTGCGGTCCTCCGTCGGCAGCAGCCGCGCCCGCGTCTTCGGCCGGCCGATCGTGCCTTCCTCGCCGCGCTGAGCCGAATCCTTCCCCGGCGCCGCTGCCAGGGCCTGATCGTGACGCCGCAGACGCTGCTGCGCTGGCACGGGCAACTCGTGCGCCGCAGGTGGACGCAGTCACAGCGATCTCCAGGGCGGCCACCGGTTGAGCGTCGCGTGCGTGAGCTCGTCCTGCGCTTGGCGCGGGAGAACCCGCGCTGGGGCTACCCGCGGATCGCCGGTGAGCTCCTCAAGCTCGGGGTGCATGTCTCGCCGAGCACCGTCCGACGGCTCCTGCTGGCGGCGGGACTCAAGCCGGCACCGCGGCGCACCGGACCGAGCTGGCGGGAGTTCCTGCGCCAGCAGGCAGCGAGCGTGCTGGCGTGCGACTTCCCCAAGAGCTCGACGCCGGTCGAGCCAAGGGAGCGACGCTTCTTCAGCACGATTTCCAGGCGGCAGTGGACATGGATCAAGCACACGATCCTCGGTCGCTATCTCCGCCCCTGGAGCATGAAGGTCGGGACGCTCGCCGACACGATCTGGGTCGTCGACTGCTTCGCGGGTGCTGCGAGCTATGAGGACGATGTGACGGGCGAGCGCGTCGACGGCTCGCCGGTGATCTGCGCACTGGAGGCGCGTCGCTACGCCGACGGGCGGCCCGGCAAGCAAATGCGCGTAATTTGCGTCGAGCGTAACCGCAAGAACTACGCCGACCTCGTCGAGCGAATGTCCGGGTTTCAGCGATGTCGTCACGTCGTTCCGCGGCGGCTTCGCGAAGCACGTGGAGGCGATCACGACCATGATCGGCGACGACCCCGCGCTGATCTTCCTCGACCCGATCGGCCTGAAGGCGATCACGGCCGAAGCATGCCGTGGCCTGCTGGAGCGGAAGGGGAAAACCGACATCTTCGTGATCGTGGACTTCGGTGTCGTCCACCGCACGCGCGGCCAGTTGCTCCGGGACGGCACGCCGAACTCGGATATCCCGGGGGCGGCGGCGAACGCCGCGAACATCGACGCCTTCTTCGGCGGCTCGCAGCGCTGGCGCTCGGTGGACCCGAGCCTTCCGGTGGTCGACCGGGAGCGTGCCTACATGCACGTTTACTTCGAGGACGTGCTCGGCGGGTGGTTTGCCTTCACGTCGGCCTGCCCCGTGCGGGGCTCGTACGAGGCGACGCCCGAGTACTGGATGGTGCACGCGGCGTCCCACGTCGATGCGTACATGCTCATGAACGATGAGATCGCCAAGGTCGACAAGGAGCTCTATCTGCGCACGTATGGCGAGGGCGCGCTACCGGAGGTCGTCGAGCAGCTCTATCAGGAGAAGGTCGGCATGCGACTCGATGCGCTGGAGCACGACATCCTCCAGTACGTCCGGGCCGCAGACTCGGGCGGCGTCAGCTTCGAAGCCATCGTTCTCGGCACGCTCGAGCGGCACTTCGGGCAAGTAAAGGTCGGAAAATGGGCGGGCGACTACGCACGCGCGATCCGCAAGCTGATCGAACAGGGTCTCTTGCGTAGGCAGAAGGAGCGTCTCGCAGCCGCATTCGACCGGTGGGAGCGGATCACCGTTGCCTCGGCGAGCGAGCAGCAGTCTCCCCGGGGGTAGCTGGCTGCGGCGCTCCTCGTCGGACACCCGGACGCTGGCGGGCGCCAGCCCCATGTCCTCCCCAGAACCTGTCCCCAAAACCTGTCCCCTAGAGGTGGATCCGGGCTTGGTCGCAAGAGACAATCGCGAAGAAAAGTGGTCTATTTGCAGGTAA